>CACZZN010000006.1 GCA_902785705.1 uncultured Veillonellaceae bacterium
AGTGGTACTGCGAAACCCCGCCTTTGGCGGAACCAGGGAAATACCCCGGAGGGGTTAAGGTCAAACCCCCATTTGAAATGGGGGTTGGTGATTTTCAGTGCTTCCTATATGTTTACACGAAACAACTGATTTTGTCCCATCGTAAAATCAGCAAAGCCCTGCTGGCAATTATGACAACGTTCTTAGTCCTGTCGTTGATATCTTACAAGGTTGAAATTACATCCGTAATATATGATGCACTGGCTATGGTAATGTATCTGCTCTTGGTTATTGTTTTTGCGCCAAAAGAAGATGTGACGCAAAAAAGATTCCCCGTAGAAATTTTTGGCTTTACCTATGCGGTCATACTTATGTTTTACAGCGCAGGATCCGTGGTATTTGATGTGTTTTACACCAACGACTTCTTTAAGGAAGATTATGTTGCGTCACAATCGCAAATACTGGAAAGAAATTCCATGGAAGTATGGGGAAACATTATCCTAAACGGCACAGATGTGCTGACCATTACGGCTGTTTTGGGATATGTGATGCAAAAATTTATGGAAAAGTGAAATTGACCGGATTGATCCGGTGGGCGATTTGATTCGTTTGCGGCGTGTGACTGGCAGATGTTCCCGGAAAACGAAAGGGGCAGTATCAAAACAGGAAAATATGCGGAGTTCCTCTTTGCAAAGATTACGATGATATTCTTTGCAAATTTTTTTATGCCGGAAGGTAAATCGAGGCTTTGCGGCGAATAAAATTTTGGGTAGTAGTTTCAAGTATAATATTCTTAATATTTTGATAAAATAGTTTTGAAGCAGCAGGGCGAGACGAGAATGAATCGGGAGGTGAATCCGTAAACGCGCAAAATATTTGAATCAATGGGAAAGAGGAAAGGAGGAAGGAATATGAACATCTCAAGAAAAGTGTTTGGTTTCTTTTGGGCCGCGCTTGTGGCGTTCAGTTTCGCCGCTTGCCTGTGTACTTTCGGGCACGGTTCAGCGGCAGAGAATGCAAAAACACTGAGCGAAGCGAAAGAGGTGATGAGAGCGCAGTACGGCGTGAACAAAAGAATCACTGATGGCAGCTATGACAAGTCGCTTGCGGTTAAGTGTGTGAACGGTACATTTGTCGGCAAAGAGAATGACGGCGTAATCGTCTACAAGGGCATTCCGTTTGTCGGCAGACAGCCTGTCGGGGAACTACGCTGGAAAGCCCCGGTTGATGTTGTTCCTGACAACAGCGTTTACGAGGCGTATTACTATGGGAAAAGCTGCCCGCAAAAAGAGCACTTTAGCGAAGAGGCCTCCCTTTACGTTCAGGGGGAAGACTGCCTGTATTTGAATGTATGGAAAGCGGATGAGAAGTCCGTGGACGGGCGCAAAAGCGGCGCAGCCATGCGCGACGGGAAGAAGCCGGTGATGGTCTGGATACATGGCGGCGGCTGGTTTACTAGCGGGACTTCCGATTCCACATATGATTGCCACAATTTTGTGAAAGAAAATCCGGATGTTATCGTTGTTTCCATCACGTACAGGCTTGGATTTCTCGGTTTATTGCATCTCTCTCACCTGCCCGACGGAAAAGATTATCCTGACGCGCAGAACTTGGCTATCATGGATCAGATGATGGCGTTGAAATGGATCCATGAGAACATTGCGAGCTTCGGCGGAGATCCCGATAACGTTACCCTTTTCGGAGAGTCAGCCGGCGGTGAAAGCGTAACTACACTTCCGCTGGTCGAAGGCTCGCATAAGTACTTCAAGCGCGTCATTGCCCAGAGTGGCACACCGGTCCTCACGAGAACCGTAGAACAGAGCATAGCGGACACGAATGAATTGATGGATATGCTTGGCTGCAAAACCGTTGCGGATCTCCAGAAGATTGATATCAAGAAGTTCCTCGATGCAACAGACCACTTCGGAATGCGCATAGGGCCGGAAAAAGACGGGAAATACCTGCCATTAGACCCCTACGAGGCTTACGCGAACGGAGCGGCAAAGGATATAGATATTCTTCAGGGCTGCAACAAGGACGAGATGAACTATTTCATGCTCGTAGTCGGGGGAACAGAGCCTTTTGTCGAGATGATGAATAAACGCCTGACGAAGAATATTTCCCAGTTGACAGACGGGGAGAAAGCGCTTGTCGAGAGTTTCTGCAAGGACGTCAAGGGAGAGAGGTACGAACAACTCTGCCGCCTGTACAATCAAATCTGGTTTATCGCGCCGCTCTTCAGACTGTCAGAGAATCAGACAAAGGCCGGCGGAAAATCATATACCTACTACTTCACGGTCGAATCCTCTGTGCCTATGGTAAAAAGCACACATGCTATAGAACTTTCTTCCGTCTTAAATCACCCGGAGGATACCCGACTCACGGGCAGGGCGTTCGATGAGACCTTCTCAAAGACCATGCGAAGAATGTGGGTTCAGTTCGCCAAGACCGGCAACCCGTCATTAAGCGCAGACCTCTCCCCCGACGGCAAAGCGCATGAGTGGCCGCTTTATGACTTGAAGAACAAGGAAGTGATGGTCTTCGACGAGTTCAACATTCACCCGGAGAAGGAATCCGAGAGAAAGATTCTGGATTGGGAGAGAACCTATTTCCTGACGAAGTATTTTTGCCTGTGATTTATTCGCTAAGGAACTGAAGGAAAATAATCTGCGCTATCTGCACAGGTTATTTTTCGACAGTTCCTAAGAAAGGGGAATGTGCAAATGAAGGGAAAATATATTGCGTTGGCAATTCTCGGCGTTATGGCCTTTTGTTTAACGCTCTACGGCAGCAGTTCAACAAGCGCGGCAGGGAAAACACTGAACGAAATTGAAGCTGAACTTGGAGCGCAGTACGGCGAGAACAAAAGAATCACTGATGGCAGCTATGACAAGTCCCTTGCGGTCAAGTGCATCAACGGTACATTTGTCGGCAAAAAGAATGACGGCGTAATCGCATATAAGGGTATTCCGTTCGTGGGCAAGCAGCCTGTAGGTGAACTCCGCTGGAAAGCTCCTGTTGATGTTGTTCCTGATGACGGTGTTTATGAGGCGTACCATAACGGGAAAACCCCCTGCCAGTTGGATTACGAAGCACAAGTTGCTTCCGTTTACGTTAGGGGTGAAGACTGCCTTTATCTTAACATATGGAAGGCTGATGACGGCAGAAAAAATAAGCCTGTCATGGTATGGATCCACGGCGGAGCTTTTACGGCCGGCGGGACGGTTGAACCTCGTGAGGAGGGAACAAATTTCGTCAAAGAAAATCCGGATGTCATTGTCATCTCTATAGAGTACAGGCTCGGCGTATTCGGCTTCTTGCATCTGTCCCACCTCCCGGACGGCAAAGATTATCCGGACGCCCAGAATCTGGGACTCATGGATCAGATGATGGCGTTAAAGTGGATTCACGAGAACATCGCGAGCTTCGGCGGTGATCCTGATAACGTTACGATCTGGGGAGAATCTGCAGGAGCGGACAGCGTAACTACACTTCCGCTGATTGAAGGCTCACATAAGTACTTCCAGCGAGTGATTGCGCAAAGCGGAACGCCGGTACTGTCAAGAACCACAAAACAGGCCATCGAAGACACGAATGAGTTCATGGATATTCTCGGCTGCGAGACCGTAGCTGATCTTCAGAAGATTGACGTTGAGAAGCTGCTTGCGGCATTGGATGCTCTCGGAGATATGCGCGTAGGACCGGAAAGAGACGGAAAGTATCTGCCCCTCGACCCCTACGAGGCTTATGCGAACGGCGAGGCAAAGGATATAGATATTCTTCAGGGCTGCAACAAGGACGAGATGAACTTCTTTATGGCCGAGTCCGGTGTGGGCGAGCCTTTTGTTAAGGCATACACGAAACGTTGGGCGAAGAACAGCGTTCTGCTTACGGACAAGGAAAAAGCGCTTGTCGAGAGCTTCTGCAAGGACGTCAAGGGAGAGAGGTACGAACAACTCTGCCGCCTGTACAATCAAATCTGGTTTATCGCGCCCCTGTTCAGAATATCGGAAAACCAGACGAAGGCCGGCGGAAAATCATATACTTACTACTTCACGGTCGAATCTTCCGTGCCGCTGATGAAGAGCGGGCATGGAGTAGAACTTTCGCTCATCTTCAATCACCCCGAAGAGACGCTCGTAGCCGGAAGAGCATTCGATGAGACATTCTCGAAGACCATGCGCAGGATGTGGGTTCAGTTCGCCAAGACCGGCAACCCATCATTAAGCGCAGACATCTCCCCCGACGGCAAAGCGCACCAGTGGCCGCTTTATGACTTGAAGAACAAGGAAGTGATGGTCTTCGACGAGTTCAACATTCACCCGGAGAAGGAATCCCAGAGAAAGATTCTTGATTGGGAGAGAACCTATTTCCTGACGAAGTATTTTTGCCTGTGATTGTTTTCGATTTTGAAAACACAGGATTAGGGCGTGTTGAATCCACTCCAATAATTTCTGGCAGACATGGCACACGGCGGTTTACGACCTGGCGAACCGGACGCTCCGTTTGAACATCCAGGAGGATTATTCCAGGCATTACGACTTCAAGTTAGACTGATCCTCGATCCCCTTTCCAATCAAATAGCTTTTTAGCTGCACGACCGAGCCGGGATTCTCCAGCTCGGTCGTTCCTTTGTCAGTCTGGGCAGATTTATCCGGTGGGCGATTTGATTCGTTTGCGGCGTGTGATATAATAGGAACGGACTTTTGCCACGCCCTGCGAAGAGCAGACAGCGATTGACAATTCGGCGATAGTCCGTTATGATGAAGCTGTTTTGAAAGGAAACGCTGAATGAATCAGTGTTTCCTGAAAGGGGACTGAAAGTGAAGGAACTTTTGAAAAAGGCATTGCGGCCCTTGGACTGCCTGATTTTTGTGGCAGCGATTTTTCTGTTCTATCACATGGATTATGACCATCTGAATACCATCGATATCATCTACATGGCGACCTTTGCCATCTGGTTTGCGCTGTTTCTGGTGCGCACGTATCTGCTCTATCGGAAGGATGACCGCGTATGAAAAAAGCCGTTTTCTTTGACATTGACGGCACTTTGATCGATGTGACGAAAGGGCAGACGCACATCACGCATCCCGTGCGGAAGGCGCTTCGCCGGCTGCAGCAGGAGGGGCATCGTATTTTTCTGGCGACGGGCAGGCCTTACGCCTATTTGGACGCGGAACTGCTGTCCTTTGGCTTTGACGGTTTTGTGCTCATGAATGGTGCGCTGGTGCTTTTGGACGATCAGGAGATTTTTCGAGATCCCTTGCCGAAGGATCGGGTGGAGGAGCTTTGCCGGCTGGCGGAGCGGGAGCATGTGGAGTACATCCTGCAGGGGAGCCATCATGTATATCTGCGCCCGGATTATCGGCTCATGGAGGATTTTTATACGGGCATCAATATCAGCTTGGAGCTCTTTGTACGGGAGTTTGACAGCCGCAAGCTGGATATTTTCAAGCTGGAGTTTTTCACGGAGCGGGCGGATGTGGACGAGTTTTACCAAAGCATGATCCATATGCCCGGCATGACGGGGATCACGGATCCGTTCCATCTCAAGAATCTGGAGCTTTACGCGGAAAAGAACACCAAGGCGACAGGTATTTTGCATGCGCTGGAATATCTGGGGATTCCCGTGGAGGAGAGTTACGCCTTCGGGGATGGCCTAAATGACGTGGAGATGCTCCAAACCGTCGGTCATGGGCTGGCCATGGACAATGGACATCCGGACCTGAAGGCTGTGGCTGATGCGGTCGTGCCATCCATTCATGAGGACGGCGTTGCGGCGGGGATTTATGAGTATGTGCTGGGAGGCGGTGCGAGATGAGATGTTTGCCAAGGGGGCTGTGCCTTGTCCTCCTGCTGCTCATGGCAGTGCTTTGCATGGGCTGCGGAAGTGCGGAAAGCATGGGGAACATTTTCTCGTCTGGTACGCAGGCCGGTTCCAGCAGCCGGATGGCCGAAGGCGAAATGACCATATCCATGCTCAATGTGGGGCAGGGGGACGCCATCCTGATCCAGACAGGGGAACAGAATGTTCTCGTGGATACCAGTGACTTGGATGAGCGCGACAAAATCATGGCGGAACTGGAAAAGCTGGAAATCAAGAAGATCGACAAGCTGATTCTGAGCCACCCCCATGCGGACCATATCGGCAGCGCGGAGGTCATCATCAAGAAATTCGGTGTCGAGGATGTCTATGACAACGGCATGCCATCCACTTCAAAGCTTTATGCCGGATATGTGAAGATGATCAAGAACAAGGGCATCAAGCGTCATGGGCTGAAAGTGGGAGATGTGGTGGAACTCGGGAATGGGGCTTCCTTCCATGTGTATTATCCGACGGAGAAACTTGTGGAAAAGGGCAGGAAAAAGGACTATAAGCACGATCCGAACAATGAGTCGCTTGTCGGCAAACTGGTCTTTGGGAATTTCAGCATGCTCTTTACCGGCGATGCGGAAAAAGCGGTAGAGAAGGAACTGCTGGCATCGGAATATGCAGATGAGCTGCACAGTGATATCCTCAAGGCAGCGCATCATGGGAGCAAGACTTCCTCCAGCAAAGACTTCATCAAGGCCGTTTCGCCGGAAGCAGTGCTGATTTCCGCAGGCGAGCCGGGGGTGGAGAATGGAAATACCTATGGGTATCCGCATTATGCGGCGCTGAGAGCCTATCGGAAGGCCGGAATTCCTGCGGATCAGCTCTATTGGACCTATGAGAACGGAACGATTTCCATTACGACGGATGGAAAAGATTACCAAATTCATGCGGAGCACGATAAGGAGTGGGCGGATGAATGGATGCGGAAAAAGTGACCGTTGTGTATGTGGATCGCTGCGAGGAAGGTCAGGCCGTCCTGTTGCTGGGCGAGTCCGCTGAGCAGATGGAGCAGTTTCGACTGCCGAAAAAGCTGCTGCCGCAAGGTGTCTCAGACGGGGATTACATACGGCTTGCCATTTCCTATGATGCAGATGCGACACAAAAGGCGGCAGCGGAGGCTGCGGAGCTTCTGAAGGAAGTAGATGGGTAATGCAAGGTTTTGATTGGGGTTGTTTGGTTTGACAGTTACAAGATTCATTCGGGCGTTCCTGCTGACAATGCTTTGCCTGGGGATCCTGAGTTCCCTTTGTATGGCGGCATCGACGCATGAGCTGACCTATTTCAAAAGTTACGAGACTACGGTGGATGGAGAAGAGGTCATACGGTTTGAATTGGGGCTCAATCGAGACGGTCTGGCGTATAAGGAATCCACAAAGGCCTATCGGCCCAATACGCTGATTTTGGATCTGGACGATACCATACCGGGACGTCTGCGCCACCAGATGCAGCTTTCGGGTATCGGGGAGTCCCTGAAGGTGCAGGAAGTGGAGCTGAAGCACACCCGGCTGCAGCTCAATTTCACGAAACCGGTGGAAGAGCTTTCCTATCGGGTGTACACGCTTTCGGAGAATCGCAAGGAACGCAAGCCGGCGCGGCTGGTCATCGATGTGAGCAAGCGTGGCAAGAAAGCGGCAGGGAGCACGGAAGGTGTGGAAGGACATACCATCGTGTTGGATGCGGGGCATGGCGGAAGCGATACGGGAGCCATCGGCCCCAGCGGACTGACGGAAAAGGAAGTCACCCTCGCTGTTACGCAGAAGGTGCGGGACATCTTGGAAAATTCCGGCGCCCACGTGGTCATGACAAGGGACAGCGACAGGGACGTTTATGGGGTCAATGCCACAGACCGGCAGGAACTGCAGGCCAGAGTGGATGTGAGCCTGCGTGAGCCTGCAACGGAAATCTTTGTGAGCGTTCATTGCAATGCCTTTTCGAGTCCGTCTGCGCACGGTGTAGAGACCTATTATTATGCCGGCAGCCCGCTGGGGTATCGGCTTGCCGCACTTTTGGACGAAGAACTGCTTCGTGAGGGGGGCCTTCAGGATCGCGGCGTGAAGGATGCGAATTTCTACGTCTTGCGGCACTCGGCCGTGCCGGCTTCTTTGGTGGAGCTCGCATTCATCACGAACTATCAGGAGGAGCGGCTGCTGGCAGATGATGGATATCAGTCCGGACTTGCAGAGGCCATCGCGCGCGCCATCGGACGCTATTTCAGCGGAAATTGACATATTTTTGGAGAGAAAGGTGCAGAACAACATGAAGTTATACAGGGGATTGCTTTTATTGGCGGCAACAGCGATACTGGCGGTGACTGCGGGCTGCGATCCGCAGGGAGAAAAACCGCCGACGGCAGTTTCTTCCAGTGCGTCGGCAAGTGTGGCATCGTCCTCGGAAAAACCATCGTCGAGCACATCGGGAAGCAAGCAGGAGGCTCCGAAGAGCGTTGAGGTAGAGCTGTATTATCCGGATGCGACGGCAACGAAGCTGGTATCGGTCAAGAAAAAGCTGGATATCACCAAAGAGGATAAATACAACGCGGCAGTTCATGCGTTGATGCAAGACCCGAAGGAAAAGACGGTAACGGGAATCTTCCCGAAAACGGCAAAGCTCAGATCCGTGCGGCTGCAAGGAGATGTTGCCGTTGTGGATTTTGACAGCAACATCCGAAAAGGGTTTTCCGGTGGTTCTACGGGTGAGAGATTCCTGGTGGGATCCGTCGTGAATACTTTGACGAATTTCCCGGAAATCAAGAAGGTGCGGTTCCTGCTGGATGGCAAGGAGATCGAAAGCCTTGCGGGCCATATGGATCTTACCGAGCCGGTGGCTCGCATGAACAGCCTCATGGAGTAAACTGATGCGCGAAAATAGGACAGTTTCCTATTTTCGTGCATTTTTTATTCCGATGTGGTATGATAAGGGGCGATGGTGGATGTGGCGTGAGGCCAATGAAATGATTTTCCGGAGGGGTTTTGGATGAGGAACTGTTTGCGCGCTGTTTGCGTGATCGGCATGCTGATATCGGCCATGCTTTGTGGTTTGGAGGCGCAGGCCGCATCATTGCAGACATTGCGTGTGGGATATGTGCCGGGGACGGGCTTTCTGGAGGAAGACCGCCCGGGACATCTGCGCGGCTACGGCTATGAATACATGGAATTCCTTGCCGAGTATGGCGGATGGAAATTCGAGTATGTACCCTGCGTGAACTGGTGGGAATGCGGTGAGAAACTGCAGTCGGGGGAGATCGATCTGCTGCCTGCCATGCCGGGAAACTACAAGTCCCTGCCATTTGCCGTGCGGGGGGATCATGTCGTTGCACGGTTCCCGATGGAGCTTGTGGTGCAGGAGCACTGGGATAAGCCGTTCCTGCAGCTCGGCACCTTGGACTATAACTATCCGATTCCGTCCCTTCCCAATGTGGCAAAGGAGTATGGGTTTCAATACCGGCTCATCGAATACCATGACGCGCAGGATATGGAAAACGCTTTTCATCAAGGGCTGCTGGATGGCTATGTCGGTCCGATGCTGCATCCCGAGAAATCCGATCATGTGCTGTCCGTTTTCGATCGGGTGAGTTATCGTGTGCTGGTGCGCAAGGACCGTACGGAGCTTTTGGCAAAGCTGAATTATGCGATGGATCAGATGCTTCTGAACCAGCCGAATCTGCGGAACCGCTTGAATGACAAATATGGACGTTCCAAGGGCTTCCCGCTGATCCTGACACGTCTGGAGCAGGAATATCTGCGGGAAAGGCAGAAGCTGACGGTCATCGTGATGCTGCGACAGAAACCTTACCTGTTCCAAGAGAACGGAGAATGGAAGGGCGCGACAGCGGAACTGCTGCATCAGATTTCCGAGGACCTTGGTGTGGAGATCGAGATTTTGGAGGGGCGTTCTCTGGAGGAAATCAAGCGGATGATCACGCGCGGCAGCGTGGATTTCGTGGCGAACGCGCCCTGTGATTTCAGCTGGCTGGATGCGATGGGGCTGTCCCCGACGCAGCCCTATATGGACATCGGCTATGTGCCGGTGATGCGGAAGGGGACTTCCAGCCTGAAAAACCCACGTGCCGCTGCTGTACGGGATTCTTTTCAGACACAGGACTATATCGAGGAGAATTTTCAGGAAGATCGGATCCGCTACTACGACACCATGGAAGAATGCTTCCAGGCAGTCAGCAACGGGGAAGCGGATATTACCTACGCGCCGCGTGCTGTCGTGCCGTATCTGATGGAGAAAGCGGAAACCTATAATCTGGAGGCGGATACGGAGGCCAGAATCTCCGCATCTGTCAGTTTGGCGGTATGGGACGGGGCGGATCCGAGGCTGTGGCAGATTCTCAACAAAGAAGTCAACCACTTGCCGCCGGGGCTCGTAAGCGGTGCTGTCAGGAATGTGGCAAAGGATGTGGTCTTTCACTGGAATCCGAAATGGCTGCTCTATCATCATCCCCTTCAGGCGGCTATGATCATTTTTGCCGTTATGGCAGCCACCCTTGGGATCTTTTGGTACCGCACCTACATGCGCAAGCGGCATCTCCTGGCTGTGCAGGAGATGGCCTATACGAACACGCGTTATATGCTGCACAATATGCTCTGGCTGGATCAGGAAATGCCGGCCCTGTTCAAAAAGGTGGCAGGGGAAATGCCGGACAGTCAGATGTACTGTGCTGTTCTCTCTACCGATCGGAAATCCTCTATCGTGGAAATGTATGGGCGGGATCTTCTGGACCGTCAGGTGAGGGATACGGCGGAGAATCTGCAGGCAAAGCCGTGGGTGCTCCAGACCGTCGCGGGTGCGGATGAGGGACAGCTGGTCAGCATCTGCGTTGCGAAGGACGATGCGGAGATCATGGGGCTGATCGAGGAAGTTGTGGCGGAGTATGGATATCTGACAACATCCGACGCGAGAATTTCCCTGCATTTGCATGCTGGCATCTGTCCCATGAAGCAGGGGGATTTCCTTTTGGAAATCGCGGACCGTGCGAATACGGCAGGTCAGGAGACCCTCGGCACGATGGACGATGTGAAGTTCTTCGACAAGGAAATGAAGGAACGGCTGGAACTGGAACAGCGGATCGAAGCCAATATGGAAAAAGCCCTGCAACAGGGGGAGTTCCGCGCCTGGTATCAGCCGAAATATGATATCCGCACGCGCCGCATCGTCGGTGCGGAGGCTCTTGTGCGCTGGCAGAGCGCATCCATGGGATTCATGCCGCCCGGCAAGTTCATCCCGCTCTTTGAGGCGAACGGTTTTGTGATCCCTGTGGACTATTACTTGTTGGAGCAGGCCTTTGCGCTCCAGAAGCGCAGACTCTCGGAAGGCAAGAAAGTCGTGCCGATTTCCGTCAACCAGTCCAGACTCCACATCACGGAGGAGGGCTATCTGGAAAAAATGAAGGCCATCGTGGAGAAGTACCGGCTTCCCAAGGGGCTGATCGAGCTGGAAATCACCGAGACCATGTTCGGGGATTTCGACCAAAAGGCATATCGGGAACATTCGGCGCATATCATGGGGGAACTGCATAAGCTGGGATTCAGCCTTTCGCTGGATGATTTCGGCTCCGGTTTCTCCTCTTTCACCATGCTGGATTACTTGCCGCTGGATGTCATGAAAATCGACCGATCGCTGCTGGTGGCATCAGATCATTCCGAACGCATGCGGGACATCCTGGGCAATGTGATTCGCTTGGGAGAGACGCTTCATATGCATGTCATCTGCGAGGGAATCGAGACAACGGAACAGGAGCAGATGCTTCTGGGGCTTGGCTGTCATTACGGGCAGGGGTATCTGAACGCAAAGCCCATGCCGGAAAAAGAGTTTGTGGAATTTATCGAGAAGCGGAACCAAGAGGTCGGATGGGACGATGCAGTGGGATGAATCCTTCCGGGCAGGAATTTCGGCATCGAGGCAGAAATAGGGCAAGAGTAGCTGTAACGCATAAGGGGGAATGGTCATGGCAGTGACTTCTAAAACGGGAGCGGATAAGGAAAAACCGGTCATCCTGATTGTGGATGACGATGAAATGAATCTCGCGATGGCGCAGGCGATTTTGGAGGTCAAGGTGAAGGCGGAATATTTGACGGCTTCCAGCGGCAAGCAGTGCTTGCAGATCTTGCAGAACCGCATGGGGAAAGTGGATCTGATCCTGCTGGATGTGGCGATGCCGGGCATGGATGGCTTGGAGACCCTTGCCGCAATCCGCAAGCGCGATGGATGGAAGAGTCTGCAGGTCATCTTCCTGACGGCTGCGGCGGACAAGAATACCATCGTGCGCGCGAGCCAGTTGGGGATCACGGACTATGTGCGCAAGCCCTTCGTGGCACAGGATCTGATCGATCGGGTGGAAAGGGCTCTCGTTGTGCACCAGATGGATGATCCTGAAATACAGGATCTGCTCAAGGCATTGGAACAAATGGGAAGCTGAATTCTTTCAAGGGCGTGGAAAAGGAGACTGTCATGGGAAAACGCAGAAATCTGGCGGAGAAATATCTGCTTCCTTGGACACTGCGCCTCTGTCGGAATTCTTATCTGACAGCAGTGCGGGATACGTTCTGCATTATGATGCCGTTCATTTTCGTGCTGACACTGCTCGGGATGGCGGGAGGCGTCTTGCTCAGCCCGACCGGCCCCGTGATGAACGAGGACGGACTGGGGCTTGGCATGTATCTTTCGGGCAATCTGCATGGACAGGCTTATCGCGAATCCGATTTATTTCGGACATTGGAAGGCATGCAGCGATTTTTTGCCGTTTGCAATGTGCTGCTATCCCTTTTGTTTTCCGTTGTGTTCGCGGCAAGGCTTTCCAAGCTGTGGCGCTGCAATTCTATCCTTTCGGTGCTGTGCACGTTGGCGGGATATGCGTTTTTCCTTCCGGGGGCTGTCTCATCCTTGGAAGAGTTCTTCATGTTCTTTGTGGGACGGGGGTTTTTCATTGCACTGTGCGTTGCGACTTTGACGGTGCGCATTTTCAGCGCACTTTCCCATCTGCAGTGCCTGCGGGTTCCCGTTCCTGCCGCGGTGCCGCCTCGAATGGCTGCGCATATGCGGTATACATTGCCATTGGCAGTGACTTTGACAATGCTTTTGCTGCTGTCCATCCTTTGGGCTATGACGGCGCATTCCTATGGGACGCTGGAAACCGTGCTGCGGGATCATGTTAGCATGGAAACATCGCAGAGCTTGGGGATGGCGCTGGTCTATGAATTCCTGGTGCGAATCCTTTGGTGGACGGGGCTGAACGGCGTCGGCCTCATGGCGTTCTGGAGCGAGGCATTCTATGTTCCCGCGCAGATTGCCAATGAGCTGGACGGCGCGCGTCATATCTTCACCATCGCTTTCTTTGATTCCATGATGGTCTCGTTGCTGGGGCTTGCGATTGCGATCTGGGTCTTTTCCAGCCGACGGGACTGGCGCAGCATCTGCGCCTTCAGCGTGCTTTCCCTGCTGTTCAGCATCAGCGAGCCGTTTCTGTTCGCGCTGCCGGTGGTGCTGAATCCGGCCATGCTGATTCCCTATATTGTCGCGCCTATGGTGAACGTGATCGTGGGGTGGGCGGCGATCGCGTGGGGGATTGTTCCCGCGTTCCAGTACGCTGTGCCGTGGGCGACGCCGGTCTTGCTGGACGGCTATCTCTCCACGGGGGATGTGATGGGCTTTGTGCTGCAGCTTGTATGGCTGAGCGTGGACATTGTGATCTATTCTCCGTTTGTCATTATTTTCAACCTGATGCGCCAAGATGAAAAACCGAAGGACGGTGAGGCATGATGTCCGTGAAATTCTGGGATATGCTGACCAAGCGGTTTGTTGTTTTCAGCATCGTGCAGGCGCTGGTTCTCTGCCTCTGCATCTTTTTGTCCGTCAACCATTTCGGGGGGGATGGCTGGCAGCGGACGAAGAGCGTGGCGCTTATCCTTGCCAGTCCGAAGGACACCGAGGGCTGGCCCAGGGAAATCGCTCTGGGGATGCAGCAGGCGTGCGACGAGCTGGGCTATGAGCTCTATATCGAGGATGAGGTCGCTGTCGGGTCGGATGCGTGCCATCAGGTCATCGAGAAGCTGATAGCTAGGGGCGTGAAGCGCATTTTCCTGGCGAATCCGGGCTATCAGAAAGAAGTGGAGGTGCTGGCCAGGAAATACCCTCAAGTGAGTTTTTTCGCGAATTCTGCGGGGGAAACTGTTTCTGATGAAATCCTGAATTATTCGGTGCGCTATTATGATGTGCGGTATCTTTCGGGGGTACTGGCGGGACTTCACACGAAAACGGGCATTGTGGGCTATGCGGCTCCGTTTCCGGCATCTGAGACCAGGCGGGATCTCAATGCGTTTGCGCTGGGCGTGCAGAGCGTGCGGCCGGATGCCCGCATCCTGTTCCGTTGGACGGGACAGTGGATATCGCCGGCCAAAGAGCATGAGGCAGTCTATTTGCTGAAGATGCAGGGCGCGGATGTGATGGGCTATTTCGCGGCGACACAGGCCATCGCTGCTGCTGCCGAGGAAATCGGCATGGACTATATTGATTTTCATCGGCTGCGTTCCGGCAATGCGCATTGCATCGCTGCAATCGAAACGGACTGGCGCATGGTCTACACGGAATTGCTCCGCATGAACCGACGGAGCGAGGGAGAGCATGTCTATTGGAAAGGGCTGTTCGACGATGTGGTTTGTCTGCATCTGCAAAACGGAGCGCTCACTCCGCGGGAAGAGGCGTTGGTAGGAAGGGCTCGTTCCGCGCTTTGGAGCGGACATCAGATTTTTTCGGGGAACATCATAGATCAATCGGGCAGCCGGCGCTGCATGGAAGGGGAAGTCATTTCCAACAGCGATGTGCGGACCCATATGGACTGGCTGGTCAGGGGGGTGGAGAGCATTGAATCCAAATGATTCAAATGAGGCGAAGGACGCCTCGCAAAGGCGCACGCTGGGCTTTGCCATGCGCATGATCGGGCAGTTCCTCATTTTTCTTCTGGTTCTTTTTGGGATCGGTACACTTCTGCACAGCAAGATGAGCGACGCTTTGAATGTTGAAGTGGAGAAGTTCGTTGTGCGGCAGGCGGAGCAGATCTCCCTGACTTATCGCGAGTTGTTCCAGAATGAGCTGGATCTGCTGGAAAAACTCGCAGATGTCATGGAATCCGGGAAGCTCTCGCCGGATGATGTGACGGCGGCAGTCATCCATGGGGAACCGATGGCGCAGGCAGGCATGGTCGATATGTATGGCAGGCTCGTGGCAGGGACGCCGCTGCCCCCGGAGAGCAAGCTGCAGATGGCGGAAGCCCTGCAGGGGCGGCAGAGCATCCATCACTACAAGGGGGTTGGTGTCGTAGCGATGGTTCCGGTCAAGGGTGTGCAGAACATTCGCTATGCGCTGTACAAGATTTATTTGGACCAGGGACTGCAGGAGGATTATTTCCACCTTTCGGACAAGAGCCATGAAGCGAAGGTCTTGCTTTACGATCTCAACGAGGAGCGCGTGGTGGTTCCCTATAAGGGATACGGCGAGAACGATCGCTTCTACGATCCTGCCACGAAACTGCCGAAGGGGGTCGACCAGCTGCTTTCACGCTTGGAAAACGCCCATGGCGTAGCCATTTTTTCGCCCGAGATCGATGAGGACTATGTGCTGTTCGCTTCGGACATCAAGGACACGAACTGCGCGGTCATTGGCTACACGGAGTGGCACTCCGTGGTCGACGGGATCCTGCACATCCACATGATCGTGCTTTGGGTCTTTGGGCTGCTGGTGGTGCTGTTCTGCGTGTTCGTGCTCTATGCCTTTACGAACAAATTGCAGGCGGAGGAGAGCAAGGAACTGCGTGAGGCGCGGGATGAGGCGCTGCGCGCGAACCGGGCCAAGAGCGAGTTCCTCGCGAATATGAGCCATGAGATCCGCACGCCGCTCAACGCGGTGCTGGGCATGAATGAGATGATCCTGAGGGAGGCCAAGGGTGCATCTCTCCAGAAGTACGCATGGAACGTCAAGAGCGCAGGCGAGACACTGCTGTCGCTCATCAATGATATCCTGGACTTTTCGAAGATCGAGTCCGGCAAGATGGAGCTGGTGGATGCAAGCTACAGCATGAGCTCGGTGCTCAATGATATCTATAACATGGTCAAGTACAAGGCAGACCAGAAGGGGCTGGAGTTTCACATCGATGTCATGCCGGAACTGCCCGACGGCTTCCGGGGGGATGAGGTGCGCTTGCGCCAGGTGCTGGTGAACATCCTCAACAATGCCGTGAAGTACACGCCGAAGGGAAGCGTGACCTTTACGATCCGAAGCGCGTTGAAAGAGTTCCGTGCCGGTGAGACGGTCATGCTGGAGTTCGTTTCGAAGGATACGGGTATCGGCATCCGGGAAGCGGACAAGGGAAAGCTTTTCTCCCAGTTCGAGCGTCTGGACATCAAGCGAAACCGCAATATCGAAGGCACGGGACTGGGGCTTTCCATTACCGTGCGCCTTGTCCGCATGATGGGTGGCACCATTGATGTGGAGAGCGTTTACGGAGAGGGCAGCGTCTTTACGGTCCGGCTGCCCCTGCGCATTGAGAACCCGGAACCTGTGGGGGATTTCCTTGCGCGGGTGGAGGAATTCGTGCGGCAGCAGAACAGCTACCGAGAGAGCTTTGTTGCGCCCGGTGCGAAGGTGCTCGTGGTGGATGACAATGATATGAATCTCACGGTGGTGGAGAGCCTGCTGGCAAAGACAAAGGTGCAGATCGACTGCTGCATGAGCGGCAGGGAATGCCTCGCGAAAATGCGGCAGCAGCACTATGATATCGTGTTCCTCGATCATATGATGCCGGAAATGGACGGCATCGAAACTTTGGAAAAAGCAAAGGCGATGAAGGACAGCAAATGCCTTGATACGCCTGTCATCGCGCTTACCGCGAATGCCATTTCCGGCGTGAAGGAGATGTTCCTTTCCAAGGGGTTTGACGACTACCTTTCCAAGCCGGTGGACAGCCGCGCTTTGGAGCGCATGGTGCAGAAATATCTGCCGGCAGGTCTGGTGCAGGCTGTCGAGCCTCAGTCTTCGTCGGAAGAAGAAAATGGTGCAGCACCGCAGGCAGAGGCAAAGGAAGAAACTGCACAAACGGAGCCGAAGGAAACGCAGGAGGCGGCTTCCAGCAGCTATCTGATCGATCAGGAAGCCGGGCTGAAATTCTGCGGGGGAACCGAGCCTATGCATCTGCGATTCCTCGCTATGTTCTGCCAGCGAAAAGAAGCCGTGCAGAACAAACTGGAAACTGCCATGCGGGAGGAGAACTGGAAAGACTATACGACGCATATCCACGCGGTCAAGTCCACGTCTCTCTCGATCGGAGGAACGCAGCTTTCCGAGGCGGCAAAGGCATTGGAAATGGCGGGGCATGCCTATCTGGACGGCCCCGAGGAGGAAAAGGAGCGGCAGCTTTCCTATATCCGCGAGCATCATGCAGAGGTCATGGAGATGTATGATGCGCTGATTGAGGAAGCAAAGGAACGGTTTGGCGTAGAAATCTGAGAAGATGGCGGGAAATGGCTTGTCTTTTTAGGGTTCCTGTGCTATGATTGATTCTGTATGGTATGTTCGAATCAGATGTAAAACAGGAGGTCATTTCAGACAATGAAGGTTACGAAGGAAAGCATAGAGAACCAGCAGGTTGCCCTTACCATTGAGGTTGAGGCCGAGAAACTCACGGAGGCGAAGGCGAAGGCATGCAAGAGCCTCGCGAACCGCATGAACATTCCGGGGTTCCGCAAGGGCAAGGCTCCAGCGATGATTGTCGAGCGTCACGCCGGCAAGGAGGTCGTGCTGGATGAGGCGTTTGACGTGCTTTATCCCGATGCAATGGATCAGGCGTTTGAGCAGGAGGAAATCATCCCCGTGACACGTCCGCAGCTGGACATTGTCACGCTGGAAGAGGGCAAGGACGTTGTTTTCAAGATTACCGTGACGCCGCGTCCGGAAATCAAGCTTGGGGAGTATAAGGGACTTAAGGTCGAGAAGGAAGAAGTCGAAATCACGGATGAGGATGTGGAGCATCAGCTCGAGCACATGCGTGAGCATCAGGGCACGATGGTGGATGCCCCGGAGGGGTCTGCGGTCAAGGACGGCGACTTCACGACACTGGATTTCAAGGGCTTTGTGGACGGAGAGGCGTTTGCAGGCGGCGAGGGAAAGGATTATCCGCTGCAGATCGGCTCGGGCAGTTTCATTCCCGGCTTTGAGGATCAGCTCATTGGCGCGAAAGTCGATGAGGAAACAGAGGTCAAAGTGACTTTCCCCGAGGATTACCACGCGGAGGAGCTGGCAGGCAAGGATGCTGTGTTCAAGTGCACGATCCGCAGCATCAAGCAGAAAGAGCTTCCGCCGGTGGATGATGCGCTGGCAAAGAAGGTCAGCAAATTTGAGACGCTGGATGAGTTGAAGGCCGATATCCGCAAGGGGCTTCAGGAGAATGCAGAGCGCAAGGCGGAGAGCGACCGCCGTACGGCGGCGATCGAAAAGGCTGCCGAAAACATCACCGTGGATATCCCCCCCGTGATGATCGATAACCGTGTGACGACCATGATTCAGGAAATGGCGCTGCGCTTGGAACAGCAGGGCATGAAGCTGGAGCAGTATCTGCAGTATACCGGCACGGATATCGAAAAATTGCGCGAGGACTATCGCGAGACTGCGGAAAAGAATGTGCGCACGGATCTCATGCTGGATGAGGTGGCCAAGGCCGAGGATATCAAGGTGGAGGCTGAGGATCTGGATCGTGAGGTCGCAGAGATGGCGGCTGCCTACGGCGTGAAGCCGAAGGATGTCAGGAAGATCATCCGCGAGCAGCGTCGTCTGGCGGATCTGGCGGTAACAGTGCTGCATAAAAAGACAGCGCAGTTCATCATTGACAATATTGCAGAGTGAGGATCCAGCGGAAGCGCAGGGAATTGGCAATCGGTTTTGTGCGCAGTTCCTGAGCCGGGGGTTGGATGAAGGTGTGCTGGCATGTCACTTGGCATGTCAGTATACTGGCGTTATGGAGGGAAGCTATGAGCTACTATGTACCTATGGTTGTAGAGCGCTCCAGCCACGGGGAGCGGGCCTATGATATCTATTCCCGCCTGTTGAAGGATCGTATTATTTTCCTGGGCGGCGCAATCGATGACAGCATGGCAAACGCCGTTGTGGCGCAGATGCTGTTTCTGGAATCAGAAGATCCGGACAAGGATATTTATCTGTATATCAACAGTCCGGGCGGGGTGGTGACTGCGGGGCTTGCCATCTATGACACCATGCAGTACATCAAGCCGGACGTCTCCACGATTTGCATCGGGCAGGCGGCGAGCATGGGCTCCCTGCTGCTGACGGCAGGTGCGAAGGGCAAGCGCTATGCGCTCCCCCTTGCGCGCATCATGATCCACCAGCCGTTGGGCGGGGCGCAGGGCCAGTCCACGGATATCCAGATCCAGGCGAGGGAGATTCTGCGCCTGCGCGAGGTGGGGAATGATATCCTCGTAAAGCACACGGGCCAGACGCGCGACAAGGTCGTGGCGGACACGGAGCGCGATAATTTCATGACGGCCGAGGAGGCCAAGGCGTATGGGCTGATTGATGAGGTCATCACACGTCCGATGGATACCAAGAAGAAGGAGTCCAAGGAAATCAAGGAATCGAAAGAGGCGAAGGAGTAAGAGGTGACATCATGCTGAAGTTTGGAGATGAAAAGGGCCAGCTGAAATGTTCTTTCTGCGGCAAGACGCAGGATCAGGTGCGCAAGCTGGTGGCTGGTCCCGGAGTCTATATATGCGATGAATGCATTGAACTTTGCAATGAGATTATTGAAGAAGAATTCAGCGATGAAGTCGAAATCGAACTGAAGGATGTACCGAAGCCGAAGGATATCCGTGCCATCCTTGACCAGTATGTCATCGGGCAGGATGATGCAAAGAAGAGCCTTGCGGTCGCCGTCTACAACCATTTCAAGCGCATCAATATCAGTGCCCCCAGATCGGATGATGTGGAGCTGCAGAAATCCAATATTCTGATGATCGGCCCGACGGGCAGCGGCAAAACCCTGCTGGCGCAGACGCTGGCAAAAATCCTCAATGTGCCCTTTGCCATTGCGGACGCGACAGCGCTCACGGAAGCCGGCTATGTGGGCGAGGACGTGGAGAATATCCTGCTGAAGCTCATACAGGCAGCGGATTATGATGTGGAAAAGGCGGAGCACGGCATCATCTACATCGATGAGATAGACAAGATTGCGCGCAAGTCGGAAAATCCCTCGATCACGCGGGATGTTTCGGGTGAGGGTGTGCAGCAGGCGCTGCTCAAGATACTGGAAGGGACGACGGCTTCCGTTCCGCCGCAGGGCGGAAGAAAGCATCCGCATCAGGAGCTCATCCAGATCGATACGACGGATATCCTCTTCATCTGCGGCGGTGCATTTGACGGGCTGGAGAAAATCATTGATTCCCGTTTGGGGAAGAAACAGATGGGATTCGGCGCTGAGATCATGTCCAAGCAGGAAAAGAAGATCGGAGACATCCTGAAGCATGTCCTGCCGGAAGACCTTTTGAAGAATGGACTGATCCCGGAGTTCATCGGGCGTCTCCCGGTGGTCGTGACCTTGGATTCTCTGGATGAGGAAGCGCTGGTGAATATCCTTACCGAGCCGAAGAACGCACTGGTCAAGCAGTACCAGCGGCTCATGGAAATGGACGGTGCAAAGCTGACCTTTGATGAGGCGGCGCTGCATCTGATCGCGCAGGAGGCACTGAAGCGCAAGACCGGGGCGAGAGGGCTTCGGGCAGTCTTGGAGGGCATCATGCAGAATGTCATGTATGAGATCCCCTCGATTGACGGCGTATCTTCCTGCCGTGTGACAAAGGATGTCGTTCTGTCGAAGAAGGATCCCGTCTTGACCATCGAGAAGCGGAAGCAGAAACGGATCATGAGCAGCAAGGAAGTATCCGCATAACGAGTCTAATCATAACAGAGGCGCTGCCGTAGCAGCGCCTCTTTCGCAAGAAATCGGAGGAGAGCAGGAATGGCTGAGAACGAGCTCGAAACGAGGGAGTTGCTGAAGCTCCCATTATTGCCCTTAAGGGGCATGATGGTCTTTCCCTATATGATCATTCATCTGGACGTGGGCCGTGACCGTTCCATTGCGGCGCTGGAAGCAGCCATGGTGGAGAACCGCAAGATTTTTCTCGTTGCGCAGAAGGATGAGGAAACGGAATCACCGGAACGCGAGCACCTGTTTGATATCGGAACCACCGTGGAAATCCGTCAGCTGCTCAAGCTGCCGGACGGCAATATCCGCGTGCTGGTAGAGGGCATATGCCGCGCTACCATCGAGGATTATCAGGAGTTGGAGAATTATACAGAAGCAACGGTATGCGAACATCCGGACCATCAATCGGATTCCATGCAGTTGGAGGCTTTGACACGCGGTGTTGTGCATGAGTTCGAGGAATGGGTGAAGCTCAGCCGGCGGATTCCGCCGGAAGCCTTTGTGTCCGTGACCATTCTGGATGACGTGGGCCGTCTTTGCGATTTGATTGCAAGCCATCTGAACCTGAAGCTGGAGACCAGGCAGGCCTTGCTGGAATGCTTGGATGTCTCGGACCGCATGGAAAAGCTTTACGGCATTTTGGCGCGGGAGCTGGAGGTTCTGCAGATGGAGCAGAAAATCGGGCAGAGAGTGCGCAAGCAGATGGAAAAATTCCAGAAGGACTACTATTTGCGGGAACAGCTGAAGGCAATCCACAAGGAGCTTGGCGAGGGAGAAGACCGTTCCGAGGAGGTCGAGGGCTACCGCAATCGGCTGGAAAAGGAAGAATATCCGGAGGAAGTCCGCAAGGTCGTGGAGAAGGAACTTCGCCGCATGGAGCGTATGTCCAGCATGTCGCCGGAACTTACGGTGAGCCGAAATTATGTGGACTGGCTCGTGGATCTGCCATGGGGCAGGTCCAGCGAAGATTCTCTGGATCTGGCGCACGCGGAAAAAGTGTTGGATCGGGATCACTACGGCCTGCAGAAGGTGAAGGACCGCATCCTGGATTATCTGGCTGTGCATCAGCTCACACAGGACAAGTCGTCCCCCATTCTTTGCCTTGTGGGGCCTCCGGGCGTCGGCAAGACCTCCTTGGCATCCTCTGTGGCACGCGCGATGGGGAGGAAGTTCGTGCGGGCTTCCTTGGGCGGCATCCGTGATGAAGCGGAGATCCGCGGGCATCGGCGCACCTATGTGGGGGCTTTGCCCGGGCGCATCATCCAGGGCATCCGCAAAGCGGGGACGAACAATCCGATTTTCCTGCTGGATGAGGTGGACAAGCTGAGCAGCAGCTACAGCGGCGACCCGTCCGCGGCGTTGCTGGAGGTACTGGATCCCGAGCAGAACAAGACGTTCAGCGATCATTATATCGAGCTGCCCTTCGACCTTTCCCGTGTGTTCTGGATTGTGACGGCGAACGATCTTTCCAAGGTGCCGAAACCACTGCGTGACCGCATGGAAATCATCACCCTTTCCAGTTACACCGAAATCGAGAAACTCGAAATCGGCAAGCACTATCTGATTGCGCGCCAGCGCAAGGAAAACGGATTGCAGGCGAAGGACATCAGCTTCGGTGCGGGCGTGCTGCAGAGAATTATTGCGGAATATACGCGGGAAGCCGGTGTGCGCGAGCTGGAGCGCATGATCGGGCGCGTCTGCCGCAAGGCTGCCCGCCGTATCGTGGACGGCGATGAAACGCCCATCCGCGTGACGAAGAAAAATCTCGCGGAATTCCTGGATCGCCCGAAGTATCTGAAAACGAAGGCGGAGAAAAAGCCGGAGGTCGGTGTCTGCACCGGCATGGCGTGGACAGAAGTCGGAGGGGATATCCTGCCGACAGAGGTTACGATTCTCAAGGGAAAGGGCAAACTGATCCTCACCGGCAAGCTGGGGGATGTGATGCAGGAGTCCGCACAGGCCGGGCTCAGCTATATCCGCAGCCGTGCGGACAAATGGAAGCTGAAAGCGGATTTCTATGAGAAAAATGACATCCATGTGCATGTGCCGGAAGGCGCGGTTCCGAAGGACGGCCCATCTGCCGGCATCACGATGGCGACCGCTATGCTCTCCGCGCTCACAAAGCGCAAGGTGCGCAGTGATGTGGCCATGACCGGGGAAATCACCCTGCGCGGCAACGTACTTGCCATCGGCGGCCTCAAGGAAAAGGTGCTCGCGGCATATCGCGAAGGTATGCATACCATCGTGCTGCCAAAGGAAAATGAGCGCGACATCGAGGATTTGCCCGAATGCGTGAGGGAAAAACTGGAGTTCGTCCCGGTGGAGCATATGGACGAAGTGCTCAAAACCGCATTGATGAATTGAAACGGGGAGACTGTTGGCAGAAATATTGAATCGTATAGCGGTTTTTCAATACCAGCGGGCAGTATTCGCTCCTTGCTACGGACGGTATGCTCGTAAAGCGTCCCTTGCGCGTTGATGAGGATAAGGTTCTCGTGAGATTCAAGGAAAAGGAATGGCAGGGTTTATTGAGATGATGATGTTATGTACAAGTTTGTGTGTTCAAAATGCGGTCATAAAGAAGATGTTTCCGTAGTCAGTTTGCTGAATTATCATATAAATTTCACACATAACCCTTCAACCAGGTCTATTTTCAGGAGATTTTCTTTCCAATGTGATGGAATACTGTCGCAGCCGTACGTTGCACCGGCCAACCCGCCGACTATCGCCCCGATGGTATCCGTATCTTCGCCAAGGTTGACGGCGGTCAAAACGACATCGGAGTAGTTTGCCGTGTTCAGGAGACACCAGATAACCGCCTCTAATGTGTCCACGACATAGCCGCTGCTCCTAATGGATGCTTTGGGAAGATGCCGGAAGGTTTCTACATCCCAAAGCCTTTCGAAAGCAGGAATTTCTGCATGGAGCACCGGAGCCTTTTCGTAGAATGTTTTTGCCGTTTGCAGCCCGTCCTTGATGGATTGGGAAAGAGGTACTCCATGCAAGGCGTTCATGGCAATCAGTGTATAGATGCCGCACGCCATTTGACTGCGCGGATGTCCGTGAGTGAGAGCCGACAGGCGGTGCGCCTCTTGCAAAATATCCCCTGTGGCTGTCACTTGCTTTTTGGTGAGGAACAGTGCTAAGGGAGCAATCCGCATGAGGGAGCCGTTGCCGTTGTCGTATTCGCCGCTTCCACCGCAGGAAAGTGGTGAAATGCCTTGAAGGTAACGGCTTATCGCTTCCTGCGTGGCAATCCCAGCATCAAAAACCGTATTCGTAGCGGTAAACTCGGCATTTTTCAACCATCTGACAAAATTTTTCATGATGTCATCATAATCGATGCCGTGGAGCCGACCAAGGCTTTCCAACAGACAGAGGGTCATGCTCGTATCGTCCGACCACGTTCCCGGCGGCTGACCGTGTGTCCCGCCTCCTCGCATACCTTCCACGGGATTCGTCGCAAGTTCCTCTCGCGACATAAATTCCACGGGTACGCCAAGAGCATCGCCGACGGCAGAGCCAATCATCATGGCTTTCACAGTATTTAAATCCATCTACATGCCTCCGTTTCACGCAAGTTCACCTCCATATTGTACCACAGAGCGAAAACATATGTATGGCGTATTTAAGGAAACACTGATTAATACAGCATTTCTTTAATGCTGTTCAAAAAACATTTTCTGCGCCATATGTATGTCAAAAACGATGTGCTATAATGGAGTAAGATTACGAAGTTGGAACGAAGGCGAGCGCAAAACAGTCGCATCACGCTCTTGCGCCCGCACTAGGGCATCCATGCCCGTCGGTCGGCGCAAGTGCGGCGCATCCTGCGCCTGCGCCGATACTAGGGCATCCATGCCCGTCGGGAGGAATTTTTGCGATGGAGAGGGCCAAGAAGTTAATCGATGAGATTGCCTACCAATACGATTATAGCAGTCGGGGATGGGTTGCGGCTGCTGCGCGCTATGCCACGTTGCCCGCCAAGGCGGACGCAAAACAGTCGCATCACGCTCCTGCGTCCGCACTAGCGCATCCATGCGCGTCGGATGTCCCTGTTGTTCTCTTGGGAGAATTTGGTGTGGGAGAATGGGACTATCAATGCTTTCACGCTCATTGCCGTCAGCGAATGGTCTGGTGCTCGGAGCATAAGCGTTTTGAGAAAGTACACCACATTGAGCGCATGGATAGTATCCGTTCCGTTGACAGCTGCCGTGAACATGGCATGGTGGCGCATTTTTCCTTTTGCGCCCCGCCGATTGAACGGAAATTGACCGTCCCCTATCGCTGGCGCATTATCCGCTATGAAAGCGGCGCAGTAGAAGTGAAAGCGGATGCTCTCAGGTTTTGCCTTATCTATACCGGGGAAAACGAATTTAGCAAGCCTCAAGCGGAAAAATATATCTTGCACCCTCGTCGCATCACTTTGGGAGAAGTTTTCGATATGGAGCAGGGCGGGTCGGTATTTTGTCATCCTATGCGGGATTGGCAGGATTTCGGCATTGACATTCCCTCTGTGGTGACAGCGAAAGTTTTTGAGCATCTGCAAGAGTGTGCGGCGGACGGCTGTAACTTATTGCAGGAGAGCATAACGGACGGTGCAAAGAAACTTCGCGCATTTGTCCAAAGGCCCACGGATTTTCATATCGAATATTGGAGAGATTTCTTTTCCGCCGAGGAATTTCCAAGGCTATTCCCCACGACGCCCATGGATGGGCTAGTACGGACGCCGGAGCGTGATGCGACTGTTTGGCGTCCGCAAAATCAACAAGATAATTTTTCCGCTCTGTGCCAAGCACTCAGACTTGCACCCACCGAAAATCTTCGCGCCGCGTATGAAAAAAATCCTTATGCACCCCTGTGGGAAAAATTACTGCGCTTTTGGGGATTTAAGGATGATAGGGCGATTTCATATTTTTATGAGCTCTCGGATTTTGCCGGGATGCGCCTCCCGCATTTCCGATTTGACCGCGATAAGGACGAGCTCAAATTAGACGGATTAAAGGGTTGGATAAAAGGAGATATCCCAGACCCGGAATTTCTGGAGGACACGGAAACGGTAACAGCCTACGAAGCGCATCTGCGTTTTGCCATGCTTCGGTTTTATGTTACCTGGGCGCTTCTTGAGAACAAGAACAGGGAGCGTGCATTTGCCAAAAGAGGTCTTTATGCCTTGGCAACGAAGCCGTGGTCAAATGATTTGCACGAGGAACTGGATCTTTTCTATTGGCGCTTTCGGCACTATTGCTCCTATGCCTGCACGGGGGAAGGCGGCGACAACCCTTGGCGGGAGATTGCCGCTGATGTGGAACAGCTTTCCGTGATGGCGCGGCAGCACCTTTGGGGATTCAATACGGAGTGGTTCGGCTGGCATTGGAAAGTGGAGCATGACCGCCTGATGGAGGAGTTTCACGCTTTGGGAAGTCCGGGCAAAGCCATAGAGGAGCGAACTCCCAAAAAGAAGTTAAGTCGTTTGGGGCGAATACTGAAAATTTATGATGCCATGCTGACAAATGCAACACCTCTGATTCCCATAAAACGCGTCGAATACCCGCCTTCCATGCGGCGGCGGGATGATAAGGTTATCTTTGACTTTGACCCCTCCTTATGGATCGATGACGAGGGAACGGTGCATCGATCTCCTCGCTACGCCGATCAAGATATTTTCCCTCCCTTGCCCGATGACGGAAGGCGTGCTCGCCTCTTGGCATATCGCTTGTTTTTGGAGGACTGCGGCTATATCACCGCAGAGATTGCCGAAAAAATTGTCGGTAAAAAATTATCGCGGCGGACTTTTGTGCGGGACTTGGAGTTTTTACGAGAGACTTGCGCCTGTGGCAGGCTTGTCTACCAGGCGGCGGAAAAAATCTATGTTTGGGAATCCTTTGGAAATGCAACCGCGGACGCAAAACAGTCGCATCACGCTCCTGCGTCCGCACTAGGCCATCCTTGGCCGTCGGAGAAAGGAGAAGAAAATGACAGCCATTGAAACGATTAAGGAACTTTATACGCTGAAAGATGATTTGGTGCGCGATGCCGCAGCGGTAACCACATTATCGGCTGACAATGAGGGCATATTGATTGCATTGTGTAGTTGGGCTGCTCATAGAAGCGGCGAGGATATGGAGAAAGTCCTTCAAGAAGTGGAGCAACTGGTTGCTGCTGAAAGGTTGAATCTCCCGGTGTTAAGAGAAATATTGGAAGCAGGAAAGGGATGAGTAATGTGAGTTTTTATTTTCCGTTTGGCGAAAAATTGCATCCGGTGATACAAGAAGACAAAAGTCACAAAAAAGCCTTCGTACTTGGGGTATATGCCAGTGCCGTACACGCCCGTTGGAAAAAAGACGGTCGGGTGATATGCCCCGCCTTGGCAGTTGCCAGTGAGCCGCGCATTTTTTGGGATGGCGATTTGGCCGAGGCAAAAGGTATCATCGAAAAAATCCATCTGCCTTCGGGATGCGGCACCTTGGAACCAAGCGACAGTAGATTTAACGGACCATCGTCCAAGGTATTGGCGAAAAATATTCTCGCCCCTTTAGGGCTTAGCCGCAAGGATGTGTGGCTTTGCGACCTCTTACCGGAGGCGCGGCTGAATGACAGCCAAATAAAACGTATACAAAAAAGCTATGAACCGCTGAGAGCGCAATATGGGTTGAATGAAGTTACCATACCGCCAAGACCGGGAGATGGTGAGGACAGTTTCTGCAATGTGGAACGCGCCCAAAAAGTCACTGAAGAACTGTTGGCCTCAAAAGCCGATCTTTTGATCCTGTTGGGAGACATACCTTTCAAGCAATATCTTATCAAGGTTGGCAAAAATTTTTCCCTGTGCAACAGTTTGGACGAATATGTGCGGCAATACGGCTATGGTCATGTGTCTCAAGTCGTGATAGCCGGGAAGTGTTTTTCGCTTTTACCATTGGCTCATCCCAGACAAATCGGAGGTTTAGGCTCACACAATCCAAAATGGCGCAAATTTCATGCCGTATGGGAAAAAGAGATAGCCGGACAACGGCGATATGATTGATATTTTATGAGGGAGAATTTTGACATGAACGAGTACCAAGCATTTTATGAGATGGTGAAGTACTGGACGATGAATGATTATAGGACACAGGCAATAAAATCCGAGGTCATCATCGATATGTTGATTTCTGATTTTATCGAGGAAATGGTAACAGCCAAACTCAGCGAATTTGACAGCAAAATCTCTTGATGAGTACGATCTTTTGCCCTTTAAGGAATTTACTGCGGGCTGCGTCTATGTGGGAGAGGTTGAGGTTACGGCGGACAAGGATATTGAGATGGTCACAAAAGAAGCAATTTCCAAAGCTGAAAACTTCGCTGCTGCCCAAGATGTGCACATAAACAATTTGGGCAGCGATGACAACATATACATGCCCATGGTGGGTGAGGCGGAGTCTGTCATTCATGAAGTTGCTCCCCACGCAAAGTGCGTTTTTACTGTGCAAGTTGATGATACCTTAGGTGACATGGTGCGTGTCACGGTAGCGGCAAAAATTCCGTAATAAAGCGAGGGCTAAGAAAACAATACAGGGTGAAATATTGATGATAAAATCGATTGATGGTGATGCCTTATGAAAAAATTGATTTTGTTAGTTTTATCTGCCATTTGTTTTATCTTCCCTCTTATCGCATACGCCGCTAATCAGCCCAAGGGATTTCCGACCCGTGTTACGGGGCGGGTGGTAGATGGGCATTACGAGGAATATTCCATTTATCCGTGGTCGATTGAATATGACGAGAAAAGCGGCAAGATGACTCTGCTCTACCAAGTGGAAACCGCCTATGATACAGAGCCGATTTTCCTGTATCTTGTCACCATTAACTCCAAAGAAAAAACCTTGTATATCCATCGTAACTGGTGCTCGGAAAATCATACCGAGTTAGACTTTATGGAAACTGAGGTACAAAAACATGAACTGACCTATGAAGAAAAATCCGGCTTTGATTTGGCGTTCAAAAAGGCACTGCCTCTGTGGGAATACCGACAAAAAATCGAGCGGCAGGGGCAGGGGAAGACGCTGTGATAAGGGATGTGAGCCAACATGAAAAGCCTCGGTCGTAAGTTGTTCGATATTTGCCTTTCGATTTTCCTGTTCTGCCTCGGATTTTTTGTTCTCGTGTGTGATTATGTACTGCTTATGTCTGAGGGCATTGAGCCAGTGTATCATTTGACTGGTGTCATTCTTTTGCTGAGTCTTGCCTTTGTCTGCTGGCAAAAAGCCGTCAGTCTGCTTTACTATCTCAATGTCAGCGATGAGGAACGAGCCATGAGGTATGATGGCAAATATTTTTTGTTGGGGCTGCTTGCCGGACACTTTTGGAATAACCGTGACGAGTAATTTATGGGGAGGGGATCCGTGTGAGAGCGAAATCTTTGAAGTCGGAATTTGTGAATGCATCGGCATCGGACGGTAATTTTAGCGGAGTATCAGACAAATATTACAGGAAATTTTTCAAGAGAATGGCTGCCATGTTCACAAAACCCGGACTGATTTCATTAGATGAGGAAGATCTCGCCCCGTTCAAGAGTTTTGTCGGTCATGTTTACATGGGAGAAGCCGAAGCGGTGGGAGAAAACGCCTCTTCGATTGCTGCGAAAGAGGCCTTATCCACAGCAAACAGCAAAGTGTCTAAAGAATTCATAGAATCCATGACGAAAAAATTTACAAAATCCCCAAATGTATTTGTTCACATTTTAGGCAGCGCAGACAAAGTAGATATGTCTACAGCAAATGAAGCAGTTTCCGTTATCCGTGAAATCACTCCCAATGCAGAGGTTATTTTCGCTGTTCACCTTGACGAGAAACTGGGCGATGCTTTGCGGGTTACCGTCTTTGTAAAACTATATTATGATATAGAACATTTTTACGAATATGCCTCAAAATTGTACAACGTACTGCGTGGAACTCCAAGGAAAAAATTGCCGGGGGTGGATAATTGTCCCGAATACCAAAAACTATACGATTCCGCACAGGAAGATGACGATGGCTGTTGGTTTGATGAAACGATTGATGCGATATCCTATGATTTATCCGGAGCGGAAGATCATCGGGGAAGGTTTGCTCCGTTGACAGATATGGATGAAATGCCGGAGCTGATATTGGAAGAAATCTTGACGGGAAATCGTCCTGCGCAAACGTGACTTGCCTTATGCAGAGGGTGCAGATACCCTTTGCAGGGAAGAAGTCCGCCGAGACAGGAGCGCGGTCCTTGATGGCAAAATGGGTATACAAGGCAAGATGAAAAATCTTCCGATTTTTCCAGCCCTTACACGAACTCTAAGCGATTCTGCGCCCTACGGGTTTGATTCGCTAAGATTTCGTAGTAAACTTACCGGACACCTTCGGTGTCCACACGCCCTTACATGAAATTTAAGTTCGCACTGCGCTTTCAGCTTGTGTTCACTAAGATTTCATAGTAAACTTACCGGACACCTTCGGTGTCCACACGTCCTTACACGAAAACTAAGCTCATCTGTGTCCTACGGACTGGATTCGCTAAGATTTCGTAGTAAAAAGTACATTTATAGGGTACAATAGAATCATACATCTTACATCAATGTTCCCTCAGTCGGAGAAAGGGTGTGGAGCGATTGGCGGAAAAGGACGAGATGATCATCACACAGGGGAAATATGTTTGTTCGGCGGTCAAAAAGGAGCAGTATCCGGAAAGGAAACTGCCGGAGATTGTGTTCATGGGGCGCTCGAATGTGGGGAAGTCCTCACTTATCAATTCCCTGACGCGCGTGAAAAATCTGGCGCGTGTCTCCTCGCAGCCGGGCAAGACGCAGACCATCAACTTCTATGAGCTCGGCGCGAAATTGCCGGGAGAGGAGGGCAGGAGAGCCTTTTATCTGGTGGATTTGCCGGGCTATGGCTATGCGCGGACGGGACGGGAAAAACGGAACATCTGGGCGAAATTCATCGAGGAGTACCTGTTGACATCGGAGGAACTGCGCTTTGTGTGCCAGCTCATCGATATCCGTCATGAGCCGATGGATTCCGACCGGGAAATGCTGGCATGGCTGGTCAAGCATCACATTCCGGTGCTCGTCATCGCGACCAAGTCCGACAAATTGGGAAAAAACGCCGCACGGAAACAGGTTGCTGCCATCAGAAAAAGCCTTGGAATCCAAGAATTGCCGGTGCTGCCCTATTCCTCGTTAAAAAATGAAGGACGTTCAGATTTGCTTGACGTGATAGAAGATTCTTTGGTACAATAGAGAGGAGGAATATTCACGCAATTATTTTCATAACACGGTCATAGGGGAGAGTTTGACATGGCGGAGCTTTCTGCGTTTGATAAATCTCTGCTGAATCTGCTGCAAGGGAGTCTTCCCATCTGCAGCCGTCCTTTTGCGGCGCTGGCGCAGACGCTGGGAACGGATGAGGAGACGGTGCTCCGGCGCCTTCGTGAGCTGAAGGCCGCAGGGTATCTTCGCCGCATCGGGACTTTTTTTGACTCCAATCAACTCGGTTACCATGGGACGCTGGTGGCTCTGCAGGTGGAGCCGGAGGCCGTGCCGTCCGTTGCGGAGGCAATCAACCGTTATCCGGGCGCGACGCATAATTATGAACGCGAAGGAAAATACAACCTTTGGTTTACGCTGCTCACACCGGACGGCGATGCGGAGAGCGCGATCCTTTCCCATGTGCGTTCGCTTCCCGGGGTGGATGATATGCTGAACCTGAAGGCAAAGAAAAAGTACAAGATCAATGTACAATTCCGGCTGAAATGAGGGATGCAGCCTTGGCAGAGGCGATCAGCGATTTGGACAAGGAAATCATACGCGTCTTGCAGGGGGATTTCCCACTGGTGGAGGAGCCATATAAAGAGCTTGCAAGGAAGGTCGGTATCTCGGAGAAGGAATTGCTGGAGCGCGTCCGGCAGTTGTCCGAGGAAAAGAAAATCCGGAAGATGGGAGCCGTCCTGCGCCACCGGGAGGTCGGTTTTTCGGCAAATGTGCTGTGCGCGTGGGTCGTGCCGCAGGATCGCTTGGATGAGATTGCGTCCCGCATGAGCTGCCATCCGGCGGTATCCCATTGCTATGACCGCAATACAGCGCCGGGCTGGCCCTATAATCTCTACACGATGATCCATGCCTGCTCCCGCGAGGAATGCGAGGAAATTGCGGCAGAACTGGGAAGGGAAAATGGGATCGAGACGCGTACCATGCTGTATTCCAAGAAAGAATGGAAAAAGACCAGCATGAAATACTTTTGTGAATGACAAGTATAACCCGTTTTAAATGGCCTGCTGTTTCACGCAGGATAAATTTTCATGGACAAGGATGAGGAGCGCAGTCGTAGCAGAGCTACGTCAAGTGACCGAAGACGCAGTTCATGGAAATTTAGGCAAGTCAAACAGCAGGTTATTTGGAATGGGTTATACTGGGCTCTGTCAGCTTGGCAGAGCTTTGTTGTGGTTTCAATCAATATCAGGGGATAAGGGGAGGAATTTTTCATGGGTTTGATCAAAGCAGCAATTGGTGCCGTGGATGGCGTGCTCTCGGATCAGTGGAAAGAATTTATCTACTGCGACAGCCTTTCGGCGGATGTGCTGGCGGCAAAGGGGCAGAAGCGCGTGAGCGGCAGAAGCTCCAATACGAGCGCAAGTGACAATATCATCTCCAATGGATCGGTCATCGCGGTGAACGACGGGCAGTGCATGATCATCGTGGAGCAGGGAAAGGTCGTGGATATCTGCGCGGAGCCGGGGGAGTATGTCTATGACAAGTCCACGGAACCATCCTTGTTCTCGGGGAATCTTGCAGACAATATCAAGCCGGTGTTCGAGGCGATCGGGCGGCGTTTTGCCTTTGGCGGCGATACCGGGAAGGATCAGCGGGTCTATTTCTTCAATGTGAAGGAAATCGTAGGGAATAAGTACGGAACGCCGAGCGCCGTGCCGTTCCGGGTGGTGGACAACAATATTGGGCTGGATATGGATATCTCCATCAAATGCTTTGGCGAGTACAGCTATCGGCTGACGAACCCGATTCTGTTCTATACGAATGTCTGTGGCAATGTGGAGGATGTCTACGATCGCAGCAATATCGACAGCCAGCTCAAGTCCGAGCTCATGACTGCCCTGCAGCCTGCGTTTGCGAAGATTTCCGAGATGGGCATCCGCTACAGCGCGCTGCCGGGGCATACGATGGAGATCGCGGATGCGCTCAATCAGGTGCTCAGCAAGAAGTGGGGCGAACTGCGCGGCATCGAGATCGTTGCCTTTGGCGTGAACAGCGTGAAGGCCAGCGAAGAGGACGAGCAGATGATCAAGGAGATCCAGCGCAACGGCGCCCTGCGCAATCCCACGATGGCAGCAGCACATCTCACAGGCGCACAGGCCCAGGCCATGCAGTCGGCGGCAGCCAACGAAGGCGGTGCAGCCATGGGATTCTTTGGCATGGGGATGGCGAATGCGGCAGGCGGTATGAACGCGCAGCAGCTCTTCGCCATGGGACAGCAGCAAAATGCGCAACAGCAGGCGCCTCAGACGCAGTCGGCGGGCTGGACCTGCTCCTGCGGTCAGCAAGGCAATACGGGCAAGTTCTGCACGGGATGCGGACAGCCGAAGCCGGCGCCTGCGGGGGGCGAAGCGTGGACCTGTTCCTGCGGGCATGCGGGCAACACGGGGAAGTTCTGTGCGGAATGCGGGAAACCGCGCCCGAGCGGGAGCTGGCACTGCCCTTCCTGCGGGACGAAGAATGAAGGCAAGTTCTGCCAGCAGTGCGGCGCGAAGAATCCGATGGGGATGTGATAGGGCTTATGGCAAAGACATCCGTAAATTATCAGTGCCCGAACTGCAGCGCGCCTCTTCCCTATCAGCCCGGCAAAGAAAAGGCGGTCTGCGAGTATTGCGGCACGGAATTCGAGATCAGCGTGCTGGAGGAGCTTTACAGGCATGCGGAGGAGCGTGCGGCGCAGGAACGCGCCGCACAGGAAGCAAAATGGGATACCGATGCGGCAGGCTCGGAATGGACCGAGGAGGAAGCGGCCGCGCTTCGTGCATTCACCTGTTCCTCTTGCGGCGCGGAGATCGTCAGCGATGAGAATACCATGGCGACAGAATGCTGCTATTGCGGCAATCCGACGCTTTTGCCCAGCAGGTTTGCGGGCATGCTGAAGCCGGACTACATCATTCCCTTCAAGAAAACCAAGCAGGAGGCAGTGGCAGCCCTAAAGGAATTTTACAAGGGGAAATATCTTCTGCCGTCTTCTTTCACGGGAGGAAACCGTGTAGAGGCCATCCAGCCCATGTATGTCCCGTTTTGGCTCTTTGATGCTGAGGTGGAAGGACACGCGACGTTTCGCGCCTATCAGGATCATGTGTTCGAAACCAGCGATGAGATCATCACGGAGACCAATGTCTATGAATGCCTGCGGAGCGGAACGATGCGCTATGAGCGCGTTCCTGCGGATGGCAGCAAGAAAATGGACGATTCCTATATGGACAGTATCGAACCATTTGATTTCAGCGAGCTGGTCCCCTTCCAGGCAACCTATCTGGCGGGCAATCTGGCGGATAAGTACGATGTGGATGCGGAGGCGGCGGTTCCGCGCGCGGATATGCGCATGAGCCAAACCACGGTGGATGTGCTGGAGGACGCAGTGACCGGCTACGACCGCAAGGAGATCCAATCCAGTTCCGTCATCAAAGAGGATTCCAAGGTGGCCTATGCCATGGTGCCTGTCTGGATCCTGACCACACGCTATGAGAACAGGCCCTATACCTTCATGATGAACGGCCAGACCGGAAAAGTGGTCGGCAGCCTTCCCATTGATGAGAAAAAGAAGTGGCTTTATCCATCGGTGGCGGCGCTGGTATCCATTCCGATTGTTTACTGGCTGGCGAAACTGTTTGTATAGGGGGTGAGAGAGATGCCTTTGGACTATAAGCGGATCTTATCCGCTCTGGCAGTGCTGCTCTGCCTGCTGCTCCCTGCCGCTGCTCTTGCGGCGAAGGTCAACGCGGAGCCCGGCATTGAGCCGGGGCAGGTGGTCGTGGATGAGGCAGGACTGCTGGATCGGAGCGAGAGGGCTGAACTTGCGCGGCATATCGAGGGATTGCAGGAAAAGCACGGGATCGGCATTGCGGTCGTGACAAAGAAGTCCCTTCATGGAAAGGACATCGTAAAGTACACGGACAACCTGATGAACCAGCGCTTCTCCCCCGGACAGAACGGCAATACAGTCTTGCTGATCGCTATCGACCAACGGGATTTCCAGATTGTGACAGATGCGAAGATGCATGCGATCATTACGAACGATGGGGGCGCACCCTATCTTCGGGACGCGTTTCTGGACGATTTGTCGGATGGCAGGTATCAGGCAGCTTTCCTGGCGTACGCGGATACGGTGGACGAGCTGGTATCCTATTACGAGAAGGAGGGCAAGCCTTTTGATCCGGCGGATCAATTCAGTTGGATCGCGCTGGGCATCGCGGTGATTTTGGCGCTCGTTGTCATGTATGGCGTACAGTCCTATCTGGTCAGCATGATGAGCAATGTGCAGCCGGGATACGGGGCAGGCGCATATTTGCTGGATGACAGCATCCGGCTGGAGGCGCCGACGGATACCTTCCTGTATATGACGGTCACGCGCGCACCGAAACCGAAAGAGAGCGATCGGGACGGTGGCAGTGATATCGGTGGCGGCCATGGTGGTATCGGCGGAAAGTTTTGATTATGGATGGGGGTTCTCCGCATTTGCGGAGAACCCTTCTTTGTGGAAAAAAATTGCAATAAAATTTGTCTTCACAGGTGCTTTTGTGTATAATGATGAAGGGTAGGTGTTTGTTTTGAGAAAATGATTGCAGGAGGTTATTGCAAATGGTTGGGGATACACTGCGACGGGCACGTGAAAGCCAGAACTTGACCGTCAAGGATATTGAAAAGGGGACAAGTATCCGCTCCCTTTACATAGAAGCGATTGAAAAGGGCGAGTATGGGACTTTGCCCGGAATGGTTTATGCGAAAGGGTTCGTGCGTAATTATGCAAATTTCCTGAAATTGGATGCGGACACGTTGGCACGTCAATTCCAGGAGGAGGCAGATCCCGGCTCAACGGCCGCGGAATCGCCGAAGGAGGAAGAAAAACCGCGCAAGGTGAGCTCGGCGGATTTCTCGGAACACTACACGGGAGGAACAAGCTCCTCGCATACGGGGCTTGTGGCGATGCTCCTGGTCTTGGTCGTTGCGGCGGGGGGCGTCTGGTATCTGCTGAGTGATTCCGGGAACTCGGCTCACTCCACGAAGCCGGGAAAGCAGACTGCGCAGACAACGCAGAGCAAGTCGAGTCCGAAGCCGCAGGCACAGGAGCAGGCAAAACCGTCCGCCGCAGCGCGGGCACAGGAGCCGTCCGTTCCTTCGCCAACTCCGCAGACTGCACCGCCGCCCAAAACTGCACCAGCGGCGTCTCCGGCAGACTCCGGCGAGCTGGTGCTGGACTCGAAATTCACGGGCAACTGCTGGGTGCAAGTGGTTGCAGACGGGCAGGTAGTGTACGAGGGCACTGCGCAAGAAGGGCAGAGCATGCACTGGACCGCCAAGGAGCATATCTTCCTCACCGCAGGAAACGCGGGAGCGGTGGAATTGACGCAGAATGGGAAGCCTCTGGGCACGTTGGGAGCTTACGGACAAGTGGTAGAGAAGGATTTCACAAGGACAGCGCAGGCGAACTGAAGCCCATTTTTCGATGCAGCAGGCAGGAGTGTTGAGGGGTTTGCGACGGCATGCTTTTTTGCCTGTTTCCAGACAGGATATGCTGGAAAGAGGCTGGGAGGAGCTGGATTTCATCTTCGTGTCGGGAGATGCTTATGTGGATCACCCGAGTTTTGGTCCTGCGATTCTGTGCCGTCTGCTGGAGAAGCACGGTTACCGTGTGGGGATTTTGCCCCAGCCGGACTGGCACAGTGCAGGGGCTTTTCAAAGGCTTGGGAAACCGCGGCTGGCGTTTCTGGTATCGGCAGGGAATATGGATTCCTTGCTGAACAAATTCACGGCAGCGAAAAAACAGCGTCGGCAGGACGCGTACTCTCCCGGCGGGAAACCGGGCTGCAGGCCGGAGCGTGCGACGATCGTCTATTGCAGTCGCATACGGGAAGCGTATCCCGATGTTCCCGTCATCATCGGCGGAATCGAGGCAAGCCTTCGGCGCTTTGCGCATTATGACTACTGGACCGATGCCGTGCGGCGCTCCATCCTCGTGGACAGCATGGCGGATCTTTTGATTTACGGCATGGGCGAGCGTGCGCTTCTGGAAGTCGCGGCGGAGCTCCACCAGGGCGTGCCTGTCGGAAATGTGCAGGACGTGCAAGGGACCTGCTATCGGGTTCCTGATTTTGATTATGTGTATGATTATCTGAAACTGCCGTCCTTTGAGGAAGTGCGCAGTGACAAGGAGGCCTTCGCGGAAGCCTTCCGGCAGTCCTATCTGGAGCAGGACGCCCTGCGCGGACGCAGGCTTGCCCAGCAGAACGGCGAGTATTGCGTGGTGGCGAATCCGCCCGCACGGCCGCTTTCCGAGGAAGAAATGGATGAAATTTACGATCTTCCCTACGAGCGTACCTGGCATCCAATCTATGACGCGGCAGGCGGAGTGCCTGCCATTCGGGAAGTGCGGTTCAGTCTGGTGAGCCAGCGCGGCTGTTTCGGCGGCTGCAATTTTTGCGCGATCATTTCCCATGAAGGACGTATCATCCAACGAAGGAGTCATGCTTCCATTCTGAGGGAAGCGCAGCTCCTCACAACGCTTCCGGATTTCAAAGGCTATATCCATGATGTGGGCGGCCCGACGGCGAACTTTCGCAGGCCGTCCTGTGATGCGCAGCTGAAGCGGGGCACCTGCCGGGGGAAGCCGTGCCTATCGCCGGAGCCGTGCAAACATCTGATGGCGGATCACAGCGATTATATCGCGTTGCTGCGGAAGTTGCGGGCGTTGCCCGGCATCAAGAAGGTCTTTGTGCGCTCCGGCATCCGGTTTGATTATCTGCTGCTTGCCAAGGATGCCTTTTTGGAGGAGCTTTGCCGACATCATGTGAGCGGACAGCTCAAGATCGCGCCGGAGCATGTCACGGATCGCGTGACGAGGCTCATGGGGAAATCCGGCAAGGCTGTTTACCTGGAATTCGTTAGGCGGTTCACCCGGATCAACCAGCGGCTGGGGAAAAAGCAGTATCTGGTGCCGTATTTCATGTCGAGCCATCCGGGGGCGACACTGGAGGATGCCATCGAGCTGGCGGAGTTCATCCGCGAGCTGGGATATCGTCCGGAGCAGGTGCAGGATTTCATCCCGACGCCGGGAACCCTTTCCACTTGTATGTATTACACGGGAATCCATCCGATGACGGGGGAGAAGATCTATACGGCGAAATCCTATGAGGAAAAACAGATGCAGCGCGCGCTCCTGCAGTATTGGAATCCAAAGCATCATAGAATCGTGCGGAAGGCTCTGCGTCTGGCAGGCAGGGAGGATCTGATCGGCTATGGGAGACAGTGTCTGGTGCCGCCCGAACACAGCTTGAAGGCAGACAGACCGCTTCGCAGCAGGCACGATGGGAAAAGACAAAGTGGAAGAAAGAAGAGATAAGCAATGCGATGTCCTTTTTGCAAAAAAGCGGACAGCCGTGTGATCGATTCCCGTGCGGCAGATGATGGCAATACGATCCGTCGGCGCAGGGAGTGCAGCGGCTGCGGCAAGCGTTTCACGACCTATGAGGCGGTGGAGCAGGTGCCGTTGATCGTCATCAAGCGGGACGGCTGCAGGGAGACCTTCAACCGGGACAAGCTCTTGAATGGCTTGATTCGCTCCTGCGACAAGCGCGATATCCCGACGGAACACATCGTGGCGCTGGCAAATACGATTGAGCGTGAGCTTCGCAATACCATGGAGCGTGAGGTGACTTCCCGCTCCATTGGCGAAAAGGTCATGGAGAAGCTCAAGGATTTCGACGAAGTGGCCTATATCCGGTTTGCGTCGGTTTACCGCAAATTTGCGGATATCAGCAGCTTTCAGCAGGAACTGGAGGAATTGCTGAGGAACCGTAAAGAATAGCATGTTATTTCTTGAAGGTTCCTAAAAGGACGCGGCGATAAAGGACTGTGATTCGCGGGAGGGAAAGCGGATTTGGCTTGGAACCTGAAAGCAGAGCTGCGCAGGCAGCTGGAGCAGGAACAGGGCTATGTCATCTATCCTGCCGGAGGGCGGGAAAGATTTGCGTTGGTCTATCCGAATTCCTATCATGTCGGCATGTCGAATCTGGGGATACATATCATCTATGAGCTGCTGAACCGCAGGCCGGATACCGCATGCGAGCGCTTGTTCTTGCCGGAGAAAAAATCGCTGGAGCGCTATGAGCGCACGGGAACACCGCTCATGAGCCTGGAGACACAGACGCCGCTGTTCCGCTTTCCCGTCATTGGCTTTGCCGTATCCTTTGAAATGGATTATTTCCATATCATGAAGATTCTGGCGCTGGGCCATGTGAAGCTCCGCGCGGCAGAGCGCGGAGAGCAGGAACCGCTGCTCATTGCGGGCGGGCCGTGCGCCACCTTCAATCCGGAGCCGCTTTCCTTGATCTTTGATGCCTTCATCATCGGGGAGGGCGAGGCAATCCTGCCGGCTTTTTTGGATGCGTATTACGCGGCGAAGGCCGATGGTCTTCCGCGCAGGGAACTCTTGAAGCGGATTGCGGGCGTGCCGGGTGTTTATGTGCCGTCGCTCTATGAGCATTGCTATGGAGAGGATGGGACGCTGCAGCGGATTTCTGCCGCCGAGGGAGCGCCGGAACGTATCACGCGCCAATGGGTACGGGATTTGGACGATTATCCTGCGCACACGGTCATTGTGACGGAGCATACGGAATTCGATCTGTATCTCATTGAGACAGCGCGTGGCTGCGGCAGACATTGTCGCTTCTGCATGGCAGGTTATTGTTTCCGGCGCCCGCGCAATCGTTCCCTTTCTGTTATTCGTCAGGAAGTGCGGGAGGCTTTGCGCTATGGAAAGCGTATCGGTCTGATGGGCGCGGCGATTTCGGACTACCCTGAGATCGATGCGCTGTGCAAAAGCATCTTGGGCGAAGGGCTCTCCATGTCCGTGGCATCCTTCCGCGCGGACTCCGTGACGAAGGAACTGGTGGATTCCCTTGCGGCAAGCGGTTTGAAGACCCTTACGATGGCGCCCGAGGCAGGGAGTGCGCGCATGCGCGCTGTCATCAACAAGGGCATTGAGGAGAAGCATCTGTTCACCGCAGTGGATCTGGGACTGGCTGCAGGCATACGGAATTTCCGCCTTTATCTGATGATCGGGCTTCCCTTTGAGGCACGGGAGGATATCGAAGCGATTGCGTCACTGGCGGATCGGCTCAAGGATTACATGGAGGAACACGGCAGCAGGGGGACTTTGACGCTGAGCATCAATCCCTTTGTTCCGAAGCCGTTCACGCCGTTCCAATGGCTGCCGATGGCGGAAAAGCACGATGTGGAGGCGGCGTTGAAGATCATCCGCGCGCGATTGAAACGGCGCGGGAACATTGATATTGTTGCAGAATCACCAAAGGAAGCATATATTCAGGGCGTGCTGGCCCGTGGCGACCGCAGGATGGCCGAGGTACTTCTCAGGGCGCATGAGCACGGGGGAAGCAAGGCTTTTCGCAGGGCCATGAAGGAATGCGGGCTGGATGCATCCTTCTATCTTTCCAGAAGGCGTGAACCGGGGGAACTGTTTCCTTGGGATCGGCTGGATATGGGCTTTCCAAAGAGCTATCTTTACGGGGAACTGGAGAAGGCAAAGCAGATGCAGGCGACCGTGGCCTGTTTCGATGGGTGCAGGCGCTGCGGTGTGTGTAGCAGCTAGTATGAGGAGCATGGACATGAGTTTTTTTCTGAAACATATGGCAGATAATCTTTGGCATGGAAAATTCGGGCTGTTCCCGGAGGACATTGTGTCCCACGCCGTTTCCACCCGCATGGGCGGCGTCAGCAAGGCGCCGTACAGCTCGCTGAATCTGGGCCTTCACGTGGGGGACAGCGCGGAGGATGTGCGCAGGAATCGGGAAATCTTCGCGAATTCCCTGAATTTCAAGGCCGAGGATATCGTGACGCCGGAGCAGGTGCATGGCACGGAAGTGCTGCGGGTGACCGAGGAGCTCAAGGGACGCGGCAGCAGGGATTATGGGGATGCGATTCCGGGAACGGACGCGCTCATCACGGATGTGCCGGGGATTCCGCTCCTGCTCTGCTTCGCGGATTGTACGCCCATTCTCTTCGTCGATCCCGAACATCATGCCATCGGGATTGCGCATGGCGGCTGGAAGGGAACTGTGAAGCAAATTGCGCGCAAAACGCTGGAAGCCATGGAGCGCGAATTCGGGACAGAGCCGGAAAAGTGTCTCGCAGGAATTGGACCGTCGATTGGGCCATGCTGCTATGAGGTAGGAGAGGATGTACAGACTGCGTGCCGGGAGGCGTTCCCTGAGGATTGGCAGCGGCTTCTGGCGGGGCAAAAGAATGGCAAGCCTCATTTTGACCTTTGGGAGGCAAATCGTCTCCAGCTTCTGCAGGCAGGCATGGAAGCATCGAATATCGACTGCGCGGCGGAGTGTACTTGCTGCAGGCATGGTTGGTACTTTTCCTATCGCGCGGATGGCGGGACTACCGGCCGGATCGGCGCGATGATCGGCTTGAGGGAATATTGAGCGCTCCTATACTAGAAGCCGTTAATATTTACCAAGCGAAGCGAAGGTAAATGTTTACGGATTCTGCATATACAGCGTTCGGAGATAACGAGTAATCTCGTTTTGGTAAATTTCTTTGAACGCGAGTATACAAAGGGGGATGGATATGGACGAAATCGAAAAGCGGCTTCGGAACGTCGAGCATGAGATCGAGCAGGCCCGCATGCGTCGGGAGGCTGTCTTGAAAGAAGAGCCTGTGCAGCTGATCGCGGTGACGAAGAACCACGACGTCGCGGCAATGCGCAGGGCGATCGACGCGGGCGTGACCGCGATCGGGGAAAACCGCATACAGGAGGCCGTGGGCAAATATGAGGCCTTGGAACGCAAGGTGCAGTGGCATCTCATCGGGCATCTGCAGACCAATAAGGCGAAGCAGGCCGTCCGATACTTCGACCTCATCCATTCCATTGACAGCGAGCATCTTGCCAAGGCCGTGGACAAAGCGGCGGCAGCCATTGGCAAACGGCAGGATATACTATTGCAGGTGAATCTCGCGAAAGAGGAAAGCAAGTCGGGCATTTATCGCGAGGAGCTGGACGGACTCATTGCGTGTGTGCAGGAGCTTCCAAATCTGAGGCTTCGGGGGCTGATGTGCATTGCCCCGAATTATGAGGATGTGGAGGATTGCCGGCCATTATTCCATGAAATGCATGAAATCTTTTGGCAGCTAAAGGGAAAGAACATGCCAAGAGCGAACATAGATTACTTATCCATGGGTATGACGCACGATTATACCATTGCCGTGGAAGAGGGGGCCAATATGGTCCGCGTTGGAACCGCGATTTTTGGACAGCGTCAGTATTAAGGGGAGTGTTGGCGATGAAAATCATAGATAAGGTATGCGGGAAAATAGGACTCATGGACCCGGAAGAAGAGAAACAGGAGCAGGAAATGGACAAGATGCAGCAGAATCAACCATCATCCCAGAGACCGTCTTCCTTTGAAAGGAAGATAGAGGGCGTGGAGACGAATCATGCACCGGTGAGGAATGTGGTGGATTTCCACACGGCGGCATCCGCGCGTGAGGGAGCGAATCCGGTCAATGTGGTCTCGGCAAAGATGAAGGTCATCGTGATCGAGCCGAAGAGCTTCGATGATGCGCAGCAGGTGGCGAACTGCCTGCGGGAGAAGCGCCCGGTGGTCATCAATTTCGAAAATACGGAGGCAGAGGATGCCAAGCGCATCATCGACTTCATCAGCGGCACGACCTATGCGCTGAACGGCGAGATCCGCAAAGTGGGGCGGAATGTGTTCCTCTGCGCACCAAGCAATGTGAATGTCAGCTATACGGAAGAGGAGAAAAAGGTCACGACAGAAATGCCTTGGCTGAAGAAATAAAGGAAATCATGGCACAGGATACAAAGGAAAAGATTTTGAGATTCTACCGCGGCACGGAGGGCGAGGAGGTCGCTGTCCGTCTCGTGGATTTGGCTGCGCAGGCGGCCAAGAACCGGAAGTTCCGGCTGAGCGGCTTCTTGGATCCGTACGGACAGGAAATCGCAGAGACCGTCGCGGCCAGCATGGATGGCATCCGCGCGGATTTCGACGGCGGCTATGGCGGCGCAGAGCGCCAGCGGGCGGTTTTCTGCCATGAGGAGTTTGCGGGAAAACCTGCTTTTGATATTGCCGTCGTCAAGGCAGAATGGAACGGACAGTTCACACGGCTGTCCCATCGGGATGTCTTGGGCTCGCTCATGTCCCTGGGCATAGAGCGCGAGTGCCTGGGAGATATCATAGCGACCTCGGATGCCGCGAAGATCTTATGCGACAAGAAGATGGCGGACTATCTTATCGAACATCTTGTGCGCATCGGTGAGGCGGGTGTGAGCTGCAGCCTGGATGAGCTTTCTTCCATCGCGCCGCGCGAGGAACGCTGCAAGGAAATCCGGGCGACCGTGGCTTCCCTGCGTGTGGATTCCATTGCAGCGGCGGGTTTTGGGTCATCCCGCAGCCGTGCAGCGGCGGATATTGCGCAGGACAAGCTCAAGCTGAACTGGCAGCCGGTGAAGAACGCATCCCAGACCGTCAAGGAGGGCGATGTGCTTTCCATGCGGGGACGGGGCAGGCTGGAGGTAGCCGAGATACGAGGTCTCACGAAGAAGGGGCGCACAGGCGTGCTTTTGAAGAGATATTTGTGAAGGGGATATGCAAGTTGCTGACACCGATGGATATACATAACAAGGAGTTCAAGCGCGGCTTTCGCGGCTACAATGAAAAGGAAGTCGATGATTTTCTCGATCAGGTCGTGAAGGACTACGAAAAGCTCCAGCAGGACAATGAGAAACTCCGCGCGGAACTGGCGCGCAATCAAAAGGATATCGAGCAGTATCAGAAGCTGGAAAAGAATATCCAGGATACCTTGCTTGTCGCACAGCGGACAGCGGAGCAGGTCACGAGCTCGGCGAAGCAGTTCTCGGAGGAGCTGCGGGAAAACTCCGCGAAGGAATGCCAGAGCATGAAGCTGCGCGCGGAGCTGGAGGCGAAAAAGAAAATCGAGGAAGCCGACCGGTATGCGCAAAAGACCATGGACAGCGCGAAGGCCTCGGCCCAGCGGAAAATGGATGATGTGGAACGCACGGCGCAAAAACAGGTGGATGATGCTGCCGCAAAGGTGCGTGCGATCGTTGCGGAATATGACCGTCTGGTGCGCGAGAAAAACAAGTTCCTCATGAAGGTGCGCTCCGCCATGGAATCGGAGCTTGCCATTGTGAATGACGCCCTGAGCAGCGTTCCGCACCCGGAGGAATACGATGCGCCTCAGCCAAAGGCACAGGCGAGAAGATTTGACACAGAAGGAACCATGGAGAAGTTCGGGAAAAGAAAGCAGGACGTCATGTCCGAGGACCCGATCGTTATGGAGAAGGTTACGGAAAAAAAGACAAGCGCCGGTGATAAGCATTGAGCCTAAAAAAAATATTCCATAAAGATATCCTTTGGTTTTTCGGTATTATCCTGATGGACCAGCTTTCGAAGATCATCGTGAAGCAGCAGATGGTTCCGGGGGAATCCATTCCGGTGATTGCGGATATCTTCCATTTCACCTATGTCCTGAATCCGGGGGCGGCCTTCGGGATACTGGAGTATCAGCGCGCTTTCTTCGTTTTCGCGGGAATCGCAATCCTCGGGGCTGCCGTGTATTTTTATCCGAGGCTCCGCCGGATGGATTTATGGCTGCATTACGGGGCAATCGCGCTTCTTGGGGGGGCGGCAGGCAACTTGATTGACCGCATCCAGAACGGGCTGGTCGTCGATTTTTTCGATTTTCGCATCTGGCCGGTGTTCAACATTGCGGATATTGCGATCGTGGCAGGAATTGGCAGCATGATCTACGCGATTCTGTTCCGCATGAAGGATGAGGATATCGAGGAGCCGCGGCATGAAATTTGAGGCGGATCGGGACGGCGAGCGGCTGGACGTGTTCCTTGCACGGCAGCAGCCGGAACTTTCGCGTGCGCATGTCCAGCGGCTCATTGCCCAAGGGCATGTATTCGTGGGCGGGAAGCCGCGCAAGGCAAATTATAAGCTGAATGTCGGCGAGTCTGCGGAGATGACGGTGCCGGAACCGGAGCGCATGGAAATCCTGCCGGAAGAAATTCCCCTGGATATTCTCTACGAGGATGCGGATATGATCGTCATCAACAAAGCGCGGGGCATGGTGGTGCACCCGGCGGCGGGAATCGCAAGCGGGACGCTGGTCAACGCGCTTCTGTTCCATTGCAGGGATCTTTCCGGCATCAACGGTGTGCTGCGCCCCGGCATTGTGCACCGTTTGGACAAGGATACCTCGGGCGTCATGGTGGCGGCAAAAAACGATGCGGCCCATCTGGCTCTGGCGGAGCAGATCCGGGAAAAAAGCGCGCATCGCGTCTATCAAGCCGTCGTGCATGGCAATATTCGCGAAGCATCGGGCATCATTGAGGGCGATATCGGCCGACATCCGGTGGATCGCAAGCGCATGGCCATCGTGCAGTCGAACGGCAAGCATGCGGTGACGGAGTTCCGCGTGCTGGAGCGGTTCGGTGCGTATACGCTGGTGGAATGCACCTTGCGCACAGGGCGCACCCATCAAATCCGCGTGCATATGACCTACATCGGGCACCCTCTGGTGGGCGATCCGAAATATGGAGCGAGGAAATCCCCGTTTTCCATCGCGGGACAGGCGCTGCATTCCTGTTCGCTGGATCTTGTGCATCCTGTCACACGGGAAGACATGCACTTTGAAGCGCCGTTGCCGGAGGATATGCAGAAGATATTAAAAAAATTGAGAGGATAGGGGGCTTTCCCATGACGGTATTTGTGGACAAGACAGTGCTGTTGGACGCGGCGGGCATCCATCGCGCGTTGACGCGAATTTCCCATGAAATTGCGGAAAAAAACAAAGGCATCGAGGATGTTGTGCTTGTGGGCATCCGCACACGCGGCGTGCCGATTGCGGAGCGCCTTGCGGCTGCCATCGGAGAGATCGAGGGGAAAGAGCCGCCTGTCGGCGTGCTGGATATCACCCTTTACCGCGATGACCTTTCGACGCTGTCCTATCAGCCCATTGTGCGGCCAACGGAACTTCCGGTGGATATCACGGGAAAAATCGTTGTGTTGGTGGACGATGTGCTCTATACGGGGCGTACCATCCGTGCCGCATTGGACGCAGTCATGGACATGGGACGCCCGAAGGCGATCCAGCTGGCCGTCCTCATCGACCGTGGGCACCGCGAGCTGCCGATCCGCGCAGACTACGTCGGGAAAAACGTGCCGACCTCATCGAAGGAGGCCGTCAGTGTCCAGCTCAAAGGAACGGATGAGCTGACAGGCGGCGAGCAGGTCGTATTGCGGGAGAAACAGGCGGATGGCTGAGGCCGTTCGCGCGTTGGCAGGGCAATGCCATGGTATACCTGTATACAATTTCAAATGGGCTTGACTTTTTCCCGGTTTGCGGTTAGAATCAATTCATCATATGAACTGAGGCAACGGAGCCCCGCACAGAGCGTTTTGGACGCGCTGTGCGGGGCTTTTCTGCTTTCAGGATGGCATGCCTGTTTGTTATTCGTATTTTGTCCCGAAGAAAGGACTTGGTAGTATGATCAACACAGGAGATACAGCATGGGTGCTCATCAGCTCAGCTATGGTATTCATTATGACACCGGCTCTGGCGCTCTTCTATGGCGGCATGGTGCGGAGCAAGAATGTGCTCTCGACCATTATGCAGAGCTTTTTCATTCTGGCAATGATTTCCGTGGAGTTTGTCATCTTGGGCTACACCATGGCGTTTGGCCCCGATGTCCATGGATTTATCGGTGATCTCAGCAAGCTGGGGCTTGCGGGCGTAGGTCTCAGCGTGATGGAGGGGAGCACGATCCCCGAGTTGGCCTTCGTTGCCTTCCAGTGCATGTTTGCCGCGCTGACGCCGGCGCTTATCACAGGAGCCTTTGCGGAGCGCATGCGGTTCGGAGCCTTTGCGGTTCTCATGCTGCTCTGGGCTGTCCTCATTTACAACCCCATGGCTCATTGGGTCTGGGGCGGCGGCTTCCTGGCAGGGCTTGGTGCGCTGGACTTTGCGGGCGGTTTGGTCATCCACATTCTATCGGGGGTCTCAGGCCTCACCATCTGCCTGTTGCTGGGAAAAAGACGCGGATATGGGAAGGTAGCAATGGTACCCCACAATCTTCCCATGACTGTCCTGGGGGCGGCTCTTCTTTGGTTCGGCTGGTTCGGGTTCAATGCGGGCAGCGCTCTTGGAGCGAACGATCTTGCGGCAAACGCCTTTGTCGTGACACAGGCAGCCGCCGCAGCAGGCGTGCTCGGGTGGGTGATTCCGGAGTGGACGCGCAGCGGAAAGCCGACGATTCTCGGTGCGGTATCCGGCTGCATTGCAGGGCTTGTGGCTATCACTCCGGCAGCCGGTTTCGTGGAGCCCATGCCCGCCATTATGATCGGGCTGATTGGCGGCGCCGTTTGCTATACGGCAGTCGCTGTGCTGAAGGAAAAACTGGGCTATGACGATTCGCTGGATGCCTTCGGCGTGCACGGCATCGGCGGCACTTGGGGATCTGTCGCCACGGGCCTTTGGGCGACAACGGCAGTCAATCCGGCTGGTGCCAATGGACTGTTCTACGGCGAGACATCCCTGTTCTACGCACAGATCATCTCCGTCATCGTTGCCTATGTACTTGCCATCGTCGGTTCCTACGTGCTCTATCGGTTCGTGGATGCCGTTCTTGGGCTTCGTGCAGACGAGGAGGAGGAGATCGCAGGGCTGGATCTTGTGGAGCACGGCGAGCGTGGATATGCTGCCGCAGTCTTCACGGGTTCCCCCTCCCTTATGGAGGTTGACAGCAGCTCACTGGCATTGGCGGGATCCGTCGGAAGCAACCCGGCAAGATAAGGAGGCTTTTCCATGAAAATCACGAAAATAGAAATCATCACCCGGGCCAACAAGCTGGATGAGCTGAAGGAAGCGCTCAACGAGATCGGCGTGCTGGGCATGACGGTGAGCCAGGTCTACGGCTCCGGCCTCCAGCGGGGACACAAAGAAGTCTATCGGGGGAGATCCTACGATATCAATCTGGTGCCGAAGATCAAGGTGGAGACCGTGGTCTGTGAGATTCCGGTAGAGAAGGTGCTGGAAACCGCACAGCGCGTACTCCGCACCGGAAAATTCGGAGATGGCAAGATCTTCGTCTATGAGCTTTCCGATGCAGTGCGAATTCGTACAGGACACCGAGGCGCAGAGGCCATCATGGACATCCCCGGCGAGAAACCGGAGGGTTGAGGCTCTCCAAACCGCAATCAACAATGGCTTTCAGAGACTTGCCTCTCTGAAAGCCATTATATTTTGTCAGGTCTTAGGAACTGTCGAAAAATGATGTTGCGCACTTTTGCTTGACAAATTTCTCTCGTAAAATACAATAAACTTACTGGACACCTTTACACGAAATCTAGGCTCCTGTTTCGCTTGTGGCTTGCACTCGCTAAGATTTCATAGTAAAGATTGATGAGAGAAAAGGAGAGAGGCAAATGGCGATGGTTCCGAAGCTCAATACGATGCAGTTCGATCAGGAGGTGCCTTTTGAGGTTGTGGCGCCGTTTGAGCCGATGGGAGATCAGCCGCAGGCCATCGAGGATCTTGCGGCGGGCATCGAGAACGGTCAGGAAGCACAGGTGCTTCTGGGGGCGACAGGCACAGGCAAGACCTATACCATTGCGAAGGTCATCGAAAAGGTGCAGCGGCCGACGCTCGTGATTGCCCATAACAAGACGCTTGCGGCGCAGCTTGCCAGCGAGTTCAAGGCTTTTTTCCCGAAAAACTATGTGGGCTATTTCGTGAGTTATTATGACTATTATCAGCCGGAGGCATATATCGCCTCGACCGATACCTATATCGAAAAGGATGCTGCCATCAATGACGAGATCGATGAGCTGCGGCATTCCGCGACCTGTTCCCTTTTCGAGCGCAGGGATGTGATCGTGGTGGCAAGCGTGTCCTGCATCTATGGACTCGGTTCCCCGGAAAGCTACCATGAGATGGTGCTTTCGCTGCACAAGGGGCAGGAAATCGAGCGGGAGGCTATCCTGCGGAAGCTGGTCACGATGCAGTATGACCGAAATGACATTGCATTTGAGCGTGGCAGATTCCGCGTGCGGGGAGACACGATCGAAGTGTTCCCCGCAGGCTACAACAATCGGGCGGTGCGCATCGAGCTCTTCGGAGACGAGGTGGACCGCCTTTTGGAGTTCGATGTGCTGACGGGCGAGATTCGCGGAGAGCGCACGCATTCCATGATTTTTCCCGCTTCCCATTATGTGACTTCAAAGGAAGATATGCAGGTCGCGATGGTGACGATCCGGGAGGAGCTTGCGGAGCAGATTGCGTTTTTCAAGTCGCAGGGCAAGCTGCTGGAGGCACAGCGCATCGAGCAGCGAACGAATTACGATCTGGAAATGATGCAGGAGATGGGCTACTGCTCCGGCATCGAGAACTATTCCAGACATTTGACGCAGAGAAAGCCCGGGGATGCTCCCTACACGCTTCTCGATTATTTTCCGGAGGACTTTCTCATCGTGATGGACGAGTCCCATGTGACGCTTCCGCAGCTCCACGCGATGTACGCGGGAGACCGCTCGCGCAAGATTTCCCTTGTGGAGAACGGTTTCCGCCTGCCCTCGGCCTTTGACAACCGGCCGCTGCAGTTCGAGGAATTTGCCCAGCGCATCAATCAGATCATCTATGTTTCCGCAACGCCGGCAAAATATGAGCTTTCACAGGCGCAGCAAGTGGCGCAGCAGGTCATCCGCCCGACGGGGCTGCTGGATCCCGAGGTGGAAGTGCGTCCTCTGGAAGGGCAGATCGACGATCTGCTTGCGGAGATCAAGCTGCGCATCGCAAAAAATGAGCGCGTGCTCATCACGACGCTCACCAAAAAAATGGCGGAGAATCTTACGGATTATCTGAAGGAAGCGGGCGTGCAGGTGCGTTATCTGCATTCGGATATCGCGACCATTGAGCGTGCGGAGATCATCCATGATCTGCGTGCAGGCGAATTCGATGTGCTGGTGGGAATCAATCTTTTGCGAGAAGGGCTGGATATGCCGGAGGTCTCCCTGATCGCGATCCTGGACGCGGACAAGGAGGGGTTCCTGCGCTCCGACACGTCGCTGATCCAGATCATCGGCAGGGCGGCACGCAATGCCAACGGCCATGTGATTCTCTATGCGGATCGCATTACGGACTCCATGCAGCGAGCGATGGACGAGACGGAACGGCGCCGCACGATCCAGCAGGAATACAATCGGGCGCATGGCATCACGCCGAAGACCATCGTCAAGCCCATCAAGCCGCTCATTGAAACGACCTTGGTGGCAGAAACCTCTGCCGCAGGGGAATATGGCAAGGACAAAAAGAAAAAGAAGCTCACGAAGACGGAGCGGGAAAAGTTGCTGAAATCCCTGCTGCGCGAGATGCAGCAGGCTTCCAGAGCTTTGGAGTTCGAGCGTGCTGCCCAGCTTCGGGACATGATTTTGGAACTGGAGGGCACCTTGCCGAAGCGGAAGAATGCGAAATCCGGCGCTACGAAAGATTGATTTTTCAGTCTGCTTGAAGTAAAATGAGAAGAAATGGGGGTGCTTTGCGTGGAAATTTTGACAGAACGGGACGATTCCATTCGGAAGATTGTGCTTTCCGGGCGGCTGGACACGGAAAGCTCGCAAGAACTCTGCTCGAGGGTGTGCAATCTGATGACAGATCAGCCGATGCTGGTTTCTTTGAAAAAATGCAACTATATTTCCAGTGCGGGGGTGCGCGCACTTTTGGTCATCGCGAGGGAGGCGAAGGAGAAGGGGATCAAGCTGCGCTTTTCCGATGCACAGCCGATGGTATATGATGTCTTGGATATGATCGGCTTCCTGCCGCTGATTGAGTATCGGGATACGGCGGCGGAGGCGGAAGCGGAACTGCTGTGACGGAAGGGGGAGTCGGCATGCGCATCGATATGGCGCCAACGGATGTTTGCGGGGGATTCCGGATCCGTCCGGGGATTTTTTTGGATCGCGGCGCTCGCATTGTGCCCGGAGGAATCAGTTTTTCCGTTTATTCTTCGACGGCAAAGAGCTGTACGTTGGTGCTCTTCCACAACGGCGAGCGGGATCCCTTTGCCTTGATTCCTTATCCTGAGAGCTATCGGATCGGAAATGTGTTTGCGATGATCGTGTTCGATCTGAACGATGAGAATCTGGAATATGGCTTTTATATGGAGCATGATGGGGAACATGCGGGACAGTGCCTGCTGGATCCCTACGCAAAGCTCATCTCGGGGCGGGATGTCTGGGGCAAGCTGCCGGAGGAGGATGAGCCGTTTCCCTATCGTGGCAGGGTAGCACGAGATGATTTTGAATGGGAGGGCGACTGTCCGCTCAGGACACCGGCGCAGGAACTCATCATCTATGAGGCGCACGTGCGCGGCTTTACGAAGCATGCTTCCTCGAAGGTGAAGTATCCGGGCACCTATGCGGGACTCCGGGAGAAGATTCCCTATCTGAAGGATCTGGGGATTACGGCGATCGAATTGCTGCCGATTTTTGAGTTCGATGAATTCGACGGGCGGAAAAATGCGGACGGCGTGCCGTATTTCAATTATTGGGGCTATAGCACGGTGGGGTTCTTCGCGCCAAAAGCGGGCTATGCGGCAAGCGGGAAGTATTCGCTCCAGATGGAAGAACTGAAGACCTTGGTGAAGCTGCTCCATCAGAACGGCATCAAGGTCATTCTGGATGTGGTGTTCAACCATACGGCCGAGGGGGATGAGACGGGGCCGTGCATCTCCTTCAAGGGAATCGACAAGAAGACTTATTACATCCTGACGCCGGATGGCCGCTACTATAATTTCAGCGGCTGCGGAAATACCATGAACTGCAATCACCCTGTGGTGCGGGATATGATTATCGCGTGCCTGCGCTATTGGATCGCGGAATATCATGTGGACGGCTTTCGTTTCGACCTTGCCTCCATCCTGGGACGGAGCCAGGACGGAGCACCCATGGCAAATCCGCCGCTGTTGGAAATGATGGCATATGACCCTTTGCTGAAGGACGCTGTCCTCATTGCGGAGGCATGGGACGCAGGCGGTCTTTATCAGGTCGGTTCGTTCCCCTCCTATGGACGCTGGATGGAATGGAACGGGCGCTATCGGGACGATCTCCGCCGATTCCTGCGTGGGGAGGAAGGGCTGGCGGCCTCCGTGGCGGCGCGCATTACAGGTTCGGAGGATATCTATGACCGCAGATGGCGCGGGGATGTCGCATCCATCAACTTCATTACCTGCCATGACGGATTTACACTCTGGGATCTCTATTCCTATAATGAAAAACACAATGCAGCGAATGGCTGGAACGATACGGACGGCAGCAATGACAATTTCAGCTGGAACTGCGGACAGGAAGGGGATACCCGGGATCCTGAAATTTTGAGGCTGCGTCGTCGTTTGGTCAAAAACGCCGCTGCGGTGCTGTTCACGAGTGTCGGGATCCCGATGCTGCTGGCAGGGGATGAATTCGGCAACAGCCAGCAGGGAAATAACAATGCCTATTGCCAGGACAGTGAACTGTCCTGGCTGGACTGGTCGCTTCTGGAAAAGAATCGGGATATCTATGCGTTTTTCCGCCATATGATCGCGTTCCGCAAGGCACATCCTATGCTGCAGCGCATGTCAAAGGGCGTGCCTGCCGGTTATCCGCCCATCAGCCTGCACGGAACGCAGGCGTGGCATTTCGACTATTCGGGATGCAATCGCGTGATCGGCGTGATGTTTGCCGGGCGCTGCATGGCCGATGGCGAGGAACGGGACGATTTTGTTTATCTTGGCATCAATGCGCACTGGGAGGCACATCGAATCCAGCTTCCCGGGCTTCCCAAAACAATGCAGTGGCAGGTTGTGGTCGATACGATGGATGAGAAGCATGCCTTCCATGAAACGCCGGAATCCTTGAAGGAAGGGGAATCTTTCCTGCTCGGCCCGCGCGCCGTGATGGTATGTGCCAGTCAGTTTGTTGGGAGTTGAACTTCAATGTGCTGGTTGACAGGAAAAACAAAACTGTGCTATACTAGTCGAGTTGGATGCGCTCGTAGTCCAGTGGATAGGACGTTAGCCTCCGGAGCTGAAAGCGTGGGTTCGACTCCCGCCGAGCGCACCATAGGAAATTCAAGGCTTCGCGGTATTTTGCCGTGAAGCCTTTTTGGGTGGTGCACCTTTATTATAGTAAACGCAACAAATTTTGTTGATTTTTTGATTTCATGAACAGCTTGACATCATCTGTTTTTCAGTATCAGAACACGTTTCAAATCCCCCCAAATTATACTCGTTAAAGAAAAACTGTTCCACTTTCGAAGCCTTCCCCTTGAGGGGAAGGTGTCAGCCGATAGGCTGACGGATGAGGTGGATGGAACAGCGTGGCTCACCACCTCATCCACCGCTTCGCGGTCCCCCTTCCCCTCGAGGGGAAGGCTTTTTCTTTCGTGAGTATAACTGCGTTTACTATAATTCACTATACAAAAATTGCTTACGTGTTTGCCCAGTCTAACACCGTGCAACAGTTCAAGAAATGTGCATATTGGTAATACAAGTGTTGTTGCTGCAGACAGGATGGAATATTTTGTCTTGGCAAAATTCGTATCATGGCGTTATAATAAGTATATCGACAGCGACGCAAGGCGTGTCGGACGTATTGCGAAGCGAGCAGCGTTGTGAAAGAGAGGGCTGTCTATGGCAGAATATACATTTGTTGCGGAAAAGATCTGTCCGATCTGCGGAAAGAGCACCCGTGTGGTAAAGACGAAATCCCGGCTGGTGGCAGAGAAGCGGGATGAGGACTTTTGCGTGCATTACAAGGACTTCAATCCATACTATTACAGAATCTGGTTCTGCGAGCACTGCGGTTATGCGGCAGATGAGAAAACTTTTTTGGGCTATATGCCGGAAAAGAGCAAGGAGCGTCTCAGGGAATTCCTCAGCAAACGGAATCTCGCCATGGAATTCACGGAAGTTCGCGGCGTTCCCGAGGCGGTTGCCTCCTACCAGCTTGCCATCCACTATTTGGAGCTGGTGAACGCTCCGGCCTCGAAGCTTGCAGGCCGTTATCTGGAATGGGCGTGGATTTATCGCAGCTCGGGGGAGAAGGAAAAGGAAATGGAGAAGCTGAAGAAGGCAGCGGATCTCTACAACTATTCCATCATGACGGAGCGGTACCCGATCGGCGATATGTCGGATACAATGGCGCTTTATCTGGTTGGGGCCATTTATTACCGTATGGGGGATTTGGAAAAATGCACGCAGTACCTTTCCCGTATCATCGGTGACCAGAGTGTCCGTTCAACGGATCCGAAGCTTTATGACAGGACGCGCTATTTGTGGCAGGATGTTCGTGCGCTGCAAGGGGGAGAGGAGCCTGATGAGAAGCAGAAAAAGAAGAAGAAGTAAAAGGATGCACCAGACGGGAAAGGAAGAATTTTTTTGAGAGGTATTTGGAAAGTCGTAGTTGTTCTTTGCTGTTTTTTTGTGGTGGCCGCGCCGATGGCGGACGCGAAGAAGAAGGATCCGAACATTAAGCGGATCATTTATATTCCGCACGATAGCCGTCCCATTTCGGATCAGCAGACAGCAGATGTCGCGAAGCGGCTGGGATATGAGGTATTGGTTCCGCCCAAGAAACTTCTGGGGAACCGGCAGGATTTGGGGCACCCTGATGAACTGTGGAAGTGGCTCAGGGAGAATGCCAAGGATGCGGATGCTGCGATTGTTTCTTCGGATTCCATGATTTATGGCAGTCTTGTAGGTTCCAGAAAACACACCTATTCATCCAAGGAACTTTTGCAGCGTGCAGATGAGCTGAAAAAGTTTCATGACAAGAATCCCAAGGTGCAATTATACGTTTTTGGATCGATCATGCGTACACCGCGCAGCGGCGTGGACTCCGGACGTGAGGAGCCGGAATATTATCGGAGCTACGGCTCGGATATTTTTCGCTATACCGCCCTCCAGGACAAGCGGGAGATGGAGGGGCTGACACGGCGTGAGGAAAAAGAGGCAGCCTTTCTGGAAAAGTTGATTCCGAAAAGCGCTCTCAAGGACTGGCTGGGCAGGCGTGAGCGGAATTTTTCCATCAATCAGCGCCTGATCGACATGGCGAAGGCATCCTTCTGCCGTTATCTTTTGCTGGGGAAGGACGACAACGCGCCCTATTCCCGGACGCACATGGAAAGCCGCCATCTGCTCGAATATGCCAAAGGGCTGCGGGAGTCGCAGTTCCAGACGATGGATGGTATCGATGAGGTCGGCATGCTGCTTTTGACGCGTGCCGTGAATGATATCCGGCAGAACGTCCCGACCGTTTTCGTGCGGTATAATTGGGGACGAGGGCCGAACACGGTGCCGGCTTACTCCGACGAGAAGATCAGCCAATCCATCAACTCGGCCGTTCTTGCCGCAGGGGCTGCGCAGACCACCTCGCCGGAAAAGGCGGATCTGGTTCTGACGGTCAATACCAATCCCAATGGCAGAACCTATGCCGCGAATGACTTCTTCAACGATGGAAGCCCGCGGGAAGGCACGAAATATTTTGCGGATATTGTGGCGGATTATGTGGCGAAGGGATATCCGGTGGCGCTGGCCGATGTGGCATTCGGGAATGGATCGGATAACGCGCTGATGGAAGAGCTCAAGGCCAGAGGGCTGCTCTTCAAGCTGAAAGCCTATGCAGGATGGAACACACCTGTGAACAGCACGGGTTTCGTGATCGGAGCGGGTATCCTGACAAAGTATATGACGGATTCGGATGTGGATGCCCTGCTGTTGACCCGCTATTTGGATGACTGGGCCTATCAGGCAAACGTGCGCTCTGTCATGGCACGTCAGCTCACATGGCTGCGCGGAGATGGTGTCTACGGAAGTCTGGATGAAAAGAAGCAGAGTGTCCAACAGCGCACGGCGCAGCTGCTGACGCGATTCGTGGCGGACAATCTGCCCCCGTTTGAAGAATTGAAAGAGCTGCGGGTGGATTTCCCGTGGAATCGCATGTTTGAGGCGGATATCCAGCGGGGCAGGGGAGGCTGGGAAAAGTCCCTGCTCAAGCTGAGATCAGGAGAATGGGAATAGGAACGAAAAAGGCAGCATCGCGGTTTTTCCTGCGATGCTGCCTTGTGTTTTGCGAGTCCGGGATCAAGCGTTTGCCTTGCGGAATTTTTCCATGAAATCGGCAAGCGCCTCGCAGCCTTCGTATGGCATGGCATTGTAGATGGAGGTACGCATGCCGCCGACACTGCGGTGTCCCTTGGTGCCGCCCAGCCCGTTTTCCAGCGCCTCTGCGGCGAATTTCTTTTCCAGTTCCTCACTTGGCAGACGGAAGGTCACGTTCATGAGGGAACGGCTGTCCTTGTCCGCATGGCCGCGGTAGAAACCGTTGGAATTGTCGATTGCGTCATAGACGATTTTTGCTTTCTTTGCGTTGCGCTCCGCCATGACGGAGAGACCGCCCTGCGCTTTGATCCATGCGGCGACTTTGCCCACCATGTAGATGCAGAACGCAGGCGGGGTATTGTAGAGGGAGTTCTTGGCGTAGAAGGTGTCATAGCGAAGCATGGTCGGGAGTGTCTCACGGCTTTTTTCTATGAGGGATTTCTTCGCGACGACCAGAACGACGCCTGCAGGGCCGAGATTTTTCTGCACGCCCGCATAGATGAAGTCGAATTTTTTGAAATCCAGCGGGCGGGACAACATGTCGGAGGACATATCCGCAAAGAGGGGAACGCCCTTCGTGTCCGGGATGTAGTGGTACTCCGTGCCGTAGATGGTGTTGTTGTAGCAGAGATGCACATAGGCGGCATCCGGGTTGATCTTCAGCTCCTCCTGTGTCGGGATGTGACGGAAGTTCACGTCCTTGCTGGAGGCGGCAATCTCGCCGACGCCCAGAAGTTCTGCTTCCTTATACGCTTTGGAGGCAAAGCTGCCGGAAAGCACATAGCTGCCGGGATGCTCCTTGGAAGCAAAATTCATGGGTATCATGTCGAACTGCAGGCTGGCGCCGCCCTGAATGAAGAGCACATCATAGTCATCGCCAAGCCCCATGAGCTCCTTGACATCGGCCTTGGTCTGATTGTGGATTTCGTCGTACTGCTTCGCACGATGGCTGATCTCCAGAATGGACATGCCGCTTTCACGGAAATTCAGGAATTCCGCCTGGGCCTCCTTCAGCACAGGCAGCGGCAGCATGGCCGGTCCGGGATTAAAGTTATAGATACGATTTGCTTCCAAAGAAAAAACCCCCCATATGATCCAATATTCTTTCCACAGGTACATATGCGGTATATGTACCGTTCCTATTCTATATCGTAAGGGATGGAAAAGCAAGGGATTTCATGTAAGGGCGTGTGGACACCAAAGGTGTCCGGTAAGTTTACTACGAAAATCCAAGAAATCAAGTCCGAAGGACGCAGATTGATTGGCAATTTTCGTGTAAGGGCGTAGCGACACGGAGTTAGTCCCGTCAGGGATGCAAAACATCGTTTTGCACGGAGTTTGCTATGGAAAAATCTGTCGGGTTGCGTTATAATTGTTCTGTGCCGCTCAGGCAGATTACCGTTTGCATAAGGAACTGTTCATAAATAACTTCTACATTTCGCTTGTCCAAATCCGCCAATACTGCGTCAGGAAAAACTCGACGTAGCTCTGCTACGACTTCGTTTTCCCTTCCTTGTCTTGGCGAATTTGCCCTGCGCGACTCTGTAAAATTTATTTCTTCACAGTTCCTAAGGACAAGAAAAAGAGGAGAGGTTTCCAGATGAAGGTTTTGGCAGCAGATGGCATTTCACCGAAGGGCATTGAGCTCTTGCAGCAGGATTTTGACGTTGTGGTAAAGGACAAGCTTCCGGCAGAGGAGCTTTTGGAGATAATTCCTGAGTTCGACGCGCTTCTGGTGCGCTCCGCTTCCAAGGTGACGGCCGAAGTCATCGAAAAGGCGGCAAAACTCAAGATTATCGGGCGCGCAGGCGTGGGCGTGGACAATATCGATATTCCCGCGGCAACCGCAAAGGGCATCATCGTGATCAATTCTCCGGGCGGTAATACCATTGCTGCAACGGAGCATACCATGGCCATGATGCTGTCCATGGCGCGCAACATCCCCATAGCGAACGAGACCACGCAGAAGGGCGAGTGGAATCGCAAGAAGTATGTGGGCGTCGAGCTCAAGGGGAAGACCTTGGGAGTCATCGGCATGGGGCGTATCGGCAGCGGCGTCGCAAAGCGCGCGCTGGCGTTCGATATGGATGTCATTGCCTATGATCCGTATATCAATGAGGAGCGTGCGCATGACCTCGGTGTGACCGTCGGAACGCTGGACGATGTGGTTTCCAAGGCGGATTTCATCACGGTGCACATGCCGCTGACCCCCGACACGAAGAATATGATCTCGATGGAGCAGATGAAGAAGATGAAGCAGGGCGTGCGCCTCGTGAACTGTGCGCGCGGCGGCATCATCAACGAAGAGGACTTGGCGCAGGCCGTGAAGGACGGCATTGTGGCAGGCGCTGCCATCGATGTGTTCACGAGCGAGCCGCTTCCTGCGGACCACCCGCTTCTGGGCGTTCCGGGCATTGTCGTGACGCCTCATTTGGGGGCTTCCACGGTGGAGGCGCAGATCGGCGTTTCCATTGACGTCGCGGAGGGCGTAAAAGCCGCATTGCACGGAGAGCCCGTCGCTACGGCGGTCAACATGGCGCCGGTCTCCCCGCAGGTCATGAAGGTCATCAGCCCATATCTTACCCTTGCGGAGCGCCTTGGCTGCACGCTTTGCTCGCTGGCGGAAGGCCCCATCAAGAATGTGGAGGTCACCTATACGGGGGAGATCACGGAGGTCAATACCAAACTGCTCACGACAGCCGTCATCAAGGGCATGCTGAATCCGGTGATGGAGAAGGAAGTCAATTATGTGAATGCTCCCGGTTTTGCGAAGGAGCGCAATATCAAGATCAAGGAAATCAAGTCCAAGGAGAGCGAGGACTTTGCGAATCTCATTACCGTGCGCATCCAGGCAGGCGGCAAAGAATTCTCTGTGCAGGGAACTCTGTTCGGCAATGAGGGGCGTATCGTGCGCATCAACCGGTTCCGCGTGGATGTCGATCCCCATGCGCGCATCTTGATCTGTCCGCATATCAACCGCCCCGGCGTGATCGGCGTTGTCGGATCGCTGATGGGGGAAGCGGGAATCAATATCTCGGGCATGCAGGTAGGAAAGACCGATGTGGAGGGAACCAACCTCATGGTGCTTTCCGTTGATCATGACATTCCGGCAGATGTGCTTGCGAAGGTCAAAGCCATCGATGGCATTTTTGATGCGAAGCTCGTGAATTTCTACGCGATTTAACACTGATGTAAATGAAAATGATATGCAACAAGGGTCTTGGCGGCTGCCAAGACCCTTGCTTGTTACGGTGAGTCTCTCACCTGACAAAGTTGGTGAACACTTTTTTCTCAGCGCGCGGCTGCTCGACGCCTGCTTTTTTGCCTGCTTCAATGCTCTTCAGGAGCCACGCCATATTCCTGCCGAGAATCCGCATGATTTGCACGCCTTCCTCGTCTGCCTTCACATCCTCCGGCTTGGCTCCATGCACCATGTTCCAATAGCGTGAGGACACGATCGGCATTTCCGCATAGGTGAAATACTTGTTCAAAGCATCCAGTGTCGCTGTGGTTCCGGCGCGTCTTGCGGATGCAATCGCTGCGGCAGGTTTCAGCCGCAAATCCGCCTCGGCCAGCATGAACAGGCGATCCAGTATGGCTGTGATTTCGCCGGAAGCTCCGGCAAAGTACACCGGAGAACCAACGACAAGGCCATCCGCATTTTTCAGCCGGTCGCGTATGTCTTTGACGATATTATCGATATTTCCGCTTACCGCGTCCCTCCCAACGTGAAGGATCTCAGTCTCGATCCCGGCTTCCCCCAGTCCTTTTGCGACCTCTGACAAGGCAGTGAACGTGCAGCCCTTTTCTCTTCTGCTCCCATTCAGCATCAATACTTTCATGATCAGTCACTCCTTCGTTGATGTGAGGAAACGCTGAATGAATCAGCGCTTCCGTAGGTACTTCCATCAGACAGTATTCGACACAGGATGTGCAATTCCTGCCTTTGCCGTTTGCAGGAAAATCCGTGGAAATGGCGAATGATAACTACGGGAGTTGATAGTTTCTGATTGTTGATATGGTGTCTTAGGGAGGTTTTTCGTATGGATTTCTTGGAACTCGCAAAAAAGCGCTACTCTTGCAAACGGTATCAGCCGGACAAGGGAGTAGAGAAAGAGAAGCTGGACAAGATTCTGGCAGCGGGACAGGCAGCCCCTACTGCCAAAAACAGCCAGCCGCAGCACATTTACGTCATGCAGTCCGAAGAGGCGTTGAAGATTGTTGACAGCCTGACTCCCTGCCGCTATGGCGCGCCTGTCGTGTTGGCAGTAACCTATGACAGTAATCAGGAATTTGTCTATCCGGGCGAAAAATACGCTTCCGGCGTGGAAGACGCCAGCATCGTCGCAACGCACATGATGCTGATGGCGGCTGCCGAGGGCGTTGACAGCTGTTGGCTGAATTTCTTCGACCCGGACAAAGCGGCTGAGGCCATGAAGCTGCCCGCAAGTGAAAAAGTGGTGTTGCTGATGGATCTGGGATATGCCGCTGAGGGGACCCGCCCCACGCCGACGCACGAAAAGACAAAGCTCATCGAGGAACTGGTTTCCTATTGCTGATGTCCGGAAAGCGTCATTTGGTGCGGATTGCCGTGTCCTGGAAACAGAAAAAATCAGGGCGGTGGCGGGATTGGGTGTATTCGAACTGGATGCCGTCGGCGTTGAAAACGCGGCCTGTGATGACGGCCAGGCAGTTATAGTCGCCAAGCGCCAAATAGGTCTCATCCTCGCGGGTCGCATGTTCCACGGTCATATGGCGGCGGCTGGTCGCGATGGGCATGCCAAGCTCATTTTCGATGTAGTCGTAAATGGATTTTTCCGCAATCGTAACGGTAAGGTTCGGGACGAGTTCCTGCAGGAAAAAATTGATATCGAGAATCAGGGGCTGGCCGTCCAGATAGCGGATGCGATGCAGCTCGTAAAGCAGGCTTCCTTCGGGGAAGCCTGTTTTTTTTGCTATCACGCGGGTGGCAGAAAGCTCTTCCAACCGGATCACCTTGGTGTGTGTCGTAAGGTGATTCCGAGCCGCGGACTCTTTGAAGGATTCGATGCCGCCAATCAGGAATTCGCTCTGTGGCACGGGAGTATAGATCACGCGCACGCCTTTCCCGTGCATGGGCTGAAGATAGCCGATGCTCGCAAGCTCCGACAGCGCGCGGCGGATCGTGTTGCGGGAACAGCCATATACCTCGGTCAGCCTGTTTTCCGATGGCATCAGATCCTGATAGGCATATTCCTCCTGTTCAATCTTATGCTTGAGATCGTGGTAGATGGATTCGTATTTTGCTTTCGGCATGGTGTCATCTCCTCTTGTTCATACGAATTTGTGCATTCATACGAATTTTTTTACGAATTTGTGCCTATTATACAACAAAAAATTTTTTTATGCTTGACTTGTTCAAACAAGTGTGGTTAAATATCCATAGAAAGCTTGTTTAAACAAGTTTGGCAAATTAACCGACACGGACAGAATGGGGAGAGGGAGCATGGGACAGTATGAGCAGGATTCCAAGGAACTTTTGCGGCTCGTAGGCGGCAGGGAAAACATCGCGGCGGTGTCGCACTGCATGACGCGGATGCGTTTTGTGTTGGGGGACCCGGGAAAGGCGGATGTGAAGGGCATCGAGGCCATGAAGGTGGTCAAGGGCAGCTTCACGCAGGCAGGACAGTTTCAGGTCATCATCGGCAATACGGTGGCGGAATTCTACAACGATTTCGTGAAGGTGGCAGGTATCGAGGGAGTCTCAAAGGACGCAGTGAAGCAAGCGGCGCAGCAGAACCAGAATGTATTGCAGCGGGCGGTGGCCGTGATCGCGGAAATCTTTGCGCCGTTGATTCCGGCGATTATCTGCGGAGGTCTGATCTTGGGGTTCCGCAACTGCATCGACCAGCTGGCGCTCTTTGAAAACGGCACGAAGACACTGGTGCAGATCAGTCAGTTCTGGGCGGGCATGGATAGTTTCCTCTGGCTGATCGGTGAGGCGGTGTTCCACATGCTGCCGGTTGGTATCTGCTGGTCAGTGGTCAAGAAGATGGGCGGCACGCAGATGCTTGGCATTGTTTTGGGGCTCACGCTGGTTTCGGGCCAGCTCCTGAACGCTTATGCGGTGGCGACCACTCCGGCGGACAAGATGCCCTTCTGGGATTTCGGGTACTTCACGGTGCATCCGCTATTCCAACCCTGAGGAGAAGGAGCTCGCCATGGTATTCAGTTTCCATCACCTGAAGGTGGACTACAGGGACGGAAAAAAATGGGAGCTGATGGATGCGGATATCCCTGCGCTCAAGCAGCTTTTTGCGGACTGGCAGCTGGGCATGCAGGAGGGGGGAGGCTGGAACGCGCTCTTTTACAACAATCACGATCAGCCCCGCGTGGTATCGCGTTTCGGAGATGATAAAAAGTATTGGAAGGAGTCCGCGAAGATGCTTGCCGCAAGCATCCACTTCATGCGCGGCACGCCCTATGTCTATCAGGGCGAGGAAATCGGCATGACCAATGCGGGGTATCAGGCCATCGAAGAATATTCCGACGTGGAGAGCCTGAACTATTACGGGATCCTGCGCAGGGAAGGGAAATCGGAGCAGGAAGCGCTGCATATCATTGGGGAGAGATCCCGCGATAACGGGCGCACGCCGATGCAGTGGACGGCGGGAGCATATGCGGGATTCTCGGAGGTGGAACCCTGGCTTTCCATTCCGGAGAACCACCGCTGCATCAATGCGGAACTGGAACAGCAGGATGAGGATTCCATCTGGCAGTTTTACCGGAGGCTCATTGCCCTGCGAAAGGAGCGCAAGGTCATCGCAGAGGGAAAAATCGAGTTCATGGAGTGCGAGAATCCCGATGTGCTTTCCTATCGTCGATGGAACGAGCAGGAGGAATTGGCGGTACTCTGCAATTTTCGGGGAAAACATGCAGGCCTGCTGGGGATAAGCCCTGCAGATTACGAGCGGGAGGGCTGGCAAAAGCTTATAGGGAACTATGATGGCAGCGAAGAGAGGCTTCGGCCCTTTGAGGTGTTGGTGTATACACGGGAAAAGCGTACAAAACAATGATTCCCGCAGCCGGCATGGAGCGCCGCTCGCTCCCGCCCGAAAAATTAAGAAAGCGCTGAATGAATCGGTGTTGCTTTAAAATAAGCCGCACCATGAACCAAACATGTCATTGATATGCTCCCCCTATGAGAGACAGTAAAAAAACAAAACTGTCATCATAGGGGGAGTTTTCATGCCACACAAACAGAAGGCAGTAGCAGAAGAGAA
>CACZZN010000007.1 GCA_902785705.1 uncultured Veillonellaceae bacterium
TAAAATATTATACTATAAAGACGATAAAAAAGCAAGGAAAACCTTTGAAATTCCTTGCTTTTTTCGATGCGAGTTTTTTGATTTCGTGGCAAAGTCGGGGCGGGGTGCAGGGATGACGGAAAGGAAGATTCCTGTGACAAGAGTACGGCAGGAGCGGTGAAAAAATAGTGGAAAAAGAAACGAAAGATGATATAATTGAATCAGAATTTGACGTGATGCGGTCGTTAGGCGCAATGGCGAAACAGTTCCATGTGAAAGGAACGAAACCACTCCGTGAGGATGGGTGGACATTGAAAGAAGGAAGCACCGTTACAGGCGTCAAAGTGATAGCAGAGGGGCGAAACATCCGTGATGTGGACTTTCTGATTGAAAAGAACCCTCTGCCCAATGGAGAAAAAACAAAGGCCTCTGATTGGTACAAGTGTCGTGGAATCGCGGATGTGACGAATGGAGAAGTAGTTTATAAAAATTGTGAGGTTCACTGGTATCAGTGCAAAAATGTGGGCAAGATCGATTTCAAGGTGAAAAGATGGGGTGAGGAAAAATGACAGTAAGGTACATCGGAAAGCGTGAAGCGGATATTATTCCGAACAAAGAGTATGAGGTGATTTCCATTGAACGCGGTTGGTACCGCATTGTCGATGAATCTGGCGAGGACTACCTTTATGGGCCATCTCATTTTGAGATCGTTGATGCATCCAGGGGAGAGAAAGCGACCGCATAACGCAGATGATATGAGCACCCGACAGAGGGTGCTCTTCTTATGCCCAAAAGGGGGCAGTCAGACCTCTGCCAACCGATGAGGTGCGCAGAGCAGATCTTTTCCAGTGTCAGCGCCGATGAAGCGGAGTGCAAGGATAATGGGAAATGGAAGGGAAGGGCGGAAAAAAGATTCCTGCGACTTTCTCTTGTGCAAGCAGGGGCGTTTCGTGTAAAATAGAATAGGGAAGTTTTCTTTCAGGTTTTGCAGGCAGGATTTTCGAGGAAACGCCGAAGGGATCGGTGTTTCCTCCAAGCGGGAATCCGTTGTGTTTTTGTAGGAGGCCGCTCGCATGATTGTCAAGGAATACCAGGCAAGCCAGCTCGATGAATTGGAGCTGATCTTTCAGGAGATCCGGCAGATGCCGGAATACAGCAGCGCAAACAGCTGTGCGCTGTCCATGTTTACGGTGAATGTGTCAGCCTGGGAGGCAGAGGCGGCTTCCATATGCGCCGGCCGTATCCTTCCGAAATGCAGATTCTTTGGTGCATCGACCTTCTATGGATGGGATGGGAACGGACGGCAGCATGAGGATCATGTGTTCCTTTTCACGGTCAGCCTGCTGGAGACCTCCGAGGTCACGGTGCTGGAGTATGATGACACGGACTTTGCGAGCGTCGGGGCGGATCTCGCACAGACGCTCCGCGCCATGCCGGACGTGAAATGCGTTGGTGTGTTCTATGGCGGGGCATCCATTCCCTTGACGGAGTTTCTGGAAAACGTGTCCGAAGGGAATGAGGATATCCTGTTTTTCGGGGCCGTCGCCCGCAGTACGGACATGAGCGACGAGCGCTGCTGCCACTCGGTTCCGATTTGGTCCCAGGAGGATCAGGGCTTTCACTATGTGCTGGGAAAAAGGGCGCATGCGCGCGGCATGGTGCTTGCCATTTACTGCGGCAAGGAACTGCAGGTCCATGCGAATGCCCTGCTGAGCTGGCGTCCGCTGGGCCCTGTCATGCAGGTCAGCGGCGTATCGGAGCGGCATATCGTGGCGGGCATCGACGGCGTGCCGGCGGCAAATATTTTCCAGAAGTATTTGGGCATTGAGCTGAACGAGTGGTTCATGGCCAATGTCTGTGAGTTCCCCATGCTGTTCGAGCGCAACGGGACGCGTCTTGCGCGGATCCCGTCCGGTTTCGATGAGGAAAACCGCCTGTATTTCGCGGGAGATATACAGGAGGGGGAGAAGTTCCAGCTTTCCTACGGGCATCCCAGCGAAATCTTGGGGGAAACGTGGAGGGCCAGCGAGGGGATGCGGCAGTTTGCGCCCGATTGCATCTTTCTGTCCATGTGCATCAACCGCATCATGTTCCTGGGCAATCATGCCGTGGATGAATTGGCATACTACAATCGGTTCCATCGGCCGGTGGGGCTCATCAACGGGCTGGGGGAAATTTACTGCTATCACGGTCAGGGCGGCTTCCTGCACAGTGCGATGGTGGCGGTCGGCATGCGCGAGGGCGATCCCGTCCCCATGGACAGCGGAAAATTTTTCAAGCCCGCGGCGGTCAAGGTGCTTCCCATCACGGAGCGGATGTCCAATTTCATTGATGCCATGACCCAGAATCTGATTGAGAAGAATCAAGAGCTTCAGATCTCTGCCGAGGAGGCAAAAGCCGCCAATGCCGCGAAATCCCGGTTCCTTTCCAACATGTCCCATGAGATCCGCACGCCGATCCATGCGATTCTGGGCATGGACGAAATGATCCTGCGGGAAGGCGGAGAAACGCAGATTCTGGAGTATGCGGAAAACATCCGCCATGCGGGGAACAATCTGCTGCACATCATCAATGATGTGCTGGATCTCTCCAAAATCGAGGCAGGGAAGATGGATATCATCCCCGTGGAATATGAGCTGAGCTCCGTGCTGAATGATCTGGTGAATATGATCACGCAGCGTGCGGATGCGAAGGGCTTGAGGTTCTTTGTGAAGACTTCCCCGAATCTTCCGCGCGTCCTGTTCGGCGACGAGGTACGCATCAAACAGGTGGTGACGAACATTCTGACGAATGCCGTCAAGTATACGGAAAAGGGAAGCGTGACCTTCACGGTGGACTTTTCGCCGAAGGATGAGCATACAATCCTGCTGCGCGTGAGCGTGGCGGATACGGGCATCGGCATCAAGCAGGAGGATCAGGCGAAGCTTTTCAGTGCATTTGAGCGCATCGAGGAGGAGCGGAACCGCTCCATTGAGGGCACGGGGCTCGGCATGAACATCACGCTGCAGCTTCTGCGTATGATGGACTCCTCCCTGACGGTAGAAAGCGTTTACGGGGAAGGCTCGACCTTTTCCTTTGAGGTGGAGCAGGGGGTTGTTGACGAGAATCCGATGGGGGATTTCGCGGAGGAATACCGCAATGCGCGGCGGCAGACCTATCAAGAACAGTTCACCGCGCCGGAGGCCAGGATCCTTGTCGTGGATGACAACAGCATGAATCTGGCGGTCATCCGGGGTCTTCTGAAGCAGACCGAGGTGCGGATCGATACTGCGGAGGGCGGCGAGGAATGTTTGCGCATGGTGCGGGAGAAGAAATACGACATCATTTTCCTGGATCACCGCATGCCGGTCATGGATGGCGTCGAAACGCTCCGCGAGATGAAGAAAATGGCGGACTGCGTCAATGCAAATACCCCCGTGATTTCGCTGACGGCCAACGCAATCTCGGGGGCAAGGGAGCTCTATATCAAAGAGGGGTTCCATGACTATCTGACGAAGCCCATTGACAGCTCCCGTCTGGAGCGCATGGTCATCGAGTACCTGCCCAAGGAAAAGGTCATGCTGAAAAGCAGGGATGCCTCGGGCACGCCTGCGGGCGGCTCCGTATCGGACGGCGCCTCATCGGCAGAGATTCCCGCATGGCTCCGCGAGGTGAAGGAACTGGATGTTTCGAGCGGCTTGAAGAATTGCGGCTCCGTGGAGCTGTACCTGGACTCGCTGCAGATTTTTGCGGAGGCGATCGTGCCGGGGGCGGCGGAAATCGAGGGGTATTTCCAAGCAGAGGACTGGGAGAACTATACCACGAAAGTGCATGCGCTCAAAAGCTCGGCAAAAATCATCGGAGCCGGCAAGCTGTCCGACAGGGCAAAGCGGCTGGAAGACGCGGGGAATTCCGGCTATGTCGATGAGATACTGGCACTTACGCCGCAGCTCATGGAAACGTATCGCAGCTATCTGACCCATCTTGCGCCGCTCTTGATGAAGACCGGCGCCGGAAAGGACGGCGGCGGGAAAAAACCGATTTCAGAGGAAGCGCTTGCAGAAGCCTACAGCTCCATGCGGGAGGTAGCTTCCTGCTTCGACTACGACAGCATGAGGTTCATTCTTGGTTCCCTGGAGGAATACAGCCTGCCGGAGAAAGAGCAGGAACACTGCAGGAAGCTGAAGGAAGCCGTCGAGCAGCTGGCGTGGGAACAAGTGAAGACGCTGCTGCAGGTAAAAGCTTAAAAGAAATCCTCCTGCTCTCCGGCGGAGTCCTCGATGAGGCTCCGCTGGCCGAGCATGGTGGTGAGCGCCTGCCGGGTGAAGCCATAGCCGTCGGAGGTGAAATCCTGATCCGCGTTATAGCGGGCAGAGGGGGCATTCAGGAGGCCGCAGACGGTATCGTAAAGCATGTCGTTCGTGAAGTAACGGCCGCGATGGCGGCGCAGCGCCGCCGTCTGCCGCGGCATCTTCTCCTGATAGGCGGGAGAAAGGTAGAGGAACATCGGGATGCGTACCATATCGAAACTGAATACATCGGGATTATGAGAAATCTGGAGATTCTCGCCATGGTCGGAAAAGTAGAGCATGGCGGTGAGGTTCAGATTTTTTTTCGCATAATCGAAGATCTGGGACAGGATATAGTCCGTGTAGAGGATGCTGTTGGCATAGGAGGGCGTTGACGTCGCCATGCCGGTGCCATCCTCTGTTTTCCATTTGCTGAATTCCGCAGGATAGCGGTTGTCGTAATAGATATGGCTTCCCATGGTATGCAGGACGATGAAATTGTTCTTTTTCGGATCCACCTTGGCCAGATATTGCAGCAGCGAGCTGTCATATTTATCCGAGTACTCGAAGGAATCATCCGTCCATTCCGAATGGTCGGCGGTCTTCGCGACCATCGTGATGGCGCTGTCGAACTGTCCGTAGCGTCCCTGATTGCTGAACCACCACGTCTCATAGCCGGCTTTTTTCGCCACGTCGATGATGGAGGCGGACTCATAGAACTCCTTCTCGTTGTACTGGCTCTGCTCCGTGAGCGCACGCTGCAGGGTGGGGACGGTCTGCGTCCAGGAGGCATAGACATTGCGGAAAAAGAGAAAATCAGGATTTTCCGCCGCCTGCTGGCTGAGCCAGGGCGTGTCGTCATACTGGAAGTCGGGCGTAAAGACCTTCATGTAGTTGCGCGAGGCGGACTCGCCGATCACGACGATGACCGTGCCCGGAACCTCGTTCGGAAGGGTTTCCGATGCATCGATGTTCAGGCTCGCATAGCGGTCCGCATGGTTCGTCTCGTATTCCTGCGTCTGCTCCACATAGGTCGTGACATCCTTCCACTGCTCGGCAATGGAGCTTTGGGGCACATACCAGATGAGGGAGCCGACAGCGCCGCCCAGCACGAGAATCAGGGCGCTTTCATGCAGCAGATCGCCCCGGCCCTGCAGGAGATGTTGCCCGAACAGGCAGTGGATGCGGTAGGCCCGGTAGAGCAAAAAGGCGATGACCACCGCCATGAGCGCGAGGTACAGGGGACCGATATTTGCCTCCAGAAAGTCGATGCTTTCCCGCCAGTTCGTGAGATAGAGCGCCATGAGGGAGGCGGGCGTGAGACAGTGCCAGACCATGCAGTAATAGACATACTGCACGAAGGGGATTGCCATGCAGACGAGGTTCAAAAACGCCATGAGCACGGCGGACAGTTTGATCTGATTGGTGCGCATGAGCAGCCCCTCCAGACTGGAAAGGGCAAGAAAGATGCTCGTGCCGATCACGAAGTCAAAGCAGATGAGGGACGTGAACCATACCTTTTCATAGGTCCAGGCATAGAGCAGCGGAAAGGCGGAGCACCACGCAAGTCCCGAAAGGAGATTCGGCAAGTATTCCTTCCGGAAAAGGTGCATGCGGTTCCCTGCCTGCATCGCGACCAATCCAAGCATGATTACCGGCAGGATAGGCATGAAGTACTTCGCGCCCATATCCTCCCCGATATTGATATAAAAGGCAATGAGGCTGAGAAAATACATGCCCGCCGCAAACGTCCAGCGGATGAGATTGTCCTGCGCCCGCGTTGAAAGTGTCATTTCGCTTCTTCCTTTATATATGAAACTTCTTCGTTATAGGAATTTTCTACTTGTGCCCCCTTCAATTATCATCGAGCGTTGAGAGAACAAGTTTATAATGATACGGCCTGGATGTTTTTATACATCTCAACCATTCGGGAGGTATCTTCTTCATGCGGGATATAATCGTATTTTCAGATTTTTGCAATGTCCCCTGAATTTCAGAGATCGTTGCGCCTATATCGGAAAAGATGGCGGCTTGCAGAAGAATGTCGTATATGCTGCTCATTGTCTGATCCTCGATGTTGAGCGCGAGAATCTTTTTTTGATACGATCTATAGGTATCCAGTTTCTTTTTCAGTGTTTTTTCTGTATGGAAGATTGCCGTATGGATCAGGCGGAGCGTTCCGAGAATGAACGGTGTCAAATCTCCTCTGTTGCTGTCGGATTCAGTGTTCGAGAAGAGCTTGTAATAGCTGTTCCGTTGTTTCTTGATTATGATAGAAAGCTGTAGGGCGATGGTTGGATGCAGATATTTCGATAAAAAGTATGAAGTCATAAATCGCGACATGCGTCCGTTGCCGTCGTAGAATGGATGGATATATCCAAATAGAAAATGGAATATGGCAATGCGATTCAAGTACGGGATTGTCGTATCGTGGAGTATATCCAAAGCGAGGCTCATATATTGGATGATTTTTTCTTCCGGGTAGATGCCGCGATGGATGATTTTTTGTGTAGATGTTACAACGTCCACCGAAGACGACCGAAAAATCCTGCCGTCCGGAAGCAGCGTTGGATTGTTCTTCCTGATCTCATCTGCCAGAAATTCATCAAAAAAGGAGCGGATATCCTCGCAGGAATTGAAAGACAAGGAGTCTCCGCGGACGATTTTGATATATTTGTTTACGATTCCTCCCAGTCGGAGCCGAATCCGCTCATTTGGCGCTGCGATAAAGGCGGAACGTATTTCCTTCCGCGTACTGTGTACTCCTTCAATATCATTGCTGGATTTTATTTCGTTTATCAAACAGGCCTTGACGAACTGTTCTATACCAACGCGGGGGATGCTGCGGAGTATATGTTGAAAGTCGTTGAAAACGGACATGATTTGTTCCTGCAGCACGGCTGCATCTTCGGTATAGCAATAAAAAACTTGATGTTGAATTTTACGCCCGTACTGATGAATAGACACAGGAAGATGCCGGGCAAAGGGGTTCCGGAAGCGGATTTGGTATTCTTGCTCCCAGTCCTCCGGGCGCTTGTAGAATATAGATGTTAATGGTTCGTAGGACATAAGCACACCTCCCCAAACATCAAAAAGTGCGTTTTTTGATGTTTGATTGCATTGAGACCTCAAAATTGGCATTTTTTGAGGCATGGTGTTTTCCCTCTCCACGAGCGCTGTTACCTCACACGCCTCCACATTCTCCGTCAATTCTACTATGAAATCTTAGCGAGTGCAAGCCGCAGGCGAAGCAGGAGCTTAGATTTCGTGTAAGGGCGTGTGGACACCGAAGGTGTCCGGTAAGTTTACTATGAAATCTTAGCGAGTGCAAGCCGCAGGCGAAGCGGGAGGTAAAGCATTGCAAAGGAGGCACCGCACCAGCGGCTCATTTGACGTCAATCGACAGGACTTGGTCGATGGCGCCGGGTTTTTCCTGAAACAGCTCCAAGACCAACCCGTCGGGAAGCTGCACCCATTTCTCCGGCTTGCCCTCCATGGCGTGAACACCTTCATAGGAGAGCATTTCCCTGAGCGTGCTCTTAAAGTCCTCCACCACAATCCCCAGGTGATGTCCGCGCCCGGCCGCATGGTTGTCCGGCGAGGAAATCAGCTGCAGGCCGCCACGCAGCCACACCTGCTCCAATTTGCCATTCGCTTCTTTTCGCCGTATCACCTCCATGCCCAATATTTCCTCGAAAAAGCGGATACTCCATGCAATGTCGCAAACTGTAACCGCCGCATGTTCCACATAGGATGATTTCTTTTTCATAGCATAGCAGCCTCCCTCAGTACTGATGGCAAACATGCCGGTTCTGGCAGCCGATTTTTCCGGCTTATACCACGTTCTGCCAGCGGGCCGGCAATCGTTTTGCCCGGATCCATGATAGGCTCAGGGGATCAAGCAGTTTCCTTGCTTCCATGGTGGACAACAACTCCTCATTTTTTGTTTACATGCGTTAGTTTCATTGTGACAGTTCCCCTATCATTAGCCCTTCGGTTAAATCGTATATTTTGTGATGTAGTTTGTCAACCCTTGTGGGTACAGGGAGCAGGGTCTCGGCTCTGTGCCGGTTTTTAGTTTAGCAGGGAGAGTCAATGGAAAAATGTGCGGTATTGGGAGGAGAAATGTGCTTTGCGACGAATGTGTTTCAAGAGTGAGGATTGGAAGTGATATGATGCTGGCAAAGTTGCAGCTTGTTTTGGATACGAAATCGCTGGATTTCCGAAAAGCTTCGAGCTTGCAGGGTTTTTTGATGGAAAGAATTGATACGGGTTATGCGGAATTGCTTCATCGCCAGCAGATGCATCCGTACAGTCAGGCCGTCCTTGCGGAAAAAGGGCAGGTCATTTGGCAGATCAGTGCACTGAATCAGACGGCACTTGAGCAGATTGTGCGGCCTATGATGAGCGTCGATCTCATCCGCCTGCATCGGGAAAAACATCCGATTTGTATATTGGAGAAACATTTGACCACTCTGGAAGATGGCGAGCTGCTGCAAGAATTTTATGGGAAAACGGCTGAGATGAATTTGACCGTAGAATTCCTTGCTCCGACGGCATTCCGCCAACATGGACGCTATGTCATCCTGCCCGATGTGAGGCTTATCTGCCAAAATCTCATGATGCGACAGTCTGTTCTGATGGAGAGGATTGACATGATGGATGAGGAGACCATGGAGCAGCTTGTGTCGGAGTGCATGATCGTGAGGCATCGGATACGTTCCATGATTTTTCCGGCAGAACGGACAACGATACCGGGATTTGTCGGGATGGTGACATTCCGCTGCTTCGGAACGAAGACTATGGCGCGGTACTTGCGGCTTCTGCTGCGCTTCGGGGAGTTTTCGGGCGTTGGAATCAAGACCGGCATGGGCATGGGAGCAATTCGGATTCGGAGGGATGAAGGGTGATAGAGGAACGCAGGCTCCGGTTGACGATGGGGGCGCTTCTGCACGATATCGGAAAAGTGGTCTATCGTGCGGCAGAGGAACAAACGAGGCACGAAATCAGCGGACGGGATTTCGTGGCCGAGGGGAGCATGAAGTTAAAGGAAAAAGAAATCATGGACTGCGTGCGCTACCATCACGCAAGGGACATGAAGAACGCGGAACTGGCGCAGGATGCATTGGCCTATATCGTATATATGGCGGACAATCTCGCCGCCGCCACAGACAGGAGAAAGGCGGGGGACGAATCGGGGCAGGGAAAAACGTTTGACCGCAGGATGCCTCTGGCTCCTGTATTCAACCGTTTGAATGGTAACGATGGCAACTGGTACTACGCTCCATCGAAAACCAATGTGGAACGGGATATCAATTATCCAGAGGAGGAACGCCACGATTTTGACGCCTCATATTATCGGGATATCCTGCGAAAGATTGATGATAATCTGAAAGGCATGGAATGCTCGGAACATTATATACAATCTCTGATGGATGTGCTGGAGGCCAACCTTTCCTTTGTGCCGTCCTCGACGAATGAGCAAGAACTGCCGGATATCTCACTATATGATCATTTGAAGCTGACAGCCGCGTTTGCGGGATGTATCCACGCATATCTCGAAGCCGGCGAAGAAAGGGATTATCGTCGTGTCCTGTTTCGGGAAGGAACGAAGTTTTATCAAGAGAAGGCATTCCTATTCGCCATTCTTGATTTGTCGGGTGTGCAAAGCTTTCTTTATACGATCACAACGAAGAAAGCTTTGAAGAATCTTCGGGCGAGATCCTTCTATATGGATATTTTGATGGAGCATCTTGCAGATGAGCTCTTGGAAGATCTTGGGCTGACACGGGCCAATTTGCTCTACAGTGGCGGAGGGAATTGCAAGCTGCTGTTGCCGAATACAGAGCAGACGAGGCAGAAATTTTCCGATTTCCTCCATCGGGCGAATCAATGGTTCCTGGAGCATTTCGATATCTCGCTTTATCTGGCGGGGAGTTATGAGGAATGCAGCGGTGATAATCTGAAGGATGTGCCGGAGGGAAGCTATCAGTCATTGCATATACATTTGGCGCAAAAGCTTTCCGATCACAAGGCAGGGCGCTACACAGCAGAAGAAATCCTGCAGCTCAACCAAAAAAACGCCGAAAATACCGTCAGGGAGTGCAAAGTATGCCGCAGGGCGGGCGCTGTGGATGAAGATGACTGTTGTTCGATATGTGCGGCGTTGCAGCAGTTTTCCGCGCATATACTGAACGATGCGTTTTTCATGACCGTGCGAGGAGAGATGACGGAGGGGCTGCCATTGCCCGGAGGGTATTCCCTGATTGGCGGGAATCGGGAGAAGGTGCTGGAACTGCAAAAAGCCAATATGGCAAAGCGTATTTATGGGAAAAACAGATTCTATACAGGCAAAGGACTTGCGACAAAACTCTGGGTGGGAGACTATCATGCGGAAGATGAATTCAAGGAACTTGCAGCGCAGAGCGAGGGCATACAGCGGCTTGGCATTCTGCGGGCCGATGTAGATGATTTGGGACAGACCTTCGCTGCGGGGTTTGCAAGCGAAAAATATGGGAACCGCTATATGACACTTTCAAGGACAGCGGCATTGTCGCGGCAGCTCTCTATGTTCTTTAAGCTGCATATCCGGAAATTACTGGAGCGGCCAGCATATATACTTTCGGACAAGAACAAGGAACAACGCCATGCTGCGATTGTCTATTCGGGCGGTGACGACCTGTTCATTGTCGGAGCATGGGATGATGTACTGGAGCTATCCATCGATCTTCGGCGGGCTCTGGAACGCTATACGGAGGGGACGCTTACGATATCCGCAGGCATCGGCGTTTATCCCGAAAACTATCCGGTCAGCGCGATGGCAGAGGAAACCGCACGTTTGGAAGAGGCATCCAAGGGTCTTTCGGGAAAATCCGCTGTGACGCTTTTTGATGAAAGTGGCAGTGAAACGTATCATTGGAAGGAATTAGAGGAAGGGGTATTCGGGGAGAAATATCGGGAAATTTCCGAATTCTTTGCGGACACCGAGGAGCGCGGGAAGAATTTCCTCTATCGTATCTTGCTTCTCCTGCGCGGTCGCGAGAAGAAAATCAATTTTGCACGCTATGTTTACTTGCTATCACGCATGGAGCCGGATCATAGAAGCAGTACGGAGCAACGAGCGCGCTATCGCGCATTTGCTTCGAGGATGCTGCAGTGGATTCAAAGGGATGAGGACGCAAGACAACTGGCAACGGCAATCCAGATTTATGTGTATCTTATGCGAGAAAAGGGCGGAACGGAGGATGGTCATGAAAATCATAACCAATGAGAATTATGTGGACAAAGCGGAGCAGGTCATAGACAGCTTATTGAAGGACAGGCAGGACAAGTTTTTGTTGACAACTTCAAAAATTAGGAGTTTGCTTTCCATGACGGCAGATATTTATAATAAAGCCATGTTGCTAAATAGCAACGTGTTAACAGATTCCGTCAAGGAACGGCTTTCTTATTTGCGGGTTCGTTGTTTATATGAGTCGGGAAGAGAACCTGCTGTCAAGGATTTTGTGAAAAAGAGTGGTTTGCTAGAACGATTGTCAGAGATTGAAAGTCGCACAGACTACATACTGTTCAGTCATTATATGGAGGCATTGGTGGCGTGGCATAGATACAATGGCGGTAAAGACGCATAGGAGGCACAGAGATGTACGGGAAAATTGAGATTACAGGTGAAATCGAAGTGGTGACAGGACTCCATATCGGCGGTTCCAATGCCTTTGCGGCGATTGGGGCGGTGGATTCGCCCGTGGTGCGTGACATCCGGACGAACCAGCCTATGCTACCGGGAAGTTCTTTCAAAGGTAAGTTGCGTTCCCTTTTGGCAAAGACATATAACGACACCGTGGTGAAGCAGGATTGGGATCATCCAAGGATCACGCGGCTGTTTGGCATGGCGCAGAAGGAGCATGCGAAGTGCAGCCGCCTGTTGTTTTCGGATATGATGCTGACAGAGGCTTCGGTGCAGTCTCTGTGGGAGAGAGATTTGGATTTCACAGAGGTGAAGTTCGAGAACACTATCAACCGCATGACGGCTGTCGCGAATCCCAGGCAGATTGAGCGTGTCGTGCGCGGCACACGCTTTGGAATGGATTTGATCTATACGATGGAACGGGGGGCAGACGAGAACGAGATACAGGAGGATTTCCAGACCCTAGCCGATGGGATGAAACTGCTGCGCTACGATTATCTGGGAGGGCATGGTTCACGCGGTTACGGAAAAGTCTGCTTCCACGATGTATTGGCGGAGCTTGTTGTCGGAGATGCGGAGGAAAGTCTGATGGACAAAATCAATGCGATGCTCCGGGATGCCTGCGGCGGGGAGAAATGAGGGTGCGCTATGGAGTATAGCATTTATCGCATGGTTTTCCAGCATGGGGTGCATTTCGGGCGTACTACGCTGGAAAGCTCGGAAATGTCTTTTCAGGCAGACCGGCTCTTCTCCGCTCTATGCATGGAGGCTCTGTCCGAAGGCGAAACAACTTTTTCAAGATTGGTTGCATGGGCGAAAAACGGGGAACTTCTGCTTTCTGACGCGTTTCCTTACCGTGGGAAGGAATATTTTCTGCCGAAGCCAATGGCAAGGCGTGATGATTTGGCACAGGCAGGGCATTCGAAGATGATAGACTTGAAGATGCGGAAAAAGTATAAAAAACTGGCATATGTGCCTTTTCGTGTGTTCCCGCATTTCATGAAAAAGAATTTCCGTTTGGAAGAGTTGGGAAATCAGGTATTCGGGAAGTACGAAACGAAAACTTCTGTTTTCTTGGGTGACGGTGCCGATGCCATGCCATATAGAATCGGAGGGTTTTGCTTCTCTCAGGGACTGGAAGGACAGGGAGATTGTGGACTATATGTTCTGACGGGGACAGAAACACGGGAGCAGAAAAATCTGCTGGATAACCTGATGGATATGCTGGCGCTTTCCGGCATAGGGGGGCGTCGCTCGTCAGGCTTGGGAAGATTTGAGGTATATCATGCTGATTTGCCGAAAGAAATATTGGCATGCCTGCGGGGTGAACATTCCTTGTATATGACACTGTCTGTTGCCCTGCCGAAGGATGAGGAACTGGAACATGCGATGACAGGAGCGAGATATCTGCTGTCGAAACGCAGCGGATTTATCGCCTCCGAGAGATATGCGGACGAATTCCACCGCAAAAAAGATATTTACGCTTTTCAGGCAGGCTCCTGCTTTAAAACACGTTTTCAAGGACAGGTAGCGGATGTTTCGCAAAAAGGCGGGCGGCATCCGGTGTACCGTTATTTGCAGCCGCTGTTTGTGGGGTTGGATCAATGAAGGATATTTTAACGCGATACAAGGTGACGCTGACAGCAAGAGGGCCGGTTTTTGTCGGAAGCGGTACAGAGATCAACAAGAAGGAATACATCATATTGCCCTCGAAAAAAGTTATCATCATGGATATGGCAAAATTGTACGGTCTGGCTCAGAGACAGGGAAAAACGAAGGATTTTGAAGTCTATATGCTGAGCCCTCAAGGGAGTCTGGAAGGGTGGCTGAAAAAGGAAGAACTGTATGAGGCAGCGCAGGAGAGTTGTGTTCGCTATGCCTTAGATATGGGGGATACACAGCTCACGCGAGGCAGGCGGACACAACTTATGGCCTGCATGAAGGATGTTTACGGCAAGCCGTATATCCCAGGGAGCACGCTGAAGGGGATGCTGCGGGGAATCTTGGCGACAGCGAGACTGTTGCAGGATGAACGCCTGCGTGGAAGGATGCGAAATAATCTGCAGGAACACCTTGGGGATCGTGCCAAACGGACACATTATCTCTCCCAAACGAATCGCAGGATAGAGCAGGAACTGTTCCGTACCTTGAAAAGAGAGCATACAAAATGGGAGGATGCTGTCAATGATGAGCTTTCGGGGCTGATTGTGAGCGATTCGGAACCGTTGGAGCCGGAGCGGCTGGTATTGGCGCAAAAGGTGGAGCGCAGAGTGGACGGAGAGGAACGGACGCTGAATCTGCTGAGGGAATCCCTGCGTCCGGGGACAGAAATTTGTTTCCATTTGACCATCGACAGCAGCCGGTGCCATGAGACGGAGAAAAGTATTCTTGCGGCCATTGAGATATTCGATGAGGCGTACAATAAGAACTTTTTGCAGGTGTTCAGCGGCATGGGGCGTTTACGCCCATGGCAGGTCTTTGTGGGAGGAGGAAGCGGTTTCGTCGGAAAAACTTTGGTCTATCCGCTTCTTGGGAAACAGGCGGGACTGGATGCTACCGTGCAGATCTTTGACCAAACCGGAGTGCCATTCAGTCATAAGCATAAAGAGGACAAGAGAATGGGAGCATCTCCGCATATCCTGAAATGCAGTTGGTATGCAGGCAGGACGTTGCAGATGGGACTGTGCGATTTTGCCATGGAGAGGCAGGAATTATGAGATTGTTGTCGAATGGTATGGTGCAGGGAACATCAGTGGCCGCCGATATTTTCCCCCGCGCCTTGGGATTCTTGGGTTCCAGCGGTTTCGAGGGGAAGCGGGGCAGGAAATCTTCCCGAAAAAGATTTTCCCCCGCAAATCGGCATTTCAGCCCTTGCGCCGCAAGGGATTTCAAACCAAGGATTTCGAAATCGAATCTCCGTAAGGAGACGGAAACCAGGCAAAGGAGCAGAAGCAGAAGGAGCGCGAGGCAAAGCTATTTCGAAATCGAATCTCCGTAAGGAGACGGAAACTGTAGTATGCTGTACCGGATGATTCGTTGTATTTGAGAATTTCGAAATCGAATCTCCGTAAGGAGACGGAAACAACCACACCCACACATTCATCATAGCTTCTTGCATAGTTTCCAATTTCGAAATCGAATCTCCGTAAGGAGACGGAAACGATAGTTGAGATTTGCCCTCTAAAATCTCTTCACTCATCCGATTTCGAAATCGAATCTCCGTAAGGAGACGGAAACTCCTTATCTTCATCAACTGCCAGTTTTCTCTTGTCATGATTTCGAAATCGAATCTCCGTAAGGAGACGGAAACCGTCCACATAAATCAACCCTTGCAACTGTCGTATCGTAGCATTTCGAAATTGAATCTCCGTAAGGAGACGGAAACCCTATCACTTGTAAAATCTCCCTCAAATCTTGCAACAACAGATTTCGAAATCGAATCTCCGTAAGGAGACGGAAACATAGTATCCATTTTCATTCATGCAGTGATAAGCATTTATTTCGAAATCGAATCTCCGTAAGGAGACGGAAACTAAGAGTTCCCGATAAAGCTGTTCACAATCTGTTCCATATTTCGAAATCGAATCTCCGTAAGGAGACGGAAACGCTTCGAGCATAGAGGTTATGGCGGTTATTGTGTCTGCGGATTTCGAAATCGAATCTCCGTAAGGAGACGGAAACCATCTTCATACGCGCCTTCATGATTTTCCAGTTTTATTTCGAAATCGAATCTCCGTAAGGAGACGGAAACAATATGTTGAAAAATCGTTTACAGGGGAAACTGAGGAAATCGATTATCATTTTTATCTGCCCGTTCCGAAGGAGAAGGTGGACTACATGACTTTCCAGATGAGAATTGATGAAGAGCGGGATGAAGCGCGGGAAGAAGGACGCAAGGAAGGACGCGAGGAGGGGCTCAAAGAGGAACGCCATAGCGGCATCCGTGCCCTGATCGCAACGATGAAGGAATTATCCGTGAGTCAGACACAGGCAGTCGAACAGGTGATGAAGCGCTATTCCCTGTCTCATGAGGATGCTGTTGCTGTTGTTCAGACCAATTGGTAATGCTCATTCATCACGCTGGATTCTGCCATCCATTCTTCGTAAGGAGACAAAGCGAAGGGGCTGTCGCATTATTACGTGCGACAGCCCCGTCTGTGTAACCATGGGGGTGTGTTAGTGAGTATTTTATATGTTTCCGATGCAGGAACAGAACTTGGTATTGAGGAAAATCGGATTGTTGCGCATTATCCCGATGGGATGAAGCGCACGATACCGATTGAGACGGTGGAGAGCATTACGCTTTTGACAAAGGCGCATATCTCGGTGCCTTGCATGGAGGCGTGCTTGAAACGGGGGATTTCCGTATCTTTTTTCTCGAAGGGAGGGCGGTATTTTGGGAGGCTGCTTTCCACAGGGCATGTGAATGCGGCGTTGCAACGGAAGCAGAGCGCACTTTACGATACACCGTTTGCCTTGGCTCTTGCCAAAAGAATCATCCATGCAAAGACCCGAAATCAGATTGTCGTATTGCGGCGCTATGCCCATAGCAGGGGTGTCGATGTTGAGGATTTGATATCCAAGATGCTGGTTTTTGGCAAGAAATTGGACACTGCGGATACGATGGAGCAGTTAAGCGGATATGAAGGGCAGTGCGCGAAACTGTATTTCCGTGGGCTTGCCAGATGTATTGAGCCGGAATTTGCATTTCATGGCAGGAGCCGTCGCCCGCCGATGGATGAATTCAATTCGCTCATCAGCCTTGGGTATTCTATCTTGATGAATGAGATTTATGCAGAAATTGAAAATAAAGGACTGAATCCTTACTTCGGATTCATGCACAGAGATGCAGAAAACCATCCGACTTTGGCAAGCGATATCATCGAGGAATGGCGAGCTGTGCTCATTGATTCGATGGCAATGAGCCTAATCAACGGACATGAAATCTCGAAGGAGGATTTCCGCATGGGAGATGATGAGCATCCGGGATGCTTTTTGACGAAAAACGGACTGAACATTTTCTTGAAAAAACTGGAAAAGAAACTTCAGTCGCAAGTGAAATATCTCTCCTATGTGAGCAATGCGATCAGTTTCCGGCGAGCCATTGCCTTGCAGCTTGGAAGGCTTTCGGAGGCAATTCGAAGGGAGGAGGCAATATCGGGAAATATTGCGATAGTGAGGACAGCATACGTGTTTATCGTATTCATGGAAGGGGGCAGGTCTATCAGTGGGGACGGAAGGAAGAGGCGGAGGATGAGGAGGTGGTGATCCTATAGGATGCAAACGATGGGCAGGAAATACGGTTTGTTCCTGCCCGTAGTTTACTTTTCAAGTTCGTCTTTTACCCATCGGTTGATGGAGTCATAGATTCCGCGTTGCGAGTTTAATTCTTTTGCTCCATACAACAGGCAAAGCAGATGGTAGAGCGTATGGATGAAATCCATAGAGGAAATTTTTATGCGGGTATGGAATTCTGTTTCATCGAGATCCAGTCGTATCGTATGGGCTGTGTTGTTTCGAAGGCCAGGAATATTTTCCAGTTTGTCAAGCTCTGCCATGAAATTTTGGTAGATTTGCATATCTTTGGTATAGCCTGCCTGAGCCGCATATTGGGAGATATGTTTCAGCAGCAGGAAGGACAGGTCGCTGTCTTTGTATTTTTGGTGCATCTTGTTCAAATAAATGCTGTCTAAATAAGACAAGAGATTTGGTTCGCGCAGTTCCAAATTTTTTCGTGAGAGATAGTATGTGTCGTTTTTTCGGCAGTCACATAATTTTTTGACATCCATCTGCAGGTTGATTCGTGTATATTCTTGTAGTAATTCATACAGGAAGGGCGTGCTTTCCAGCAATATATGGTGCAGTTCCTTGCGGTGGCACTCTATTTGCATCACCAGAAAATATTCCAGGAGGCGTTCCTTTGCACCTCGGAAGGGCGCCAGCAGGATGCTCTTGTATTGCGAGAGGACCTCCCGGGCTTTTTTGGGCATCAGCCGGAATCTATAGGCAGCATGTTCCAGTAACTTAACGGCCATTGGAGGCATATCCTTGTTTGCCTTTGCAAGCTGAAACGCTGCTTGATAGTCATAACGGGCGATCAGTGCAAGGATGCGATGCTTATCCGCATAATAGCGCAGGATGCGGAGCGGGGGTTCCACGCAACGGTTGACGGCATCCTTCTCATCATCCAGATTGTTCTGGAGCAGGGCATCGACATCTTCGTGATCCTTGGTGGCGGGGTTGTCACGGTTGGAGCTGTTTACGGGCGTTGGAACTTGTATGCCTTTGCACCAGGGTGCATCTACGGAGATGATGGCCATGACAGTTTTCATTTGCGGTGTTCCGGAACTGAGATTCAGGAGGATTTCCGCATCGGGGAATTTGTCGTGCAGCTCGTAGATTTTTGCCGGAAGGATATGTATGAAGCTATCGTATAGGTGCGGCTCCGTGATGTCCGTGAAGATTTCTTCTATTTGGATATCCATATGCAGGTTCTGCAACGCGCGCGTATACCGCTGATCCTGGTGCTGTTTCAGCTTCATGTCCTCCGTGTAGAATAGAATGGCCATGTCAGGCTTATAGTGGCGCACGATATGAAGACAGGCGCCGTCGTAGCAGTTTCGGATGGGATCCGTGTCTCCGATGGGGGAAAATAAGATGCTTCTCGGTGACAGCTGTTTTTTCATGTGAAATGCTCCTTTCAAAATGAGCTGTGATGAAGTGATGTTTCATGCAGAAGCACCATTCGTTATGTACCTATCGTTTTCCTGCTATGGCAATGCACCTTTTTGGCTCTTGCCCTTTTGGGGATTCTTTGATACAATATATTCTGCTTGTACTAACTGCGAAACACAAGATATAGTGAAAGGATGGGAGAGATACGCTGCAGGGATGGTGGGCGGCGGCATCACGAAATGGATGAATTTGAAGACGGTTACGAAGCGGTCCGGGGATAGAGTGGGCTATGATGCAGAGAAGATTTATAATGCTATTTTGGGCGCGAACAAAGATGCGAAAGACCGCATGTCGCGTGAGGATATTTCCGAAGTCGTGAAATGCGTGGAGCAGGATATCCAGGACAGGGAGAACATCAGCGTCGAGGAGATCCAGGATATCGTCGAGCATGAGCTCATGAAACATGACTTCTATGATATTGCGGCGAAGTATATCCGCTATCGTCAGCGCCATGCGGATCGCAGGGCGGCGCAGAAGAATCTCATGGGCGCCTATCGGGATATCTTTTTCGCTGATGCGGTGGACTCCGACCTTAAGCGGGACAATGCGAACATCAATACGGACGCGTCCATGGGCATCATGCTGAAATTGGGGGCGGAGGGCGCGAAGCACTTTGTGGACAACTATGTGCTGCCCGAGAAATTCGCGGAGGCGGACAAGGAGGACTATATCCATATCCACGACAAGGACTTCAGCCTCATTACGTTCAACTGCTGCCAGATCGATCTTTTGAAGCTGTTTCACGGCGGCTTTTCGACAGGGCATGGCTTCCTGCGCGAGCCGAATTCCATCCGCGCCTATGCGAGCCTTGCCTGCATTGCGATCCAGTCGAACCAGAACGACATGTTCGGCGGGCAGTCCATCAATGCCTTTGACTATTCCATGGCGGAGGGCGTGAACAAGTCCTTCCAAAAGGCGGTGCTGGACGAGGCATATAAATCGGTGGTCTACCGTTTTGGGCGCGAAGCGGCGGGAAAGGAAAAGGAATTCCGCGAGAAATTCCATGAGGGGATGGACTTTTCCCATTGCCGCTATGCGGAGACGCAGGACTCTGACCGCTATCGGGAATCGGTGGAAGCGGTGCGGCAGGCGCTGGAGAAATGGCTGCAGGCGCATGGGCAGTCTTTGGATCGTCTGGAGGCGGATGCGCTGGATGTCTATCAGATGGCCTGTGATGATGTGGTGGAGGAGACCCATCAGGCGATGGAGGCTCTCATCCATAATTTCAATACGCTGCACAGCCGTGCGGGCGCACAGGTGCCCTTCAGCTCCATCAATTACGGCATGGACACCTCGCCGGAGGGACGCCTTGCCACCAATGAGGTGCTCAACGCCATCCAGGCGGGGCTGGGGAACGGGGAGACGCCGATTTTCCCTATCAGCGTGTTCCAGCTCAAGGCAGGCGTAAACTACAATCCGGAGGATCCGAATTACGATCTTTTCATCAAGGCGTGCAAAGTCAGCGCCAAGCGCTTGTTCCCGAATTTCGTGAATCTGGATGCGCCCTACAATCTGCAGTACTACAAGCCGGGAGACTACAACAGCTATGTGGCGACCATGGGCTGCCGCACGCGCGTCATGAGCAATGTGAACGGGCCGGAGGAATCGGGAAGCCGCGGCAATTTCGCGTTTGTGACCATCAATCTGCCGAAGCTGGCGCTGGAGGCGAAAGGGGATCTGGACAAGTTCTGGGATCTCTTTGACCACTATGTGAAGCTGGGGCATGACTATATCCAGTTCCGTTTGCAGACCATCGAGAAGAAGCATGTGTTCAACTATCCGTTCCTCATGGGACAGGGCGTATGGATGGGCAGCGACAAGCTGAAGCCGACGGACAGCATCCGCGATGTGCTGAAGCATGCTTCCTATTCCATCGGTTTCTGCGGACTGGCGGAGTGTCTGGTGGCACTCATCGGCAAGCATCACGGCGAGAGCGAGGAGGCACAGGAACTGGGACTCAAGATCGTGGGCCGTCTGCGTGAAATGACGGATGCCTATACGAAGCTGGAGCGCAGGAACTGGACCTGCTTCGGGACTCCTGCGGAGAGCACCGCAGGGCAGTTCCAGCGGGCCAACCAGCGGGTGTACGGCATCATTCCGGGCGTGACGGATCGCGCCTATATGACGAACTCCTCCCATGTGCCTGTGTACTATAAAATCAAGGCCATCGACAAGATCCGCATTGAGGCGCCCTATCATGCGCTGGAAAATGCGGGACATATTGCCTATGTGGAGATGGATGGCGATCCCTCGAAGAATGTGAAGGCTTTTGAGGATATCGTGCGCGCGATGCATGATGCCGATATGGGCTATTTCTCCATCAATCATCCTGTGGATCGCGATCCTGTCTGCGGCTATACCGGCATCATCGAAAACGAATGCCCGCACTGCCACCGCAAGGAAATCGAGCATGGGAGCTTCGTTGTGGACCGCATGAAATGAGCCGGCAGATCTGTGGGCTGTGTCCGCATCACTGCCGATTGGAGGAAGGGCAGATCGGGCTTTGCAGGGCAAGGGGCAATGTAGATGGAACGATTTTGCCGTTGAATTATGGGAAAATCACTTCCATCGCACTGGACCCGATCGAAAAAAAGCCGTTGATGCGCTTCCGGCCGGGGAGTTTCATCTTGTCGGTCGGCAGCTTTGGCTGCAATCTGCGCTGCCCCTTTTGCCAGAATCACGAAATTTCTCAGGCGGGGCAGGAGTTCCGGCATCAGACCGTGATGCCGGAGCAGCTGGTGCAGATTGCGGAAACGCTGGCCGCCGAACCCAAAGGGAATCTGGGCGTGGCGTTTACCTACAACGAGCCTTTGATCGGTGTCGAGTTCCTGCGGGACACGGCCTTTTTGCTGAAGAAGCGGGGCATGAAGGTCGTGCTGGTGACGAACGGCATGATGGAAGAAGCGCCGTTTCGGGAACTGCTGCCGCTGGTGGATGCGATGAATATCGATCTCAAAGCGTTTCATGGGGAATTCTACCGTTGGATCGGCGGAGACTTGGAAACTGTGAAGCGGAACATTCGGCTTGCGGCAGGAGCGTGCCATGTGGAGGTCACGACACTGGTGATACCGGGGAAGAACGACAGCGCGGGGGAAATGGCGCGGGAGGCAGAGTGGCTTGCGGGCATATCGCCGGAGCTGCCGCTCCATATCAGCCGGTATTTTCCGAGATTCCTATCCGAGATCCCCGCGACAGAAGTGTCCGTCATCTATCAGCTGGCAGATGTGGCAAGGCAGCATCTTTCTCATGTATATGAGGGGAATTGCTGATACAGACCTGAATCCGTGAAACTGGATGGATGTATGATGTACTTGCTATGTCCGCCCCCTTGGGGGCGGGGAACCATCGAAGATGGTGGTGGGGGTGACGATTTCGCCGATGGCGGTCCCCCGCCCCCAAAGGGGGACGGACAGTGTTCGAGTTTCACGGATTCAGGACAGATACAAAGAATGGGAGGATTTTGATGAGCAAGTTGACATTGGAGCGGGCGAAGGAACTTCTGAAAAAGCATACGACCGAAGAGCATCTCTTTACCCACGCGGCGGCGGTGAGCGCGGCGATGGGAGCCATGGCGGAGCACTTCGGGGAGGATAAGGAGCACTGGGAGGCCATCGGCTACCTGCATGATGTGGATTACGAGAAGTTCCCCGACGAGCACTGCCATCATGTGCGGGAACTGCTGGAGCCGGAGGGCGTGGAGCAGGAGGAGATCGAGACAATCATCTCCCACGGCTATGGGATCACGACGGACGAAATCGAGCCGGTATCCAACTGCGCGAAGAGCCTGTTTGCGGTGGATGAGCTTACGGGCATCGTGTATGCCTATGGACTCATGCGGCCGGAGGGGATGGACGGCATGGCGCTCAAGAGCCTCAAGAAGAAATTCAAGGACAAGCGCTTTGCCGCAAAGTGCAATCGCGAGATCATCCAGCGCGGCATTGAGATGCTGGGCATGGAGGCCGGAGAGGTCATGCAGTGCTGCATCGACGGCATGCAGGCGCATAAGGAGGAATTGGGCTTCCACTGAGCACGTCCGGGGTTGGCAATATTTATGCGTAGAATTTGTAAAATTTCCACGACAGACCTTTACTTTTTCTCTAAAATTTCTTAAAATATACATGATGTGTTTGGACGAGCTATGTCGAATGTATGCTACGCATATGGAAATAGATATTGTTGTCAGATTCGGGACAGGAGAGATGCATTATGATTAAATCGATCGCGGTAATGACCTCTGGCGGAGACAGCCCGGGCATGAACGCAGCGGCGCGTGCGGTTGTCCGCACGGCCATCTTTGAGGGCGTGGATGTCTGGGGTATCAATAACGGCTACAAGGGTATGCTGGACGATGATATGCAGCAGCTTACGACGCGCAGCGTGAGTGATTTGATCCAGCGCGGAGGCACGTTCCTCGGGACGGCTCGCTGTCCGGAATTCAAAACGGCAGAGGGCCGGAGGAAAGGCCATGATAACCTGAAAAAGCACGGCATCGAAGGTCTTGTGATCATCGGCGGCGACGGGAGCCTGACGGGGGGCTCGATGCTTTCCGCGGAGACGGGGATACCCATTGTCGGGCTGCCGGGCACGATCGACAACGATGTCTGGGGAACGGACTATACCATCGGGGCGGATACGGCGGCGAATACCGCGGTGGATGCCATCAACAAGCTGCGCGATACGGCCTCGGCGCATCGCCGCATCATCATCGTGGAGGTCATGGGGCATACCTCGGGATGGCTTGCCATGACAGCCGGTATCGCCGGCGGTGCGGAGTACATCCTGGTGCCGGAAGTCAAATACGATTTGGACGCGATGTGCGAAGAGATCAAGGAGTCCTACAGCAAGGGCAAGCGTTACAGCATCATCGTGGTGGCGGAAGGCGCGTGCTCAGCCATGGGGCTTGGCAAGGTGGTCGGTGAGAAGACCGGGATCGATACGCGCGTTTCCATCTTGGGACACATCCAGCGCGGAGGATCGCCCAGCGTTGAGGACCGCATGAAGGCGTCCATGCTGGGCGAGAAGGCGGCGCTTGCGATCATTTCCGGGGTCACGAATGTGGTGTTTGGTTTTGATGAGGGCAAGGTCGTCAGCATCAACTTGTTCGATGCCGTCAACAACAAGAAGACCTTGGATCCTGAACTTGTACGTCTGGCAACTGTGCTGGCATAACTCGGCGTTTTTCATGAATTCGACATCCACCGGCGAGTCTCCGCCGGTGGACTTTTTTTGGAGCAGATATTTTTCATATATGATGAAAAAAGGAATTATCGGTGTTTTCACCGTGTTTATGATTTTTGTGTGGCCGGCGGCGTTCTGCGAGTGTGCGCAGCTGGCGGGAACGTGGGAATATCACAGGTCTTCTTATGAAAGGCCTCCGCAGGAACTTGTGCAGCAAAACGTCCCGAAGGGGGGATGGCAGAAGTACGACTACCCGGACAGGCCGCCGCTGCTGGGAGGTGAGACCTGCATCTGGCTTCGGACGGTACTGCCCGAAGCCATTCCCAAGGGGGCGGCTTTGTTTTTTACGACGACGGATCAGGATTTCCGGATCTGGGCAGGGGACAGTCTCATTTATCAGTATGGGGAATGGACGGAAGGAAAGCATGCCGACGGCCGCAAGTGGCACATGGTGATGCTTCCCGATGATGCGGCAGGAAAGGAACTGTATATCCAGGCGTACTCCTTGAATCCGTGGGTATTGGGAGATTTCAGCGAGATGCTCTTGAATGACAACATCACGCAGATGAAGCGGATGTTTGCGGCAGATATCCCCTTTATTGCGGCGATTCCCATGACGATTTTCATGGTGCTGGTCATGATGATCTACTCCCAGAACCCTGTGGCGCCGAAACGGCTGTATGACTTTCTCAGTTTCTTTTTGCTGGAATTCGCGCTTTGGATGGTCTGCACGATGAACATCTGCCAGTTGATCCTGGATGAGCCGGGTCTTTGGTGGAATGCGTGGCGCGTGCTGCTGTATCTGATGCCATTGGCGGCAAACCGTGTCGTCTATGAACTGATCCATCCGCGCTGGAAACCGTGGATGCGTGTCATCATAGGATGCTTTGCGCTGCTGATGTTCGTCGCCGTCGCCGGGCAGATTGCGGGCTGGAACGGGCTGGACCGGTGCATGCCCGTATTCTATGTCATGCTGCTGATGCTGGAGATTCCCGCGTTCTATTGGACTGCGTGTTTCGCATGGGAAGGAGAGCTCTATTGCAGGTATATGCTGGTGCCCTTTCTCGCCTTCATCGTTTCGGCCGTGGTGGACGGATCCAGCATGTATCAGCATTGGGGGAAGATGCAGGGAAGCATCCAGCCCGTGACGGTTTTGGCGCTGACAATTTTCATCCTTGCGATCGTGCGCGAGCAGATGAAGCGGGAAAGGTATCTGGCGGCACTGGCGGCAGGCCTGCGGAGCGAGGTGGCGCAGGCGATCGAGCGCGCGGAGATCGATCCCCTGACGAATTGCTATAACCGGGGGAAATTCAATGCGCTCATGCGGGAGATCTTGCAGTCCCAGGAGAATGCGCCGCATCCCTTGTCCATGATCATGCTGGATATCGACCATTTCAAGCGGATCAACGATACCTATGGGCATGAAGCGGGGGATACGGTGCTGGCCGGGTTTGCTGCTTTGGTCCGGCAGAATATCAAGAAGACGGATCCCTTCGTGCGCTGGGGCGGAGAGGAGTTCATCATCATATGCGACGGGACTACGCTGTCGGAGGCCGCGACCATAGCGGAACGTCTGCGCGAACGCGTCGCAGATTCGGATATCTTTGAAAAGCAGCGTGTGACCTGCAGTATCGGCGTGGCATCCTGGCATGGGGCGCATGACACGGAACGGACGCTCATGGCGCGGCTGGATACGGCTCTTTATCAGGCAAAAAATACGGGAAGGAATCGTGTGGTGATGGAAAAGGAGCCATCGCCCCTCTGGGATGCTCTTGCGGATGTGTAGGCAATCGGCGGAAACCTTGACAAAACGCGTCCTTTTCGATAAGGTAATAAGGGAAGCACTGATTAATTCAGCCGCCCATCTTGACGCATCTTGCGTGTCCCCCCTGTGTCGACAAATCCTCGACATAGTACCACTATGACTGCGGTTTGTCTCCTTGGGAGGGACGCGCAATCTGCGCCAATCTGGACGACTTCATTTAATCAGCGCTTCCTAAGAAAGGCGGATTTTCAGGGAGGAGGCATGGAATGAAACAGTGGAGAACTGTTCTGTGCCTTCTTTTTTTCATGTCTGCCCTTTGGGGGCTTGCATCGGCTGCAGAACAGGCGCTGCCATATCCCTTGGAGACAAAGATTGATGCCCGGCAGGTGTGGGAAATCTTTCTCGCCGATCTGCCCCATGTGTTTTCCGGGCCTGTGGCCGCGCTTTTGATGATGATACTGGTGGTGTACTATTTCAGTCCGATGGCATGGAAGCAGTTGTATCTCTATGGCATAGGATTCTTTTTTGTGTTTTCCCTGTGGAGTTTCGGGGGATCGAGCATACGCGGGCTTCTGATGCAGCGTGTGGAGGGCGGGAGCTGGCTGTTTGGGCAGGGCTTGCAGTATTTGCTGCCGATTTTTTTGAATCTCATGGCGTATGAGGTTCTGGACGAGCGCTTCCGTCAGAGAATCCAATGGGTGCTGATGAGCTTTACGGTCTTGATGGTCATGGCTCTTTTGGGCGAACTGGCCAATGGTTTCGGGATTGTTGCCTGTCAGCCGGCATATCATGCGCTGCTGCTGGTGGGCGGGGTCATCGTTTGCGCTGATCTGGCGAGAGCCGCAGCGGCGGGCAGTGCGTATTGCCATACGATGATGATAGCTGTGGCCGTTTTCACGGCGCTTCAGCTGTGGGACGGCTTTGTGCTGTACACGCATCAGGCGGCGTTCCCGATGCTTCTGACGCCGTTCAGCGTCTATGCGTTCATGCCCTTCCTGCTGCACATGCTTTACGATCAGATGTCGGGTGAAAGGGAATTCGAGCTGGCGACGAACGAGCTTGCAGATGTGATCGCGGCCGAACAGGAGCGCTCGGAGATCGATCCCCTGACTTCCTGCTACAACCGGGCGAAGTATATCGCATCGGTCAAGGAAGCCATCCGGCGCGCGGAGCAGGAGGGGCAGCCCCTGTCCCTGATGATCCTGGATATTGACCACTTCAAATCCTTCAATGATACCTATGGGCATGATACGGGAGATATCGTTCTGCGGAATTTCGCGCGTACCCTGCGCAGCTGTCTGGATCGGACACGGCCGCTGTTCCGCTGGGGCGGGGAGGAGTTCATCGTGCTCTGCCACGCCCCGCTGTCCGAGGCGGTGGCCCTTGCGGATAAGCTGCGCCGCAAAATCGAGGAAACGGATATCTGCGATCAGAAGCGCGTCACCTGCAGCATCGGCGTCAGCACTTGGCACAGCGGGATGGACCACTCTGAAGATGAACTGCTGCAGCGGGCGGATGATGCGCTTTATCGGGCGAAGGGGAACGGCCGCAATTGCGTATTTGGGGAGAGCTGGATATTTTCTTGAAAGAGTGGAAAGGAGCTGTTTCTGATGGAACGGGTACATGGGACCATGGTACGGGCCGCTATTTTCCTGTTCCTGATGGCAGTTCCTGTCATGTTTTTCTTGTGCCTGCCGCGTGCGGAAGCAGCGGAATTTGCCGGGGCGTGGAAATATCGGGAGGGTGGCGCCTTTGACTCGACGGATGCGCAGGTTCTGCAGGAAGCGTGGCTGGAGTCGGCCATGCGGGGAGACGCTGCGTGGGCTTCGTACGGTTTCCCGGATCATCCGCGCCTCTCGTCGTCATCCGTCCGGGATATTTGGGTCACGGTTCGGCTGCGTCCGGATTGGCCGGAGAAGAATGTATTGCTGTTTTCGCTGGCGGAGCAGTCCATCCGCGTGTGGCTGGATCATCAGCTGATTTATTCCTACGGCAGCCTTGCCGATGCGTCACATGCCGGCGGCTCCCGCTGGCATATGATCGTGCTGCCGGAACTGCAGAGGGAGGTGCAGCTGACCTTCCGGCTCCATGCGAATGATGTTTGGCAGCTGGGCTATTTCAACCGTATGCAGATCGATACGGAGGCAGCGCAGCTTCGCGCCATCTACCTGAATGATCTGCCCTATCTTGTATCGCTGCCGGTGGCGCTTGTGCTGCTCCTCCTCATGATGGGGTACTATGTGAAAAGGATTGCGTGGCGCAGGCTTTGTGCGGCGATTTGCGCGTTTCTGGTCTTTTTTATCCTTTGGCTGATCTGCGCGCTGAACATGAAGTATATCTTTTTTGATGCTCCCGCGTTTTGGTGGTACATGATGACCGGTTTGGAATATCTGTTCCCCATTGCGGCAAACTGGATCCTGTACGAGCTTTTGGAGCGCAATCTGAAGCCATGGGCGATGGGCGTCATTGCAAGCTATGCTGCGTTGTTCTTTATGGCGGTGGCCGGCGAGCTCCTGGGCTTTTCCGGCATGGAGCGGCTGATGCCCGTTTATTATATCCTGCTTCTGCTGGCGGAGCCGGTGGCCTTCATTATGGTGCTGACCTCTGCCTATGGGGGGAATCCATACAGCAGGGCCGTCCTGATTCCCATGATCGGGATTACGGCATTGGGGGCGCTTGATGCGCTTTCGTGGTATTTCTCTCTTTTTTCCTGGAGCAGTTTCGTGAGCTCGTTGGGCATCTATTTCTTTGCCTTGTTCATGCTGGGGATGCTGCACGAGCAGTTCACGATGGAAAAACGTGTTTCGCAGCGTGCGATTGCCCTGCGGGAAAAACGGGAGAAGGTGGAGGCGCAGGCCATTTTGGACCCGCTGACGGGCTGCTATAACCGCGCACGCATGGAAAATCTGCGGGAGCGCGCAATCTTCCAGTCGGAGCAGCGAGGGCTTCCCATGGGCATGATGATTCTGGATATCGATCATTTCAAACGGTTCAATGACAATTACGGGCACGAAATGGGAGACGTCGTGCTGCGCGGTTTCGCAGAAGTGATCAGGGAGAATATTCTGCCGGAAATGATACTGATTCGCTGGGGCGGAGAGGAATTCGTCGTTTTCTGTCCCGCATGCCCGCTGTTCACGACAGCGGCTTTTGCCGAGGTGGTGAGAGGTCGTGTGATGTCAGCCGTGCTCTGTGAAAAGCAGCAGGTGACCTGCAGTATCGGCATCACGCTTTGGCAGGGAGAGGAAGATACCGCGGCGGAGATGTTCCAGCGCGCGGACCAGGCTCTTTACAGGGCGAAGGAATCCGGACGCAACCGTATTGCGGTTGAACTGTGATTACGATATAATATAGGTGACAGTAGTATTTGAAAGCGGGTGGCTGTGATGCCGGTAAAAATAGATGGGATGACGGTGCAGGGGCCGTCTGTGGCAAGGCTTCATGATGACAGCGAGCGCGTGCAGGGAGGCTCGGCCTCCTTTTCCTCTGAGCTGCTGAGCCAGCAGGAGGGCGGTGCGACGCGGGAACAGCTGGAAGAGTTGATGCGCAGGATCGACGAGCAGGCCGCGCGGCTGACGAAGACGCCTACCTATGACGAGCTCAAGGAATATCGCACGATGATCAAGACCTTCGTGGGCGAAGCGGTCAATCGCATGTATGAGCTGAATACGCATGCCGGATGGGATCGCATGGGACGTCAGCGCGTCTATACGACTGTGCGCAAGATTGACCGTGAGCTGGAGGAGATGGCGGAGAAGATCCGTCTGGGGCATGCGGAGCAGCTGGATGTCATCGCAAGCCACGATGCGATTCGCGGCATGCTGGTGGATCTTTATATGTGATTGGCCATGGAAATCAAATGGAACGGAATCGTCGGGCACGAGCGGGAGATCCGTCGGCTGCGGGAAATGCTGCGGGAGGAGCGGCTTCCTCATGCTTTGCTGTTCGCCGGCCCGCAGGGCGTCGGAAAACGGCGCGTGGCGGAGGCTCTGGCCGCGGGCATTTTATGCGGACGGGAGGAAGCGCCGTGTGGCGGCTGTGCGTCCTGTCTGGCCATGCAGCGCGGGAATCATCCGGATTATTACCTGTTGGAGCCGGAGACGGCAGGCAAGGCGGGCCGCAGTATCAAGATCGAACAGGTGCGCGCCATGCAGACAGAGGCATCTAGGATGCCGATCCTTTCCGGGCGACGTGTCGTGCTCATCGATGGGGCCGAGCTGATGAACGAGGCAGCGGAGAACAGTCTGCTGAAGACCTTGGAAGAGCCTGTGGGACAGGTCGTTTTTCTGTTGGTGACAAGTGCGCGGGCATCCCTTTTGGACACCATCCTCTCCCGATGCATGCCGCTCTCTTTCGGGATGCTGGAGCAGGAGGAAGTCCGGACGGTTTTGATGCAGCAGGGGATTTCCGCGCAGCAGGCCGAGCGATGGGCGCGGCTCTCGGACGGGAGCCCGGGGAGAGCGATACAGCTTGTGCAGCATGGCGGTCAGGAGATGCAGCAGAAGGTTTGGGAGTTTCTGGAGCAGATGGAGCATCTTTCGATGCGGCAGGTATTTGTGCAAGGGAAGGAACTGGGGGAGCTTTCGCGGGACGCAGTCGGCGAGTGGCTGGGCTGCTTGCTGACGCTCTTGCGGGATCTGCTCCTCCTGCATCTGGATGGCGGCAGCATGCTGCTTTACCATCCGGAGCTGCGGGAACGATTGCTGGCCATGCTGGGATCCTTCCCGGAGCAGCGGCTGTTTTTTCTGGTGGAGCAGGTACGGGAGACACAGGGCAGACTGCGCACGAATGTGAATCTCAGGCTGCTCATGGAGCGCTTCTTGATCCAATGCGCAATGACGCGATGAATGAGGGAAAATGCGGGAGGAAGATTGGTGCAGACAGTAGTAGGGGTACGCTTTAAAAAGGCGGGCAAGATATATTATTTCGGGCCGGGTCGTCTGGAACTCAAGAAAGGCGATGCCGTGATTGTCGAGACGGCAAGGGGGATGGAATACGGCAGCGTCGTGCTGGGACCGAAGGAGGTCGAGGACAGCAGTATCGCGATGCCGCTGAAGGTCGTGCAGCGAAAGGCCACAGATGCAGACACGGCGAGGATTGAGGAGAATCGCGAGAAGCAGAAGGAAGCCTTTGGCATCTGCGTGAAGAAGATCGCTGAGCACAAGCTCCCCATGAAACTGGTGGAAGTGGAGTATACTTTCGATATCAATAAAATCGTATTTTATTTCACGGCGGATGGGCGGATCGATTTTCGGGAACTGGTCAAGGATCTGGCATCCGTGTTCCATACACGCATTGAGCTGCGGCAGATCGGTGTGCGCGACGAGGCGAAGTTTATGGGCGGGATCGGCTGCTGTGGACGGCCCCTTTGCTGCGCGTCGTTTTTGGGGGATTTTGAGCCGGTTTCGATCCGCATGGCAAAGGAACAGAATTTGTCCCTGAATCCCGCAAAGATTTCCGGTATCTGCGGTCGATTGATGTGCTGTCTGAAGTATGAGAACGATTGCTACAGCGAGCAATGCAGCAAAAAGCAGCGCATCATGCCTCCGACGCAGGGCGCGCGCGTAGTCACGATCGACGGGGAGGGCAAGGTGATCTCGGTCAACCAGCAGCGCCGTTCGGCAACGATTTTGCTGGATGACAGCAAGACCATCGTGGCGTCATGGGAAGATGTCGTGGAAAAAGACGAGGGGGATGCCTTGCCAGCAGGAGCTGCCGAAGCTGCGGAAAAAGCTGTCGATACAGGGACGCAGGGACGGGAGCATGAAAAGGGGCGGCAGCGCCGTTCACAGCGGCGCAGACCACAAAAAGAGGGGGGCGCTTCCCAGGAGGGCGGCAACCGTCGGGAACGGCACGATGCCAATAAGAGCAAGGAGACGCATGAGGGCAATGAAAATCGTCGCCGCGGACGGGATCACAGAAAGCGCCCGCCGAAACGGCCTGACCATGGCGGCAGGAATGACAGGCAGGGCACGCAGGAAAAGCCGGAGAAGGCTTGATGGAGGTTTTGCTGCGTGAAAATGAGCGGCTGGACGATTTGATGAAGAGCGGGCGGCACATCATCCAGAACACGGGGGAGTTCTGCTTCTCCTTGGATGCTGTGCTGCTTGCGCATTTTCCAAGGCTCAGGAAAAGGGAGCGGATCCTGGATCTGGGAACGGGAACCGGTGTGATCCCCCTTCTGATCGCGGATGAGGCCGCCCATGTGGATGGCATTGAATTGAACCCTGTGACAGCGGAACTGGCCGCTCGCAATGTGGAATTGAATCATTTGGCGGATAAGATCTCCATACGGGAGGGCGATTACCGGAACATCCGTGCGTATTACCGGGCGGAGAGCTTTGATGCGGTGCTGGCCAATCCTCCCTATCGGCCCGTGGCGCACGGGCAGGTGAACCGCATCCGGGGAGTCGCAAGCGCAAGGCATGAGTTCACGGCAACGCTGGAGGATGTGGTGCGTGCCGCGCGCTATGCCCTGCGTTTCCATGGGGTGTTCGCCATGGTGCATCTGCCGGAGCGGCTGGGTGAAATCGCGGTGAGTCTGCACACGCACCAGATGGAGCTCAAGCGCCTTCGCATGGTGCAGCCCAAAGCAGGAAAGGCGCCGAATATGATGCTCCTGGAAGCCGTGGTGGGAGCTTCGCCCGGCGGGTTGAAAGTGCTGCCGCCGCTCATCGTGCATGAGAATGATGGCAGCTATACGCAGGAGATACGACAGATTTACGGATGGCAGGGGTGAGGATGGATGGACTCGGAACACAGTCAGTATGGGACGCTCTACCTTTCCGCAACGCCGATCGGGAATCTGGAGGATATGACCTATCGGAGCGTGCGCATCCTCTCGGAGGCGGATCTGATTGCCGCGGAGGATACGCGGCACACGAGGAAGCTGCTGGCGCATTATGATATCCACACGCGCCTTGCCAGCTATCACGAGCACAATAAGCTTGTGAAGGGGCCGGAGCTCATCGGATATCTGCTTTCCGGAAAAAATCTGGTATGCGTGAGTGACGCGGGGCTTCCGGGGATTGCCGACCCGGGAAGCCATCTGGCGCAGCTCGCGATTGAGGCAGGAATCCGGGTGACGCCCCTGCCTGGGGCCAATGCGGCGCTTTCCGCGCTGATCTGTTCGGGGCTGGATACAACGATGTTCAGCTTTATCGGCTTCCTGCCGAAAACAGGGAAAAAGCGCATGGAACTGCTGGAGCAGATTCGATGCCGCAAGGACACGCTGATCTTTTATGAGGCGCCGCATCATTTGCGGCAGACGTTGCAGGACCTGGCGAGCATCTTGGGAGAAGGGCGCAAGGCTGCGGCTGCACGGGAGCTTACAAAGCATTACGAAGAATTCCGGCGCGATCGTTTGGGGGGGCTTTGCGCGTGGTATCAGGAGCATGAGCCAAGGGGCGAGTTCGTGCTGATCGTGGAAGGAGATACCGGGGAGACCGGCGCGGCAAAGGACATGCTGCCGCAGGACCCGGTGGAGATCTACGAAGCATTCCTTTCCCGGAATGTGGAGAAAAAGGAGGCCATGCGGCGGACGGCGAAACAGCTTGGCATCAGCCGGAGGGATGTCTATCGGATCCTGCTGGAAAAAGAATCAGGCGAGTGGAGCAGCAAAGCAGGAAAAGATATCTCCGAGCGCGAATAGAGAACCGAGAGACAGCTTGTTTGACTCATATAAGGGGTGTGCCTATGTCAGAAGAAAGTATTTCCTTCAGCAGCCTGCCGGAATCGGAGCAGAGCATTCTGATGCAGTTTTATGGGAAGCTGGCTCTGATGGAAAACAATGACTACAATGATTACCGCATCGAAGACATCCGGACGCTTTCTGACGCGGAACAGAAAGTCTTTGACAGCCAGGGGGGGATTTCCCCGCACTTTACCGTCCAGACGCTTTACAAAGTTCGCGGGGATATTGCGCCCATTCACTTCAATCTCATGCTGCACCGCCTGTTGGAAATGACGCCGGAACTGCGCAGCAATTTCTGTGTCCTGCCCAAGCGGGTCCTGAAGGTCGTGTTCCACAGCCGCAAGGAGCAGCCGGAAGTCACCTTCCGCATGTTGACGGATGTAGATCCGGAGGATGTGGACCAGACCTTGCAACGGCTCATGGACGCGGATATGCGCAAGGGATTCGATCTGTCCCACGGACCGCTCCTGCGCTTCCTGGTTCTTCGGACAAGGCCGGGGGAATACGCGATCCTGATGACCGCGCTGCAGATTGTGGCGAACAGCTTTTCTGTCCATAATTTTCTTCGCGCCGTGCAGAAGCTGGAACCCCTCGCGGTCGATACAAAGTATTCCCTGCGGGACTATCTGGCGAGCTTGGGCGGTGCGCTTGCTGCACCTGTCATGGGCTACTGGAAAAAGGTCTTGGAGGATTTGCCGCCGCGGCCGATGCTGCCCAACATGCAGCAGCCGAAGCAGCCCTATGAGCAGAAATCCTATCGTATCATGATACCGCAGCCGGACATGGATGCGCTGGATCGGCAGGCCAGCAGCAATCGCAACATGATGATGTCCATCTTGCAGACCACATGGGGCATGCTGCTGAGATCCGTCAACCGCTGCAAGGATACGTATTTCTGCATTCTGGCGTCGGATCGCGGAACCGCCGGGGTGGGAGAAAACAGCGCCGTCAACATGTTCCCCGTGCGGCTTGCCTGCGAGGACAGCGATATTGTCCAATCCGTGCTGTCCAAGCAGTTCCAGCAGCTCGTGGTATCGCGGCCATACAGCAGGATTCGGCGGGAGCTGCTGGTGGAACTCATGGGCAGAGGCGCCGGCGACATCCAGCATTTCCTGAGCTTCCGTGATTTTGTCGATCAGGAGCTCAAGTTCCATGAACATGCGGGATCGGAAGACGGTGCATTGGTGGCGAAGAATTCGTGGGATGCACAGGGAATTCCCTTGGGCATCTATTTCCATCTGCTGGCCGGCTCGGTGGCGATCACCTTCCTTTATGACAAGAACAGTTTTCAGCCCCTTGCGATTGAAGGGCTGGCAAAGCAATATCTCCTGATTTTGCACAACCTCCTGATGAATGCGGAGAATCCTGTTTCCACTGTGGTACAGGGCATCGAGAGCGGCCTTCGGCATGTGGAGGAAAGCGCGGAGCCCACAGCTGCAGCGGTCCGGTCGATTACGGAGTTCCTTCTGGGGACGGAGTTCTTCAAGGGGTGCAAGTCTGTGGTTTTCGAGCGGATGTGCCAGAACGCAAGGATTTCGACTTATTTCGAGAGCGATCAGCTGCGGGTGAGCCCGGAATCCAGCAGTCTGCTGTTTATCGTGGAAGGAAGCGTTGTCCGCAATATGGATCCGGGAACAGGATGGTTCAGCATGCTGGATGTGGCAAAGGCAGGCCGTGTCATCAACGAGCTGATGCTGCTGCCCGACAACAAGCACAATATCTTTGTGGAGGTCATGAGCGAACAGGCAAAGATACTTTCCATCCCGCTTCCCTATGTGCAGGATATCCTGCAATTCAATTCGGAAGTCCAGCGCAGATTCTTCCTGTATGCGCTGCGTGAAATGGGAAAATATCAACGCCGATGGGTGGCCAGCTGACCATTGCGAAAATATTTGTGAGTGCGTGGCGAAGTGCTTGGATTTTGAGTGCTTCGCCGCTTTATTTATGTGAACTGCGTTTGATGCACTATTGACTTCATGTTCGTTGTGAAGTATCATGGAAATGATTCTATGTGAGTTTTTCGAATTTCTTCTTCACGACAAAAAGGAGATTTGCTTTTTGTGACGAATAGATTAGGAACAGGGGTAAATATCTCCCTGATGAGCGTGCAAAGGAGAGATTTTCATGATCAAGCTCACAAAATTCAATTCCGAGGCGAAGCAAAAAGGAGAATTCGTCCTGAATGCCGAAATAATAGAAACGATAGAGGAGACGCCTGACACAGTGGTGACGCTGATCAATGGCAAAAAGCTCATCGTGGACGAGCCGATGGATGAGATCGTGCGGCGCGTGATGAAATACCGTCGGGCGCTGAAGCAGTTTTGATCCATAAGGGTGGCTCCTGCGTCAGATCCTATCGGTTTCTGACGGCAAAGAACGACGTATGCATGGAGGAGATCGAATATGGCTGATGAAGAAAAAGAGGAAGAAGTAGCTGAAGAACCTAAAAAGAAATCACCGATTATTCTGGTCGTTGTGTTGGTCTTGGTCGGTTTGGTGCTGGCTGGCGGCATTTCGTTCTTCGTCACGACGAAACTGATGGCAGGTTCTGCGGGAGATGGCGGTGGAGGCGGCGAGGTTCGTCACAGCGATCCGGGTGTCTTCGTCAAGCTGGGAGATCCGAAAGAGGGCATCCTGGTCAACGTAGGCGGAGCCAGAGCCGGAAAGTATTTGAAAACCAGCATCATTCTGGAGATGAACCCCGGCAAGGAGGCCAATTTGACAGAGGAAGGCAAGCTGAAGCCTGTTGCCGAGACGAAGATATTGGATGTGACATTGCAGCTGCTTCGGTCTGCAAAGATGGAAGAGTTCGATGCGACAAAGCAGGACGACCTCAAGAAAAAGCTCAAGGACGAGCTGAACGCAGCGCTGGGCAGCGGTTCTGTCTATGATGTGTACATCACAAGCTTCTTGTTGCAGTGAGTTTTATGTAGCGAGCGGAAAGGGGGGCAAGGATTGGCAGATGAAGTCTTATCTCAGTCTGAGATAGATAAACTGCTTTCTGCGCTTTCGGACGGAAGTGTTACTGCAGACGATGTCAAGGCGGATGAATCGCAGAAAAAGGTGAAAACCTATGATTTCAAGCGCCCGGACAAGTTCTCCAAGGACCAGATCCGAACGCTCTATATGCTGCATGAAAGTTTTGCTCGTCTTTTGAACACCTATCTTTCCACACATTTGCGGACGATGGTGAATGTCGAGGTAGCGTCGGTTGAACAGCTTACCTATCAGGAATTTGTGCAGTCCTTGGCGAATCCAAGCGTTATCAGTATATTGGCGGTGCCGCCCTTGAAGGGCAACATTATCATGGAGGTCAATACCGAGATCGCGTTTGCCTTTATCGACCGCGTGTTCGGCGGTGAGGGCAGGGTCGGGATCAAGACGCGCGTGCTGACCGAGATAGAGGAAGCCGTCATGAAGCGTTTCGTGGATACTTCCATGAAAAACTTCCGGGAGGCTTGGGCCAATGTGGCGGATTTCTATCCGACGCTGGAAGCTACGGAGTCTAATCCGCAGTTTACGCAGATCGTCCCGCCCAGTGACATGGTGGTCATCATTACGATACAGATGAAACTGGGCGATGTGGAAGGCATGATGAATATCTGCATTCCCTATCTGGTGTTGGAGCCCATCATGCCGAAACTCACGACGACCTTCTGGGTGGCCTCGACAGTGTCCAAGGATGATAATCCGGACCAGGTGGCGATTCTCCAGAAGAAGCTGGAACGCACGAAGGTTCCGTTTGTCGTGGAAATGGGCAGGGTGAATATCACGATCCGGGAATTTTTGACGCTGGGCTTCGGGGATGTGCTGCAGTTGGATACAAGCGTGAAAGACGAACTGCCCTGCCTGGTGGGACAGCGCAAAAAGTTCTACTGCCGTCCCGGTACATCCGGCAAAAAGATGGCGGTGCAGGTTACCCGAATCGTAAATGAAGGAGATGAAGAGACTGATGAGTGACGATATGATCTCGCAGGAGGAGATTGACGCCCTGCTGAATGGCGGTTTAGCCGGCGGCGGAGACAGCGCTCCTGCGGGGGATGCCGACAGCTCACCCGCGGAAGGGGCTGGCAGCGGTTCAGACGGTGATTCATCTCAGTTTGACGACGTACTTTCGGATATGGAAAAGGATGCGCTGGGAGAAATCGGAAACATTTCGATGGGAAGCGCCGCGACGACGCTTTCCGTGCTCCTGGGACATAAGGTGTCCATTACGACGCCGACGACCTCTGTGGCCACGATGAGCATCATCAAGGAGCACTACCCGATGCCGTATCTTGTGGTCGAGGTGGGATACACCATCGGCATCGATGGCAACAATGTGCTGGCGATCCAGGCACAGGATGCGGCGATCATCGCAGACCTCATGATGGGCGGCGATGGCACCAATCCGGATTCGGAGATCAATGAAATCAGCATGAGCGCTGTGGGCGAGGCCATGAACCAGATGATGGGGACTGTCGCGACATCGCTTTCAACGATGTTCAACAAGAAGATCGATATCTCGCCGCCGATCGTGAACCTCATAGATCTTGGCTCCGAGGACAAGATGTCGGAGATTGTGGGGCAGGATGATCCGATTGTGCGCATTTCCTTCCGCATGGAAGTGGATGGGTTGATTGACAGTGAGATCATGCAGATCCTGCCGGTGCATGTGGCAAAAGAAATGGTGGAATCCTTGACAGGAGGCGGCTCGGAACCTGAGCCGGAACCTGCACCAGCGCCGGCGCCGGCTCCTGCAGCTGCGCCACCGCCTCCTCCGCCCCCTGCAGCCGCGCCACCGCCCCCTGCGGCAGCACCGCCTCCTCCGGCGGCACCGCCTGCCGGCTATGGGGCGCCTCCGCCGGGCTATGGAGCTCCGCCGCCGGGGTATGGTTATGGGGCGCCTCCGATGCAGCCGCATGTCGCCACGAACGTGCCGGTGTCGGCAGCGCAGTTTGTGCCGCTTTCGATGGAGCCTGTCCAAGTGAACGAGGCGAACATCGGGCTGATCCTGGATGTTCCGTTGCAGGTGACGGTCGAGCTGGGACGCACGAAGAAGTCCATCAAGGAAATCTTGGAGCTCACGAACGGCTCCATCGTGGAACTGGACAAGCTGGCCGGCGAACCCGTGGAGATCCAGGTGAATGGCAAGTATTTGGCCAAGGGCGAGGTCGTGGTCATCGATGAGAATTTCGGCGTGAGGATCACGGATATTGCAAGCCCGGCCGAACGAGCGGCGAAGCTGCAATAGGGCTTTCGGGAGATAGGAATATTTTCCCTCTGGGAAAATTTAAGCTATTACGCTATAATAAGCGGAGAAATCCAGAATGATTTAAAGATGAGGAGAGATGAATCATGGCAGTACGAGTTTTGGTTGTTGACGACGCGGCATTCATGAGAATGATGGTAAAGGACATTCTTACCAAGAATGGCTATGAGGTAGTCGGCGAAGCTGAAAATGGCATGAAGGCTCTGGAAAAATATCAGGAGCTGAAGCCGGATCTTACCACCATGGATATCACCATGCCGGAAATGGATGGCATCAGCGCAGTCAAAGAAATCAAGAAGATCGACCCGAACGCGAAGATCGTGATGTGCAGCGCTATGGGCCAGCAGGCGATGGTTATCGAGGCAATCCAGGCAGGGGCTCGCGACTTCATCGTGAAGCCGTTCCAGGCAGATCGTGTGCTGGAGGCTGTGCGCAAAGCAGTCGGCTGATGGAGAGAGCAAGAGTTCTTGCAAGCTTGCTGCTGCTATTTTGTATGATTCTGGCAATACCTGACGTAGCGCAGGCAGCCGAGGAGGCTGCCTCTTCGGGAGGGTACCTGGCAGGCTATGAGAATGCAGACCCGAGACCATCTGCCGTGTCGTGGTGGTCGACGCTTGCATATCTTGTGAGCCTTTTTGCTATTTTTGGCTTTGTTGTCGTGATGGCATATTTTGCCGCGCGTTTTCTGGGCGGCAAATTTGCTCAGCATGCAGCAGGTGGGAACGGCGGGCGGATTCTGGAGCATCTTCCGTTGGGCCCGAACCGTTCTGTGGCGGTTGTCGAGATGGCGAACCGCGTGTTCTTGATTGGCGTGACGGAGCATTCCATCACGATGCTGGCGGAAATCACGGATATGGAGGAAATTGAGCGGCTCCATCAGGGGAGTCTTGGCATGTCCTTCCGTACAGGCATGTTTTCACAGGAATTGGGGGCTCTTTCCAATCTGGCGGAAAGGCTTCCCGGGATATTCAGGAAGTAGTCTTTTGCGGTAAGGAGTTGTCGGGCGGTTGAAACGCGTTCTTTTCATTTTCGGGGGGATTTGCCTCCTGCTTTTCATGGCAAAAGACGCGATGGCTGCGCCTTTGATACCGAATGTGAATGTCAGCGTGGGGACGGCGGAAACGCCGCAGGATGTGGCTGCATCCCTGCAGGTCATGGCTGTCTTGACGATTGTTTCCCTGGCGCCGGCAATTCTCATCATGACAACCTCCTTTGTCCGAATCGTCGTTGTGATCGGTTTCCTGAGGAATGCGCTTTCCACGCAGAATGTGCCGCCGAATCAGGTGGTGATTGCGCTTTCTCTGTTCCTGACCTTTTACATCATGTCCCCTTATTGGTCGCAGGCGAACGAGCAGGGGATCCAGCCGTATTTGAACGGCCAGATCACGCAGGAAGAGGCGCTTGAGAATACCGTGGCGCCCGTGAGGGAGTTCATGTTCCGTCAGACGCGTGAGTCGGATTTGGCTTTGTTTGTGAATCTTTCCGATGCAGAGCGTCCGGAGACGCAGGAAGATGTCTCGACCTTTGCGCTGATTCCGGCGTTTGTCATCAGCGAACTCAAGACAGCATTCCAGCTCGGTTTCATGATCTACATCCCGTTCATCGTCATCGATATGATCGTGGCGAGTACCTTGATGTCCATGGGCATGATGATGCTGCCGCCGGTCATGATCTCGCTGCCGTTCAAGATTTTGCTCTTTGTCATGGTGGATGGCTGGCATCTGTTGATCCGCTCCCTGATTGTGAGCTTCCGATAACTTGAGGTGAGTCTATGTCAGGAGATTTGGTCATACAGCTGGGACAGGAAGCGTTGATGATTGTGCTGCTGGTTGCCACGCCCATGCTGGGGCTGGGCTTGATCGTGGGCCTTATGGTCAGCGTCTTTCAGGCGACGACATCCATTCAGGAGCAGACGCTGGCATTTATACCAAAGATTGTCGCGGTTTTTGTGGCAATCCTGATTTTCGGGCCGTGGATGCTTCGCATCATGGTGGAGTATGTGACGAATATGCTGGTCAATCTGCCGCAGTACATTGGTTGAAGGAATCATTGAGGGGTAGGCGCTTGGATCTTTATGAACTCCTGCAGGGGCAGGTGGCAGCATACCTGCTGCTCCTGACACGGGTGAGCGGTATTTTTTTGATTTCGCCCTTTTTCGGCAGCATGAACATTCCCGTGTATTTCCGCGCCGGAGCAGCCTTCGCGTTTTCCATCGTGCTTTTTCCCGTTGTGAGCGCAATGGGCTCCGTGGAAGCCCCTGCGAATCTGTGGCTTTATGCAGCAACCGTGCTGGGGGAATTGTTCCTCGGATGGCTCATTGGCTTTGTGGCCTATGTTGCGTTTGCAGCAGTCAATCTGGCCGGCAAGGTGATGGATATGCAGGTTGGCTTTGCTGTAGTCAATGTGATGGATCCGACTTCCGGTCAGCAGATTCCGCTTATCGGAAGTTTTCTTTATAATTTGGGGATTATCGTATTTCTGGTGACCAATGGGCATCATATGATCATTTCGGCGCTTGCGGAAAGCTTTCGGGTGGTTCCCCTTGCGGGTATGGCGCCGGATGTCTCGATCGCGATGCTGATGGAGCAGTTCACGGTGGGGATTTTCGTCACGGGCATGAAGATCGCGATGCCGGTCACGTTTGCAATCCTGCTCACGAATGTGGGGCTTGGCATCATGGCGCGGACAATGCCGCAGATGAATATCTTTGTGGTCGGGATCCCGATGCAGCTCATGATCGGCATCACGATGCTGTCCATGCTGCTGCCCTTTTATGTTTTGTTCCTGGATGTGGTTTTTGATGGAATGTATGCAAATATTTCCTTGGCAATACAATCACTGGCCCCTTGAGGATACGTCCCGGCCGGTCTTTGATCTCCAGCGCTTTGCGGATGGCGAGAAAACCGAGGAGCCTACCGCAAAGAAGCGCGCGGATGCTGCAAAAAAAGGGCAGGTCGGCCGCAGTACCGAGCTGACGACAGCCTTTGTGCTGCTGGTAGGTTTTTTTGTTCTCAAGCTGTTCTGGGAGTACATTTATGGAAATATTGCGGGATATACGATTTATATCTATGGGCATCTGAGCCAGAGTATGGACACGGAGTCCATCAGTGAGCTCTTTCTGGGCATCATGCTGCTTCTGGCAAAGACCTCGCTGCCCATCATGCTGGCCATCATGCTGATGGGGCTGGCCATTAATTTCTATCAGGTAGGGTTGATTTTCAGCACGGAGAAGCTGGAGCCGAAGCTGAGCAATTTGAACCCGATCAATGGGTTCGGGCGGCTTTTTTCCAAGCGGTCTCTGGTCGAGCTGGTCAAATCCCTGTTCAAGATCGCAATCATCGGAGCTTTCCTGTATAATTATCTGAAGGATGAAATTCCGTTCCTGCCGCAGTTCATCTACTATGATCTTGCAACGAGCCTGCAGGAGATCTCGAAGATCGTCTTCATGATGGTATTCCAGATCATCGCGGTCATCATGGTTTTGGGCGTTCTGGACTATGCCTATCAGAAATGGCAGACCACACAGGATCTTAAGATGACAAAGCAGGAGGTCAAGGACGAGTTCAAACAGAGCGAGGGAGATCCGCAGATCAAAGGCAAGATCCGTTCGAAGCAGCGGGAAATGGCGATGGCGCGAATGATGCAGGAGGTGCCGAAGGCAGATGTCATTGTGACAAACCCGACGCACTTTGCCGTTGCGCTGCAGTATCATAAGGGAATGCCCGCGCCTGTCGTGGTGGCAAAGGGACAGGATCTCGTGGCGCAGCGCATCAAGGAGATCGGGCGCGAGCATCGGATTGCGATTGTTGAGAACAAGCCTTTGGCGCGGGCGCTCTATGCAACCGTGGATCTCGGCGCGGAAGTGCCGCAGGAGCTCTACCAGGCCGTGGCCGAGGTGCTGGCGTATGTCTACAGGCTCAAACATCGTCGTCTGAGCTATGCATAGGGAAAGATCTGAAGGACAGATAGGAGTATGATGTATGGCTGCATCGCAAGTGAGCGCAGTGGGCGGAGGTTCTGCCGCAGGAAATTTCATACAGAAATACAGCGATGTTGTCGTGGCGCTGGCCATTGTCACGGTTGTCATCATGATGATCATTCCACTGCCCACGGCATTGCTGGATGTGCTGATCTGCCTGAACATCACGATCGCTTTGGTCGTGGTCATGTCAGCCATTTACAATTCGGAGGCGCTGGATCTTTCCGTGTTTCCGTCCTTGCTTTTGGTCACGACGCTCTTCCGTCTGGCTTTGAATATATCTTCCACCCGACTGATCCTGCTGGATGGGTTCGCGGGCGAGGTCATCACGGCATTCGGCAACTTCGTTGTCGGAGGCAATCCGGTGGTCGGATTCATTGTGTTCGTCATTCTGGTCATCATCCAGTTCATCGTCATTACCAAAGGCTCGGAGCGTGTGGCTGAGGTATCTGCCCGCTTCACCTTGGATGCTATGCCGGGTAAGCAGATGGCCATTGACGCGGATCTGAACCAAGGCGCCATCACGGATGAGGAAGCCAAGGTGCGCCGGGAAAAGATCCAGCGGGAAGCGGATTTTTACGGGGCCATGGACGGTGCCTCGAAATTCGTCAAAGGCGATGCGATAGCTGCGATCATCATCATGTTCATCAATATTGCCGGCGGGTTTGTCATCGGCATGGTGCAGCGGGATATGGAAGTGCTGCAGGCGCTTCAGACCTATACCCTGCTGACGGTCGGCGAGGGCTTGGTCAGCCAGATTCCTGCGTTGCTCATTTCCACGGCGACCGGTATCATCGTCACACGCGCCGCCTCCGAGGGAAATCTGGGGCAGGATCTCGTCAATCAGCTGATCCGCAATGACCGCATCTTCTTCATCGTCGGCGCGGTGCTCTTGTTCCTTGCTCTTGTTCCGGGGCTCCCGGGCATTCCCTTTACGGCATTGTCCATTGCCTGCGGCTTTATTGGCTACAACTTGCAAAAATCCCACGAGGAAGTCGCGGAGACGAAACAGGAGCAGACGAAGGTCAAGGCGAAGGACGAGGCGACCAAGCCGGAAAATATCGTTTCCCTCCTGCAGGTGGATCCGATGGAGCTGGAAATCGGCTACAGTTTGATTCCCCTTGTCGATACCGGGCAGGGCGGCGATTTGCTGGATCGTATCGTCATGATTCGGCGCCAGTGTGCGCTGGAGCTTGGTCTCGTCGTGCCGACCATCCGCATCCGGGATAATATCCAGATAAAACCCAATGCATATATCATAAAATTAAAAGGAATTGAGATAGCAAAAGGCGAATTACTACTTGATCACTTCCTGGCAATGAATTCGGGGACCGTGTTCGAGGAAGTCCCGGGCATTGAGACCGTCGAGCCGGCCTTCGGGCTTCCGGCGCTCTGGATTCCCGAGAATGAACGCGAGCAGGCGGAACTGAACGGATATACTGTCGTTGATGCGGTGTCCGTGCTTGCGACGCATTTGACCGAGGTCATCAAGGCGCATGCGGATGAAATCCTCGGGCGCCAGGAGACGCAGAATCTGGTGGACAATCTCAGGAAGACGCATCAGACACTGGTGGACGATGTCGTTCCGGAACTCCTCAATGTGGGCGAGATCCAGAAGATACTCGCGAATCTGCTCAGGGAGCGGATCTCGATCCGCGATATGGCTACGATTCTCGAAGTCCTTTCCGACTATGCACGGGCAACCAAGGATACCGAGATCCTTACCGAGTATGTGCGCCATGCCATGGCGCGCCAGATCACGCAGCAGCATGTGCAGAACAATACCCTGCCGTGCGTGACGCTGGATCCCGCACTGGAAAACCGCATCGCGGGAGGCGTGCAGCGTACGGATCATGGCTCTTTCGTAAGTCTGGATCCGGAATCCATGCAGCGTCTGGTGAATTCTATCAATATCGAGATTCCGAAGCTTACGAATATGGGATATCAGCCGATCGTGCTCACGAGTCCGGCCGTGCGCCTGTATTTCCGCAAACTGGTAGAAAGATCCGTGCCCGGATTGATCGTGCTTTCTCATGCAGAGATCGAGCAGTCCGTTGAAATTCAGATCCTTGGGGTGGTGAAGATTTAAGTTGCAGATCAAAGTATTCAAAGCAGCAGACATGAAAGAAGCCATGGAGCAGGTAAAGGCGGAAATGGGAAGCGATGCAGTCATTCTCCATACCAAGAAATACAAAGAAGGCGGGATTCTGGGCTACGGAAGCCAGGAAATGGTGGAGGTGACGGCTGCGCTTGAGGAGGAGCCTGCATCAGCGAAAAAACAGCCGAAACCTGCTGCTGAACCTGTGGCCTATCCGGCGAACCCCGTGGTGCCTTCATCTGTTTTGTCGCAGTATAAGACCAGCGGTACGGCGGAGGGCGTCGCGATGGCCTCTAAGCTGGGAGGCAGTCCGGTTTCCCAATTGGACGTACCGGAGTTCCCGACGTTTCCCATGCCATCGGAAGAGGCTGTACCGGCCTCGCGAGTCATCAAGGGAGCGCAGATAGCGGATGCCGGCAATGCGCAGACAAAGCCGGATCGGAATATCCCGGAAGAAGAGCGCGAGGCGGAGGAAGATCGGATGCCTCCTCCCAAAGGAAGACGAAGGAGAAAGTCTGCGGAAGAGGAATCAAGTCCTCAGGAGCAGGAAAAAATCAAGAAGCTGGAGGATGAACTTGCTCAGATGAAAGCGCTTTTGGCGCAGGTCATGAGCAAGGACCAGCCGGAGAATGTTGTCTCCTTGCAGGAGGCGCTTCGTTCGCAGGAGGTGGAGGAGCCCATACTGAAGGATCTGGCAGCGCGCTCCGGCGCGGGGGAGACTTTGGCAGACTATCTTTCCGCTGAGGCAAAGGCAACGCTTGTGGATTATCTGGGGCAGGTGATCAAGTGCTCCGAGGGGATCCAGCTGAACCGTCATGGTGTGCGGATTGTTGCGTTGATTGGCGCGACGGGCGTCGGAAAAACGACGACGCTGGCGAAGATTGCGGCGCGTTTCGTGCTGGAGCAGGGAATCAGTGCGGCGCTCATTACGGCGGACACCTATCGCATCTCCGCTGTGGAGCAGCTCAAAACATATTCGGATATCATCGGGCTTCCGTTGGAGATCGTCTATACTCCGAGCGAGCTTTCCAAGGCGATACGGAAGCATCGGGGAAAGGATCTTATCCTGATCGACACTGCGGGACGCAGCCAGCATAACGAATACCAGATGAAGGAACTTCAGGAATTTCTGGATGTGAACTCCCATATCGAGAAGCATCTGGTCATGAGCGCGACGACGAAACAGCGCGATGCGGTGGAAATCATGGAAAAGTTTTCAGCTTGCGAGCCGGATCGCGTGATCTTTACGAAGACGGATGAAACAAGCAGTGTCGGATTGATTCTCAATCTGCTCCATGAAAAGAAAATTGCGCTTTCCTATTTGACGAATGGGCAGAGCGTGCCGGATGACATTGTTCCGGCATCCACGGATAGGCTGGCAGAACTGTTGCTGAGGGAATAATATGGCAGATCAAGCATCCAAACTTAGACAACTGGTAGGCGATAAAACCGAATATGAGCAAGCCGCCCCTGCTGCCGTAGCTGAGGATGCGGAAACGGATTCCGGACAGGTGCCGGAGGAAGAACGCGAAGAGGAGCAGGCACTGCCGGAAGCTGTGGACATTCCCGCATCTTCGGGAAGAGGTGCCTTAAGCATTCTGGAGGAGGATGCGAATACGCGCGTCATTGCCGTTACCAGCGGGAAGGGCGGTGTAGGAAAGACCAACCTTACGGTGAATCTTGCGATAGCGCTTGGCATGGCGGGGCAGCGCGTGATCGTCATCGATGCGGATCTTGGCATGGCGAACGTGGATGTCGTGCTTGGCAGCATGTCCAGAAAGCATCTGCTGAATCTGTTGGAAGATGATGTGGAGCTGGAGGATGTTCTGGTGCATGGCCCCTATGGGGTCAATTACATATCGGGCGGTTCCGGGATCGAGAAGGCACGGGAATTCAGCGCCAAGGACCGGTCCGTCCTCATGAAGAAGCTTGCGGGATGCGGCCAAATGGCGGACATCATTTTGGTGGATACCGGAGCGGGGCTGGGGAAAAATGTCATGGATTTCATTCTGGCGGCAGACGAGGTGCTTCTGGTCACAACGCCGGAACCGACGGCTTTGACCGATGCCTATGCAGTCATGAAAGCGTACAGCATGTATTCGGAGAAGAAAAATCTGCATCTGGTGGTCAATCGGGTCTATGAAGCGAATGAAAGCAGGGATGTGACCGAAAAGCTCCGTAAAACAGCCGAGAAATTTTTGAACATGCCGGTAAAATGTATAGGGTATATTTTTGAAGATAAAAATGTCATGATGTCTGTGAGAAGACAACAACCTTTTCTGGCCTCGCAGCCGAAGACCGTTGCCGCTAAATGCGTCAAGGCAATGGCAGATACGTTGCTGTACGGTAAAAAAATGTCCGTCCAGAATGGATGGAGGGGTTTTTTGCAGCAAATTTTTAATTTTTCGTAATAAATATGGAGGAACTTTGGTATGGCGGGCGAATTAATAAAGGCAGGGGATATTTTAAAAATTGGCCAGCGCGTCGAAGTATACGTCGGAGACGATGACGATAAGTATCCGAGCCGTATCGAAGACATGGACGGAGGGAATTTGTTCATAGCGATGCCGGTGAACAGCAAGGGTGTGCCGGTGATTCCCCTGACGGGCGAAAAGCTCTATGTATTGGCGGTGGGCGACCAGTGCCGTTACCGCTTCTTTTCCTCTTACCGCGGGAAGGAACGGCTGGATGGGCACCTGGCCGTCTGGAAGATTGCCTGCCCCGAAAGTGTGGAGCGCCATCAGAATCGCCAGTTTGTCCGCGTGCGTGTGACGCAGAAGCTGAAGGTTTCGATCATCGATGAGGAGGGGCGCAGACAGGAGCCGATGCTGACTACTACGGTGGATCTCAGCGGGAATGGCGTGTGCTTCATTTCGAGGGAGCCGATTCGCATCGGCTGCCAGATGGGGCTGGAACTGTACGGCGTGGACGAGGCAGCTGCCATTGATGTCATGGGCCGCGTCGTGCGATGCACAGAGGTGGAGCTGCCGCATGGCGAAAAAATATATCATGTAGGGGCCGGATTTGAACATTTGTCCCGTACCATTATGAATCGAATTGTCAGGTATCTCTTTATCGTTCAGCGGAAGAATATCGTGAAAGGGATCAATTTATAGTACAGCAGGACCTTGGATTCTGTTATACTGGATGTGAGGTGAGCAGGATGACCCGTGTCTTGATAGCTGATGACTCAGCCTTCATGCGCAAGCTGCTGTCGGATTTGTTCCAGAAGCAGGAAGACTTTGAGGTTGTCGGCACGGCGATGAATGGCAAGGAAGCAATCAGCAAGGTCAAGCAGATGCAGCCGGATGTGTTGACGATGGACGTGAACATGCCGGTGATGGATGGACTTGAGGCATTGGGCATAATCATGAAGGAATGCCCTCTTCCCGTTGTCATGATCAGCAGCCTGACACAGAAGGGGACCGATGCGACGATACGGGCATTGAGCTTGGGAGCCGTGGATTTTGTCAGCAAGGCGGGCGGCTCGATTTCCAAAATTGACACGATAGCATCCGAGATTTTGGAGAAGTGCAGGATAGCGTCGCAGGCAAAGGTAGGCAGGCTGCTCGGCGTACCGGCGAGTCCGAGCGTGAAGCCTGCTCCTCCCACTATGCGGCGCATCGATTTTCCCACACGCAGCGGGTGGAAACCGGGAACAGGACAGTCGGAGGTTCCGTCCGAAACGAAAGAGAGAGCTAAGCCGGTTTATGGAGCGGTTCGGCAAAATCCATTGTTGAAGCCACGCCCAAAGCCTGTGATCGGAGCGACGGAGAAGCCGAAGCCGAAGACCGTCAGCGGGAGCGGGGGCGCAAGCCGCAAACTGGTGGCAATCGGAACCTCGACCGGGGGACCGCAGGCTCTTCAGAACGTGGTGACACGGCTTCCGGGGGATCTGCCCTGCGGGGTAGTGGTCGTGCAGCATATGCCGATGGGTTTCACGAAGGCTTTGGCAGAGAGGTTGGATTCCATTTCTGCGATTGCTGTGAAGGAAGCAGAAGATAACGATATCATTCAGCCGGGACATGTGTATATAGCTCCGGGGAATTATCATATGAGGGTAAAACAGGACGGCGCCGTCCGCAAGATTGCCTTGAGCCAGGAACCTCCGGTCGGAAATCATCGGCCTGCGGTGAATGTGCTCTTTGATTCGGTGGCGCAGTTCCAGCAGGATCTTGTATCCGTCATCATGACCGGCATGGGATGTGATGGCTGCGAGGGGATGAAGAAAATCAAGCAGCAGGGCGGTTACAGCATCGCGCAGAATGAAGAAACATCTGTGGTCTACGGCATGCCCAAGGCCGTCGTAGACGCGGGGCTCGCTGATGAGGTCCGGCCCTTGCAGGAGATTGCGGGGGCAATCGTTGCAGCAGTAAAGAAATAGAAAGGATATAGGGGGAATACAAATGGAAACCAATCAGTATATGGACATGTTCCTGGATGAGTCACATGAACATCTGCAGTCGTTGAATGAGGGCTTGTTGAGCCTGGAAGACAATGCAGAGGATCTCTCTGTATTGAATGATATTTTCCGCAACGCGCATACTTTGAAGGGCATGTCGGCGACGATGGGCTATAACAAGACGGCCGAGCTCACGCACGAGATGGAGGATGTGTTGGATCTTCTGCGCAAGGAACAGCTCCAGATTACGGAGGATATCATTGATATCCTCTTCAAGTGCGTGGATTCGCTGGAACAGATGATCAATAACATCGGCAATGGCGATCCTGAGGATCTGATTGATGTATCTGAGCTGGTATCAAAGCTCAGCGCCATCTCGAAGGGCGAGCCGGCCCCTGCGGCTGCTGCACCGGCGGCCGCTGCCCCTGCGGCCGCTGCACCGGAAGCGGCGGCTTCCGCATCGGACAGCCTGGAGCTTTCCGATGTGGAACGGGATGTCATCAAGCAGGCACAGGAGAGTGGCCTGCGCGGCATGCATATTACGGTGACGCTGGCAGAGACCTGCCTGTTGAAGTCTGCGCGTTCTTATATGGTCATGAACGCATTGGACGAACTGGGCGATGTCCTGAAGTCCATTCCGCCCGCGGAGGATCTGGAGCAGGAGAAATTCGAGCATTCCTTTGAAATCGTCTTTGTGACGGGAGCCGAGGAGAAGACCGTGGAGGATGCCGTGCTGGGCATTTCCGAAGTCGAGAAGGCCGTTATCGAAATCATTGATCTCAATAAGCAGGAGGCACCTGCTCCTGCGCCGGCAGCCGCTCCTGCAGCTGCTCCAGCGCCTGCACCTGCGGCTGCAGCACCTGCTCCCGCGGCAGCGCCCGCTCCCGCGGCTGCTCCGAAAGCTGCTCCGGCAAAGGCGGCTCCGGCGGCTGCAGGCAAGAAGAACCATGCGGGCCAGTCGGTGCGTGTCGATATCGAAAAGCTGGATACGCTGATGAACCTTACCGGTGAGCTGGTCATCAACAAGGTTCGTTTGGAGCAGATCGGACAGACGCACCGCCTGAGCGAGCTCACGGAAACCTTGGAGCAGATGGATCGTGTGACAACGGATCTGCAGAATATCGTCATGAAGGTCCGCATGGTGCCGGTCAGCCAAGTGTTCAACCGTTTCCCGCGCATGGTGCGCGACGTGACGAAGGAGCTCAATAAGGAAATCAACCTGACCATCGAGGGTGAGGAAACAGAGCTGGATCGTACCGTGATCGACGAAATCGGCGATCCGATCATGCATTTGCTCAGGAACTCGCTGGATCATGGCGTTGAGATGCCGGACGAACGCGAGGCGAAAGGCAAGCCGCGTGTCGGCGAAGTCGGGCTTATCGCGCGTCATGAGGGCAATAATGTTGTCATCATGGTCACAGATGACGGCAAGGGCATCGATGCGAATGTCATCCGCCGCAAAGCCGTGGAAAAGGGAATGATGACGCAGGAAGAGGTAGACAAGCTCGATGATGCGGATGCGGTGCGCATTATCTTCCTGCCGGGCTTCTCCACAGCAGAGAAAATCAGCGATATTTCGGGACGCGGCGTCGGCATGGACGTTGTGCGCAGCAAGATCGAGTCTTTGAGCGGACATGTGGATGTCGAGACGCGCATCGATGAGGGCAGCGTGTTCAAAATCAAGCTGCCGCTGACGCTCGCGATCATTCAGGCCATGCTGGTCAAGGTACAGGAAGAGATGTATGCCATCCCGCTGGCCTCGATTGACAGCACCATCAATATCCAGCCGACAGATATCAAGACCGTTCAGAATAAGGAAGTCATCGTCCTTCGCGGAGAGATCATCCCGATCATCCGCATGGAGCAGACCCTTCAGGTTCCGCATGTCAGGGATGCGGAGGAAATCTTTGTCGTGGTTGTCCATGCGGGCGAAGCAAAGGCCGGCATCGTGGTAGACAATCTCATCGGGCAGCAGGAAATCGTCATCAAGACGCTGGGCAATCTGTTCCAGGGGCTCAAGATGTTCTCCGGTGCGACCGTGCTTGGCGATGGCCGTGTAGCACTGATTCTCGATGTCGCGACGATGATGCAGTAAGAAGGGGAGGTAGCTGAGATGGCGAATGAGGATACAAAGAATGGGCTGGATGAAGGCATCCAGGTTGTGGCTTTCAAACTGCGTGATGAGGAATATGGCGTAAGCATCCTGAATGTGCAGGAAATCCGGAATCTGACGGATATTACGCGCGTGCCCTTTGCGGCGGATTTCATCAAGGGGGTCATCAATCTGCGCGGAAGCGTGCTTCCGGTCATCGATCTAAAGCAGCGTCTGGGTCTCGAGCAGACACCCTATACGGAAAGCACCCGTATCGTGACTGTGATGGTGGATGATCTGCAGGTCGGCATGCTCGTGGACGCCGTGACGGAGGTATTTACCATCAAGAGCAAGCCGGTGGATCCGAAAAAAGCGGTGAACGGCAAGGAAATCGCGCGTTTCCTGAGCGGCATCGGCAATATGGACGGCAGATTGGTCATCATGCTCAATCTGGAAGAAATCGTAGGTTTGCCGAAGGAAGACAAGTGAGAAGCATTCCTGACAATCTTTGATATGAGGTGTCACAATTATGACGGATGAATTGAACCTGTCCGCAAATCAATTGGATGCATTGCGGGAAATCGGGAATGTGGGCGCGGGCAATTCTGCCACGGCGCTTTCCCAGATTATCAATAAACGCATTGATATGAATGTGCCAAAGGTTGCTTTGGTTCCGCTGGACGCTGTGCCGGACTTGGTTGGCGGGCCGGATATGATCGTAGTGGGCGTGTTCCTGCGCATCTATGGCAGAGCGCCGGGCAATATCCTGTTCCTGCTCCCGCAGAAAAGCGCATTCTATCTGGTGGATACGCTCATGGGACGTGAGCATGGGACGACAAAAAAGCTGGACTTTATGGATGAGTCAGCCCTCATGGAGATCGGAAACATCCTTTCCGGCGCGTACCTGAATGCATTTTTTACCTTTACGCAGATTTCCATGCTTCCGTCGATTCCTGCACTGGCAATGGATATGGCAGGCGCAATCCTGAATGTCGTTTTGGTGCAGTTGGGACAGATGGGAGATCAGGCGCTTGTCATTGAGACGGAGTTCCTGTCAGAGGATGACGGCATTACGGGACATTTCTTCCTTGTGCCGGATCCTGGCTCTTTGGAAACGATCATTAAAGCGGTAGGAGTTGAGTGATATGGCAGACCTGATCAGAGTCGGAATGGCCGATTACAAGGTCGGCCGTGCGCCTTCCACCTTGATAAGCTACGGCTTGGGCTCCTGCATCGGTGTATCGCTGTACGATCCGCAGACGAAGATAGGCGGGCTTCTGCATATCATGCTGCCGGACAGCACACAGGCACGTGCCAGCGATAACCCCGCAAAATTTGCGGATACCGGAATCCCGTTGCTTTTGGGAGATGTGCTGCAGTTGGGGGCGTCCCGGAGCCGCTTGGTTGCGAAGCTTGCGGGAGGAGCGCAGATGTTTGCGTTTGCGAATGCGACGGATGTCATGCGTGTGGGATCGCGCAATGCGGAGTCCGTGAAAAAGCTGCTGCGGGATCTCAATATCCGCGTGATTGCAGAGGATACGGGCGGCAACTATGGGCGGACCGTTCAGATTGATTTGGAGACCGGGATTTATAAGGTGAAGACTATCGATAAGGGCGAAAAAGAGATTTAGTAGGTGAAACGGTTGTTTAAATTGGGAATGTCACTGGGGATGGCAGTCCTTGCGGTTCTTGTCGTATCGTTTGCAGGGCTTTTGAGCGAGGCGCGCATGACGACGATTCTGCTGCGTGATGTCCTTGGCTTTGTGGTGGCGGGCACTGTGGTGTACCTGGTCATGTTCCTGCTGGAAGCAAAGGATATCGCCTTGTTCGACAAGGAATTGGAGTTTCCGCAGGAAACAGCGGAACCTCCGGAAACGGGCGAGGGGGATGCAGAGGATGAACCTGCGGAAGCGGCAGAGACGGGGGATGACGCGTCGGAAACCGAGACAAGCGGGACCGGTGCGGAGTTCACGCCGTTGACGGAAAAGGATTTTGGACGTGTGGAGACACCGGGATCATGAAGTGAGGGGGAGGCCGTTGCATGACACAATTCGATCGTGAGCCGACAGCGGATATGGACTCCCTGTGGAATGCGTATGCAGCGAACAAGACGGTGGAGCTTCGCAATCAGTTGGCGGAGCACTATCTGCCCTTGGTGAAAATGGTGGCCGGGCGGCTGGCAATCAGCCTTCCGCCGCATGTGGACCGGGAAGACCTTTTGAGCAGCGGTTTTTTTGGATTGCTGGATGCCATAGACCGCTATGACCTGCAGCGCAAAAACAAGTTTGAGACCTACGCAGGTGTCAGGATCCGTGGCGCAATGCTGGATTATCTTCGTGAAAAGGATTGGGTTCCCGTCACGATGCGCCAGAAAATCCGTAAATATGAGCAAACAGCCTATCAACTGGAGAATGAGCTCGGACGCAGCCCAACGGACGAGGAACTGGCAGCCGCGATGGAACTCAACATCGAGGAACTGCACACCTTGGTGGGGCAGCTGAATGCCGCGACAGTCATACCTTTGGATGAATATCTGCGCGGTGATGCGCCGGAGATGCAGGAAGCAGGCCCGGAGCAGCGCGCGGAGCGGAAAGAGCTCCAGGTGACCTTGGCGGCAGCAATCGATCGTCTGCCGGAGAAGGAGAGGACGGTTGTGGCTCTTTACTATTATGAGGAAATGACATTGAAAGAAATCAGTTTGATTTTGCATTTGTCCGAGGCAAGGATATCACAGCTCCACACCAAAGCGGTTTTCCGCATGAGGGGCTATCTGGCCAGGATGAAGGCGAGCTTGCTGTAATACATAGTTGAAGGGGGACATATCATGGGGGAGGAACGAGCATATCCGACGGTTGGCGGCGAAGATGCCGGATATCTTTTTGAATTCAAACCGGATGGCGTGTTCCTGACCGTATATGAAACGGGAAGCATCGACCTCATGTTTGAGCTTTCCGATATGCGGCAGATTTTACAGGATTATGGCGTCTTGGACTATGATATCGAGCTTTTGGCGCGCGCGGTCCGGGAAGCGTCAGGGCAGCCTGTGCGCCTGGCTGAGCCGGTGGACGTGCCGGAGGGATTTGTGCGTCCGGGGCTGTCAGATGAAGAGAAAGATGAGAACTATGCATCGCTTATCATTGATGTGAGCAAGGACCGCATGAAGGCAACGGTTCGGTACGACACGAAGAATGGCACGCGGCTGCCGACGGTCGACATGGTGATGCAGGCGCTCAGCCTCAAGAATGTGAGCTTCGGAATCAATGACAAAGCCATCGAGGAAGGCGTGAAGAGCCTGACGCCGTTTGTCGCGGCAGAGGGGATTCCCCCGGTCAATGGGGACAACGCCTATATCGACCGCAAATTCGATTTGGGCGTCAAAGGCCGTCCCGTGGTCAATGAGTATGACCGTGCGGACTACAAAAACCTGAATCTCTTTGTGCTCGTCAAGAAGAATGACACGCTGGCCATCCGGATCCCGCACACGAAGAGCAAGTCAGGCACGAATATCTATGGTGACACGGTTCCGGGCAAGGACGGGCGCCCGATTCCGATGCCGGAAGGAAAGAATACCATGGTTGTGGGCGAGCATCAGCTCGTGGCGACCATCAACGGGCAGATCGTGGATACAGGCTCCAAGATCAGCGTCGATCCGCGCCTTGAGATCAAGGGAACCGTGGGCGCAGGGACAGGCAATATCGATTTCGACGGCTGCGTGGAAATCGGAGGGGATGTGCAGGCGGGCTTTGTGGTGAAGGCCACGGGAGATATCGAGATCAAAGGCGCTGTTTATGGTGCGGAAATCACAGGGCGCAATGTCTTCATCGGCGGCGGCATCACGGGCATGAGACGCGGCAAGGTCCATGCGGAGCAGGATGTGCGTGCTGTCTTTATTGAAAATGCCACGATAGAAGCGGGACGTGATATCTATTTGGCAGATGTGGCGCTTCATTCGACCATGAAGGCCGGGAACAAAATCATGGTCGAAGAAAAGAAGGGACAGATCACAGGCGGATTGACAGCCGCAGGGGATGAGATCCGCGCAAAGGTGATCGGAAACGAGGCGTTTGTGGTGACACGGGTTTCCGTGGGCGTCGACCCGAACCTGCAGAAGAAGTATCAGGAAACCTGCAAGAGCTACAAGGAGGGCAAGAAGCGGCTGCAGCAGATCACGCAGACGCTCAATACGCTGGGCAAGATCGATATCAGCCGTCTGCCGCAGGAGCGCATTGATCAGATCAATGCGCTGACCCGTTCGCAGTTCCCGCTTGCAGGAAAACTGAAGAAGGAAGAGCGGGAAATCAAGCAGATGGAGGATCGGCTTGCGGAGATGAAGCACGGGAAGCTCAGGGTATCCGATGTGATTTATCCGGGGACGAGAATCGCGATCAACTCTCTTTTGAAAAACGTTCAGGAAGAGTATAAGCACTGCACGTTTACGACAAGAGATGATGAGATTTCTCTGGGACCATATTGACGATGCGGCGGCCAAGGAACTGTCGAAAAATAAATTCAGCATCTTGTTTGTCTGAATTTATTTTCCTCCGGTTTCTTACGGACCGCCGCGACTGGTAGAAGGGAGGATTCGACCATGGATGTAAGTCCTATGAGTTTGCAGATGGTTTTTCCGCGTGCGACAGAGGCAGGACAGGTGCAGCATAATCTTAACCAGGCGGCGGCGTTGCAGCAGGATTATGAGACCTTGCGGCAGGAAAAGGATGCGGAACTGAAACAGAAACAAGTGCGAACAAAAGATGACACGGAGGGCGGACGCATCAAGGACGATCCCGACCGTCAGCGGGGCCAGGGCGGATACGCAGGGAGTCCGAACCGCAATGCGGCTGTGATGGACGAAGAAGCGGAAAAGGAACAGTTCGCTGTCGACCCGTCCCGCGGGCATCATCTGGATATTTCGTTTTAAGGAGCAGGAATATGGTCACGGAAGTCATGGGCTTTCTTATCATTGCGGGCGCCATTATCCTGTGCATCGTGCGGTATCTTTCCAGGAAGCATTCGCAGCCGCTGGTGGAGCAGCAGGAAATGCGGGATGCGACCGGCCGGTTGAAAGAGGAGTTGGAGAGAACGGGCGCGTCCATTATTGCGCGCATGGAAGACCGTGTGAATCATCTGGAGCAGGTGATCAAGGAGGCAGAACGGAGCAGGAGCGTTCTGGACAGCCGGATCATGGAGCTGCGTGAGCTTGCCGGCTATGCGGCGCAGCAGGGCGATGCCATGAGATCGCTGCATGCGGAGATCGCAGAAGCCCGCAGCCTGCAGCAACAGCTCATGGAAGTATCCGCGCATGCGGTGCGTCAGTCGCAGGGGGGCATGGCGCATCATATGGAGCGCGTGGATGCGCAGGATTTCTCTGCCGTGCTGCATGAGTCGATTGCCCGGGAAGAGGCGGCTATGCAGGCGGAGCGGGAGGGGCCTGCGGCTCGGGTGGAAATCCGCTCGAGGATGCCGCAGCAGGAGCAGGAACGGTCCCGGCAGCCCGTGACGGAGGAGAAGGCAGCCGAATCCTCCGTGGACGCGGAGACAGCACAGGGACAGCAAATCGCAGAAGCCGAACCGCCCGACGAAGAGACGGCAGCTTCCGCAGAGGCAAGGGTGCCGGATTCCATGAAGGCCAGAAGCCTCCTTTTGAGCGGCTGGTCCGTGGAGGATGTTGCAAGGGAGACCGGTATGGGACGCGGCGCCGTGGAGCTGGTCAAAGAAATGACGCGCAGACAGATGGAAAGAAAAGCCTAGATTTGGTGTGACCTCAGCCTTTTGGCGGATTTTACAGCGATTTGCGAGCTTTTTTTGTAGAAACACTTGATTTTTCCGTTGTTTTTTGATAACCTCTTTGGAGTAGAGGCATCGTGCGGATTTGCACGGAGTCCATGGACTAATTTCAAAGGAGGCTACGTTTGTGAATAAGTCAGAATTGGTAGCTAAGGTAGCGGAGAATGCAGGGCTGACAAAAAAGGATGCAGAGAAAGCAATCAATGCTGTTTTTTCCAGCATCGAGAAGGCGCTTGTGGATGGCGACAAGGTGCAGATGATTGGCTTTGGAACATTTGAAGTCAAAGAGCGTGCTGCCCGCAAGGGCCGCAATCCTCAGACCGGCAATGAGATTGATATTCCGGCTTCGAAGAATCCGGTATTCAAGGCTGGCAAGGCGCTGAAGGATGCTGTCAACGCATAAGAATCGGTATTGACTGGGAAAGCCGGGTTCATGGGACCCGGCTTTTATGGTTCCTGAAAGGAATGCATTGCGGATGGGGAAAATTGCGCTGATTACGGGGGGAACGTCAGGCATCGGCCTGGCAACCGCAGAACTTCTGCTTGCAGACGGCTATGAGGTGGCATTGATGGGGCGTTCGCCGGAACGGGGCAGGGATGCGCTGCAGGCGCTGGCGGAAGGCGCTGCCTACCTGCAGGGCGATGTATCGAAACTTTCGGACTGCAAGCGCGTAGTTCAGGAGACGGTCAAGGCTTTTGGCGGTCTGGATCTCTTAATCAACGCCGCCGGCATCTATGCGGAAGGTGCGATCGATGCTGTATCGGAGCAAGAGCTGTCCCTGCTGCTGGATGTGAATGTCAAAGGAACCTATTTCATGTGCCAGCAGGCTGTGCCGGAGCTCAGGAAACGTCAGGGGGGCGCAATCGTGAATGTGTCCTCGGATGCCGGGGTGCATGGCAATTACTTTTGCGCCGCCTACTGCGCGGCCAAGGGAGCCGTCACGATGTTCACAAGAGCGTTGGCCTTGGAGCTTTCGTCCAAAGGAACAGGCGGCGCTGCATCCGGCAGGGCGGACGTATATCCTGTGCGCGTGAACTGCGTATGCCCCGGTGATATCCTGACGCCGATGACGGAGCGGCAGCTGGAGAAAGCACCTTCCCGTGAAGCGGCGCTGGAGGAAATGGCAGCCGTCTATCCCATGGGCAGGATCGGAAACGCAAAGGAAGCGGCAGAGGTGATCGTCTTTCTGGCATCCGAAAGAGCTTCTTTTGTTACCGGGGCCGTCTGGGGAGTGGACGGCGGAATTACAGCTTAACAGAGAGGAAACAGGAAGGCAGTATGGAGAAACGAAAATTCTTGATCATGACGGCATCCATTGGCGCAGGGCATACACAGGCGGCAATGGCCGTGCGGGATGCCTTGGCGGAAAAGTTTCCGGATGCGGAGATCCATATGCTGGATTTCATGGACCGCAGGATTTCCGTTTTCAATTCCATGCTGAAATGGCTGTATCTGCATATGCTGGACTTTGTGCCGAACCTGTATGATGTGTTCTACCGGATCTCCGGCGGAGCATCCGGCGGGACTGCGGCGCGGCAGCTTACGGCAGCGGGCATGTATCCTGTGATGGCGCGGCTGCTGGAGAAATATCGGCCGGATGTGCTGGTCTGCACCCATCCCTTTCCTGAGGCGGCAGCATCGCTCTGGAAAAGAATGGGCAGCAGGGAGCTCCGTTTGATTGCCGTGCTCACGGATTATTCCCTGCACCAGATCTGGGTCTATCCCCGGGTGGATGCGTACTTCACGGCGACGGAGGAAATGCGGCAGGGGCTGATTTCCATGGGCTTTGCGGAGGAGGCCGTGCATGCCTGCGGCATACCGGTTTCCTCGCGGATCCGGCAGGTACCGGAACGGCGTGTGATACGGGAAGCGCTTGGCGTCGGGGCGGAAAGCAGAGTTGTGCTGCTGATGGGCGGAGGCTTGGGGCTGGGCGGTATCGAAAATACATTGGATGAATTGGAAAGCATGAGCCTGCCCTTGACGCTTTTTGTCATTGCAGGGCGCAATCAGGAGCTGGAGCGGCGCGTTGCGGAGCGTGCGGAGCGCTCCCGCCAGATCATCCGTGTCTGGGGCTATACGCGGGAAGTGCAGTCGCTCATGCAGGCTTCGGATATCCTGATTACCAAGCCGGGGGCTTTGACCATGAGCGAGGCATTTGCCCTGGGGCTGCCCATGCTCTTGCATGAGCCGATTCCCGGCCCGGAGACGGAGAACGCGATTTATGCGGAAGCGCATGGCGCAGCCGTCTGGATCCATGCGGGAGCATCGCTGGCAGCCGTACTGGAGGACATCCTGCAGCAGCCGGCGCGGCTGCAGGCCATGTCAGATGCCGCACGTGCCTGCGGAAAACCGGATGCGGCAAGCAAGATTGCCGCGTGGATTTAGGAATCAAAACTTTTCTCATAGGGCAGCAGGTATTTTTTTGTTTTTATGGAATACTATATCATGGAAATGACGCAAACGAAGCGATAGCGATTGGTGAGAAATATGACAGTTACGAAACTGATTTTGAATGAGAAAAAAACATATAGCTGCCCAAAATGCAATCGGGAGCTTCGCTATGTAGAAGGCGGGGCCGTTTCGGTTGTGAACGGACGCGTGGATATGAGCACGACCTTGCCGAAATACGAGTGCGACCATTGCGGCATTTATTATCAGGAGTTGCTGGGGTCCGGCTATTATGATGAGTTCCCGCTGGCGAAGCCGAAGTATGTCAAGCGCATTATCGCTACGGGGGATATTCCGCCGACCCAGCTCAAGCGTGAGGCAGACGGGAAATGCGAATGCCCGCGCTGCGGGGAGCGCATGAATTTCGTGGAGGGGCAGCCGGTCCGGATCGTGAACGGGAAGCCGGATATGGACAATGTGATGGATCATTTCGAGTGTCCATACTGTGATTCCGTCTATCGCAGGATTGCGTCCACGGATTATTTTCAGTGGTCCGAGAAATAAATGCTTGCAGAATGATCGAATTCTATGTATGATAAAGAATGCAGCAAAGTGCAGGTGAAAAGATGGTATGATTTCTGAACATGGGAGGTGAGAGCATGAAGAAAACAAGGAGGACTTCCGGCAGGAAGTGGTTCAGCTGGTTTTATGTGACAGTTGCCGTTGTCCTTGTCTACTTTTCTTCCGTGCTTTTGTCCCAGCAGTCGCATCTCAATCAGGTTGCACGGAGCCAGGCGGTTGCGGATAAGCGTCTGGAGGCCGCACAGCAGGAGAATGAGAGATTGAAACGTGAGATGGCCGCGCTCAATGACAATTCGCAGATTGAGCGGCTGGCACGTGAGGAGCTTGGCATGACCAAGCAGGGAGAACTGCCGTATGGCTCGGTGAAGAGATGATATTGCGTCAGCAGGGGCTTTATCTATGGGAGCGATAGAATTTCTTGACACGAATGAGGTGTCAAAGCTATAATAAGATTATATTTTTAGGGAGTGCCGGATACACGGGCAGTTTCTTGGGGATTAAGGGAGGAAGAACGGAGTTGGCCATTGAAGTAGGCAGTGTAGTGGAAGGCGTAGTTACTGGCATCACAAATTTTGGTGCCTTCGTTGAACTGCCCGAAGGAAAGGTGGGACTGATTCATATTTCTGAAGTTGCTGATGTCTATGTGAATGACGTCCATGATTTTTTGAAGGAAAAGGACAAGGTGAAGGTCAAAGTCCTGACCATCGATGAGAGGGGAAAAATCGGACTCTCCATCAAGCAGCTTCAGGAAGCGAAAGCGGAACGTTCTTCCGATGCGTCTGCACAGGCTCCGGCTTTTCGGACGCAGTCGCGGCCTCATTCGGGCTTTGATGGGGGCTCGAGGGATTTTCGCAGGTCCGGCGGACGTTTCGGCAATGGAAACACATCAGCCTCTTTTGAGGATAAGCTCTCAAAATTTCTGAAAGACAGTGATGAGCGCTTGACGGATCTTCGACGCAAGACGGATTCCAAGCGTGGAGGCCGCGGTTCCCGCAGGTCGGATTGATTCATAGGGAAAGCACTCTGAGAAGAGTGCTTTTTGTGGTTTTGGCTCTGCATATACTGCGGGCGATTGATTGCGGGATGCGTTGCATTGCTCGCGAGTACAGGAGGAAGGCCATGCTGCGACGGATGGAGGAGATATGCAGGGCAAAAGGGCTTTTTTCCAAAGGGGCAAGCATTGTGATCGCATGTTCCGGAGGGCCGGACTCCCTTGCTTTGGCGGATCTGTTGCGGCGTATGGCAGGGCGATGGGAGCTGCGTCTCTGTATTGCGCATTTTGAGCATGGGATCCGAGGCGAAGCCTCTATCGCGGATGCGCGTTTTGTGGAGGAGCAGGCAAAGCGTTGGGGGATTCCCTTTTATATGGAATCGGCGGATGTGCCGACCTATGCGAGGGAACGGCAGCTATCCCTTGAGACTGCGGCTCGAAGGCTTCGCCATCGTTTTTTGTCGAAGACCTGCGATCAGCTGGGATTTGACTGGATAGCGCTGGCACATCATGCAGACGATCAGGCAGAGACCATCCTCATGCATCTCTTGCGGGGGAGCGGCTTGGAGGGGTTGACGGGAATCCGGGCGAAAAATGGAAGGCTCATACGCCCTTTGCTGGAATTTCGCAAGCAGGAACTGGAAGACTACTGCCTGGATCATATGATGGAGCCGAGGCTCGATGCGACCAATGAGGTTCCGGAAGGGACGCGCAACCGGATCCGGTTGAAGCTGTTGCCGGAACTCAGGAAGGAGTACAATGCTTCCGTCGAGACCAGTCTGCTGCATCTTGGCAGAATGGCAGGGGAAATCCATGATTTCCTGCAGACGGAATTGCAGAGGGTCTGGGTGGAGGCGGTCCGATGGGAAGGGGAGCGCCCGGAACTTTCCCAGGAAGCGTTCCGGCAGCTGCATCCCACGATGCAGCGGGTTCTTCTGCGCGCCTATCTGGCGGCGCTGTCTGACGGCAGCACGCGGGATATGGAATTCATCCACTTTGAAAAGGTGCGGGAGCTTTTGACGGACGGGATGACCGGGGGACAGTGCGATCTGCCGCACGGTCTGCGCATTCGCCTCTCCTATGGGTGGCTGCATCGAGTGGCAGACAGCGAGCAGGAATACCCTCTTTGCGAGGTCAAGGTGCCGGGCTGGACAGAGCTTCCCGCCTATGGAATCAGCCTTTGGACCGAGCTCCTTTCCGATGCCCCCAAGGAAACAGGGGCGTTGGAGTACTATTGTGACTACAGGAAACTCCGGAGCAGGATCTTTATCCGGGGCAGGCACGAGGGAGACAGGATTTCCTGCAGCGGCGGTACAAAGAAGCTGAAGGAGCTTTTTATCGATACCAGGCTGCGGCAGGAGCAGCGGGATGGTTACCCTCTCCTAGTAAGCGGGGAGCAGATTCTCTGGGTTCCGGGAATCCGGAGGAGCAATTTGTTTCCGGTGGATGAGGGGACAAAAGAGATACTCTATGTGAGAATGGGAAGAAAGGGAGATAGTCGCTATGATGAAGGATGATATCCGGCAGGTTTTGTTCACGCATGAGGAGATCCAGCGCAGGGTAAGCGAGCTGGCAAAGGAGATTGAGGAAGACTACAAAAATCTCGAAGGAGATATTTACTGTGTCGGGATTTTGAAAGGCGCCGTGGTTTTCTATACGGATCTGGTGTGCCGGATCGGGCTTCCCGTGCGCTTTGATTTCATGATAGCATCGAGCTACGGGAATGCCACAAAGAGCAGTGGAATGGTCCGGATACTGAAGGATCTGGATTTTGACATTACGGGATGCCATGTAATCGTGGTAGAAGATATCATTGATTCGGGGACTACGATGGAGTATCTGAAAAAGTATCTCCAGAACAGAAAGGCGGCAAGTGTGCGGCTCTGCTCCTTCCTGAGCAAGCCTTCCCGCCGCAGGGTGGATGTTGATATCGATTATTGTGGATTCGAGGTGCCGGATGAGTTTCTGGTGGGGTACGGGCTGGACTATGCGGGACTGTATCGGAATCTGCCTTATATCGGGGTGTTGAAGCGGGAGATTTACGAGAAGTGAACAGGTACCTTTTGCTCATGGCAAAGTCCGAACATGATAGCATTTGGGATTTGTTCAAAATCCCGGTTTGGAGGAAAGAGAATGAAAGCAACGAATTTGTATGCACCGACGTTGAGGGAATCGCCTGCGGAGGCGGAGGTCATCAGCCATAAGCTCATGCTGCGGGCGGGCTTGATCCGCAAGGCTGCGGGAGGTGTGTATTCCTATCTGCCGCTGGGATGGCGTACGATACGCAAGATCCAGCAGATCATCCGCGAGGAGATGGATGCGGCAGGCGGACAGGAGATAGCGATGCCCATCATACAGCCCTCGGAGCTTTGGAAGGAAAGCGGCAGATGGGAGGTCTATGGCGACGAGATGATGCGCATGAAGGACCGGCATGGACGGGAGTTCTGCCTTGGCCCGACGCATGAGGAGATGATCACGGCACTGGTCCGGGACGAGGTGCGTTCCTATAAGCAGCTCCCGCTCATGCTGTATCAGATGGCGAACAAGTACCGCGATGAGATACGCCCGCGCTTCGGGCTCATGAGGAGCCGCGAATTCATCATGAAGGATCTCTATTCCTTCGACCGGGATGAGGAGGGCATGAACGTCTCCTACCAAAAGATGTACGATGCCTATGCCAAGATTTTTACACGCTGTGGGCTGGAATTCCGCCCGGTGGAAGCAGACAATGGGGCCATCGGTGGGGGACATTCCCATGAATTCACGGTTTTGGCACAGTCGGGGGAGTCTTCCATTGCCTATTGTGGCGGCTGCGACTATGCGGCAAGCGACGAAAAAGCAGAACTGAAGGTCATTGTGGAGGCGCCGGAGGATGCGCTTCCTTTAGAAAAAGTGGAGACGCCCGATGCGCATACCATCGAGCTGGTGAAGGACTATCTGCAGGTTCCCATAGAAAAGACCATCAAGGCGGTCGCTTTCCAGGATGATGATGAACGATTGATCCTTGCGTTCGTGCGCGGCGACCATGAGGTGAACGAGGTCAAAATCCTGAATGCTGTGGAGGGCGCATTGCATCTTCATATGGCAGAGGAATCCGCAATCGTTGCGGCGGGCGGCTGTCCGGGCTTTATGAGCCCCATCGGACTCAAGCCGGGAACGGTCGTTCTGGTGGACAGTACGGTCATGGAAATGCACAATGCGGTTGCGGGTGCGAATGAAAAAGACTTTCACTATAAGAATGTGAATCCCAAGCGGGATTTCAAGGATGTCATTGTGACCGATTTGCGCATGGTGAAGGAGGGCGACCCCTGCCCGCGCTGCGGTGCGCCGCTGAAGATGACGCGCGGCATCGAGGCTGGGCAGGTCTTCACGCTTGGAACCAAGTACAGCCAATCGCTCGGCGCGACTTTCCTGGATGAGAACGGCAAGGAAAAGCCGCTTGTCATGGGTTGCTACGGCATCGGCGTCGGACGCACGATGGCGGCCGCTATTGAGCAAAACAACGATGAGCATGGCATTATCTGGCCAAGGGCAATCGCGCCCTTTGAGCTGGTGGTAGTTCCCGTCAACGCGAAAAACGGGGAGCAGCTTTCCTACGCGGAGCGTGTTTATGAGGAACTGAAGGCAGCGGGCGTGGATGTATTGCTGGATGACCGCACGGAACGTGCGGGCGTGAAATTCAAGGACTGCGACCTCATCGGCTATCCGCTGCGCATCACGATCGGGCCGAAGGCTTTGGAAGAAAACGTGATTGAAGTGAAAGTGCGCAAGACGGGGGAGGTACTGAGCTTTACGAAGGAAAGCTATCTTCGTGAGGTCCGGGAGCTTTTGAAGAAGCTTTGACTGACGGACGATCGAAAAACAGCAGGCAGGCTTGTCATATGACAAGCCTGCCTGCTGTTTCGTATATGAGGCAATGCGGGATTACTCCGCAGCGCCTACGACATCATTGAGACCTTCCATCAGCGCGTCGATGTCAATGCCATGCGCCATGGCGCCCTGCTCGATGTTCTCGAAATGGGCGGCAGCGCAGCCTAGGCATCCCATGCCTGCGCTCATGAAGACTTTCGCTGTATCCGGATATTTCTGGACCACCTCAAGGATGCTCATGTCCTTTGTGATTGCCATGCAAAAAACCTCCTTTGAATACTGTGAAGGGGCGCTCCCCCTCTGCACACGCATTATAGCATATTTTCTTCCGGAGGTCACTAACATTTTTCATGTATCGCTCAAAAGGCGAATGAGGCATGGGACCTTTGTCCACTCTGTTGTTTCAGGCTGTGTATACAGAGATTTTTTCCTTGCAAAAGAAGGATTTTTTTGGTATAAAGAGAATAAGTAGTGGTGCAAAGTGGTAGAAAGTGGCGGAAAATGTTTCGAAGGTGGTGGTCGAGGTGTTGATGGGGGAATACGCACATACCATTGATGCCAAAGGCCGCGTCATCCTGCCTGCGGATTTCCGCAGCGAGCTGGGCGAATCCTTTGTCATTACAAAGGGACTGGACAGCTGCCTGTTTGTCTATGAGCAGGCGGAGTGGGATGCGCTTTCGGAGAAACTGCGCCAGCTGCCGCTGGCCAAGCCCGAGGCACGCGCATTTGTGCGTTTCTTTTTTTCGGGCGCCCGCACACTGGAGTGCGACAAGCAGGGACGTTTCCTTGTGCCGGGGACGCTCCGCAGCTATGCGGGGCTGAAGAAAGATGTCGTACTGATTGGCGTATCGAACCGTGTGGAGCTTTGGGACAAGGCTGCATGGGAGAAATACAATGATGAGGTCAATCCGATGGTGACGGAGATCGCCGCGCAGCTCACGGATCTGGGGATTTGAGCAAGCCGGATGGCTAAGTTATTTTTCGACAGTTCCTGAGGGAAGGGGGTATGGGATGGCATGGAGTTCCATCACATCAGTGTCCTGCTGGATGAGACTGTGAATGGGCTTGTGACGGATCCTGCCGGAACGTATGTGGACTGTACCTTGGGCGGGGGCGGACATTCACACCGTATCGCGGAACTTCTGCAGTCGGAAGGGCGTATCATCGGCATCGATCAGGATGCCGATGCTGTGGAGGCTGCTGCGGAACGACTGAAGGATGTGCGCTGCCGGGTGGACATTGTGCATGATAATTTCCGCCATCTGGAAAGGATATTACGAGAGCAGGAAGCCGTTCAGCTGGACGGGGTGCTCTTTGATTTGGGGGTATCCTCCCATCAGCTGGATGTGGCAGAGCGCGGTTTTTCCTACATGCAGGATGCGCCGCTGGATATGCGCATGGATCCCGATGCTTCCCTTTCCGCTTATGATGTGGTGAATACTTATGAGGAGCAGGAGCTGTTCCGTATTTTTAAGGAATACGGTGAGGAACGGTGGGCGAAGCGCATTGCGGAATTCATAGCAGCGGCTCGCGGGACGCGGCCGATCCGGACGACGGGGGAACTTGTGGACATTGTCTGCCGGGCCGTTCCGAAGAAGGTCCGCCGGGCCGCGGGGGGGCATCCCGCAAAGCGGGTGTTCCAAGCGATCCGGATCGAAGTCAATGATGAGCTGGGGATCTTGGAAAAGAGCTTTCGCACGGCTGTCGCTCATTTGAAGCCGGGAGGGCGGATCGCAATCATTACCTTTCATTCCCTGGAGGACCGCATCGCAAAGCAGACGCTGAAAGAACTTTCCAAGGGATGTGTCTGTCCGCCGGAAATCCCGGTCTGTGTGTGCCATCATGAAGCGGAGCTTCGCCTGCTGGGCAGGCCGCTGCGGGCAGACGCAGAAGAATTGTCGAGGAATACAAGAGCGAAGAGTGCAAAGCTTCGCATTGCTGAGAAACTGCCTCGAAAGGAGGAATTGACATGTTAGCTGAACGCAAGGAAGATTATAATTATGAGTACGATGATGGGTATCATTATGGAGAAATACCGTATGAGTCATCTCAGGCGCCCGTTGCTGCGCCACGGGTCAAGAAAAGGAAGCAGCTGAGGTCGCCTACGGTGCTCGATACGAATCTGCGTTCCCGCGCTCGTGTGCTGTTCCTTCTGGTTGCGGCGCTGGCAATGATCGTGGTGGTGCGCAGCGGCATCAGCGCAAGCCGCGGCTATGCACTTGTCGCGGTGCAGCAGCAGGCACAGCAGTTGGAGCAGGAGAACGAGCGGCTGCGGATCGAGATTGCAAAGCTCAAGTCACCGCAGCGCATCAAAGCGATTGCGACGGAGGAGCTCGGCATGGAGGTTCCCAAGAAGATGTACTTCACGCACGAGCGATAAGAGCGATAAGAATGAATGTGAACACCGAAAAAGAGGCTGACCGGATCGGAGCCTCTTTCTTGCGTGTATGGGACAAGATGCCCTCATCGATTCCTACACATGTTGCGCGAGATTTTTATGGAAAAAGTCTCGTTATGGTTGTATAATGTAGCGGGATATTTTGTGAGGAGGAGACGGATGGTATGAAGACAATCGGCGAGCTTGCCGCTTTGGTGGAGGGCGCCAGGGTCATTGGTGACCCTGAGCAAATGGTGACCGGGATACAGCATGATTCACGGAAGGCGGAGAAGGGGACGCTGTTCGTCTGCATTCCCGGCGCCCATGTGGATGGGCATGATTTCATTCCGCAGGCAAAGGAAAAGGGCGCGGAATCGATCCTGACGACGCGGGAGATGGAAGCACCGGAAGGAATGACGGTATTGCAGGTGCCGGAGCTGAATGATGCGCTTGACAAGCTGGTGCCGCATTTTTATGATTATCCGTCGCAGTCCATGCGCGTGGTTGCCATCACGGGTACGAACGGCAAGACGACGACGAGCTATTTGATTCGTGCGATTCTTCGCAAAGCAGGCTTCAAAGTAGGCCTGATCGGTACCATACAGATCATGGTGGAGGATGAAGTCTATCCCATCCACAACACGACGCCGGATGTGGTGGAGATGCAGAACATCCTCGCGATGATGCGGGACAAGGGCATGGACTATGTGGTCATGGAGGTTTCGAGCCATGCGCTGGACCAGAATCGTGTGGCGGGCATTGAGTTCGATACGGGCGTGTTCACGAATCTGACGCAGGATCATCTGGACTACCATGGGACGATGGAGTGCTATAAGCTGGCAAAGGCGCGGCTGTTCGCGCTTTTGGGGCGGCATGGCAAGAAAAAGGGCAAGACGGCCGTGGTGAATGCGGACGATGCGGCAGGGCAGACGATGCTGGACTACGCGTTTTGCGAGCATCTGACCTATGGCATCCATACAGAGGATGCGAAGCTTCGCGCCACGGAGATTGATGTGCATGCGTCCGGCGCGAGTTTCCGTCTGGCAGGGGATTTCGGCACGCTGGATCTGAAGCTTCACGTGACGGGCATTTTCAATGTCTACAACGTGATGGCAGCGGCAGGAGCGGCGCTGGCGGAAAAGATCGAGCCTGCCGTGATCAGGGAAGCTTTGGAGGCATTCACAAGTGTGCCGGGCCGGTTCGAGCTTGTGGACGAAGGACAGGATTTTTCTGTCATCGTGGACTATGCGCATACGCCGGACGGGGTGGAAAATGTCCTTCGGACGGCGCGGCAGATCGCGAAGCATCACATCATAGCGGTCTTTGGCTGCGGCGGCGACAGGGACAATGCGAAACGTCCCATTATGGGGCGGCTGGCCGCGGAGCTTGCGGATATCGTGATTGTGACTTCGGACAATCCACGCACAGAGGATCCGGAGAAAATCCTCTCGCAGATCGAGGCGGGCGTCAAAGAGAAAATCGGCAGCAAACAGCATGAGTGCATCGCGGACCGCAGGAAGGCAATCTTCCGCGCGGTGGAGCTGGCAGAGCCGCAGGATATCGTGATGATTCTGGGAAAAGGCCATGAGGATTACCAGATTTTGAAGGATCGCACGATCCATTTCGATGACAAGGAAGTGGCCCGCGAGGCCATCAGGGGGAAATAAAATGCCAAAGTTCAAGCTTGCAGAGATTTTAGAGGCAACGGGAGCGGCGCTTCGTCAGGAGGGGAAGCAGACGTTTTCGGATGTGGTGACGGATACGCGCAGGATTTCCGATGGCGTGCTCTTTGTGGCGCTTTCGGGGGAGCGCTTCAATGGCGAGGATTTTGCGGCAGAGGCTGTGGAAAAGGGCGCTGCGGGCGTGCTGGTGGCCAAGTCCTGTCCGGCAGGGAAACTGCCGAAACAAGGCGCTGTGCTGATGGTGGAGGACACGCTGCGGGCTTATCAGCAGATCGCGCGCGCGTGGCGCATGAAATTCGATCTGCCGGTGGTGGCGGTCACAGGTTCCAACGGCAAGACGACAACGAAGGATTTGACGGCAGCAGTGCTTTCGGCACGCGGCCCCGTCTGCAAGACGCAGGGAAATTTCAACAATGAAATCGGACTCCCACTGACGCTTTTGGGCTTGCAGGAGGAGCACACAGCGGCTGTGGTGGAGATCGGCATGCGCGGGCTGCATCAGATTGAGGCGCTGGCCCCTTTGGCGGCTCCCTCCATCGGCATTGTGACAAATGTGGGGGAGACGCATATGGAGCTGCTCGGCTCCATCGAGAATATCGCGCAGGCAAAGGGCGAGCTGGTGGAAGCAATTCCTGCGGGAGGAGCGGTAGTGCTGAATCTTGATGATCCCCATGTGGCGGCGATGCGTGGGAAAGCAAAGGAGGGCGTCCGTGTCATCACCTACGGCATCGAGCAGGATGCTGATGTGCGGGGCGAGGGCATCCGCAGGGACGGTGATGTGACGCGCTTCATGATATGCTGGCAGAATGAGCGGCATGACTATGTGCTCCCGATGCTCGGCCGCCACAATATCTACAATGCGCTCGCTGCCATTGCGACGGGATTTGCGATGGGGATGACCTCCGCAGAGGTGATGAAAGGCCTGCGAGGGCTGGAGGCCACGAAGATGCGCTTTGAGCGCGTGGCACATCCGAAGTATGAGATCATCAACGATGCCTACAATGCCAGCCCCATGTCCATGAAAGCGGCGATCGAGACGCTTTCGGGCATGGCAAAGGGCAGAAAAGTCGCGGTTCTGGGCGATATGCTGGAACTGGGGGATATTTCCGAAAAGGCCCATCGCGAAGTCGGGCGCGAGGTCGCGGAGCATGACTTTTCCGCGCTTGTGACGTACGGGGAATTGGGAAAGATGATTGCGTCAGGCGCGAAAGAAGCGGGGCTTTCCAACGTCCATACGGCGGATTCCCACGAGCAAGCGGCCGAATTCCTGAAGGACATCCTGCAGGAGGGCGATACCGTGCTTTTCAAGGGATCGCGCGGCATGCAGATGGAGAAAATTATTGAAATGATTTGAGTTGGGAGAAAGATCCATGTTGATATCTTTGGCGACGGCGGCTGCCGTAGCGGCAGGCTTTGTGCTGCTGACAGGCCCGTTCTTCATCCCCTGGCTGCATAAGCTGAAATTCGGGCAGAGCATTCGGGAGGAAGGACCGAAAAGCCATCAGGCGAAAAGCGGTACGCCCACCATGGGCGGCATCATGATCATCCTGGGCATTACGGCGGCGACGCTGGCGGCAGCGCCCATTACGACGGAGGTGCTGCTGGCGCTCTTCATCATGCTGGGACACTTCGTGCTGGGCTTTCTGGATGACTATATCAAGGTGGTCAAAAAGCAGAACCTTGGCCTGCGGGCAAAGCAGAAACTGCTGGGGCAGATTTTGATTGCGGTGGTCGTGATGTACATCGGCACGCAGGTGCTCGGCATCCATACGGGGATCTGGGTTCCTGTGCTGGATCAGAATATCGATTTAGGGGCGGCTTATTACGCATTGGTGCTTTTTGTCCTGGTCGGAACATCCAACGCGGTGAATCTGACCGACGGGCTGGACGGCCTTGCTTCCGGCACGATGGCGATCGCTTCCAGCGCCTATGCGGTGGTCTGCGCCATGACGGGGCATGATGATCTGGCGATTTTCTGTGTCGCGACCGTGGGGGCATGTATCGCTTTTTTGAAGTTCAATGCGCACCCCGCCAGGATATTCATGGGAGATACAGGTTCGCTGGCATTGGGCGGAGCCTTTGCTGCCATGGGGATCCTCACGCATACGGAACTGCTCTTGCCGGTGATCGGATTTATCTTTGTATGCGAGACGTTGTCCGTCATTTTGCAGGTGATTTCTTTCCAGACGACAGGCAAACGCATTTTCCGCATGAGTCCTATCCATCATCATTTCGAGCTGGGCGGATGGTCGGAGGTAAAGGTGGTTTTTGTCTTCTGGGCAACGGCGCTCCTTGCGAGCTGTGTCGGGCTGCAGATGTTGAGATAGATGGGATGGGAGGCTGGAAGGATGGAGCTTAAAGATCAGAAGGTGTTGGTCATCGGCGCAGGCATCAGCGGCTTCGCGGCGGCGAAAATCGCGAAGCATATGGGGGCGGAGGTCACACTGAGCGATGCGAAGCAGGAGCAGGACATCAAATATGATTTTTCGGAGCTTCGCGCGGCAGGCATCCGGCTGATGTTCGGGCCGCAGGCAGCGGAGCTTTTGGATGGGGTGCAGCTCATTCTGGTGTCTCCCGCTGTCCCGCTGCGGATTCCCATTCTGAAGGAGGCAGTGGCGCGGGGCATCCGCGTCATGAGCGAGGTGGAGCTTGCCTATCGTCTGGCAAAGGCTCCATTTTGTGCTGTGACGGGAACGAACGGCAAGACCACGACGGTCACGCTGTTGGGACTGCTTTTGGAGACGGCTTATCCAGAAGTCGGTGTCGGAGGGAATATCGGCATCCCGCTTTCCGAGGAAGCGCTGCGCATCGGCCCGGATGGCTGCATCGCGGCGGAGATCTCCAGCTATCAAATGGAGGCGACCGAGGAATTCCATCCGCACGTTTCGGCGATTCTCAATGTGACGCCCGATCATATCGTGCGGCATGGCGATATGGGGACCTATCAGGCGATGAAAGAGCGTGTCTTTGCGCAGGAAACGCAGGACGACTATCTGGTGCTCAACTACGATGATGAGCACACGCGCTCCATGGCAGAGCGCGCGCACTGCCAGGTCTGCTTTTTCAGCCGTCGGCAGGAGCTGGAGGAAGGCGCCTGCCTTGAGGGAGACACTCTCGTGATCCGATGGAAGGGCACGACGCACAGGCTTTGCACGGTGAATGAGCTTGGCATCAAGGGCGGACACAACGTGGAGAATGCGTTGGCTGCCGCAGCGGCCGCTTTTTTTGCGGGTGCAAAGGCGGAGGATATGCGCAAGGTGCTCATGGCGTTCAAGGGTGTGGAGCATCGCATCGAGTATGTGCGGGATGTCCACGGCGTTCCCTATTACAATGATTCCAAGGCGACGAATACCGATTCTGCCATCAAGGCACTGGAGACATTCCCGGATCATATCATCCTGATTGCGGGCGGGGATGACAAGCTTACGGACTTGACGGAGTTCATGGGGCTTGTGAAAGAACGCGTGGATGAACTGATTCTTGTGGGAGATGCGGCGAAGCGTTTCCACGAGGCGGCGGTGAAGGCCGGTCTGTCCGAGGATCAGATCCATGCGGCGGGCTACTCGATGGAAAAGGCAGTGGAGACTGCCCACAGGCTTGCGAAGGCTCCGCAGGTGGTGCTGCTTTCTCCCGCATGCGCAAGCTTTGACATGTATGATGGTTTTGAGCAGCGCGGCAGGGATTTCAAGCGCATCGTGAATGGATTGTGAGGAGGATTTCAGTTGAGGATCATCGTATCCGGCGGAGGTACCGGCGGACATATCTACCCGGCGATCACTCTGATTCGGGCCATACGGGAAAAGATGCCTGAGGCGGAATTCCTCTATGTGGGGACAAGGGAAGGACTGGAAGCGGATATCGTCCCGAAGGAAGGACTGCCCTTCGAGACGGTGGAGCTGCGAGGCTTTGAACGGCATTTTACGCTGGATAATTTCCGACGTGCGGGAAAGGCCATGATGAGCGTTGCGACGGCAGCGAAGATTGTGCGCCGCTTCCGGCCGGATGCAGCCATCGGGACCGGCGGCTATGTCTGTGGGCCTGTGCTTCTGGCAGCGAGCCTCATGCATGTCCCGAGCCTTATCCAGGAGCAGAATGTGGTGCCCGGCATCACGAACCGCATTCTGGCAAGGTTTGTATCGCGGATCGCGGTCGGAACGAAAACAGCCTTGCTGCATTTTCCAGCGGGAAAGGCCGTCTGCACGGGAAATCCCATTCGGAAGGAAGTGCTCTCGGCGACCCGCGAGGAAGGGCTGGCAGCTTTCGGGTTTGATGGCGCACGCCCCATTGTTTTGGTTTCGGGAGGAAGCCGAGGGGCGCGCAGCATCAATCATGCGATGGTGGACGTATTGAAGGCGGCGCAGTACCATCCGGAGGTGCAGTTCCTGCACGTGACGGGAAATGCGGAGCATGAGGATATTTTGCGGCGCATGCGCAATGCGGGCGTGGATCTGGAAAAAGCGCAGCACATCCACGTTGTGCCATACCTCTACAACATGCCGCAGGCGATGGCGATGGCGGATCTTGCGGTATTCCGCGCAGGGGCGACCGGAATTGCGGAATTGACCGCTCGCGGCATCCCGGCGATTTTGATTCCCTATCCCTATGCGGCGGAGAATCATCAGGAATACAACGCAAGGGAACTGGAGGAGGCAGGCGCGGCACGCATGATTCTCAACCGGGACCTGAATGGGGAATCTTTGGGCGCGGTATTGCAGGAACTGCTTTCTGCGCCGGAGAAATTGCGGGAAATGGCTGCTGCGAGTAAGGCCATGGGAAGACCGCAAGCAGCGGATGAAATTGCGGATATGGTGTTGGAATTGGCAGGGCGGACTGTCTGATAGGAGGAAAGGGCATTGCTGAAGGAATTGAAGGATATCCACAAGGTGCATTTTGTGGGCATTGGCGGCGCGGGCATGAGCCCGTTGGCGAAGATCCTGACCGAAATGGGCTATGAGGTCACCGGTTCGGATCGCTCGGAATCGGAAATCATCGCGCATCTTCGGGAGCTTGGGGCAACGGTCTATATCGGGCAGGACGGCGAGCATGTGCGGGGCGTGGACGCCATCGTGGTCTCCAGTGCGATACCCTATGACAATCCTGAGGTTCTGGCGGCGGGTCAGCTTGGCATCCCGAAACTGCATCGTTCCGATATCAATGCGGCGCTGGTGAATGAGAAGAAGGGGATTGCCGTGGCGGGCGCTCACGGCAAAACGACAACGACCTCCATGCTGGGGGTTGCCCTCCACACGATTGGCGTATCCCCGACCATTGTTGTCGGTGGTGAGGTCGGAGACCTGGGGACGAATGCGGTGCTCGGAACGAGCGATTATCTGGTATCCGAGGCAGACGAGAGCGACGGTTCATTTTTGAAACTGCATCCTCATATCGCAGTGGTGACGAATGTGGAGAACGACCACATGGACCACTATGGGACGATGGACAATATCCGCGCGGCATTCCGACAGTTCATCGAAAATGTGGACAAAGAGACGGGCTATGCGGTGCTCTGCTTTGAAAATGAAAACCTGCGCAATATTGCCAAGCAGGTGGACCGGAAATACATTTCCTATGCCATCGGGGAGGCGGCGGATTACCATGCGGCGAATATCGAGACGAACGGCGCGGGCATTTCCTTCGATGTGATGCATGAGGGAAAGAATCTTGGCCATGTGGCGCTCAATATTCCGGGGCGGCATAACGTGCTCAATGCCATGGCAGCTGTCGTGACAGGCATCAGCATCGGGCTGACGGTGGAGCAGATGGCAAAGGGGCTGGCAGCCTTTCACGGGGCGAAGCGGCGCTTCGAGACCAAGGGCAGGGAAAAGGGCGTCTGGGTGGTGGACGACTATGCGCATCACCCGACAGAAATCGCGACGACACTCAAGGCGGCCAAGCAGACGAAGCCTGGAAGGCTCATCTGCGCATTCCAGCCGCATCGCTATTCCAGGACGAAACTCCTGCGGAAGGAATTCGGCGCTGCCTTTGCAGAGGCAGACCTTTTGGTTCTGACCGATGTGTACGGAGCGGGGGAGGCACCCATCCAAGGAATCAGCGGAGAGACCGTTCTGGAAGAGGTGGCGAAAGCGACGGGACAGGATGTGACCTATCTTCCGGAGCGGAAGGATGTTGCAGGATATTTGGCATCGGTTGTGAAAGAGGGCGATCTCGTCATGACGATGGGCGCGGGAGACATTTATCGGACGGGCGAAGAGCTGGTAGAGCTTTTGAAAGGGTAAGAATAAAGGAGCATTCATTCATGGAGCAGGATAAGATCGTCGTGATCATGGGAGGGGCTTCCACGGAGGCGGAGGTTTCCCGCAGGACAGGAAAAGCTATTTTGGAGGCATTGCGCTCAAAGGGCTACCCTGCAGAGGGCATGGAACTGGCGCCGAAGACGTTTGCGTCCGATATCCAGAAGACCGGGTGCAGGATCGTGTTCAATGCGCTGCATGGAAAATATGGCGAGGATGGTTTGGTGCAGGGAACCTTGGATATGCTGGAAATTCCCTACACGGGCTCGGGCGTATTGGCGGCGGCTGTCACGATGGACAAGGCAGCATCGAAGCGCGTGTTCCAAGCGGAGGGCATTTCCACGCCGCGTTCCCGCACCTATCGCAGCTATGAGATGAAGCGCGGGCTGACAGCGGAGATCGAGGGAGAATTTTCATATCCTGTGGTCGTCAAGGCGGCTTCTCAGGGCTCCAGCATCGGGGTCTATATCGTGGAGGAGCGTGGAGCCTTGGAGCGGGCGCTGCAGGATGCGTTCCGCTATAATGACGAGGTGCTGGTGGAGGAATTCATTCGCGGCAGGGAGCTTACCGTTGCGGTCTGGGGCAATGCAGAGACCAAGGAAGCGTTCCCGATCATCGAGATCACGACGACATCGGGCCGTTATGATTATGCCAGCAAGTATACGAAGGGCGCTTCGGCGCATATCGTTCCCGCACCCTTGTCGGAAGCAAAGACAAGAGAAATCCAGGATCTTGCGGTCAAGGCCTTTACGGCCTGCGGATGCTGCGGCGTGGCGCGCGTGGATATGATGCTCAGCGAGGATGAGACACCCTACGTCATCGAAGTGAATTCCGTGCCGGGCATGACGGAGACTTCCTTGGTGCCGGATGCGGGCCGCGCGATGGGAATCGAGTTCCCGGAGCTTTGCGAGCGCATTCTGGAGATGGCAGGATATCCTGTAAAATGACCGCAAAGTAGCAGAAAAGAAAAAACAATTGAAAACAAGGGGGGGAGCAGATGGAAACGGAGAAGCGTGTGGAGAAGCGGATCATCAAGCGACGCAGCCCGCGCAGGATATTAAAGGGATTTCTGTTTATCGTTATCTGCACCGCCATTGTGGGTATTCTGGTCTATTCGCCGATCTTTGTGCTGCGCCATGTGCAGGTGGACGGCGCGGTTTATCTGAAGAAGGAAGAATTGGTCCGCATCTCGGGGATCTATATGGGGGAGCCGTTGTTCCAGCTGGAGACCGATCAGGTAACGAAACGTCTCCTGCAGGATCTGCGTATCGAGGAAGCCTTGGTGCGGCGGCAGCTTCCGAGTACACTGGAAATCACCATCAAGGAGCGCATGCCTGTGGCAACCGTGGCATGTGAGTACGGATATCTGGACATTGACCGTCAGGGAAAGGTCATTGACAGCTATCGCACCCTGAAGAACATGCCCATTCCCATGATTACGGGAGTCCAGGTGCGGGATCTCTACATCGGGGATGATGTGGAGGATGAGATGGTGAAGAAGATCCTAAGCTTTTTGCAGCAGTTGGATGATGCATCCTTGAACCAGCTTTCTGAGATTGCGATCACAGGGCCTGATTATCTCGTGGCCTATACGACGAATTCCGTGCAGATCCGCCTTGGCAAATTGGAGCGCATGGAGGAAAAGGCAAGGCTCACGCAGGATTTCCTGAAGGATCTTGCTACCAATCCGTATCAGGTGGAATATGTGGATTTCAATTATACGACGCCGTTTATTAAATTGATTCAGTAAACTATCATCGATAGAAGGGAAAATCCATGAGAGGGATCCGACAGGGAAGTTGGTCGATTGCCTGTGTTTGCATGGTGCTCGGGTTCATGCTAGCAGTCCAGTTCCGGACAACGCAGGATATCAAAGGAAATGTGCCATTTCAGCGCGTGGAAGAACTGTCTGCCCGCTTGCTGGAAACAGAGCAGGAGAGGGACGGTCTGCGGGAAGAGCTGAAATTGCTGCGTGAGAATACGGCAAGCAGCATGGGGACGGATGAACTGCGGAAACAGGCCGGTTTCACCGCATTGGAGGGAGAAGGGATCATCGTGCGGATGGATGACAGCACGATGACCTCGAAGGCAGGGGAAAATCCGAATCTGTATCTCATCCATGATGATGATCTGCTGCGCGTCATCAATGAATTGCGCGCGGCAGGCGCCGAGGCGATTTCTGTCAATGGGCAGAGGCTGATCGGCACATCGGAGATCCGATGCGCCGGACCGACGCTCTCGGTCAACAACGTGCGTTCTTCCGCCCCTTTCGAGATACGTGCCATTGGCGAAAAAAAAACCTTGGAAAATGCCATCAAGATGCGCGGCGGTGTGGCGGAAACCTTGAAAGTATGGGGCATCCAGCTGGAAACGGAGCTGTCGGACAACGTCCGTGTCCCTGCGTATAAGGGCAGTCTCAAGTTCGTCTATGGGCATGAAATTGCGGAACAGGGGGAAGCGCAATGATCAAACCCCTCTTGGGCCTGATTGCAGGATTGCTTTTGGGTTATTTTTCCTATATCAACATACCGCTGGCTTATGCAAAGCTTTTTTCCGTGGCGCTGCTCGCATCGTTGGACTCTGTCTTCGGAGGCCTGCGTGCTGCAGTGGCGGAGAAGTTTGACAATACGATGTTCATCAGCGGATTCTTTTTCAATGCACTGATGGCGGCGTTTCTGGTCTACGTGGGGGACCGTCTGGGCATTGACCTCTACTATGTGGCGCTTTTGACCTTTGGCTTCCGCATCTTCAAGAATCTTGCGGCATTGCGCCGATACTTGCTGAAGCGGCATTGAGGATTCGTGCGGATGCGGCAGTTATACTACTCTCAGTTAGAAATTTTATTTCTTACTGAGAGTGCATGAGACTTCAGGCGTGCGTATGCACGACTGGCTTTGATAAAAATTCCCGACCATTCATTTAAAATTTTTATCAAAGATAAGTATCAGGTGTAGCGAGGGTTGCGTCGACTGTTAAACGAGGTGTGACCATATCCAGCCGGAATACACCTATGGAAAATCCCGCATTGACTTCTACATGGAGCGTGGCGCACAGAAATATCTGTTGGAAGTCAAGGGTTGTACACTGGAGCGTGACGGTATCGGATATTTCCCTGATGATGGTGCTTCCCACCTTGGCGACGAAAATCGGACTTAACGGGGCCATGTTCCTACAGCAACTCCATTACTGGATTGACCGCAGCAAGAGTTTTGCGCTCATCAAAAACCACGTTACACGAAACGAGCTTTAGGATACACGAATCTTTCTGCCGGAAAACGCTGCCGCCCTTGTCATGTTTTGCGCCATAATGATAAAATAGGCGATAGGATTTTATGTCCAAACTTATCACGGGGGCGTTTTTATGCGTGTGGCGATATGCGAGGATCAGTCGCGGGAGCTTGATAAGGTGCGTCGTGCCGCGGAAACGTATTTCAGCGCAAAAGCGGAGGAACCCGCAGAAATTTTTGCTTGCGGGAGCGCGGCGGAGTTCGCGGCACATTTGGACGAGGCGGGAGTCCCGGACATCGCGCTGCTCGACATATTCCTGCCCGAAGCCAGCGGGATCCGGATTGCGCAGGAGATGCGCCTGCGGCAAGACCATACGGAGATTGTTTTCCTGACCTCGTCCAAGGAGTTCGCGTTCGCTGCCTTTGCGGTTCGCGCCGTGCATTATCTCGTAAAGCCGTACACGCAGGCGCAGTTTGACGGCGCGATGGATCGGGCGATGGCGAATCTGCGGGCGAAGCGCCCGAAAACGATTTGCCTGACCGTGGCGGGCGGAAACGTGCAGACGGTCGATATCGACGCCATTCTTTTCATCGAGGGCATGGGCAACGAACGGATCGTTTGCACGACGCGGGGAAATTTCGTGGAAAGGAAGCGGCGACTGAAGGAATTTGCGGAGGAGCTGGAGCGGCTTTCGCCGGGGCAGTTCGTCGCCGCCTATCGGGGCTATATCGTCAACCAAGCGCATATCCGATGCATTGACGCGGAGGTCATCCGCTTGACGGACGGCAGCTTTGTCCCCATCCGCCGCGGCGATTTTCATCGGCTGCGGCAGCAATTTTTCGACTGGTCTTTCCGCCGATGCGGAAAAGAAGCGGAGCCATGACGAAACCATAAAAAAGGACGTTTCCAACCGAAAGGGAAGGAAGCGTCCTTTTTTGCGCCCGTCTCATCCTATATAGATTTTCATGGTTTCTGCAACGGCAAAAGGATCTGCGTGACAAATTCGCCGTCTTTCGCCTCGCAGCGCATCATGCCATCGTGGGCTTCCAAGACCGCGCGCATCGAGGGGATGCCGAGGCCGCCCCCGGCTTTTCCGGAGCGGGGATATTCGCCATCAAAGGCGGGCGCGTCTTGTACCGTGTTGCGGGCCTCCACGCGCAGGAGCGTCTCCGTGCGCTCCGCGCGGAAGAGAAGGTGTCCTTTTTCGCATTTTTCCAGCGCCTCGCAGGCGTTTTCGAGCAGATTGCCGAAAAGTGCCACGGTTTCCGGCGCGGCCAGCGGAAGCACCGCCGGAATATCCGCGCGGATGTCCACGTTCGCCCCGCACGCTGCGGCGCGGCGGGCGGCCAGACGAAGCAGCGCGTTCGCCGCCTTGTTTTCGCACCATTGCGTCGGCGTTTCCTTTTCCGTCGCTGCCTCGTAGACCGCCAGGTAGGCCAGAGCGCCGCTTGTGTCGTTTGCCGTGAGGCGGTCGATGAGCAGCCGGATATGGTGGCGGAGATCGTGGCGCTGCCGCCGCGCCGTTTCCACTGCTTCCCGCTCGGCGGCCAGCTCGTTTTCGAGGAGGCGGTTGCTTGTCTCCAGGGCTTTGCGGTCAATCTCGTCGTTCAGAAGAAGCAGCAGACGGAACAGCACCGCGTACGAGGCCGCGAGGCAAAGGAGTAGCAGGATGTGGGAGAAGAAGACCGCCCGCGTCTCGGTGACCGGCGACAGAAAAACCGATGCGCCGCCGGGCAAAGGCTGGAGCAGCGAGGCGACAATGCCGAGCGTATAAAGCGCCGACACCGCGACCAAAAATCCCCAGCCGCGCCGGATATTCCGTACACTGCGGTAGAGCGCCGCAGGGCTCTTCCGCAGAAAATACACGACCGCCGCGACGAGGGCCGCCGTGCGGAGCATCGCGTACCCCCGTATGGGATCGCCGGGAAAAAGCCCGGAGAGCAGAAACAGGATGCCCGTCACCATGAGATACGCATTCGCGATCAATAAGGCGAAGAAGAGATTGCGGCGCGGGTCGCCCCGCGTCGTCAGCACAAATGCCCCCAAATACACCGTGACGCAGAGCACGAAGCCCAGCGGGACGTACCAGGCCGGATGCCCGTGCAGCACGAGATGGGGGAACAGGGTAAGGCCAAAGAAAAACAGCACGACCGCAGCCCAGATTGCAATCGTCTTGCGCTTGCCGTATCGGCGGTCGCTCATCGCGTAAAAGAGCGCCGCGCCCGGAATGTAAAAGGATACGAACCGGATCAAAGAGCCTTCTGGCAGACCCAATTCTGTCATTGGCAGCTCGCCTCGCTTTCCATTTTTTCGTTCTATTACTCAAACTTCCCACATCAACAAGAAGGCACAAGCCTTAGAACTAGCGAATTTTTGCCGATAAAAAAGGCGAAAAGCCTCAAACTTTGGTACAATAGAAGGTGTCCAAACCATCTTCCAAAGGAGGCTCAACGCCATGTCTA
>CACZZN010000008.1 GCA_902785705.1 uncultured Veillonellaceae bacterium
TCAGCAGTTGATGGCTATTTTGAACAATATCGGGAACCTAACGAAAAATTTGCATCACTATGTTCTTTTAAGTACAAAAATTAATGTCGTTTACTATATATGCTCATCGGCGGCATGCCGCAGGCGGTAGAAACCTATCTGCAGGAAAATAATTTTGAAGCCGTAGACCAACTCAAACGTGAAATACTGAAGCTCTATGAGGATGATTTCTACAAGATTGACCCCACAGGCCGTCTGTCGCACCTCTTTGATGCCATCCCTGCCCAGCTGAACAGGAACGCTTCCCGCTACACCGTATCCAACGTCATTCCCACGCTAAGGCCAGGCAATTCATTGAATCTCATTGCAGAACTGCTTGATTCCAGAACAGCCTTGGCAGCCTATCACACCACCCAACCTTCGGCTGAAATGGCCGCGTACAAAGACCTGACCAAATTCAAGCTATTCCTCTCCGATACCGGCCTTTTCACTACGCTGATGTTCAAGAACAAGGCTTTTACCGAAAACGACATCTACAAGAAACTCCTGAGCGACAAGATTTCAGCCAATCTGGGATATCTGTTTGAAAATCTCACTGCTCAAATGCTTGCAGCCAAAGGATATGAACTGTACTACCATACCTTCTCCAACAAAGATAAAAGCAACAATTACGAGATAGATTTCCTTATTGCCAAAAGTAACAAGGTAGTACCGATAGAAGTAAAAGCTTCCAATTACAAGCGTCACGCCTCTTTGGATGCCTTTTGCCAGAAATATTCTGCCCAGATTGCCGAGAAATACGTTCTTTATACTAAGGATTTTCAGAAAGAGCAGGACATACACCTACTGCCAATTTATATGTCCCCCTTTATTTGATGCAAGAAAGATAAAAACGAGCTGCTGCTTGCTGGAGAGGTATAGGTCAATCCAAAGATTCCGTACAGATAGGATCCGTACCTGGCACGACAAACAGTCAGACAATGCACACAGTTGATAATATTTTTTACACATTAGACAATGAGATTCATCGTGTGATATACTACATTTTTAGAGGTGATAATTTTGAACCGGCAGCAATCACAGCAAATGGTCGTCATGAACCATGGCGCATCCAATACATTTCTTCCGCCTGATTATCTTCGGGAAAGCAGCATCAGCCCGGATGATTTCATCAAAAATTTCGCCAGATTCCTTCCATTATATATACGAGGCAACCGTCCGGCGCAGGACACGCTGGCGAACTATGAAAGTTCCATCCGGCTGTTCCTGAGCTGGTGCATGGAGACCATGGGCATGCATCCATTTGCGGTACACGATATGCACATGCGTCTCTATGTGACGTACCTGAAGCAGAACAAAGGTTTCATGGACACGACAGTCGCATTGAAGATCAGCGCGATCCGCACCTTTTATAAGATGGCCATCAAGCTCGGCTTCATCTCGCAGAATCCCTGCGATGACATCGAGACACCGGTGCCACGGATCAGCGACATGGATTTCAAATATTATACCGTGGAGCAGATCCAGGAAATCTGTGATATCTTTCGGAAAGAATCCCCCCTCATGTGCGCGCGGAACCAGCTCGCGGTCTACCTCATGGGGGTTGAGGGCCTGCGTTCCATCGAGGTAATCCGCCTGAACGATGAGGATATCAACTATCAGGATCAATCCATCTATATTCGGGGCAAAGGGCATGACGGCATGATCTTTCCCTGTGCACAAACCTTTGAGACGCTGACAAAGTACATCAGCCTGCGCGGTCCTGTGCCAAAGGAGAACAACAAGTTCACCCCCACCATCATCTGCCTCGGCAACCGCGCCTACGGAAAGCGCATTACAAGAAACGGCCTGCGGCTTGTGATGAACAAGGCACTGGAGCAGGCAGGACTGAAATATCCCGGACATTCCTGCCATACCTTCCGACACAGCTGCGCCACGAATCTCTATCATGAGACGCGCGACATCCGTGTCGTACAGGAAACGCTGCGGCATGTCAATCCGAACATTACCGCACGCTACACGCATGTCCATGACCGCAAGGAAAAGCGCTATACCTCCATGGTAGCTCCATCACAGAATGCAAACTGATGTCCCCAAGAAATAATAGAAGCCACGACCAAAAACCGTGGCTTCTATTATTTATCCCTACTTCATTTTGGTTAAGATGTAAACGACAACCATAAGCACAACAACGACTGTCACGGTCGGGATCCACTTGGAACTGTTCTGCTTGCGGGCATATGCATTGAACTGCTGCTTCTCGCTTGGTGACATGGACTGATAGATGACCGTAAACATGTCGATCTGGTCGATGCTTCCGGTTTGCAACGCATACATCCTCTTCAGCTCTTCTTCTGAAAACCGGTGCTCCGCACCGTCCGTATTTGTTTTTGCGGTATCTGTGAAATTTTCTGCAGCCATGATGCTCATTCCCTTCTTATGCTCTATTGCTCTATGTATGTGCGACGACACATTCTTAATGTCATTATAGCGTATTTTTACAAGAAAAGAAATATCATCACATCACGAATATATCATCCCTAACGAGCTGCTTACTGTGTGTTATACGTGTATTCCGTGAATTTACGGATCCGCTCCCTCCGTATCCATTCCGCGATTTTCTTCCCACGAAGCTCCTTTGGCGCGTCATTTCCGGATACTTCCAGCAGCAGGGGAAGTATCTCCCCTGCATATCGCAGATAATCCGGCAGGCTTCCATGATCCGCGAGGATAATGTCATTGAAATCCTTGGTGGATAATTTTGACTTGTAGAGCGCCATCAGGAGATCCACCTTTTTGCCCGAATGCCCGATCCGCGGTGCTCGCATATGCATCGAAATGGCAAATTCCGCCGTTTCCATCCAAATTTTCGGCAAGGTCATGCGTGCGTTCCATTCCCGCAGGACGTCCCCTCCGCATATTTCATGTCCGTAATGATGCGGCAGCATATCCGCCGGGGTCCTCCCCTTCCCGAGATCATGGCAAAGCGCCGCAAATCTGGTCTCCGTTTTCGGATTCCGCTTTGCGACAAAGTCCACGACCTGCATGGAATGCTCGAAGGCATCTCCCTCCGGATGGAAATCCTTTGGTTGTGTTTTTCCGATTAGCGCATGGATTTCCGGGAAGCACAGCTGCAGAAGATCTGCTGCCTGCAGATTCCGGAAAAAGAGAGAAGGCTGCTCGGAAGCCAGTGCTTTGGTCAGTTCCGCAAACAACCGTTCCTGCGGTTCTGCGCTCAATTCCTCCTTGCATGCCTTCATATAGGAAAATGTCTGATCTGTAATCGTAAAACCAAGCTCAGCCGACTGCCTTGCCGCACGCAAAGCGCGTACCGGGTCCTCCAGAAAATGCGCAGACACCGCGCGGATCTCTTTCGCACGGATAGCATCCACTCCATGATAGGGATCCAGCAGGATTTCGCCGGGAAGTTCCCATGCGATGCTGTTCATGGTGCTGTCCCGCCGATACAAATCCTCTTCAATGGTGATTGCGGCATCATATTCCGTTGTGAAGCCCCGATAGCCCTTCCCCGCTTTCTGTTCTTTTCTCGCAAATGCAATTTCGGAAAATTTTCCATTGATTTCTTCAAGATATACAGGAAAGGATTTCCCCACGCGTTTCGCATCCGGAAAAAGCACACAGAACTCCTGTTCTTGGATACCGGAAATCACATAGTCCTTATCCTTTGGTGGGCGGTCCATGAGCTTATCCCGCACATAGCCGCCCACCACAAAGACACGCCCGCCGGATGAACGTATCTTTTCCACGAAATCCGCTTCCTGCATAGCTGCCCTCTCTTAGAACCTGTTTCGTATCACACCCCAGCATCACTGTCGGGTCTTTTTCCGCCTGTCTGTGTCAGATAAAACTTGACGTAGCTCTGCTACGACGGCGTTTTATCTTCCTTGTCAGACGAAAAAATACCTCGGCATTGACACTGGTGCTTAGATACTAAACAGCAAAGCGGACAATGATCCGGCGCATAGGTCTCTACGTCCATATGCAGAAGCGCGGTGCTTGGAACATCTCCGAAATCCACCTTGCCGCCGCTCCTGTCCACCAGCATGCTGACCGCCACGGGAATGGCGCCCTGCGCCCTGACCACCTCGATCACTTCCTTGATGGAGCCGCCTGTGGTCACAATATCCTCTACGATGAGCACACGTTCGCCCTCATGCAGGGAAAAACCGCGGCGAAAGGTCATCTTTCCGTTCTCGCGTTCGGTAAAGATGGCCCGTGTTCCCAGGGCCTTTCCTGTCTCATGCGCCAGCAGGACGCCGCCGGTCACAGGACCCACAACCGTTTCAATATTCGCATCCTTGAATTTTTCCGCCATCGCTTCGCAGAGCTGCTGCGTATACTTCGGATGCTGCAATACATTGAATTTCTCCACATAGTGCGGACTGTGAAGCCCTGATGTCAGAAGAAAATGCCCATCCATGATGGCATTGGTCTTTACCAGTATCTCGCGTACTTCTTGCTCGGTCATTTATCTCACCCTCCCCATTTCTTCCACGATGGAAACCGCTGCCGCCCGTGGATTCTCTGCTGCGCGGATGGGACGTCCCACCACAAGATGCGTCGCCCCTGCCAGAAGAGCGGCTTCCGGCGTCGCAATACGGCTTTGGTCATCTGCGGATGCATTGGCGGGACGGATGCCCGGCGTCACGATGAGGAAATCCGAGCCACACGATTCTTTGATCAGCCCTGCTTCCTGCGGGGAAGCTACAACGCCATCCAGTCCCGCTTTTTTTGCAAGCATGGCAAGCCGTACCACCTGTCCCTTAATATTGGCGGTCTGTCCCATTCCTTCCCACTCTTCCTGACTGATGCTGGTCAAGACCGTGATGGCAATCAGCTTCGGACAGGGAATCCCCCTCTTTTCGGATTCTTCTTTTAACCGCTCTGCCGTGACCTTCATCATGGTAAAACCGCCGGCCGCATGGACATTCAGGATATCCGCGCCCAGCGACATAAGGGAGGCCATTCCTCCGGCAACGGTATTGGGGATATCATGGAGCTTCAAGTCCAGAAATACCTGCTTCCCCTCCGCCTTCAGCCATTTTACCACATCCGGTCCTACGCTGTAAAAAAGTTCCATGCCCACTTTGTAAAAAGAAACACTGTCCCCAAGCTTCGAGACGAGCTGCTTTACATCCTCCATGGTATGGACATCCAATGCAACAATCAAACGATCATCCGCCATGCTCTTTCCCTCCTCAGAATGTCAAATCCAGCTTTCCTGTCAGCTCGCTGATGTGGGAAAGCCCCTTTTGCCGCAAATAGCATTCCAGCCCGTCCGCGATTTTCATGGTCGCAGCCGGATCCGCGAAATTCACCGTGCCGACAGCTACAGCGCTGGCTCCCGCAAGGAAGAACTCCACGGCATCCTCCGCTGTCGTGATGCCGCCCATGCCGATGACGGGAACCCGCACCTTGGATGCAACCTGCCAGACCATGCGAAGCGCCACAGGCTTCACGCAGGGACCGGAAAGTCCGCCCGTAATATTCCCAAGTGTCGGCTTCCATGTATGGATATTGATTTCCATGCCCATCAGGGTATTGATGAGGGAGATCATATCCGCCCCCGCCCCTTCTACCGCAAGCGCCATCTCCGTGATATCCGTGACATTCGGAGAAAGCTTCACGATCACAGGCTTCTTCGTCTTTTCCTTTGCTGCCTTTGTGACCGCAGCGGCCGCCTTGGGATCCGTGCCGAACACAATGCCGCCCTCCTTGACATTCGGGCAGGAAATGTTCAGCTCGATGGCGGAAACGCCTTCCACATCCAGCATTTCGGCCAATTTTCCGTAATCCTCCACCGAGCTCCCTGACACGTTCACAATGACATTCATATGATACTTCGAGATTCTGGGGAGCGTTTCCCGCAAAAAAACCTCTACGCCCGGATTTTCCAAGCCGATGCAGTTGAGCATGCCGGAAGGCGTTTCCGTAATGCGGATGCCGTCATTGCCGCGCCGTGGAAGGAGAGTCGTTCCTTTGACCACCACGCCTCCGATGCGCGAAAGATCCACGAAGTCCGCAAACTCTTCCCCAAAGCCAAAGGTGCCGGATCCGGTGAAAATGGGGGTCTTCATTTGGATGCCGCAAAGCTCCGTTTCCAGCAGGTCGTTCATGGAAACACCTCCTCTGCCCAGAAAACAGGACCATCCTTGCAAACCTTGCGGCGTCTTCCGTCCTGCCCGTCAACGGAACAGGACAGACACGCCCCCAGTCCGCATGCCATGCGCTTCTCCAGTGAGACCTGACATGGCACCTGCGCTTTTTGGGCAATCTCTGCCGCCGCCCGCATCATGCGCTCCGGTCCGCAGACCATCACACAGTCATAACTGTTCTTTTGCAAAAGTTCCGGCAGGATGGCCACCGTGAAGCCCTTTGTCCCAAGGGAGCCGTCATCGGTCGTGATATGGATCTCCCGGACAAAAGGTCGGAAATCTTCCTGCCAGAAAAGCTCGACGGCCGTCCTGCCCCCCATGAGCACATCTGCGCGTCCGGGAAATGCCTGCGCCCAGGACAGCAGCGGCGACAGGCCGATACCGCCGCCCACGAGCAGCGGCCGCTTGGCTTCCATGGAAAAACCATGCCCCAAAGGGCCGAGAATGCTCAAATTGTCCCCTGCTTGGTGGGATGCAAGGAGTCCCGTCCCATGCCCCACCACACGGTAAAAAAAAGTCAGCCGCTTTTTTTCCTCATCACGGGCCGCAATGCCAACGGGACGCCGAAGGATGGTCTCCCCCTCGGGCAGCCCAAGTTGGACGAACTGTCCGGGCTTTGCCTCCGCTGCAATCTTTTCGGAGGAAACAATGATCTCAAAGACACCTTCCATGCGTTCCTTCTGCGTCAGGATCCGTGCGTCTTCCACATATTTAGGCAAGGTCATCACCGCCGCCCACATAATCCTGAAGCGCCAGAGAATAGACCAGACGGCGCTCCCGCATGAAAGACAGCACGCGCAGCACTTCCCATGCGGTATCCAGTGAGGTCAGGCATGCGATGCCATGCTCCACCGTCGCGCGGCGGATCTTGAAGCCATCCCTTGCGACTGCGCGGGGCGAGACACCGCCCGTCCCTTTGGGCGAGTGACTGCCCTGTGTGAGGGTATTGATGACCATGTGGATCTTTCCCGTTTTGATCATCTGGATGATGTCGGAACTGCGCTCGTGGACCTTTCCCACCACATCCGCATCAATGCCGATGGACTGAATGGCCTTCGCCGTGCCCGCCGTCGCCACGAGCTTGAATCCCAAATCGTCAAACGCCTTCGCCAGCTGCTTCATTTCCTCCTTGTCCTTGTCCGCCACGGTAAAGAGGATGCAGCCCTTCGTCGGCACATTCATGCCCGCACCCGTAATGGCCTTGTAAAGCGCTCGGGCGTAGTGATAGTCGATGCCCATGACCTCACCCGTGGACTTCATCTCCGGTCCGAGGGAGATATCCACGTCCTGCATTTTCGCAAAGGAGAAGACCGGTGCCTTGACGGCCACATAGGGCTTCGGCGTCACCATTCCCGAATGATAGCCCAGTTCCTTCAAAGTGCTGCCGAGAGCCACGCGGGTCGCGACATTCACCATCTGCACATTCGTGACCTTGCTCAGGAAAGGCACCGTGCGGCTGGAACGCGGATTGACCTCGATCACATAGACCTCGCCATCCGACACGACATACTGGATGTTCAGCAGCCCCTTCACGTGAAGCGCAAGGGCAAGCCGCTTCGTATAGTCGATGATGGTATAGATGATTTTCGAGGAAAGGGTCTGGGGCGGATAGACCGCGATGCTGTCCCCCGAATGGACGCCTGCGCGCTCCACATGCTCCATAATGCCCGGAATCACCACGTCCACGCCATCGGAGATACCGTCCACTTCCACTTCCGTCCCCTGCATGTAGCGGTCCACCAGCACCGGATGATCCGGCGTGACCTTGACGGCGCGGCTCATATAGTCCCGCAGTTCCTTTTCATTGTAGACGATTTCCATGGCGCGCCCGCCCAATACATAGGAAGGACGTACCATGACAGGATAGCCGATCTTCCCTGCACCTGTGATCGCATCCTCCAGATTCGTGACGCTGATGCCTGTCGGACGCGGGATTTTCGTCTGGGTGAGCACCTCATCGAATCGCTCCCGATCTTCCGCACGGTCAATATCGTTGACGGAGGTCCCGAATACCTTCACCCCTGCCTGCTGCAGGGATGCCGCCAGATTGATGGCCGTCTGCCCGCCGAACTGCACGATGACGCCCTCGGGTTTTTCCTTGTCGATGATGTTCAGCACATCCTCCGTGGTCAGCGGTTCGAAATACAGGCGGTCGGAAATATCGAAATCCGTGCTGACCGTCTCGGGATTGTTGTTCACGATGATGGCCTCAATGCCCATCTCCCGAAGCGCCCAGACGGAGTGCACCGAGCAGTAGTCGAACTCCACACCCTGCCCGATGCGGATCGGACCGGAGCCGAGCACCATGACCTTGCGCGCGCCGGAGACCTCGACCTCATCTTCCTGCGCATGGAAGGTGGAATAATAATAGGGTGTCGCCGCCTCGAATTCCGCGGCGCAGGTATCCACCATCTTATAGCAGGGCAGGATTCCCATGGTCTTGCGCATGGTGCGGATTTCGTCCATGGTTCTTCCCGAAAGCTCCGCGATGGAGCGGTCTGCCAGTCCCACATTCTTGGCCGCCAGCATGAGCTTCGGCGTGATTTCTTCCTCACGGATGCGGTTCTCGATATCCGTGATATGCTTCAGCTTGTACAAAAACCACTTGTCGATCTTGGTGATCTCGTGAATTTCATCCACATCCGCAATGCCCCGGCGCAGCGCCTCCGCAATCGCAAAGATACGCTCATCGTTCACGCGTCCCAGATGCTTTTTCACACGGGCATCATCCCATGCCGCCATCTTCTCCATCTGCAGACGGTGCACGCCGATTTCCAGGGATCGTACCGCCTTCAGGATCGCCCCCTCGAAATTGCGGTCAATGGACATGACCTCGCCCGTTGCTTTCATCTGCGTGCCAAGGGTCTTGTCCGCATAGACGAATTTATCGAAGGGCCAGCGGGGGAATTTCACGACACAGTAATCCAGTGCAGGCTCAAAGCATGCCTTGGTCTTCTGTGTGACGGCATTGGTGATCTCGTCGAGGGTATAGCCTGCCGCGATCTTGGCAGACACCTTTGCGATCGGATAGCCCGTTGCTTTGGAGGCCAAGGCGGAGGAACGGCTCACGCGGGGGTTGACCTCGATCACATAGTATCGGTTGCTGTCCGGATCCAGCGCATACTGCGCGTTGCAGCCGCCCTCGATGCCAAGCTCGCGGATGATGCGCAGGCTGGCGCTGCGAAGCATCTGATACTCGTGATCCGTGAGGGTCTGGGACGGAGCAACCACAATGCTGTCCCCCGTATGCACCCCCACAGGATCGAAATTCTCCATATTGCAGACCGTGATGCAGTTGTCCGCGCTGTCCCGCATGACCTCGTACTCGATTTCCTTCCAACCGGCCACACTGCGCTCGATGAGCACCTGCCCGATCATGGAATACTTGAGTCCCTTGATGACAATTTCAATGAGCTCTTCCTCGTTGTCCGCGATGCCGCCGCCTGTGCCTCCCATCGTATAGGCAGGGCGCACGATGATGGGATAGCCGATCTCGTTCGCGAACTCCACGGCAGAGGCCACATCCTCCACGATCGTGCTTTCCGGAATGGGCTCGCCAAGCTTCTGCATGGTCTCCTTGAAGAGTTCCCTGTCTTCCGCCTGCTCGATGGCTTTCAACGGCGTTCCCAAAAGCTCCACACGGTATTTTTCCAATACGCCCTTCTCCGCAAGCTGGACGGCAAGGTTCAGCCCCGCCTGCCCGCCGAGCGTGGCCAACAGACCGTCCGGGCGCTCCTTGGAGATGATCTCCTCCAGAAATTCCACCGTCAAGGGCTCGATATAGACGCGGTCCGCGATATTCGCGTCCGTCATGATGGTGGCCGGATTGCTGTTGACCAGCACCACTTCCAGCCCCTCTTCCTTCAGCGCACGGCATGCCTGAGAGCCTGCATAGTCGAATTCCGCCGCCTGTCCGATGATGATCGGGCCGGAGCCGATGACCATGACCTTGTTCAGATGTTCTTTCTTTGGCATGATCTCAGCCCTCCTTCATCATTGTCAGGAATTCATCGAAAAGATACAGATTATCATCCGGTCCCGGTGATGCCTCCGGATGATACTGGACAGAATAAATCGGAAGCTCGGTATGGCGGATGCCTTCAACCGTCCCGTCATTGACCGAAATGTGTGTGACCTCCAGCGGCAGTCCCCGCAAAGAAGCTTCATCCACAGCATAGCCGTGATTTTGCGAGGAGATGTGCACGCGCCCGTTTTTCAAATTCTTGACGGGTTGGTTCGAGCCGCGATGCCCGAACTTCAGCTTATAGGTGTCGGCTCCCATCGCCCGCGCGAACAGCTGGTGTCCGAGGCAGATGCCGAACATAGGCTTTTTTCCGATCAGCTTCTTGATTTCCCCGGTGATTTCCGGCAAGTCTTTCGGATCTCCCGGCCCGTTGGACAGAAAGATGCCGTCCGGCTGCATGGCAAGGAGCTCTTCTGCTTTCGTATGGCATGGCACGACAGTCAGTCTGCAGCCCAGACGATGCAGGGAATCCAGAATGTTCTGCTTCACGCCGAAGTCCATGGCCACCACATGGGGCGCATCCTCCTTTTCTGCCGCGATTTCATAAACAGAAGGCGTTGTGACCTCCGCCACAACCTCCTTTTTTATGGGAACGGCAAGGAGTTCGTCGATCTCCGTCTGCGCTGCGTCCTCCGAAACGATGATGCCCTTCATCGTGCCTGCGGAGCGGATCTTTCGCGTGACCGCCCGCGTGTCCACATCATACAGGCAGGGAATTCCCTGTTTCGTCAAAAAATCCGCGAGAGACATCTCATAGTGCCAGTTGCTCCCCTCGTCGCAAAGCTCGCCGATGATGAAGCCATTGACAAAGGATTTGCGGGATTGCATAAAAAGCTCCGCGATGCCGTAATTCCCCACCAAGGGATAAGTGAGCGTCACGATTTGGCGGCAATAGGAAGGATCTGTCAGGATTTCCTGATAACCCGTCATGCCCGTATTGAAAACTACCTCGCCCGTGGCCTTGCTATGGTTCAGAAGTTTTCCCGTGAATATGCTTCCGTCCTCCAGAATCAGCTTTCCGTTCAAAGATAACACCTCACTCGCACATCTCATACTTATCTTTGATAAAAATTTTAACAAATAATCAAGGAATTTTTATCAAAGCCAGTCGTGCGTACGCACGCCTGAAGTCTCATGCACTCTCAGTAAGAAATAAAATTTCTAACTGAGAGTAGTATCGTCCATTACTTTGCCATCCTGCATGACAATGGTTCCATCCACGATGGTCATGACTGCCTTGCCCTTGAGCCTGCGCCCGACGAAAGGCGAATGGGTGCCGCGTGTATAAAATTCCTTGTCGTCCACTGTCCATGCAAACTCTGTATCGATGATTGCCACATCCGCGGGGCTCCCGACAGACAGCGTCCCCGCATCCAGCCCGAAGATCTTTGCAGGCTCCCATGTCATTTTGGAAATGAGCAGCGGCAGCTCCGCCTTGCCCTTATGATAAAGATCGGTCAGCAGAATGCCGAGGGAAGTTTCCAGCCCCGGAAAACCGCTGGGCGCGTAGATGTACTCCCGATCCTTTTCCTCCTGCGCATGGGGGGAGTGATCCGTCACGATTGCGTCGATGGTGCCGTCCAGAAGGCCTGCCAGCACGGCATCCACATCCTTCTGCTCCCTGAGGGGAGGATTGATTTTCGTGCAGCTGTCGTAGGGATTCACCAGTTCATCCGTCATCGTGAGATGCTGGGGCGTGACCTCGGCCGTCACGCGCACGCCGCGCTTCTTGGCCTCCCGCACGAGCTCCACGGAGCGTCCGGAGCTGATATGGGCCACATGCACGCGTCCGCCCGTATATTCCGCCAGCAGCACATCCCTTGCCACAGCGATGTCCTCTGCAACCGTGGGACGCCCCTTTATGCCGAGCATTGCGCTTCGGTGCCCCTCGTTCATGACGCCCTCTTCCACAAGGCTCGTCTCTTCCTCATGGCTGATGATGACCTTGTCGAAGGTGTGCAGATAATCCAGTCCGTTCATGAAGACCTTGGCGGAATCGTCGAAGTGCCCGTCATCCGAAAAAGCGACGGCGCCCTCCTGCACCATATCGCCAAGCTCCGCAAGTTCCTCACCCTTCTGCCCCTTGGTCAGCGCGCCGATGATCTCCACGTGGATGATGCCTACGGAATCCGCACGCTCCTTCATGCTGCGGACCAGCGCCGCGGTATCCACCACAGGCTTCGTGTTCGGCATCGTCGCGACTGTCGTGAAGCCGCCTGCCGCCGCCGCCTTGGAGCCGGACAGGAAATCCTCCTTTGCCTCCTGCCCCGGTTCACGGAAATGCACATGCATATCAATCAGACCGGGCGTCACGATTTTCCCCTTCGCGTCCACGATTTTCGCGCCATCCGCTTTCAAATCTTTTCCGATTTCCTTGATTTTTCCGCCCTCAATGAACACATCGGCAACTTCATCCATCCGATTCTTCGGATCAATGACCCGCCCGCCCTTAATCAACAGCATCTTTCCTGCCCCCTGTCAAAATCAAAGTCAAAATCGCCATGCGGATGGCCACGCCGTTCTGCACCTGCTCCTGAATGGCAGAATGATCCCCGTATGCCACATCGGGAGCAATTTCCAGCCCCTTGTTCATCGGCCCCGGATGCAGCACCAGCACATCCTTTTTCGCAAGGCTGAGCCGTTTTTCGTTCACGCCGAACACGCGCGCGTACTCCCGCATGGAGGGGAACAGCCCTGCCTTTTGGCGCTCCAGCTGGATGCGCAGCACATTGATCACATCAGCGGCTTCCATGGCTTCTTCGATACGCTCATGCACAAAAATACCCGGCTCTTGAAAGAGGAAACGCGGCAGCAAGGTCTTCGGCCCCGCAAGATGCACTTCCATCCCCATTTTCCGCATGCCTTGGATATCCGAACGCGCCACGCGGCTGTGCAGGATATCCCCCAGTATCGCAACCTTCAGTCCCTCCAGATGTCCTTTGTGCTGTTCAATCGTAAACAGATCCAGCAGGCCCTGGGACGGATGGGCATGGGCTCCGTCTCCCGCGTTCACGATGACCGGAGCGACCACACGGGACGCATACGCTGCAGCCCCCTCCGCCTTATGGCGCATGACAATCGCATCCACGCCCATCGCCTCGACCGTATAGAGCGTATCGCGCAGGCTTTCCCCCTTCACGATGCTGCTGGTGCTTGCCGTGATATTCACGACATCCGCGCCCAGATACTTGCCCGCCAGCTCAAAGGAAGTGCGCGTCCTTGTGCTTGGCTCATAGAAGAGGTTGACAATGGACTTTCCCCTAAGTGCCGGCACTTTCTTGATATCCCGGTGAATGATGTTCTTCATTTCCTTGGCGGTTTCCAGCACCAAGCGGATCTCTTCCTTCGAAAAGTCCTCCAAGCCCAGTACATTCCTTCCGCGCAGTGACATGTTGTTTTTGCCCAAGCCAATCACTCCCTCATAGATAACAAAAGCTTTCTTATGAAAGACTCATAAGAAAGCTGATTTGCCTGCCGCGATATCCGCAGGCACTTCCTGCAAAACAGCTTGCAGAACGCCCACGGTGCATGCTCCCTTTATGGCCTCTCAGGACCAGATTTAAAAGGCGATATATTGTTTTCGTTTCCCGATTTCGCTTATCATATCACAAACGGACACAAAAATCAATCCTTACGGAATCAAATCAAAAGCTGTCAAACAGTGATGCTTGGAGAGGTTCAACGCACTTCCGTTCGGCCATGTGTACGCCATAGCTATACATGGCCTACATTTTTGTCTTTTGGGTTGCGTTCACTAATAAAACAGTTGCAAACGCTAAAATCATGATGTATAGTATGAAAGTGAGGAAGTCTAAGATATCAACTTGAATGAAAGGAGCCGTGCTTATGGCTGTAAGCTACAAGCGTCTATGGAAGTTACTGATAGATAAGGACTTAAAAAAATCCGATCTAGAACGAATGGCAAATATTAGCCACTTCACTATTAATAAGCTCAATCATGGCAATAACCTAACCACTGATATCATATCAAGAATATGTCTCGCGCTGAACTGTACGCCTGATGAAATCATGGAAATACTGCCAGACCAACCGCAAAGTGCAGATGATAAATCGGATAAACCAAATGTACGTTAATGACAAAGGCTTACAGCAAAAATTGTGGTAGGAAATTTGGATGAAGATTTATGAGATTTCTAATCAAAGCAAGTGGAGGCAAATAAGCATGGATAAAATGCGCATGGAGTCGCCAGACATCACGGAAGAACACATCAAAAAAATAGGCGCACTTTTCCCCAACTGCATCACGGAAACCGTGGATAAAGACGGCAAGCCCAAGAAGGCCATCAACTTTGATATTCTCCGGCAAATGCTCTCTCCTGATGTGGTGGAAGGCGATGAAGCCTACGAGTTTACATGGGTGGGCAAGAAGGCCGCCATGGTGGAGGCGCACCGCCCCATTCGTAAAACTCTGCGCCCCTGCGTGGAGGAAAGCGTGGATTGGGACAAGACGGAAAATCTCTATATCGAAGGGGATAATTTAGAGGTTTTGAAGCTTTTGCAGGAGAGTTATCTTGGGGCGGTGAAGATGATATATATAGATCCGCCCTACAACACGGGACACGATTTTGTCTATCCGGATTCGTTTATCATGGACAATGAGGAATATAACGAAGGCACTGGGTATTTTGATGAAGATGGCAATGTGAATTTTGACAGAGAGAATGGCGCAAACGCTGGAAAATATCATTCGGATTGGTGTAGCATGATTTATTCCCGATTGATATTGGCAAGGAATTTACTTTCGGATGATGGGGTTATTTTTATTTCTATTGATGATAATGAGCAAGGAAATTTGAAGAAACTTTGTGATGAGATTTTTGGAGCGAGTAACTTTATAGCGACTTTTATTTGGGAAAAAAGAAAAACAAGAGAAAACAGAAAATCAATATCTATACGTCATGATTATGTGATATGCTACCTCAAAAACGGATTTCAGAAGTTCAATGTATTGGGCTTAGAAGAAATGACCGATGAAGCAATATCTCGTTATAAAAATCCCGACAATGATCCTCGTGGACTTTGGACATCAGTTCCAGTTATAGCACAGGCTGGACACGGAACAAAGAGCCAGTTCTATACTTTTATTGCACCAAATGGAAAGAAATTTGAGCCTCCTTCTGGTTCGTGCTGGAGGTATACGTGGCCTAAGATGCAAGAAGCTATAGCAGATAACCGTATTTGGTTTGGAAGCGATGGAAATAATGTTCCAAGAATAAAAAAATTTCTTAGTGAAGGAAAGCAGGGACTTACGCCTGAAAGTATTTTAGAAGCTGATAAAGTTGGAACAAATGACTCTGCAAAAAGAGAACTTGTTTCGCTATTTTCAGACATAGCCGTTTTTGAGACACCCAAGCCAGTTTCTCTAATGCAACACTTAGTATCCATATTATCTAATGGCAAAGACGGAGTATTTCTTGATTTCTTTAGTGGAACATCAACTTTTGCTCACGCCGTTATGCAACAAAACTCAAAAGACGGCGGCCACCGCAAATTCATCATGGTGCAGCTTCCCGAACCCACCGCTGAGAACAGCGAAGCAGCCAAGGCTGGCTACAAGAACATCTGCGAAATCGGAAAGGAACGCATCCGCCGCGCCGGAAAGAAAATTTTGGAAGAAAACAAGGGCAAAGAGGGTATCGAAAATCTTGATACAGGCTTCCGTGTCCTGAAACTGGACTCCACCAATATGCGAGACGTATATTACAGCGCAGAGGAATACAACCAAGATATGCTGGCCGGACTGGAATCCAATATCAAAGACGACCGCAGCTCCCTTGACCTGTTTTTCGGCTGCCTCTTGGAATGGGGCCTTCCCCTCTCCCTCCCCTACACCTCTGAAATTTTGGACGGCTGCACCGTGCATACCTACAACGACGGAGATTTGATTGCCTGCTTTGATACCAATATCCCCAAGTCCGTCATGGAGGCCATCGCCAAGCAGAGGCCCCTCCGTGCCGTGTTCCGCGATGCGAGCTTCCCCGACAGTCCTTCAAAAATCAACATCGGCGAGATTTTCAAGATGCTGGCTCCCGATACCAGGGTGAAGGTGATTTGAGGGGGAAGAATTGGAGGGAGGATATAAAAATGGAGACATCCATGCAAAATGTAAGCCCTATGGTGCAGGAAGTACACCGACTGATTGGACAGATGAGTGAGCAAAATATTGTGGCCGTCTTCAATTTTATTAAAAAGTTACAGGCAGAAGATGAGAGTTATAATAATGAACAAGAAAACCTTCAGCTGAGAAGAAAGGCTTTTGCTGAACTCCTGAAACTGCGCGAGGAATTCGCTGCCACGCATCCTAAGTCCTTGGAAGATGAGCGATTCGAGGCGATGGCGGAAAAATATCCGTTTTTGCGGAAGGATGTGAGGAATAAAGAATGAATGGTTGTAAACAAAAAGAGATACTGCGTGTTTTGATTGATACGAATGTAGCATATACATTTATTTCGGAAAGAGATGATTCTTTTTCTACAGAAATCTTCAGAATCATGCACCTGTGTGTTGAAGGTGATATACAGGGTTATTTGGCGTTTCATTCATTATCCACCATTTGGTATATATGCCGTAATTTTGATGATGCAAAACGACGTAGAATGTTAATGCGGCTTTGCAACATAATTACAGTCGTCGGAGCCAGTCACAGCCAAATTATTAACGCACTACAAAGAAGTGAATTCAAAGACTTTGAGGACTGTTTACAGGATAAGTGCGCCAAGGAAGCGAACTGTGATTATATTGTTACGGCAAACGTAAAAGACTTCAAACATAGCGAAATACCAGCTGTGGATCCTTATGAATTGCTACAGATTATCTCGGACTAGTATAACCCATTCCAAATAACTTGCTGTTTGACTTGTCTAAATTTCCATGAACTGTGTCTTCAATCGCTTGACGTAGCTCTGCTACGACTGCGTTCATCATCCTTGTTCATGAAAATTTATCCTGCGTGAAACAGCAAGTTATTTAAAACGTGTTATACTAGGATAACGGATCCCCGAACAGTAAATACTGAAAATCCGCACCACCGATGCGGATTTTACTGAGCATGAACTATCGAAGAATTCGGAGAGTGAGTATAGATGAGGCTACAATTCAAACATCAAAAATTCCAAGCGGATGCCGCCAAAGCCGTGGTGGATGTCTTTGCCGGACAGCCTCACCTGACCTCGTCCTACATGATGGATCAGGGAAATGGCTCAGCACAAATGAACCTCTTGGGAAGCGATGATTTCACCGGTTGGGCAAATGCGCGGCTGGTGCCGGAGGTATCCGATGGCGTGATTTTGGAGCATATCCAGAAAATCCAGCGTTCCGGCGGCATAACGCCATCCCCAGAGCTTGCGGGTAGATTCAATCTCACCATCGAGATGGAAACCGGCGTGGGAAAGACCTACACCTATATCAAGACCATGTATGAACTGAACAAGCAGTATGGTTGGTCGAAATTCATCATCGTGGTTCCCAGCATTGCCATCCGGGAAGGCGTGTACAAATCCTTTCAGGTGACTCAGGAGCATTTTGCAGAGGAATATGGGAAGAAAATCCGCTTCTTCATCTACAAATCCTCCCAGCTCACCGAAATTGACCGTTTTGCTTCGGATAGTTCCATTCATGTAATGATCATCAATGTCCAAGCCTTCAATGCCAGAGGCAAGGATGCCCGCAGGATTTCCATGAAGCTGGACGAGTTCCGGAGCCGCAGACCCATTGACATTATTGCCAAGACGAATCCCATCCTGATTATTGACGAGCCTCAATCCGTGGAGGGAAAACAAGCGAAGGAAAACCTCAAGCAGTTTCACCCGCTGATGACCCTGCGCTATTCTGCTACACATAAATCGGACTCCCTTTACAACATGGTATATCGGCTGGACGCTATGGAAGCTTACAATAAGAAACTCGTCAAAAAGATAAAGGTGAAGGGTATCACAGAAAGCGGCTCTACGGCAACGGAAGGATTCCTATACCTCGAAAGCGTCAACCTATCCAAGGCTGCCCCTACCGCCACCTTGCAGTTCGATACCAAGGGGAAAAGCGGCATCCGCAAGAAGTCCCAAATCGTAAAAATTGGGTTCAATCTCTATGACCATTCCGGGCAGTTAGACGAGTATAAGGACGGTTTTGTGGTGAAGTCCATTGACGGTCGGGATGAGTCCGTAGAGTTCATCAATGGCATCAAGATTTATGCCGGTGATGTTATTGGCAAAGTGACAGAGGAACAGCTGCGCCGCATCCAGATTCGGGAAACCATTCTCTCCCATATCGAGAGAGAACGACAGCTTTTTCATAAGGGAATCAAGGTGCTGTCCCTCTTCTTCATCGACGAGGTTGACCATTACAAACGCTATGATGAAACCGGGAAACCATACAACGGAATTTTTGCCGATATGTTTGAGGAAGAGTACAAAAGTGTCATAGGCACGATGCAGGGCGAGTTTGGAGATGAAGCATATCAGGCATATCTCAGCAGCATCCCCGCCCGGAAAACCCATGCCGGGTATTTCTCCATTGACAAGAAGGGACGCATGACCAACAGCAAGCTCTCCGACAAAAAGGAGCGCACCTCCGATGACATTGATGCCTACGACCTCATCATGAAGAACAAGGAACTGCTCTTGGATCGCAATCCGAAAAAATCCCCTGTCCGCTTCATCTTCTCCCACTCGGCTCTTCGAGAAGGCTGGGACAATCCAAACGTGTTCCAGATTTGTACCTTGAAATCCTCCGGTTCCGAGGTACGGAAGCGGCAAGAGGTTGGCAGAGGACTTCGACTTTGTGTAAATCAGGATGGTGAGCGGCAGGATGCCTCGGTGTTGGGAAGGGATGTCCATGATGTCAATGTCCTGACCGTGATTGCCAGCGAAAGCTACGACAGCTTTGCCAAGGGGCTCCAGAAGGAACTTGCCGAGGCGGTAGCCGACCGTCCCCGCGCCGTTACTAGAGAACTGTTTACAGACCGCATGGTGAAGGATGCTGACGGGAACGAATTCATGATAACGGAGGATGTGGCAAGTGCTATCCACTACGACCTCATTTTCCATGGCTACATCGACAAGAAAGGTGTGCTTACCGACAAATACTATCAGGACAAAGCAGATGGAAATTTTCAGGTGGCAGAGGAAGCGGCGGACTACGCTGTGGATGTTATGGGGATTCTGGATTCTGTCTATGACAGCAATAAGATGAAACCGGAGAATGCCCGTTCCAGCAATGTGGAGCTAACCTGTGATGAGGAAAAACTAAACAGTAAGGAATTCCGGGAGCTTTGGTCACGCATCAATGCCAAGTCCGTCTATATCGTGGACTTTGACACCGGAGAACTGGTAAAGCGAGCCGTCGGAGCCATGAACCGTAAACTCCATGTATCGAAGATTTATTTCAAGATAGAGAGCGGCCAGCTGAGGGATATCCAGTCCAAGGAATCACTTCTCGCCGACACCTCCTTCGTCAGGGAAGAAGGAGATTTTGCCCAGGATGTCCACAATATTTCCGTGAACAGCGGGGTAAAATACGATCTCGTGGGCAAATTGGTGGAGTCCACCGGGTTGACCCGGAAAACTATCATTCAAATTTTAAAGGGAATCGAGAAAAATATTTTCGATCAGTTTCACCATAACCCGGAGGAGTTTATCCTGAAGGCAGCAGACCTTATCAATGATGAAAAGGCCACCGCCATCATCGAACACATCACTTATGACGCATTGGATGACCGCTATGACACGGATATATTCACCGACCCAACCATCAAGGGAAAACTCGGTGTGAATGCCATGAAAACCCAGCATCACCTCTATGACCATGTGGTTTTTGACTCCACCAATGAAAAAACTTTTGCCGAGAAATTAGATACGTCCAAGGAAGTAGCAGTCTATGTAAAACTGCCCAACAGTTTTTTCATCTCCACGCCAGTGGGGCATTACAATCCGGATTGGGCAATCGCCTTCTATGAAGGAAAAGTGAAGCATATCTATTTCGTGGCGGAAACGAAGGGCTCCATGTCTTCCCTGCAATTGCGATTGGTGGAAGAAGCCAAAATACACTGTGCCAGAGAGCATTTCAAGGCCATCAGTGGCGATAACGTCATTTACGATGTAGTGGACAATTACACTGCATTGATGGAAAAAGTCATGAAGTAGGAATGGGTGCGTCTTTTTTACAGAGACGCATCCATTTTTGTACCCATAGATATTTCCTTATAGGAAAAGCCGCCATGTTTCCACGACGGCTCGACTTCAGATGAAATATATTTGAAATTACAGCCCTGCCTGCTGCTTGAGCGTATCTGCCTTGTCCGTATGCTCCCAGGGCAAATCGATATCCGTGCGGCCAAAATGACCGTATGCCGCTGTTTGACGATAGATCGGACGGCGCAGATCCAGCATGCGGATGATGCCCGCCGGACGCAGGTCGAAATTCTTGCTCACAAGTTCTTCGATCTTTTCCTCATCCACCTTGTGCGTTCCGAAGGTATCTACCATCACGGACACCGGCTTTGCAACGCCGATCGCATAGGCAAGCTGGATCTCGCAGCGGTCTGCAAGTCCTGCAGCCACGATGTTTTTCGCCACATAGCGCGCTGCGTAGGCCGCGGAACGATCCACCTTCGTGGGATCCTTGCCGGAGAACGCTCCGCCGCCGTGACGCGCCCAGCCGCCATAGGTATCGACGATGATCTTGCGGCCCGTCAGCCCGGAGTCGCCCTGCGGTCCGCCAATGACGAACTTGCCCGTCGGGTTGATGAAATACTTCGTATCAGCGCTCAGAAGTTCCGCTGGCACAATCGGCTTCACGACCTTCTCGATGAGATCCTTTTCGATCTGCTCCAAGGTCACATCCGGAGCATGCTGCGTGGAGATGACGATGGTGTCCACCGCTACAGGCTTTCCATCCTCGTAGACCACGGTCACCTGCGTCTTGCCGTCCGGACGCAGATAGGTAAGCTCACCGTTCTTGCGCACCTCGGTCAAGCGGCGTGCCAGACGCTGTGCCAGGGCAATCGGGAGAGGCATGTACTCCGGCGTCTCATTGGTCGCGTAACCAAACATCATGCCCTGATCGCCTGCGCCAATCGCATCCACGGCATCCATGGCGCCCTTCTTTGCCTCGAAGGCCTTGTCAACCCCCAGTGCAATATCTGCCGACTGTTCATCGAGAGAAATCAGCACGCCGCAGGTATCGGCATCGAAGCCGTAGGCTGCGTCCGTGTAGCCGATATCGCGCACCGTATCGCGAATGATGCGAGAGATATCGACATAGCAGGTAGTGGAAATCTCGCCCACTACGTGCACCTGCCCCGTCGTCACCAGCGTTTCGCATGCAACGCGGCCATTCGGATCCTTCTCCAGAATGGCATCCAGAATGCTGTCCGAAATCTGATCGGCCATCTTGTCAGGATGCCCTTCCGTCACGGACTCGGAAGTGAAAAACATACGCTTTTTGCTCATTAAAAACTGCCTCCTTTTTTTGAATCTCGAACCCACTCAGGCCAGCAGAAAATCATTCGTGCGCACAAAACTCCACGCGAAACGATGTTTCGCGCTACGCCCTTACATGAAAATTGCCAATCAATCTGCGCCCTACAGGCTTGATTTCTTGGATTTTCATAATAAAAAAACTCTCTATCAAGAGAGAGTTTTCGTCACTCTCATCTTCATAGGTCCTGCCTATAGGAATTGGCACCGTTTTGAAGCTCTTCCACGCTCCAATGGTTGCCGCAGCTTCATCGGGCCTGTCCCTCCACTGCTCTGGATGAGTTCTCGTATTCAGTTCGATAACACCATACCATAGATGCCCCTGTGTTGTCAAGAAAAATCCTTCCATGCAGGGGCCGTTTCATACGTTCCTAAGCGATTAAAATTTCAGATATTCCTTCAATTTCCCAAAATCAATGAAGGTCTCCGTGTCCGGATGTTTTCTCAAAGTATCCTGATGTTCCTCCTCGGCCTCTTGAAAGCTCTTGAGTTCCATTGCCAGCGCATGGCAGCGCCGTGCGAGCTTCGGGTCATGGTTGGGATCGTTCATGGTGATGCCGACGCAGGAAACTGCGGGGGGCTTGCCGCGATTGGCAATGAAATTCAGGTGAAGCTCAACTTGCGGTTCGTCCTCTGCATCTGCGTAAAAGACGCCGCAGCGGTACATGGGGCCTCTCGCTTTTCCCTGTCCGTCCTCCGCGTAGGGATTCACCACGGCAAAGAGGACATCCATGAGCCGGGAGAGATCCATCTTCTTGGGATTGTACTCCACCTCCACCCCCATGTAGGCAACGACTTCGCCCCCTGCCACGGCGGAGCAGCCTGCACATTCCTTCCCGTTGATATAGCCGGTTCGCGTGCTCACCACCCCGGGCAGATCCCGAAATACCTCCTGAAGTTCATGAAAATCGCCGCCGGAAAAATAGATTTTCTTGGTGTACATCCAACTCACCCCTCCTTTTCCGGATGGAAGATATCCACCTGCCGCATGGCAGCCCGCTTGACATCGAAGAGATTGACCAACTCCGCCACGGCCTGCGTCGGCGAAACCGTCCCCTTCAGCACTGCCTCACGGATTTCCGGCATACGCCCCGTCACCACAACATCCTCAAAGAAGAGATTGTGGAGATGCTCGTCGATCATGCTGTGCATCCAGTCGAGAAGCTGCCCGTCCCGACGCTTTTTCCAAACGCCGCTTTCCTGTGTCATGCGCTGGAATATCTGAATGACATTCCAAAGCTCTTTCAGCCCTGTTTTTTCCAGCGCGGAACAAAGATAGGCATGGGTCTCCCAACCGGGGGTGGCAGGACGGATATATTCGATCATGCGCTCGTATTCGCCTCTGGCGATTTTGGCCTTGACGAGATTGTCCCCATCGGCCTTGTTGATGACAATGGCATCCGCCAGTTCCATGATTCCTTTTTTTATCCCCTGCAAATCGTCTCCCGCTCCCGTGAGGACAATCAAAAGGAAGAAGTCAACCATGGAACGCACCGTTGTTTCCGATTGCCCGACGCCCACGGTTTCGATGATGATGACATCATACCCTGCCGCCTCGCACATGAGCATGGTTTCACGGCTCTTTCTCGCAACGCCGCCCAATGTCCCGCCCGCGGGCGACGGACGAATAAATGCCTCCGGCCGGCGCGAAAGCGTCCCCATGCGGGTCTTGTCTCCCAAAATGGATCCCCTGGTGACCGAACTGGTGGGATCGACGGTGAGAACCGCTACCCGATGCCCCTCGTCGCAGAGCATATTGCCAAACGCCTCAATGGTGGTGCTTTTTCCGGCGCCGGGAACACCGGTAAAGCCAATGCGGAGCGCCTTGCCCGTGCGGGGAAGAAGCCGCTGCAAAACCCGCTGCGCCTTGGCAAAGTGACGAGGGCTGTTGCTTTCAATGAGCGTGATGGCGCGGGAAAGCGTCATGCGATCCCCCCTTGCCACCCCCTCCACATAGTCATCCTCGGAGAGAATCATGCGCCGCTTGGGTTTCATCTTTCCGCTTTGGATGGCAGGGTTGATATTCCCCACCGTCGTGTCCTTGATGCCGTCAATGCCGCTCATGACGCTGCAGGCAAATTTCTCGTTGGGTTCCTCCGGTACCCAGCTTGGCCTTGAGGTTGTGTATTTCTGTTCCATTTTTGTCTCCTCGTGCCTTTCAAAACAAGCCTTTCCGCAGGAAGAAGCGCGCGGAAAGGCTTGCCGAATTCTGTTATTCTTCCATCTCTTCCTTGGCACGATCCATGAGCAGGGTCAAAAGCTTGATGCCCGCTTCGGGAATGTTGGTTCCCGGCGCAAAAATCGCCACGGCTCCATGCTGGTAGAGATTGTCATAGTCCTGCACGGGGATGACGCCGCCGATGCAGACCATGATGTCTTCACGCCCCAGTTTCTTCAGTTCATCCACCAACTGCGGCAGGAGGGTATTGTGTCCTGCGGCCAGAGAACTGAATCCCACCATGTGGACATCGTTATCCACGGCATCCTGGGCAGTTTCCTCCGGGGTCTGGAACAGCGGTCCCACATCCACATCCCAGCCCATGTCGGCGAAGGAAGAGGCGATGACCTTCTGTCCGCGATCATGGCCATCCTGTCCCATTTTGGCCACGAAGATGCGGGGACGGCGTCCCGTGAGCCTCTCGAACTCATCGGCCATGCCCCTTGCTTTGTCCAGCTCGCTCTTGTCGGTGAACTCGGAAGAGTACACGCCGGAAATGGTATGGATGATCGCCTGATAGCGTCCCGATACCTTCTCTACCGCATCGGAGATTTCTCCCAAAGAGGCACGTACCCTTGCAGCCTCCACGGCGCACTCCAAAAGGTTTCCATTGTCCCGGCTGTCCGCTGCCTTTGTGATGGCTTCCAGAGCAGCGCGAACATCGTCCTCGTTGCGCTCCCGACGGAGCTTCTCCAAGCGTTCCACCTGAGCGTTCCGGACGGCGGTGTTGTCAATGGCCAGAATCTCCAAAGGATCTTCCTTTTCCAGACGATACTTGTTGAGCCCTACAATGGTCTCGTTGCCGGAGTCGATCTGGGCCTGACGGCGAGCCGCCGCCTCCTCGATCCGCATCTTGGGAAGACCGGTGGAAATGGCCTTTGCCATGCCCCCCAGAGCCTCCACTTCCTGAATATGCGCCCAAGCACGGCGAATGATCTCGTTGGTGAGGGCTTCCACATAGTAGGAGCCGCCCCATGGGTCAATGATTTTGCAGACGCTGGTTTCGTCCTGAATGTAGAGCTGGGTGTTTCGCGCAATACGGGCAGAGAAGTCCGTGGGCAGGGCGATGGCTTCGTCCAGGGCGTTGGTGTGCAAGGACTGGGTATGTCCCAGAGCTGCGCCCATAGCCTCCATAGCGGTGCGGGAGATGTTGTTGAAAGGATCCTGCGCCGTGAGAGACCAGCCGGAAGTCTGGCTGTGGGTACGAAGGGCCATGGACTTCGGATTTTTCGCACCGAAGGACTTGACGATCTTCGCCCAGAGGACACGAGCCGCCCGCATTTTCGCCACTTCCATGAAGTAGTTCTTGCCGATGGCCCAGAAGAAGGAGAGCCGTTTGGCGAAGGCATCCACTTCCAGCCCTGCCTTGATGCCCGTACGGATGTACTCAAGGCCGTCCGCCAGGGTATAGCCCAGCTCGATATCCGCCGGCGCGCCGGCCTCCTGCATGTGGTAGCCGGAAATGGAGATGCTGTTGAACTTCGGCATGTACTTCGTGGTGTACTCGAAAATATCGCCGATGATGCGCATGGACATTTCCGGCGGATAGATATAAGTGTTGCGCACCATGAATTCCTTCAGGATATCGTTCTGGATGGTGCCTGCCATGATGGCCTTGTCCACGCCCTGCTCAACGCCGGACTGGATGAAAAAGGCGAGAATCGGCAGAACTGCGCCGTTCATGGTCATGGAAACGGACATCTGATCCAGAGGAATGCCGGAGAACAGGATATTCATGTCCAGCATGGAGCAGACGGACACACCCGCCTTGCCCACGTCTCCCACGACGCGGGGATTGTCTGCGTCATAGCCTCGATGGGTGGGCAGGTCAAAAGCGATGGAAAGCCCCTTCTGGCCTGCAGCCAGATTCCTGCGGTAGAAGGCGTTGGATTCCTCCGCTGTGGAAAATCCCGCGTACTGGCGTACCGTCCACGGACGGAAGACGTACATGGTAGAGTACGGCCCCCGCAGACAGGGAGGGATGCCGCTGGCGAAGTCCAGATGATTCATGTGGTCATACTCATCGTGGTTGTAGAGTGGCTTTACGGGGACATGTTCCATCGTCCGCCCGATCAGGGAATCGTATTCTGCGCCCGCCTTTGCCTCGAACAGCTTCTTCCATTGTGCGGCGTCCGCCTGTGGAGCGTCCTGCAGGCTCATCTTCGTGAAATCAGGGTTTGTGTAGGCCGCCATTATGCAATCATCCCTTTCTTCTTCTGCAAGAGCTGCAGGATCTTGTAACAGTTGGCGCGGACGGAGATGTACTCGTCAATGCCCGCATTGTTGTAAGTGTCCAAAAGGTCCTTCGGCGCAGCTCCCGCAAGGAACACCGTCGCCTTGGGCAAAACCTCGTGAAGCTTCGGCGCCAAAGCCGGCACGATTTCGGGATAGGCAGCATCCGTGGAGCAGATGACCACAGCATCCGCTCCGGACTCCTTCGCGGCAGCGGCGGCATCCTCCACGGTTTCAAACCCGTTGTTGCCAAGCACCTCGAAAGCTCCCACCTGCAGGAATCCCGTGGTGAAATCCGCCCGTGCCTTGTGCTGAGGAATAGGTCCCATGTTGGCCAAGAAGATTTTCACATTGTCCCCATGTTTCTCCCGATATTCCTCCGTGGTTTTCCGCAAGGCCTCAAAGCGCTCACTCCAACGATGCGGCAGGATGGGATCCACCTGTTCTGTTGACCGGTTCCCATCGTGCAGGGCCTCTGCCAGCTCTGCAATCGTGGCTCCCGCCTGAGCTGCCCGGATGGCCGCATCCACCGGATTCTCCCCTGCGTCCTTGAGAGCCGCGAGTTGCTCCTTTTTGAAGGGCTCGTCGATATCGGAAAGGTATGCTTCCACATCCGCCTTGCGTTGCTTTTTGAGCTCTTCCACATCCTCCGGGCGGGCATCCAGAAGCTTCTCTGTCATGTTCGGGTACATGTTGTTGCCGACAATGCGATCCCGGCGAAGATCTGCTGCCTTGAACCGTTCCTCCAGGACGGAGGCGATTTCACTCTGGGGATATCCTTCTGTGAGGGCTTTCACGATGCCCCCTTTTGCCTCGATGCTCTGGAACTCCTCCCAGATTTTTTCCTTCATCTGCTTTGTCAGCGTCTCCACTGCCCAGGACCCGCCTGCCGGATCGATCGGCTGCAAGAGACCGAATTCCTCCTGCAAGATGATCTGCACATTGCGGGCAATACGACGGGAGAACTCGTCTCCCTTGCGAATCGGCTCGTCAAAGGGACTGCTCTCAAAAGAATCCAAGCCCCCCACCACGCCGGAGAAGATCTCCGTGGTGTTGCGAAGCATATTGACATAGGGGTCGTAGACTGTCTTGAAAAAGAGGGCAGGACGAGCATGGATGTGCATGCGCTGGGCTTCGGCGCTGCCGCCAAAGGCGCCCACGATCTGTGCCCAAATGGGGCGCACGGCGCGAAGCTTCGCAATCTGCAGGAAGAAGTTGGCTCCCATGGAGAAGCCGAACATGATCTGTTTCGCCGCATCGTCGATGGAAACACCGCGATCCAGCAGCGCCCGAAGATAGGAAACCGCCATGGAAAGGGTGTAGGCCACCTCCTGGACATCGTTGGCGCCGCCCTGGCTGAATACATCGCTCCGAGCGAAAATCGTCCGAAGCTCCGGTGCATGCTCCTTTGTCCATTTGGCGCAGGCTGCCATTTCATCGTAGAGCTGGGAGACGGAGGCCCCGTTCCTGCCGTGCTCCGCAAGCTCCCCAATGGGATTCGCACCAATGAACCCTTTGAGTTTGGAGATGTCCTTTCCCGATGCCTTGAGGGTGCCCATAGTGAGAGCGAGCATGGGAAGTGCTGAGGCTCCGGCGTAGATGTAAAGAGGGAATTTTTCCAAGTCCAGCTCATCCAGAAGCGTATGCACGTCATCGATGGTCGTCACGCTCACGCCCTTGTCTCCCGGCGTCTCTGCATCCCGAACGTCCCGAGCGGCAAGGCTCGCACTGTCCAAACGTACATGGTAGATGGTGGCTCCCTTTTCCTGCTCGTGACGCAGGAGTTCATTGTTCTCCTTTGGCAGGGTTTCGTCACATACTTGGGCAATCCCCCAAGGTTTCCCCACATAGCCGTTCTCCTGTGCACCCCGCAGGAAATCCCCCATGCCGGGGAAGGATGCCTTGGGCAGGATGTCCTCCGTTCCCGCCCGCGTGTACATGGGATCAAAGGTAATGCCCTCGTAGGTTTTGGTGTACATCTTTTTTTCGAAGGGCGCTCCCTTCAAAAGGGCGACACACGCCTCCTTCCACTCTTCGTAGGTGGGGGGAGTGAACTCGTCCAACGGCACGTCCGGAAAGTCCGTCTGTTGCTCGGCCTTTTTCAGAATGGCCTGCAGATCCAGCTCTTCCGTTTTCTGTCCACCGGTCTCATTGCTCATAGTACAGCCTCCTCTTACATTTTTTCACACAAATAGCGGCAACCCGCCTGCGAAAATGCCTGCAGATTGCCGCCCGTGATTTCTTTTTCCGAGCACAATGCACCTCTGGCGAAACCATCGCCAAAGGCAGCACATCCCTATAAAAAACCGGCTTGCATACACAAGCCGGAGGATGCCACTATGCCATGCTCTTCAAAGCACAGTCCCAATCCCCTACCCATCGCTCGCAGGTACAGGCAGTGAGGAAATCCCCCCACGCCAACGGTGATGCTAGAACAGGCAGTTCTCCTGGCTCGGCTTCATCGTGCTGCGCGCCTTCCCAAGGTACTCATATCTACCCCAGTGACATCATGCGCAGAACTCCACCCTACAGTGGCGGGACCGCTTCGGCTTGGCAATGGCTTGACCGAATTCCCTATTAAGTCCTGTGGACACCTGTTCCCTGCTATTTGTTGTTTGCTAAGGATAATATTAATGCAGTTTATGTTTTTTGTCAAGAATTGAGAAAATATTGCATAAATATCTAAAAAAATCCCCGAGGTTTCATCCTCGGGGTGCTGCCATGAGAGGCCGCAAACTAGAACTGAAATGAATGAGCAATGAACCCCCAAAGAACCTCTCTGGGGGAAGGAACAATCAGGATGCATCAGGCATCATGGGCATTCCTTTCCTCAGAGCTCTTGGAAGAATCTTCACACGCAAACAGGCCCTTTTCCCGAAAGTTGGAAAGGGGCCTGTTTCTATCGTACATTTCAGTTCTCTAATATTCCGATCTTGTAAATATGTGCCGGAATTTATAGCAACACGGAATGTATCCGCAGAATCCCCATCCCCATCACTCGCAGGTAACCAGAAATCATCTCCAATGCGGCAGGATTCAACCTCCCTGCTGCACCAATCAGTTCTGACGGCGATTGTCAATCAGGCAATTCTCCTGGCTCCAGGTCATCGCTCCTCTGCGCCTTCCCAGGGTTTCCCCCAGTGACATTTCTCCGCGCCCGCAGGGCACAGGGCAGATTCGCTCGCTGATACAGTGGCGGGACCGCACCGGCATTTCACCGGACTTCCTTATTAAGTCATCGACACCTGATCCAATGCATATGAAATTGTCAACGCTCCGTGAGTTACATTGTACTATTCTATGGCCACAGATGTCAAGTTATTATTCTGACGACAAAAACGAGCGGCACCAAGACCGCTCGTACTTGTTTGCACAGATAGGAAGGAACCTTCACATATTGTCCGCCAGCATGGCGCCGACACCGGCGTAGACCTTTTTGGCCCGCTTTTTGATTTCCGACCGGGCCGTGTCCACCGTATAGCCGTCAAAGGCTTCGATCATGGGCAGATCATTGGTCTCATCGCCGATGGCGTAAATTTCAGGCTGCTGCCATCCCATGAGTTCCGTCATGCTGGCAATGCCCTGACGCTTGCTGACATCTCTGGGAGTAATATCCACACTGCACCGATTGGGATAAGCGTGGATGACATCGCCAAAGCGGCCATTCAAGAGACTGCTGACCGCATCCGCCTCTGCAGGTTCCGTGAACCCCAGACAGAACTGGTGGATCCGAGGCAGTTTCAGAATGTCCTCTTCCCTCATGCTCACAATCTTGAAATCCCACTCCCTGGCCTCCCGGGTAATCCAGGAGCCTTCCCTTTCGTGGTACAGGTAGGTACAGTCTGCCGCCGAAAAGGCAAAGTGAAAAGAGCGGCGAACTTCCGGCAGTTTCACCATCTCTGCCAGCGTCTTCAAAGGAATGTCCCCCTGCCACAGAATGTTCCCCTCCGCATCACAGATCAGGGCACCATTGTTGCAGACGGCATAATCCGAGCCAATCCCATAGTAATCGAGCTGTGGCATCAGCATGCCATAGTCACGCCCCGACACAACGCCAAACTTATGTCCGGCCTTGCGCCACGCCCTGACAGCATCCGCATCCTCTTTGGCTATGCGGTTCTCGCGGAACAATGTCCCATCGTAATCACTGGCGGCAATTTTCATCGGATCGCACCTCTGTCTCTGACTCTCTGTAATAGCAGACGGCTTCATAGGGACGAAGCGTTCCCTTGCAGGCATTTTCCATGCTGCCGAGCAAAAGCTCTGCCCCTTCCAGCAGCTCCTTGTCATAATCTGCAGTCTTTCCTGTAAAGTTCACGAAAGTGAAGGTCTCCCTCCCCCTTAATTTTCGGCAAAAAGCAAAGATATCCTCCCGCTCCGGCAAAAGTTCCCGATAGCTCCCGCCTTGCAGAACCTCTGCGGCATTTCCTTCCCTGCGCAGATGGCTGAGCCTTCGATAAAAGGAAAGCACCGATGTTTCCTCTTGAGCTTCTGCCTCCACGCAGCACATGGCATAATCCTCATGAACGGGCAGCCATGGGGTGCCGGAAGTGAAGCCCGCCTGTCTGCCCCTGTCCCACTGCATGGGGGTACGGGCATTGTCGCGGCTGTAACGGTGGACTGCCCGGATGGCCTTTTCCGGGGAACATCCCGACTGTATGGCCAATTCGTACTGGCCATGGGAGGAGATATCATCATAGTCCTCGATACTGTCCCAGGCTACATTGTCCATGCCCAGTTCTTGTCCTTGATAGACAAAGGGCGTGCCTCGCAGCGTAAAGAGCGTCATTGCCATGGCCTTGGCTGCCGCGCCGGGATCCGCCTCATCAGGGAAAAAGTGCCGCACACAGCGGGGCTGATCGTGATTTTCAAAGAAGATGGGATACCACCCGTCAGAAGCGGTTGCCGCCTGGCTGGCGCTGAGGCATGCTTTGAGACGGGGAATCAATCGAGGAGAATATCCCTCTGCCTTGTACCAGATTTCTCCCTCAGGGAATTCCAGGCACGTATGGGAAAACTCAAAGAGCATATCAAAAATACCGTTTTCTCCCACCCAGTGCTTCAAATCCTCCGGCCCTACCCCATTGGCCTCCGCCACGGTGAAAATGTCATGCCCTGCAAAGACCTTTTCCTTGAACTCCCGCAGGAAATCGAGAATGCCCGGGGTATTGGCGGTCATCGTGTGGATATTCACCATGTCGTCCCCGCCATCGGGCACCCCATCCAGAAGTTCTTTTGGCTTTTTGATGTAGACAATGGCATCGATGCGGAATCCCCCTACGCCCTTTTCCAGCCAGAAGTTCGCCGCATCATAAAGAGCTTGCCGCACCTGAGGATTTTCCCAGTTCAGATCCGGCTGCTGGGACGCAAAGGTATGGAGATAATATTGCTGCCGCTCCTCGCACCATGTCCATGCGCTGCCGCCGAAAATGGAACGCCAGTTGGTGGGGGGCGCCCCATCCTCCTTTGCGTCACGCCAGATATACCAGTCGGATTTGGCATTGTCCCGGCTCTTTCTCGACTCCCGGAACCATGCATGCTGGTCGGAGGTATGATTGTAGACCAGATCCATCACGATGCGGATATTCCTGTCCTTTGCCTCGGCAATCAAATTCTCCATGTCCTTCATCGTCCCATAGGAAGGATCAATGCTCTTGTAATCTGCAATATCATAGCCATTGTCCACCATGGGGGAGCGGTAGACGGGCGTCAGCCACACGGCCCCCACTCCCAGCGTCTTCAGATAATCCAGCTTCTCCGTGATTCCGCGAATATCTCCCTGACCGCTTCCCGTGGTGTCCATGAAACTCTTTGGATACACCTGATAGACCACGGTCTTCTGCCACCACTTCAATGCCATGTCCGCTCACCTCCGTCAAAATGCCAGAATGTCTGTGCTGCCAGCCTCTACATCCTGATCTTCCATCTTGCGCATCTGGGGATACTCTGCCGAATTCGTCACCGCCATAATCACCGTGTTTTTGTAGCCGGCAGCCTTGATGACCTCTGCATCGAACCGCACCAAAGGAGTACCCGCCTTGACATGGGCTCCCTGTTCTGTCAGAAGTTCAAAGCCCTCCCCATTCAGTTTTACCGTGTCGATGCCAATGTGGATCAAAAGCTCTGCTCCGTTTTCCAGCCGCAGGCCGATGGCATGACGGCTTTCGTCCATCACCATGGTGACCTCCGCATCCGCAGGAGCTACGACCGTATTCCCCACAGGCTCGATGGCCACACCGTCGCCCAACATCTTCCGGGAGAACATCTCATCCTCCACTGCCGTAATGTCCATGAGCTTGCCGGAGACAAATGCCTGAAGCTTCATAGCCAAATCCATGTCTGCTTTGGGAGCGGCACTCTTCGCTGCTGCTGGAGATGCTTCAATCCTCTCTCCTTTCAGCAGTGCGTCAAAGTAACTCCGCACCTGAGGAACGGAAAGTCCCACGATCACCTGCATGGCATGGCCGTTCTTCACCAGTCCGAAAGCGCCTGCCTTGGTGAACTTGCTCACAGCGGCTACCTTGTCGGGGTCTGCCACTGTCACTCTGAGGCGAGTCGCGCAGTTGGTCACTTCCTTGATATTTTCGGGTCCCCCCAAGCAGTCCAGGAAGACTTTCGCCTTGATGGCCATCGCATTGTCCCCCAGGCCCATCTCTTCCATTTCCTTTTTCGCCTGGTAATCCGCCTTGGTAAAGAGCTTGTCCTCCGCATCATCCGCCGTACGTCCCGGTGTCGCATAGTCAAATTTCAGGATGAGATAGCGGAACACGAAGAAGTAGATTGCGGTGAAGCACAGCCCCACGCCGATCTGCATGATATAGGTTCCCGCATGATATGAGAAAAGAGGAATCCAGTTCTGCACAAAACAGTCAATCAGACCGCCGCCGAAATTCCCCGAAAGACCGAAGAAGTAAAGAGTTGCAGACAGCGTGGCTGCCAGCACGGCATGAACGGCATAGAGAAGCGGAGCCACAAAGAGGAAGGTGAACTCCAACGGTTCCGTAATACCGCAAAGCATGGCGGTAAGCGTCGCGGGAATCAGGAGAGCTGCCGTCTTCTTGCGTTTCTCCGGCTTGGCGCACATGTAGATGGCCAGAGCCGCGCCGGGCAATCCGAAGACTTTGGAGCTGCCATGAAGGGCAAATCCGCCTTCGGGGAAAAGCTCCGCAAGACTCTGCGTGCTGGTGGAAAAATCATTGAGATGCTGGAGCCAGTAAGCCTGAATGCCACCGTCGCAGACCGCCGGTCCGAAGATGAAGGGCAAGTAGATGAAGTGATGGAGTCCTGCCGGAAGCAGGATACGCTCAGAGAAAGTATAGGCCCAAACACCCAGAATGCCGCTGGTTTTGAGGAAATCCTGGAACTGCATAATGGCATGCTGCACCGCGGGCCAGACAAGACAAAAGAGGAATGCCATGGGAATCATCACAGCGAAGCCCACCGCCACGACGAAGGCCGGGCCTTTGAAGATGCCGAGCCAGTCCGGGATATCCGTATCATAGAACCGATTGTGCAGCCAGGCAGTGACACAGGCGATGAAGATTGCTCCCAACATGCCCATGTCCAGTGTCTTGATGTTGGCTATCATGGCCAGCCCTGTTCCTGCGCCTGCCTCCTGTGCGTAATCCACTCCGAAGAAGGCTCCGTGCAGGCTCAGAAAACCGGAAATAAAGTAGTTGAACACCATGTAAACGACGAAGGATTCCATCGCGCAACGGGCAGGCTCCTTCTTGGCAAAGCCGATGGGCACCGCGATGGCGAAAAGGATAGGCATTTGGGCGAACACCGTCCATGCTCCCTGCTCCACCACATACCAAAAATCGTACCAGACTGTCCCCGAAGCTGCCAGACTGCCCAAAAGCCCCTCGTTTTTGCAGATGATGGCGAGCGCCACCGTCAAGCCGAAGAACGCAAACAAAATAACAGGCGTGTACATCGCGCCGCCAAACCGCTGCATGCCCTGCATCACATGATCTTTGCTGAGCGTCATGTTCATTCCCTCCTGCAAAAATATTTCTGTACAAGCATAAGATATCTTATGGGAAGATAATAATAAAAAAAGCCCGCGAATGCAATAGTTTCGCGGGCTTTCGGCAATCATTCCCCATTGTGCAATTCGGTACATTTCCTGTACTTTGGTACAGACATAGGAAACACGCACTAGCTCATTACTTTTTCAAAATCGGAGGCGGGATGCTTGCAAATCGGACAGATAAAATCGGCGGGGAGCTCATCGCCCACATATTCATATCCGCAAATGGTGCAGCGCCAGATGGTTTTCCCATCCTTGGTCTGTCCCACAGGCTGCGGCTTCGGTTTGATATGCTGCTGATAGTAATTGTAGGTCGCAGACTCTGTCTCATTGAATACCTCTGCATCCAACACCTTTGCCAGGAACAAGGTATGCGTGCCCAGATCCAGCTGCTGCGTGACCTCCGCAGAAATGTAAGAATTCGTCCCCTTTGTAACAGCCAACGTGCCATTGCAAGCGCGCTTCACGGCATCGAAAGTTTCAAATTTGTTGACATCCTTCCCCGACTGAAACCCGAAATGCTTGAAAAGCTCAAAATCCGCTGCCTCACTGATGGCAGACACTGTGAACTGTTTCGAGGCGGCAATGATATCATGCGTATAGTTCATTTTATTGACCGCGATCGTAATCTGATTGGGATCGACCGTCACCTGCGTGACCGTATTGATGATACAGCCATTGTCTTTCGTCCCGTCATTCGCTGTGAGCACGAACAATCCATAGGAAATCTTGTACATCGCCTTGTTATCCATAAAGACACCTCCTAAAAAATGAAAAGATTTTCAGATGATTTTCTCACCGTGGTAGACTTCGCCGCCGATATTCGGATAGACACCATACTCGATCGCCCATTCGGACTTGTATTTGATGGCCTGCGCATGAATGCTTTCCATACGGTCATGGGTGCGGACCACCTTGCCTGGAACTCCCACAACAAGGGAATTCGGCGGTATCACATCATTCTCGCGTACCAGTGCGCCGGCTGCGATGATCGAACCGCGCCCGACCTTCGCGCCGGTCAGTACCGTCGCGTTCATGCCAATCAGAACATGATCCTCGATTTCGCAGCCATGAATCACCGCTCCATGGCCGATGGTCACATAATCCCCGATGATGCATGGATAATCATCCGCCACATGCAGGCAGGTCAAATCCTGCACATTCGAGCATTCACCAACGGAAATATAGTTGACATCTCCGCGTGCCACTACGCAGGGCCAGAGACTGGAATAGCGTCCGACGCGCACATCCCCTGAAAGAAACACCTGAGGCGCCACAAAGGCCTCCTCGTGGATCTGCGGCGTGATTCCTTTGAAAGAACGGTCTGAAAGTGTATACATTGTCTGTCTCCTCCCTTTATGATTTCACAGAACGCAGACTCTCCAGCCGAAGTTCCTGTCCTGACTGCAACACAGATATCTCTGCTTCCAGTGCCGTCATTTCTTTCGTGGTGGCCATGGAAGAATTCATGCCTAAAAGATTGCCGTCCTTATCGTACAGCAGCTCATCCATTGTGATGATTCGCCCTTCCTTCTCATATTTTAGGCGTTCGCCCTCCATTTGCTGGATCAGCACATAGTCACACCCGGCAGCTTTTGCCATGGCGCAGATTTCCTCCACATGTCCGTTTTTTTCACCAAACACAGGATCCGCGATGTCTGCGGCAAAGATTTCCTTGCGCACAATCTCAAAATACGGCAGAGTTTCACGCAAGGACTCATCCACCGTGCTCTGCAGCGGTGCAATATAGATTTTGGCCTGGACGGTCGGTTTCTGCATCAAATAAAAAGCGGAATCCTCCAGCATTCCCGCAGCTTCTTTCGCCTTGCAATAAGAACGGATTGCGCCATCCACATAGTAGACCATTTCATGGGGGAATCGCTCTCTTGATTTTTCATGCGGGAGCTCCACTGTTTCTCCAAATTGGACATAACCTGCCGCAACCGCCTGCAGGATACCTTTTACCGGATCTCCTTTCATACCCACATTTTCCATTGTAAACCGATTTTCATACATTTGGGCAAATGCTTTGTTGCCGATGGCCGGCGCACCAAAACTGATGACTTCCATCTGTCCCGCAGGAACTCCCATATCGGACAGTCTGGCTGCCGCCAGGACAGCAACAGCTCCTCCCAGACTATGACCCGTCAAATAAAGTTTTTTTTGCGGATTCTCTTTCAGCTTTTCTGCCAAATACTCCCCCAAGGTCAATCCGCCAAAACTTTCGATTGGCTTGACGAACAAGGCCGCCCATGTATGATTCTCGAATCCTTGATGCACCAGCGGATAGGACTCTCCCAGATCTTTTCGGTCCGCGATCTGTCGGAAAGCAGCAGGCGAATCCCCGCCAAAGGGGACACGATGCATGCGCAGATCCTCTTCCGCATTTTTCTCGCTCTGTGTTCCCGTGATTGCCAAAACGGAGATATTTTCTTCCTCTCCCTCCGGCTTTCGCTGGAAAAGGAAACACTGAGCATCCGCCATTGCATTATTCTCTATATATCGGTTGACTTCCCAGCCGCCTTCCGCCAGCAAATTGCGCACCAAGACATTCGTATCGCCTTCATAGGAAGCCATGGACATCACTGAGGCAATCAGGCGCATTTTCGATTTCTCATACGCCAGTCGAGCTGCTGAAGCAGGCGCTGCACGCTCAACCGTCTCATTTCCCGGGATTTCCTCCCCCTCCGCTTGGCAGACTGCCGCTGCCCCGCACAGGATCACTGCCACACACAAAAAAATACGAAGCAAGTGCATATCGCTACATCCTTTCAACATCCCCATCCGTGCCTACAACAACGTCTGCAGGGCAACTGCTTTTCCAAGGATTTGGAACTGCATGCAATTGTCCTCTGTAAAGAACATGGATTTATACTGGCTGTTTTCCGGCCGCAGCTCCACGGCATTGCCATGACGGTAAAAGCGCTTCAACGTCGCTTCCCCGTCTACCAATACAGCGGCAATCTCGCCCTCCGAGACTTCCGGCTGCTGGCGGATGAATACGATATCTCCCGTATGGATGCCGGCGTTGATCATACTGTCTCCCCGTATTTCCAGACAAAAATCCGCTTGTACGTTTGACTGGAGATACTCATATCCCTCGATATTCTGCTCCGCATAAATCGGCGTGCCTGCCGCAATACGTCCCAGCAAAGGGACTCCCTTCTGATGGCGTACGGGCTGCACATTGTCCGGCAATACTTCCGGCGACGGATCATCCTCCATCCCCATGAGAGACAACGGGGACACCTGCAGTACTTTTGCCAATGCTGTCAGACGATCGCGCCGCATATTATCAATCTGTCCGGATTCCCACCGTGAAACCGTCCCTTTGCTCACACCGACAGCCTTCGCGACATCCGCAAGGGTCAGGCCCAATTCCTTTCTTCGTTCCTGGATATTCTGCATACGCACCACACCTCTGTTTTATTTTCGTATACCTGCATCCTTGTCATTTCCCATTATACCTCTCTTGTTGCGTTTGCGCAACTTTTTTATGAACCCCTCTTGACAAAGTTGCATTTTCGCAATAAAATAAGTTTCGAAAACGCAACCGCTTTTACAGAACACCATCTTTCCTATTTTGAAACAGGAGGCAGATTCACATGAACTTTCATATGCGCATGCAGCAAAAGCAGGAAATTCGCAAACAGCGTTATCGTAAAATGAAGCAGTATCTGACAGCCTTCCTCCTGTTTTGTGCAGGCTGGACGGCTTGCGGTTTCTACTCGCATGAACCGGCAGAGACACGGGAGACCTATACGGTCAGATCCGGGGATACGCTTCGGAATATCTGTGAGCGCTATCTTGCGGAAACCGGCAGCAGACGCTACATTCTGGATTTCGAGCAGGATGTTCGCGAACTGAATCCATGGCTTGCCGAGCGTCACGGGCAGCTCTGCCCCGGCGACCAGCTGCTCATTTGCTATGAGAGTCCGATGAACCGCTGAAAACGCCGCCTAAAGGAAATAGACCCTGGCCACCGCATAGGAAAGAAAGAGCGCATAGCAAAGCACCATGACGGCGCCCTCCCAGCGCACAAGCTTTTCTTCGGTCCATGTGAAGATCCAGACCATAATGCTAGCCGCAATGAGAATGCACGTATCGATGAAATTTTCCATCACAAAGGACACCGGCGTGATTACGACCGTCATGCCAAGAATGAAAAGCACGTTGAAGATATTGGAACCGAGGATATTTCCGATGGCCATATCCACCTCGTTCTTCTTTGCGGCGACGATGGAAGTGACAAGCTCCGGCAGACTGGTGCCGACAGCAACAATGGTAAGGCCGATAAGCGTGTCGCTCATGCCGAATACGCGGGCAATCGCGACAGCACCGTAGGAAAAACCAAAGCCTGCAAGCTCTGCATCCCCTCCTACGACGAAATCACCGCCAAACTTGATGGCAGTCAGCCCAATTAGGATGTAGAAGACGCTTTTTCCCAGGGAAAGCGCTTCCTCATCTGCATCTTCCTCCTCCGATGCACTGCGGCTTTTCAGGGCGCTGCGCACCGTGTAGGCAAGAAACAAGGCAAACAATGCGAGGAATGCGATCCCCTCCGCGCGACCAATGCTGCCGAACGCGCCATCCATCCCTGCGCCTGTCGCCCCGAAAACCGCCATAAGCACGACGGCCAAGATGCATATGGGAAATTCCACCATGCGGTTGCTGCGCTGCACCGTGAGCGGCGCATAAAGCGCGCAAACACCTGCTACGACAAGCAGATTAAAAAGATTCGAGCCTGTGACATTGCTGATTGCCATCTCGCTGTGTCCGTTCCATGCGGCAGATACACTCACCGCAAGCTCCGGCAGACTTGTTCCCATTGCCGCGATGGTAAGCCCGATGACAATGGAAGGAATGCGGAAACGCTTCGCAATCGCTGAACTGCCCTCGACAAAAAGATCCGCGCCCTTGATCAATGCAACAAACCCGGCAACGAGCACGACAATCGCAATGCCCATGGAAATCAACATAAGCAACCCCCTCTGGAGCAATAATCATGAAATTATGAAATCATATTTCGGAAATCTTCCTCCGAAAGGATGGAAATACCTAACTCCTGCGCTTTCCGAAGCTTGCTCCCCGCTGCTTCGCCAGCCAAAAGGAAGTCCGTTTTTTTCGAGACGCTGCCGCTCACACGGCCTCCGTGCTTTTCAATGAGCTCTGCTGCTTCTTGGCGTCCCATGGTAGGCAGCGTTCCGGTGATGACAAAGGTCTTGCCTGCCAAGCTCTGAGGCTCATTTGCCAAAGCAATCTCGCGCTCCATGCGAAGCCCCAGTGCTTTGAGTTCGTCCAAAAGCCTCCGGTTCTGCTCATCTGCAAAGAATGCACGGATATGATGCACGCTGATCTCTCCCAGATCAGGAACTGCCAGCAGTTCCTCCTCAGAAGCGCTTCGCAGGGCATCAATGGAATGGAAGGCCTGTATCATATCCCGTGCCGCGGCACGCCCGATGCCCGAGATGCCAAGTCCTGTCAGGAGCTGCTGCGGGTCGTTCTCCTTGCTTGCCTCGATTGCCGCAAGCAGTTTGTCCGTATTCTTTTCCTTTCCCAACAGTCCGCGCGCAATGAGATCGTCACGTGATTCCTTCAGACGATAGATATCCGCGATATTCTTCACATATCCCTGCTCGATGAGCTCGTGGACATAAGCAAGCCCGAATCCCTTGATATCCATCGCGTTGCGGCTTACAAAGTTCAGGATATGGTTTTCCATCTGCGCGGGGCAGTTCGGATTCGTGCATTTGATATCCGCAGTGTTTTCCTCGCGCTCAGCCGGATGTCCGCAGACAGGACATTGCGTACCGATTTGATAGGGAACGGAACTGCTCGTTCTCTTTTCTTTGACGACTGCTTTTACCTTTGGGATGATTTCGCCGGATTTATAGACGAGAATGGTATCGCCCAAGCGGATATCCAGCTCATCAATGAAGTCCTGATTGTGCAGCGTGGCGCGTTCCACCGTCGTTCCGCAAAGACGGATCGGATCGAAGACCGCCGTCGGCGTAATGCGCCCTGTGCGCCCGACGGAAAGCTCAATGCTTCGGAGTATCGTCTCCTTCTCTTCCGGCGGATATTTATAGGCAATTGCCCATCTGGGCACCTTGGACGTCGCGCCTAATTTCTCTCGATCCGCCAGACGATTCAGCTTCACGACGGCGCCATCGATATCATAGGGCAGATTCCCCCTGCTCTCCCCGATGCGTTGAATGGCCTGCCACACTTCCTCTGCATTATGGCAGACGGTATAGCTGTGAATGACTTTGATGCCTTGCGCTTTCATGAACTCATAGGCAGAAGTATGCGTTTCAAACACCTTCCCCTCTGCCTTTTGCAAATTAAAGATAAAAAGCGAGAGCCTGCGCTCCTTGGTGACGCGGCTGTCCAGCTGCCGCAGGGTGCCTGCCGCACAGTTTCTCGGATTCGCGAAGGGCTTGAGCCCCAAAAGTTCCTGCCTTTCATTGACCGCTTCAAAGGCCTGCTTTTCCATATAGACCTCGCCGCGAATCTCAAAATAGGGCAGCTTTTCCACCAGTTCCTCCCGCACATCCTCGATGACACGCGCGTTTTCCGTCACATCCTCCCCCTGCAGGATGCCATCGCCGCGCGTAATGGCCCGTACCAATACCCCGTTTTCATATCGAAGCGCAAGAGAGAGACCATCAATCTTTTCCTCCACGACAAATTCCGGCGCATCCAGAACACTCTGCAGATGCTCCACAAACTCGTCCACCTCAACCTTGGAAAAGACATCCTGCAGGGAAAGCATCGGCACATCATGCTTGACGAGCACGCCTGCCTCCCGCTTTGCCTTCCCGCCCACGACCTGCGTGGGAGAGTTTTTGGTGATGAGCTCCGGAAATTCCGATTCTATCGCTTTGAGCTGCAGCATGAGCCGGTCATACTCATAATCGGAGATTTCAGGATCGTCATTCTCGTAATAGAGCGCATTATGATGCCGTATCTGTTTCCGCAACTCTGTCAGTTGTTTTTTGATTTCCTTTATGTCCTTGTTTTTCAGGTCATTCATTGTTTCTTGCCCTGCCACTCCCCATCACACCTTTTCAATTGGCGCATACTTCTGCATCAGGCGTTTGATGCCCTGATTCGGAAACGCGATCTGCAGTTCTGTCTCCTCGTCTGCTCCACGAACTGCCACCACAGTGCCAATGCCCCATTTCCCATGCCGGGCCTTGTCCCCGACCTTCCAAATCGTCTTCATATCAGGTTTGATGGCTGTTCCCGGATGCTCCGCGGCCGGCACTTGCTTTTTCCGTACTGCCTGCAGCGCTTCCCATGCGGACTGCGGCTTGCCCTGCGGCCTGGCCGTTCCCATCTGCCGTGCTGACGGACGGAATGCAGACTCTCCCAAGCTCTCCCCATAGCTGCTTCGTTTGCCATAGCCACCGAAGGTCCTGCCTTCAGGCTCCGCTGCCGATCTCCCCGAGCAGCCGAAACTGCCCTCTGCGTTCCGGTCTTCCAGATATTGCGCAGGTATTTCCTTTAGGAAGCGCGAAGGCGGATTCATATTGCTCTGCCCGAAAAGGGTGCGAAAGCTGGCATGGGTAAGATAGAGTTTTTTCTGCGCGCGCGTAATACCCACGTAGCAGGTACGCCGCTCCTCCTCCAGCTGGTCTTCGTCCATGAGCGTGCGGGAATGAGGAAAAATCCCTTCCTCCATGCCGGCGAGGAATACAATGGGGAATTCCAGCCCCTTCGCAGAATGAAGCGTCATGAGCGTCACGCGGTCATCCACCATATCTGCGTTGTCGATATCCGAGACCAGCGCAATCTGCCCCAGAAAATTCTCAAGCGTCGGCTCTTCCTCACTCTTCATGAAATCCTTTGCCACACCGACAAATTCCTTCAGATTTTCCAGCCGCGTTTCGTTTTCCGGTTTCTTGTCCTCTTCCAATTCCTTTTGGTAGCCCGATTCCACCAAAAGTTTTTCAATCATCAGATCCAGCGGCATCGTCGCCTGATGCCCGATAAAATCGAAAATCAAGGCGCTGAACGCTTCCAACGGTGTTTTCACGCGGGCCGTGATGCCCTGGATTCCATCCAGCAAATCCTCGTTGGAGATAATATCAAAAAGGGAGCGCCCCATTTCCGCAGCTGCGGCATTCAATCGTCCAAGGCTGGTATTGCCGAGCCCACGCTTCGGTACGTTGATGATGCGCATCAGGCTGACGGAATCCATCGGATTGTAGATGACGCGCAAATAAGCGATGACGTCTTTGATTTCCTTGCGGTCATAGAACTTCAAGCCGTCGACCATCGTGTAGGGAACCCCTGCACGCATGAGCCCTTCCTCCAGCACACGGGATTGCGCATTCGTGCGATATAGGATTGCCATGTCGCCATATGCTGCCTTGGAAAGGGTTTTCTGCTTCAAAATCGTGTTCGCAATGAAGCTTGCCTCATCGCGTTCATCCCGTGCACAGTAGGAGGAAATAATCTCCCCTTCCGGATTCTCGGTCCAAAGGTTTTTCGGCTTGCGGTTGACATTGTGCGCAATGACCGCATTCGCGGCGGCGAGGATCACCTTTGTCGAGCGATAGTTCTGCTCCAGTTTGATCGTCCTTGCCTCGGGATAGTCCTTTTCAAAATCCATGATATTGCGGATATCCGCGCCGCGCCAGCCATAGATGGACTGATCCGCGTCGCCTACGACACAGAGATTGTGATGCTGCTCCGCCAAAAGCTTGGTGAGCCGGTACTGCGCGCCGTTCGTGTCCTGATACTCATCCACGAGAATATATCGGAACCGGTTCTGATACCTTTCACGGATATCCTCATGCTCCTCCAGAAGAATCACGGAAATCATCAGCAGATCGTCAAAATCCAGCGCGTTGTTTTCCCGCAGCTTCTTTGCATACAGACGATAAACATCGGCAACCTTCTGCTCAAAGAAATCCCCGGCCTCTTTTTCAAAGGCACGCGGCCCTTGCAAAAGATTCTTTGCGTTGGAAATCCTGTTCTGTATCGCGGCAGGCGCGTACTGCTTCTCATCCAGATTCAGTTCCTTGATGCAGTTCTTGATGACGGTCTGGGAATCACCGGAATCATAGATAACAAAATTTTTCTGATAGAGTTCCGTTGCCTCGATTTCCCTGCGCAGGAACCGCGCGCAAAAAGAGTGGAAAGTGCTGAGCCAGACTTCCTTGGCGCTTTCGCCAATCATGCGGTCCACGCGATCCCGCATCTCCGTCGCAGCCTTGTTCGTGAAGGTGATGGCTAAAATCTGCCAAGGACGCACGCCGTGTGCCAAGAGATTTGCAATCCTGCAGGTCAGCACCCGCGTCTTCCCCGAGCCGGCGCCCGCCATGATGAGCAACGGCCCGTCCATATGCTCTACCGCTGCCCTTTGCATCGGATTCAAGCCATGAAAAATTTCATCCAAAAACAGCCCTCCCAAAAGAATACAAGGAAAAAGAATGTACGGAGCTGAACCACAAAGCGGGACACCGATCCTATACATATCAGTGCCCCGCCCTGCCTACTATAAGTGCTTTATAAAGGAATACATAATCATGTAAAAGCACTTTCATAGTATACTACGAAAGTCCTATGCTGTCAACATTTAGTTCCTGACGGGGCCTGCATACCATCCGTTCATTCTTCACTTTTGCATATCCCTGTTCCATCCTACAGGAGGAAGAAAAATATTGTGGAACAGCGCCACAGCGTAACTGTCCGTGAGACCTGCCACATAGTCCGTCACTGTGCGTTCCTTTCCCCAGCGTTCCCTGCGTGCCTGATACTCCTCCGGCAGTTCCCCTGTATGCGTCATAAAGTAGTTGAACAGCTCACGCAGCACGAACACCGCCTGTTCACGTTCTCTTGTGAGGCGTTCGGAGCGATAGACATGCCGGAACATGAAATCCCGGAACAGCTCCATGGTTTCCTTCACCTCGTCGGACTGGCAGATATCATCCTTTCCCTCAGAAGCCAGAATCATATCCGACACCATGCTGGTAATCATTTGCGACGCATCCACCCCAAACCGTTTCTGTACCTCCTGTGGCAAATCCGTTGCTGCCAGCATCCCCGCCCGCAGACTGTCATCATAATCATGACAGAGGTAAGCAATGCGATCCGCTGTGCGCACGATGCGTCCTTCCAGTGTCTTTGGGAGTCCCTTCCCCGTATGGTTCACGATCCCGTCCTTCGTCTCCATGGTAAGATTCAGCCCGTGTCCGTCGCGCTCCAGATATTCTACCACACGTAGGCTCTGCTCGTTGTGGGAAAAATGTCCAATGAGCTTTTCCATGGCGGCTTCCCCTGCATGTCCGAAAGGCGTATGCCCTACATCATGCCCCAAGGCAATCGCCTCTGTCAAATCCTCATTGAGCCGCAATCCCCGCGCAATCGTGCGGGAGATTTGCGATACCTCCAAGCTGTGTGTCATGCGTGTACGATAGTGATCGCCTGCCGTGATATAGACCTGCGTCTTGTGTTTCAGCCTGCGGAAGCATTTGGAGTGCAGGATGCGATCCCTGTCCCGCTGGAATTTCGTGCGGAAATTGCATTCTGCCATTGGCACCTTCCGCTTTGCCTCCCGGCTCTTTGCCGCAAATGGCGACAAGGTCTCATATTCCAGTTCTTCCGTTCTTTCCCGAATGGTCATAGCTCGCACCTCCCCCGCTATCCTCCTGCTGCCTTCACGTAAAGTATTACACACATTTGGGAAAAATCCTTTTCCGCAATGAAAAAGACAGGCAACAAGCCTGTCCTTCGCATGCTGTGAAAAAACATCACTTCGCCCCAAACCTCTGAAGGAACACATCCTTCGGCTCCGGCCTGCCAAAATAAAACCCCTGAATGAGATCCGCGTCGCACTCGTCGCGCAGATACTCATAGGCCTCTTTCTCCTCAACGCCCTCGATGCAGACTTTCATGCCGATGCTATGGCAAAGCATGATGACATACTTCACGAGATTGCGGTCATATTCATCCCGCATGATATCGATGATGAACACGCGGTCGACCTTTACAATATTGCAGGCGAAATTCTTGAGGTAGCCCAGCGACGCATACCCTGTGCCGAAATCATCCATGGCAATCTGGATACCGAGGGAATGGAATTTCTGGAATTGCTGGTTCACGAAATCCCAATCTGTGACGCTCTGGCTTTCCGTCAACTCGAAGATAATGGTGTGCGGGTCCAGCTCATAACGCGCAACGCAATCCTCCACAAACGGGAAGAACATATGCTCCTCCAACTGATAGAGGGAAATGTTGATGCTCATCAGGAAATCCGGCTGATACTTCTGCCACTCCTTGCAAGTCGCAAACGCCTGCTCAATAATCCAGTGACCCACGGGGATGATCATGCGGGATTTTTCCAGAAACGGGATGAACTGCATCGGCGCTACGATCGTCTCATCTTTGTCCCGCCAGCGAAGCAGCGCTTCCGCACCAATGAGCCTGCCGTCCTTCGCATCCACCTGCGGCTGATAGTAAAGCATGAAATCCTCGCAGCCCTTTGCAATACAGTTCTGCATGAGGCTCTGCATTCCCACATCGTAACGCCAGCGATCATAATTCTCCTTCGAGAAGAAGCAGATACGATCCTTGCCCTGGCGCCGCGCCATGTCCAAGGCCGCTTCCGCATACTTCATCAGCGTGACGGACTCCGTGCCGTCTACCGGGTAGAACGCTGCGCCGGCGGATGCCGTACAATAAAGGGTGTCCTCCGCGTCACGCACCTCGCGCATGCAGAGCTGAATACTGGAAAAGATGATTTCCATTTCGTCCGGCATCGCATCCGGCCATAGGAATCCGAAATGATCCCCATCCAGCTTGTAAAGCAGAATATCCGGAGGCAGCACATTCATGATGTTCTGCGCAATCTGCTTCAACACCACATCGCCGAAATGATGCCCATAGGTCTCCTTGATGACGTGGAAATTGTCCAGACCAATGATGACAACAGCGCCATGGCAGCCGGCCGATGCCTCAAGCTCATCCTTCAATGTCTTGTTCATCGCGTAGCGGTTCAAAAGTCCCGTAACGCTGTCCGCACGAAGCCGCTGATCCATCTTGATGATGACGCCGGCCCAAAACACGGGTGTGCCGTCCTCGTCACGGGCAAGCTTCCCGCGACAGTTCACCCATCCGAACTCGCCGTTCCGGTACTGCACACGATATTCCAAATTGTGCTCGTCCGTCACATGCGTCTCGAATACCGCTTTCAGGCTTGCCGTATAACGATTCCGATCGCCTTCATAGATAATCGGGAGCCAATATTTGTCCATGTCCTCCAGCACGATGCCGGGTAAATCGAAATCTTCTACGAAGTTATCGGACAGAAGCACCGTCCCCGTCTTCATATCCGTCACAAACAAATAACTGTTCCCTGTCTGCTGTAAGGTATTGAAATATAAACGAAGCTGGTTGAGCACAGAGCCTTCAGGAATCTCTTGTTCCATACTCCAGCCCTCCTTCAGAACTAATACTTTTCTCCTATTAATCTACCACATGTACGAATGAATTTCAACAAAATGTTCACACCTGTGCCAGAATCTCCCTCATCCGCACCCCAAACTATCTATCTTATGCACATTCTCGCCTCCATACGCCTCATTTTCCCATACATTCACGATTACTTGTATCATTCGCCAAATAATTGCAAAATCCTTCCTGCAAAAATAAAATAATCCTCCGAAATCAGCTTCATTCACTCCTGTGTTGTCGGCAAGTCCGGACAATGAGACAAATACTCAGCATCATCCATCTTGGACGAAACAATCGCATTTTCGATGGCCTTGGCCATGACTTCAGCCGCCAGTGTACCAACCACATTGATATCCGCATCCACCGGCACTCCGCAGGAAGACGCGTAGATGGTATCGCCGTCAGCAAGCGTCCCCACGGGATTGATGGAGCGGGCATAAGCGTTTCTTGCCTGCGCCGCTATGCGTGTGAGCTGCGCCTTATCAAACTTGCCGTTCGTGACAATGACACCAAGTGTCGTATTCGTGCGAGGGAACAAGTCACGAGAATCTGTGCGACGGTACAGTTCCTGTACACTGTCGATAAACTCCGTGCGCTGCGCATTCATCAGTCCCGCTATTTTTTGCCCATGCGCATATACGTCCCCAATGGCGTTCACCACGACAACAGCTCCCAGCTTCAATGTGCCGAGTTGTACCGCGTGGTAGCCTATGCCGCTTTTCTGTGACTGCTTCATGCCGCAAAGCTTTCCTATCGTCGCTCCCACGCCTACACCGACGGATCCGCTCAACGGCTCTCCCCCTGCAAGAGCATTTCGGCAAGCCTCATAACCCATCGCACTGTCCGGGCGGATGTCCGACCTCCCATAGGAAAGGTCATAGATGTCCGACTGCACGACCAACGGGACGAGAGCGACCCCCGTATCGAAGCCGATGCCGTTCTCTTCCAAGCATTTCATCACACCATCGGATGCGGCCAGCCCATAGGCGCTCCCTCCGGCCAGGACAATTGCGTGAACGCCGATGTCCTCTTTCGTGGGGTCAAGCGCAGACATTTCCCTTGACGCGGGGCCGCCGCCGCTGACATCCACTCCTGTCTTTGCGCCATTCGGAAAGCAAAGCACCGTAACTCCCGTCTTTCCTTGGTCATTCTGGGCATTGCCAATACGGACACCATCGATTGCCGCAAACGGGATATCCTTCACGGCAGTGCCTTCAGCCTGTGCTGCTGCGCCCACGGAGAGGATAATCAGTGAACTGAGCATTCGCACGGCTGATTGAAACAAAACCTTGATCCTCATATGTAATAAACCTCACAAAGGAAAAATACACACCGCAAAATGCGGCATGCGGACACTCCCTTCCTGTCGTCCTGCTCTTCATCCCACCCGGCAGGATTTCGCCGCGAGGCGGGGAAATCCTGCCGATGCAAGGAAAAACGACCGCAGCAACGCACTGCGGCCGCTCGTTCCATAAGTGTCATCCAGTGAAGGAACCTACCCCAGCACAATCCTGCTGAAGTCGGCGACCTGATTGGTGAGCAGATGGATGGACTTCAAGAGTCCCAGACGGTTATTCCGTATGTTTTCATCCGGATCCATGACCATGACAGCATCGAAGAAAGCGTCAATTGGCGCTGCCAGCGCCGTCAGCGCTTCCGCCGCGCCGGAGAAATCACGCTTCGATGTGAATTCTGTCACAGTCTTCCCTGCCGTCCGGAACGCAGCAAACAACGCTTTTTCTTCATCGGTTTGGAACAAGGCTTCATCGATTGCCGTACTCTCCGCCTTTTTGGCGAGATTGCCCGCCCGGACAAAGGCCTGCACGAATTTCTCCGACTGTTCCCGACGGATGAAATCTTCGACCGCCTGTGCACGGAGCGTCACAGCATAGAGGTCGTCCACATCCGCCAGTACCGCATCCACTACATCATAGCGCACCTTGCCCGCCAAGACATTCTTGAGACGCAAGCGCATGAAGTCCGACACATCCTGCTGCATTTTCGCGCGAGCCCTCGCATCTGTGATGGAAAGCAGATCCATCGCCGTATCGACCAGTTCCCGCAAAGAAAGCTGATATTTTGCTTCCACGAGCATATTCACAAGCCCCAAAGCCTGACGGCGAAGCGCAAACGGATCTTGCGATCCCGTGGGAATCAGTCCCCTGCTGAACGTGGCAACCAAATTGTCGATTTTGTCCGCAACGCTCACAATGCGTCCGGCAACTGTCTGCGGCTGCTTGTCGCCGGCGAATCTCGGCATATAGTGCTCATCAATCGCCAGCGCAACGGCCTCGCTCTCGCCATCCAGCCGCGCATACTCGCGCCCCATGATGCCCTGCAGCTCCGTGAACTCCGTCACCATGCCGGTCACAAGATCTGCCTTTGAGAGCAGCGCCGCGCGCAGTGCCGCCTCTTTATCCTCCGCAGAAACGCCCAGTGCATCGCTGATTTTTTCCGCGAGTTTCTGCAGGCGTTCCGTCTTTTCATAGACCGAGCCCAACCCTTCTTGGAACACCACCGTCTTGAGCTTTTCCCGGTGTTCCTCCAGAGATTTCTTGCGATCCTCGTCAAAGAAGAACTGCGCATCCTCCAGGCGGGCTTTCAATACGCGCTCATTGCCGTGCTGCACCACGTCCAGATAGTCACTGCCGCCATTGCGTACCGTGATGAACAGCGGGAGCAGTGCGCCCGCCTCGGTCTTGACCGGGAAATAGCGCTGATGGTCGCGCATGGGCGTGATGACTGCCTCCGCAGGCAATTTCAAATACTTTTCCTCGAATTTCCCGCAAAGCGCTGTGGGATATTCCACCAGATAGAGCACTTCTTCCAGCAGATCCTCCGTGATCTCCGCTACGCCGCCGTGATCCTTTGCGGTCTTTTCGATCTGCTCGCGGATCATGGCCTTGCGGCGCTCCTGATCTACAATGACGAACTGCTCCTCACAGGCTTTTTCATAGCTTTCCGCATCCGCAATCTCGAAATCCCCCTGGCTCAGGAAGCGGTGTCCGCGGGAAACGCGCCCGGAGGGAACCTCCGCGACCTCAAAGGGAATGACCTCGCTGCCGTAGAGCGCAACCATCCAGCGCAGCGGGCGAATGAATTTGAAGTCCAGATCAGCCCAGCGCATACTGTTCGGGAAGCTCAGGCCGCAGATCAGCTCCGGCAAGATGGACTGCAACAGCTCTGCCGTCGCCTTGCCCTCTTCATGCACCATGGCATAGACATATCCGTCCTTGACCACCAAATCCTTCGGATCGACCTTCTGTCCGCGTGCAAACCCCTGGGCAGCCTTTGTCGGATTCCCATCTGCATCGAACGCGATCTGTACGGACGGCCCGCGATTCTCACTGGAAATATCCGCTTGGCGCTCTTCCAGCCCCTCCACAAGCAATGCCGAACGCCGCGGTGTCCCCACCGTGCGCACGGAGGAAAAGCCGATGCGCTGCTCCTGCAGTGCCTTTTCTGCCTTTTCCGCAAGTTCCTTCAAAATGCCCGGCATCACATGCGCGGGAACTTCTTCTGTACCGATTTCAAGCAACAATCTCTTGCTCATGCCTTTTTCCCCCTCTTGAGCATCGGATAACCAAGCTCTTCACGCTGTTTCAGATAGCACTCTGCACAGAGTCTCGCAAGCCTCCGCACCCGTCCGATGAACGCCGTGCGCTCCGAGACGCTGATGGCGCCACGGGCGTCCAGAAGATTGAAGGTATGGGAGCATTTCAGCACATAGTCATAGGCAGGATGCACAAACCCCTTCTCAATGACACGCACCGCTTCCTTCTCATACTTCTCGAACAAATCAAACAAGAGCTCTTCGTCCGACAGGTCAAAAGCATAACTGGACTGCTCGAATTCGTTCTGGTGGAACACGTCCCCATAGGTATAGTCATCGGTCCACTGCACATCATAGACGTTCTCCACCCCTTGGATATACATGGCAAGACGCTCCAGCCCATAGGTGATCTCCACCGCCACGGGCTTCACGTCCTGACTGCCGACCTGCTGGAAATAGGTGAACTGCGTGATCTCCATGCCGTCCAGCCAGACTTCCCAGCCAAGGCCCCACGCGCCGAGGGTCGGGGATTCCCAGTTGTCCTCCACAAAGCGGATATCGTGCTTCTTCGGATCGATGCCAAGGCGTTCCAAGCTCTCCAAATAAAGTTCCTGAATATTGTTCGGCGAAGGCTTCATGATAAGCTGGAACTGATGATGCTGGTACAGGCGGTTCGGGTTGTCCCCGTATCGTCCATCCGCCGGGCGGCGGGAAGGCTCCACATAGCCCACGTTCCACGGCTCCGGCCCGAGCACCCGCAAAAAGGTGAACGGATTCATAGTGCCTGCGCCCTTTTCCACATCATAGGGCTCGGCCAGGATGCAGCCTTGTTCTGACCAGAACTGCTGCAACGCCAGGATGAGTTCCTGAAATTTCATAGTAACGACCTCTTTCCAAAAAATTTTTTTGACGCGCAGAAAAAGCCGTATCCCTGCAACGTCATGTTACAACCAACCTATCCCATCTGTCCCAAAAACTCCAAAGAGCGCAGAGGTTTCCCGAACAGTGTGCGCAGATAATGCAGCAGCAGTTGCTCTGCCTGCAGAAGTTCCTGTTTTTTTACCTGCAGCTCCGTCTCCTGTTTCCAGTCAAACGTGCGGAGCGACAGAATGAATTGCCGTAAGGCTTCGGAGTACGGGAGCGTCCTTTCCGCGTAGCAGTCTTCGCAAAGTGCGCCGCCGTCGCTGATAGAGAAGCGGGCATCTCCCGCAAGCTCTTTTCCGCAATGGACGCAATGCCCGTAGGAAAGCTGCATACCGGAGTATTCCATGAGCTGATATGCCGCAATCAGTGCCGTCACCCTTGCATTCCGATACTCGAAGGTGGCAAAGATTTCCTGCAAAAGTGCAAATACCGCCGTCTCCGGCACATGCTCCGGCATGAGCTCCGATACAAGTTCTGCGATAAAAGAGCCATACGCCATGGCATCCAGATTCTCGCTGAGCCTGCGATACCGCCGCAAAATACTGCACTGGCGGATGGTATCCACCTTCTGCCCCTCTGTCAGCTCACAGTCGATATGCTGGAACATCTGCATGCCTGCGGCAAGGGGGCTCCTTGCGCGGCGGCAGCCGAATGCGGCGGCGCGAATGCGGCCCCGCTCCTGCGTGAAGAGAGTCACCATCTTATCCGCATCGCCCCAGTTGTGCACGCCCAGCACGATTGCCTCTGTTTGATACCTGCCCATTTATTTGTCGCCAAATCCGAAATTGCGCAGGACATTGTCACGGTTCCGCCAGTCCTTCTTCACCTTGACCCAGAGATCCAAAAACACCTTGGCACCCAAAAGCATCTGGATGTCCTTGCGCGCAAGCTCCCCAATCTGTTTCAGCATGCTCCCGTGGTTGCCGATGATAATTCCCTTCTGTGAGTCACGCTCCACATAAAGGGTCGCCCGCACATAGATATCATCGTTCGGTCGTGTCGTCATCTCGTCGATATCCACCGCAATCGCATGGGGCACCTCATCCCGCGTGAGCTGCAAAGCTTTTTCCCGCACCAGCTCCGCCACGATGAGACGTTCCGGCTGATCTGTCACCATATCCTCCGGATAATACTGCGGCCCTTCCGGCAGATGTTTCTTCGCTTCCATCAAAAGTCTGTCAAGGTTTGTTTCATCTCTTGCAGAAATCGGCACGACACCCGCAAAAGGATATTTTTCCGTATAATGGGAAATGATGGGAAGCACCTGCTCTTTTTCAATGAGATCCAATTTGTTCGCCACAAGAATCACGGGGCGCATCGTGGACTGCAATCGCTCCAGGATATAGTACTCTCCGGAACCCATGCGCTCCGTCACGTCCACCACGAAAAAGATCACATCCACTTCCTTGAGTGTCCCCTCTGCGGCCTTTACCATATACTGTCCGAGCTTATGCTTCGGTTTGTGGATGCCCGGCGTGTCCAAAAAGACGATCTGCGCGTCGGGCTGCGTCAAAATGCAGAGGATGCGGTTTCGCGTCGTCTGAGGCTTGTCCGACATGATAGCAATCTTCTGCCCGATCAGGCTGTTGATCAACGTCGATTTCCCCACGTTCGGGCGCCCGATTACCGCGACGAACCCCGATAAATGCTTTGTCGTTTCTTCCATGCTGCTCCGTCCTTATACTTCTCTTGAAATTCCAAGTTTTTCCATCACAAAACGCTGCTCCTGCTCCATCTCCCGGCGCTCTTCTTCTTCCATATGATCGTAGCCTAAAAGATGCAGCATGCCATGCACCGCCAAAAACGCAATTTCGCGCTGCAGACTGTGCCCATATTCCTTGGCCTGTTCCCTTGCACGCTCCACCGAAATAATGATATCTCCCAAGACATTGACTTCCGGGCCATCCGCAATTTCCGGCTCCTCGCTTTCATTGAGCGCAAAAGACAACACATCCGTCGGTCGGTCGATATTGCGATATTGCCGATTCAGCGTATGGATATAGGCATTATCCGTCAGCGTCACGCTGACCTCCGCCGCCTCCACGCCATAGAGCTTCCCGACCATTTCCACGGCTTTTTTTGCATTTTCCTCAATTTCATCCGGAAAGGCGAGCTCTTCGGGATAATTGCTGATGATGACTTCCACGCTCATGCCTCTCCTTTCCCTCGCTGCCGTTCCTGTTTTCCCGCGTTGGTTCCGCTTTCCTCGTAACGCTCATATGCCTGTACGATGCGCGTCACAACCTCATGCCGGATCACGTCCGTCGGCTGCAGCTCCACGATGCCAATGCCCGGTACACCCTCCAGCACCTCGCGTGCCTCCCCCAGACCGGAGCGAACGCCGCGCGGCAGGTCCACCTGGCTCAGATCGCCCGTCACCACCATGCGCGAACCGAACCCAAGGCGCGTCAAGAACATCTTCATCTGCTTTCCCGTCGTATTCTGGGCCTCGTCCAAGATGATAAAAGCATCTTCCAGCGTGCGGCCTCGCATATAAGCCAAAGGCGCGATCTCTATGATGCCCTTCACCATGAATTTCTGGTACATATCCACGCCCAGAATATCCTGCAATGCATCGTAAAGAGGCCGCAGATAGGGATCCACCTTTTCCTGCAAATCCCCCGGCAGAAATCCCAGCCGTTCCCCTGCCTCCACAGCAGGACGCGTGAGGATGATCTTGCTGACTTCCTTCGTCCGGAGCGCCGCCACAGCAAGCACGACTGCAAGATACGTCTTTCCCGTCCCCGCAGGCCCAATGCCGAACGTGACGGAATGGTGCCGGATGGCGTCCAAATACATGCGCTGGCCGATGGTTTTCGGACGCACATGTTTCCCCCGGGAGGTCACAAGAATCGTATCGCTGAACAGATTGTGCAGTGCATCGCTCTTTCCTTCCTTCACGAGATGGATGCTGTAGCGCACCTCATGCATGGTCAGGCTCGTCCCCTGCCGATAGAGATATTGCAGCTCGTAGAGCACACGCGCTGCCTGCTCCACCTCCTGCGCTTCGCCGATAAAATCCACGCCGTCCCCACGGCTCACGGTCTTGCAGTCAAAATTCTCCGCAATCACCTGCAGGAATTCATCCCTCTCACCCAAGAGCGCATAAGCCTCCTGATGATTCTCGAATGGAATATGTTGTTCTAATACCTGTTGCAAGAAAACGCCTCACCTTATGAAAGTAATCCGCTGAAATCCCAATATCTTCCATTCTACACTATGAAAGCAGGAATTTCAATGACAAGATACCTATTCGACAATGCCAACGGATACTCCTTATTCAAACTGTGCAAAGAAACTCGAAGGTACAACGCAGACCTCTCCAGGCAAAATTTCCCGCTTTCCGCAAAGGCCGATGACTGCGCCGTCAACGACGAAATTCCTTCCTGCAATCGGGCCGCTCCCTGCAAGAAGTTCAGCGCTTTCCCTTTTCGCTATGGCCTCATCCATGCCCTGCCCCGTATACTTTGCATAGCTTTCCTTGATGGTCCAGATCCGCAAAAATTCCCGGGCGCGGCTTTTCTCATCCAGTGCCTGGATGAGCCGATATTCCCGTTCCGTAAAAAAATGCCGGGCAATGGCCAGTGCGTCTTCCGCAGCCTCTTCCACATCCACGCCGCTGGGCATCTCCCCAACGCTGCACACGGCCCAATGCCTGCTGTGGGAAAGGCTGATCTCCCAGGAACTGCTCTCTGCATGGGGTTTTCCCCTTCCATCCCGCCAAACGGAGATTTCTTCCAATGGGCAAGATTCCTTTTTTGCAAGAACATAGCGAACGAGCAATTCTGCCCAAAGCGTACGGTTCCGATCGGCAGTGAAACGATAGAAGAGAATTTTTTCCTGCCGCTCAGGAGGAAAGAAACGCAAGAATTTTTCCACCGGCTTCTCCAGACGGTCCGTCAGGTTCAGCGCATAAACCTCAATCATGACATCCTCCTCCCCCTCAGCAGCCGGCTCATCCCTCGCTGCTTCCATGCAATTTAAGGAAACGCTGCTGGCGCCGGTGCGAACACAAATCCCATGCCATTTCATTATCCCATCAGCTTCTCTTCGCCATGAGCACGAACAGCACCGGCACGATGAAGATTCCCAGCACCGTGGCAATTGTCATGCCGCCGGTCACGGCTACGCCCATATTGTTTCTTGCCGCCGCTCCTACGCCGCTGGCCAGAGCAAGGGGAAGGCATCCCGCCACAAAGGCTATGGATGTCATCAGGATGGGACGCAGTCTGAGCTTTGCCGCTGTCATGACAGCATGAAGGGGGGATGCTCCCCGCTCCATGCGCTCCTTGGCAAACTCCACGATGAGAATGGCGTTCTTTGCCGCCAAAGCGATGACCAGCAAAATGCCGATCTGCATGTAGATACTGCCGGCCTGCCTGGCCGCCATCTCCGAAAGCAGCGCACCTCCTATGCCCACGGGAACAGATAAAAGCACCACGAAGGGAAGGCGCACGGACTCATAGAGCGCCACCATGCAAAGGAAGACGCAAAGCAGGGACAAGCCCAGAAGGAAGAGCACCGCCTTTTGGGCTTCTTTCCCCTGGCGGCTTTCTCCGGCCCAGGCTGCCTGAAAGCCTTCCGGGACGCTTCCTGCCACCGCCTCCTCCATGGCATCCATGGCCTCGCTCACGGAATATCCGTCTTCCGGCACAGCCTTGAAATAGATGCTTCGTACGCCGTTGTACCGGGTAATGCTGGTGGGACCGGAGGATTCTTCGGCCCGTACCAGCGTCGAAAGCGGGACCATCGTTCCCGCCTCGTTCCGCAGGAAGATGAGTCCTAGGGCATCCGCTCCGCTTCGGTAGGAGGCATCCCCTTGCAGAACCACCTTGTAAACCTGATCAAACCGAGTGAAATTGTTGATTTCTTCTCCGCCAAAGTTTACCTGCATGGCATGATACACATCGGTGAGGTCCACTCCCATTTCCTTCGCCTTGTCCTCACTCACGTCAAAATCCACGTAGGGTGCAGAGATGCTGAACTCCGATTCCACATCCGCCAGTTCCTTCCGTTCCTCCATGGCGGCGGTGACTTTCTGAACCACCGACAGCAGTTCCTCGTCCGTATGGCCCGTAACATCCTGGAGATACATGGAAATACCTCCCGTGGAGCCGAGTCCGGAGATGGAGGGGGGATTTACCGGGAACACCTCGGCCTCCGGCACGATGCTCTTGGCTGCCTCCTCCGCCTGCTCCATGATGTCCTCTACACTCGCTCCCACATCTTCCCTCTCTTCCCAATCTTTGAGAGAAACGTACAGTATCCCGGCATCTGACTGGGTGGTGCCGCTCAGGAGATCCACCCCGGCAATGCCGATGATTCCGCCGACACCCTCCTGTTTCCCTATGGCATCCGTCCAACGGTTCAGGGAATCGATGGTATGGTTCAGGGATGTCCCGCGGGGAAGGTTCAGTCCCGCCATGAAGTACCCTTGATCTTCCTCGGGAAGGAATTCCGACGGCAGAAGCCCATAGAGGGCCGCCGTTCCTCCCATCATCAAAAGCAAAGCCGCCAGCACCCATCCCATCCGCCGAAGGCATCCTCCCAGAAAACGCAGATATCTCCCCTCCAGCCATTTGAGGAAACGGGATATTCCCCCAAGGATGCCATTCTCTCCCCTATGTTCTACCTTTTTCTCATCCATGAGAAGCACGCAGAGCGCCGGTGTCAAGGACAGGGCCGCAAAGGCAGAGATTCCCATGGCCGTAACAATGGTCAGGGCAAACTGGCGATACAAAATCCCCGTTGTGCCCTCCAGAAATGCCACGGGCAGGAAGACCGCCGCCAGCACGAAAGCAATGGCAAGGATGGGAGCCTGCACCTCCTTCATTGCGGCCATAGCAGCCTCCCGCACAGAAAGTCCCCGCTCCCGGTGCCGGGAAACGCACTCAATGACCACAATGGCATCATCCACCACCAGCCCGATGGCCAGAATCATGGCAAACAAGGTCAGGAGATTGATGGAAAAGCCAAAGACCCGGAAGGCCCAGAACGTGGCAATCAGGGAGACCGGAACCGCCAGAAAGGTAATCAGGGCTCCGCGTCCGCTCCCCAGAAAGAGGTAGACGATGAGGAGCACCAGCCCCAGCGCCTCGGCAAAGGTATACAATACTTCTTCCATGGAAGCTTGAATGAACTTGGTGCGATCCACAACGATACGGTATTCCATGTCCGGCGGGAAAAATGGCTCCGCCTCCTTCAGAATCTTCTTTACTTCGCCGATGGTCTGCAAGGCATTGGCGTCGTTCATGAGGGAGATCCCGTAGGCGGCCGCCTCTTTTCCATCCTGGAAGGAAGCGTATCTCGTGTCCCTCCTGCCCTCGGTGATCCGCGCTACATCCTTCAGGCGAACGATGTTGCTGCCCTCTGCCTTCAGAATGATATTCCCGAAGTCCTCCGGGGTTTCCCTTCGGCTCTTCACCCGTCCGATTTGCTGCTTTTCCTGGCTTGGGAGTACAGGCGACTTCCCCAGGACCCCAACGGCGGGACGAACATTCTGCTCCAGTATGGCAGCCCTTACATCCGCCACCGTCAGCCTCCGCGCCGCCAGTTGATCCGGCAGGAGCCAAATGCGCATGGCATAGTCCTCGGTGTAATCCATCACATTGCCCACGCCGGAAACGCGCTTGATCTTGTCGATAAAATGGGTCTTGGCATAATTCTGGAGAAATATGCTGTCATAGGTTCCCTTCGGAGAGCACAGGGACATGGCGAAGACCATATCCGGCGAATTTCTCCGGGTGTCGATCCCATTGTCCTGTACCTCCGAAGGAAGGGTGGACTGCACGGAAGCGATACGGTTCTGCACATTGACTGCGGCGATGTCCCCGTTGACTCCGGGTGAAAATTCGATGTCCAGCCAGTAGCCGCCCGATGCGTCCGAGCGGGAGACCATGGTCTCCAAACCGTCAATGCCGCGAATCTCCGTTTCGATGACCTCGGCTACCGTATCCCGAACTACCTCCGCATCCGCTCCAAGGTAGGTGGTACTCACCGAAACCATGGGCGGCGCAACGTCCGGATATTCTGCCACCGGCAGACGGAACGCTGTTACAGTGCCGACCAGCACCAATAAAAGAGCGGCAACGACGGCCTGCAATGGATGTCGTATAAAATACTGTGCCAATCAGAACCCTCCTATCCCTTCACCAACTGTCGGAATTTCTCAACATAGAGGTTCATGAACTTTTTCATGCTTCCCTCCGCATAGGCATTTTTCTGGTAATCAATATCAAGGTTGACCTGACCATCCTCTTCCGTTAGGTAGAGTTCCACGCGGCACTCGGTCGCCACATAGGAAGCCTCAAGCTCCAGCTCTCTTGGATTCAGACCGCCCAGATCATCAGCATCCTCAAGACCAGCTATATAGTTGACGTCCAAAGCGTCCTCCAAGGCAACTTTGTCGAAGGAGCCGTAATCGCAAATGCTATGGGCAAATCCCTCCACCAACTGGCGATTTACCTCCCGCAAAAAGTCTTCCACGGCAGGAAAATCACGGAAATCCACCGCCACCGGAAAAATCTTGAACACCAGCCCCACCGTATGCTGCAAATAGGCATCCGTGCGGTTGTTGTTGATATAGTCGATGCGGATCTCATCCCTTTGGCAATACTCCCGCAGGGCCAGCATGGCAGCGGCAATGGCAAGGATATTGCGGGAAACGCCTAAGCGTTCTTCCGCACGGCTCATTTCCGATAAGGAAACGATGCCTTGGAAGCTTTCCACTCCGGCCTCCGTCCCCCAGGAATCAAAGTCCGGGGTGGGAATGATGCACCAGTCCCTGCCGGAGAGCAGCCGGTCAAAATACCGCTCCGCTTCCTTGTATTCCTCGGTGCCCTGGTTTTCATACTCTTTCAGGACATAGCTGTAATAGTAGTCCGGCTCCAGTTCCTCCTGCCGGTAAGCCCTGGCAATGTCCTCCATCAAAATGCCCTGGGATACCCCGTCCGAAATGGTGTGATGCATGTCCATAAAGAGATAGACGCCGTCATCACAGCGGAAAACACGTGCCCGGAACAGGGGATGGCGGAAAATGTGGAAGGGCTGCATCAGGCTGTCGGACAAAGCTTTCAGCTCCTCAGGCGAAACATGCTCCACGACTGTCTTTTTCAGAACATCAGGAACCATACGCTGGACAATGACGCCTTCAGCATCGATGTCAAAGACGGTGGAAAGAGCAGGGTGCTGTTTTGCCGCCCGGTCTACTGCGGCAGCCAGCCGCTCCGCATCCAACTCCTCATCGAAGCGGTAAAAAGCGGGAAGATTGTGCATGACGGAATTTACGTTCGTGAACTGGTAGTCGATCATGGAGAGCTGCCCGGAGGTTGCCGGTACAGCTCGTGCCCGTGCCATCTTTTCATAGCCGTCCAAATCGACAGCGGAAGCGCCGGACATGGCTTCGGCAATCCGCCTTGGGGTTTTGTGCTTGAAGATCGTCCGGGTACTGAGGCCCTCGATCCTTTCCCCGGACATAACCAGCATGGCTTTGATGGAACTCCCGCCCAACAGGAAGAAATCATCATTCCTGCCTACGCTGCCCGCCTCAAGTCCCAGCACTTTCTCAAATGCCGCGCAAAGCCGCCTCTCCATATCGCCGACCGGGGCTTCGTATACTGCCCGCCCCAGGGAAATATCTGGCTCCGGCAGGGCTTTTCGGTCGATCTTGCCGTTGGGCGTCATGGGCATGGCAGCAAGGGGCATATACACCGTAGGCACCATGTATTCCGTCAACGTCTCTGCAAGGAAACTCCGCAGCTCATCTGCGTCAATCTGAGCGCCTTCCGCCGAAGTATAGTAAAGGACCAGCTGATCCTTTTTCACCGTCGCCACCACTTGCGCGATGCCGTCGAATTGGCTGGTGCGGCTTTCGATCTCTCCCAGCTCGATGCGGAAGCCCCGGAGCTTCACCTGATGGTCGATGCGTCCCAGGTACTCCAGCTCCCCGTCCTCATTGTAACGAGCCAGGTCGCCTGTGCGGTACATCTTCCGCCCTGGCAGGAAGGAACATTCCACAAAGCTCTTGGCCGTCAGTTCCGGCTTCTTCCAGTAGCCTTCGGCAATCTGGTTCCCCGCAAGGCACAGTTCTCCCGCCATCCCTTGGGGCAGAAGATGCCCATAAGGGTCGCAGACAAAGGCCCAGGCATTGTATACGGGACGGCCGATGGGGATGGGGTCGTATTCCTTCCCCTTTTCCAGCTCGAAATAAGTGGCGTCCACGGTGAATTCCGTGGGGCCATAAACATTATAAACCGGGCCGCGCACATTGGGCGTGCGCGTCATTGCCTCGCCGCCTAGGGACATGTAATCAAGGTCCAGCGCCTCGCTGCCGGAGGCAAGCATCTGCCCGAACTGCGTCGTGAAGCAGCCGCCCTTGATGCCGTGCTCCCTCAGAAGCGCCTTCATCTCAAAAATGTCCCGCCGCGCCTCCTCGGGCACGATGAATACGCTTCCCCCTACCGTGAGGGCCGGGTAGAGATTCTCCACCGAGGCATCGAAGGAGAAGCTGGAATAACAGGCAATCCGGCTCTTTTCCGTCAGATGCCAGCGCTCCCGGATGAAGTGGATGAAGCTTGCCATGGCCTTGTGCCGGATCACCACGCCCTTGGGCCTGCCGGTGGAGCCGGAGGTGTAGATCATGTAGGCGCGTCCTTCCGGAACGGCGCGGTTGACACTTGCCGCTTCCGGATATTTTTTCAAGGCCTCCGCCACTATTTCCTCCGTCAGCACGGCCTTGGCTTCCGAGTCCTCCAGCATGTAGCGGATGCGCTCCTCCGGATACTCCGGGTCAATGGGAACATAAGCCGCGCCCACCTTATGCACAGCGATAACTGCCGCAAGGAACTCCTTCACCCTGCCCATTTGGAGGGCAACAAAATCTCCTGCCGCTACGCCATTTTCCAAAAGCCAGGCCGCAATGCTGCCAGAGGCCCGCTCCAGTTCCCCATAGGTGAAGGCTCCCTTGCTGTCCACCACGGCGGTCTTATCGGGCGCATTCTTCGCATGGCTTTGGAACAGATCCAGCCAGGTTTCTTCTTTGTTGTATTCCAGTTCCTCTCCCCGGGAAAGGCGCAGCATTTCCTCCCTTTCCGCAGGATTCAGTCGTGCCAAAGAGGAAAGAGGCTGCTCCGGATGCCGTAGGATTCCTTCCGCCAGTGTCTTGAACAAGCCCAGCACCCTCCGGATCTCCTTCTCGCGATACTTGGAGGGCTGGAAAGAAATACTGAGATGCAGCCTTCCATCCATGATATAAGCGGAGGGACTGATATCGTCAAAATTCTCCTCCCGGAGCATCAAGGGCTTGAGCAGTCCATACCCAAAGTCCCAAGAATCCTCCTTGCCGCTGTTGTAATTCTCAAAGGCCAGTACCGTCTGGAAAAGGTTGGCGCCCAGCTCGGTCTGCTGCTGAATGGCAGATAGCGGGCAGTAATCGTAGCGGCTGCTCTCTGCCGCCTGCTCCTGCAGGGCAGTGAGGGCTTCCTGGGCCGTTGTGGTCTTTTTAAGCTTCAGGCGGACGGGCACCGAATTGATAAAGAGCCCCACCAGGTCATTGACATCCATCTCCGTATGGTCGCGGCCGGAAACCACCTTCGCAAATACCACGTCCTCTGAGCGGCTGCACACGGAAAGAACCAGTCCCCACAAGAGTTCTATCCCGTTGCCCGGCGTTGCGCCCGCCTTCCGGCAGAGGTCGACCAGCCTCTCGGTGGTATCCTCGTCCAGTGCGATATGACATTCGTCCTCTGCGGCCCG
>CACZZN010000009.1 GCA_902785705.1 uncultured Veillonellaceae bacterium
AGTCTGTCCTTATAAGTGACAACCACTCTTTCCACATGTCCCTCCAGCACTTCATCCAGCATCTCAAAAAAGTCTTTGCGTTTCTCGAAGCTGATTCCGTTGGCAATGTCAGAATATATTCCTGAAATTGTGTAGCCGTTGGAAAAGCAGAACTGCTTCAATAGAGAAATCTGATTTTCAAGGTCTGGCTTCTGCTTGGCGGTCGATACACGGGCGTAAACAAAAGTTTTCCGCTTCATGTCCTTATTCAGAAAGCCGTATACATCTTCCTCGTTATAGTCATACCGCTTATTTGGTAGGACAGTCACTCGGATGATACCCGTTTTGACGTACTTAGTCAGTGTAGGGCGTGTTATTCCAAGAACACGGAGCACATCTTTTGCCAACATGATACAATCCTCCCTTCTTGTGTGGATTATATCATATATTATATAATGTCAATAACCAATGAAGCTGCTTAGCAAGGCAGGAATTCCCGGCAAAGCGGCGAAACTCTACAAGAAAGTAATTTATGAAAGCAGTGACATGATGAAAACACCGGATTGCATCAAAATACGCGGCGCAAAAGTTCATAATCTCAAACATATCGATGTGGATGTACCGCTCCATAAAATCGTCGGCATCGCCGGAGTCTCCGGCTCCGGCAAGTCCTCTCTCGCCTTGGGTGTGCTGTACGCTGAAGGCTCCCGACGCTATCTCGATGCTCTGTCCACCTATACGAGACGGCGCATGACCATGGCGGCAAAGGCGCAGGTGGACGAAGTGCTGTATGTCCCCGCCGCCCTTGCCTTGCGGCAAAGGCCGGGGGTGCCGGGCATACGCTCCACCTTTGGCACCGGAACGGAGCTTTTGAACAGTCTGCGGCTGATGTTCTCACGCCTTGCCAGCCATCGCTGCCCCAACGGCCACTATCTGCCCCCATCCCTTGCCGTGGCTGCAGATCAGGAGCTCCTTTGCCCCACATGCGGCGAGCATTTCTACGGTCCCGGCGCCGAGGAGCTGGCCTTCAACAGCCAGGGAGCCTGTCCCCATTGCAGCGGCACGGGGACCGTGCGAACCGTGGATGAATCCACCCTCGTTCCCGACGAATCCCTGACCATCGACGAAGGGGCCGTGCTGCCGTGGCAAACCCTCATGTGGTCGCTGATGAAAGACATTGCGCGGGAGCTGGGCGTGCGGACGGATGTTCCCTTCGCGGAGCTTACGCCCAAGGAGCGCGATATGGTCTTTCGCGGTCCCGCCGTCAAGCATCACATGATTTATCAGAACAAGACCAGCGGCGCAGCCGGAGAAATGGATTTCACCTATTTCAACGCCATTTACACCGTAGAAAACGCCCTCGCAAAAGTGAAGGACGAAAAGGGCATGAAACGGGTAGAGAAATTCTTGAAGGAAGAGGTTTGCCCGGAATGCCACGGCACGCGTTTGTCGGAAGCGGCCAGAGCGCCGCTCCTGCAGGGAATTTCCCTGCCTGAAGTCTGCCAAATGACCTTGTCCGACCTGATTCCGTGGGTAGCGTCCGTTCCCGCTTCCCTGCCGAAAGAAATGCGGCCCATGGCGAAGAGCATCGGCGAATCCTTCCAAATCGTCGCCAAACGCCTGATGGATTTGGGGCTTGGCTATCTGACACTGGACAGGGCAGCGTCCACCCTTTCCACGGGAGAACGGCAAAGGATGCAGCTTGCCCGCGCGGTACGCAACCGCACCACGGGAGTGCTTTATGTGCTGGATGAGCCTTCCATTGGCCTGCACCCTGCCAATATCGTAGGGCTCTCCGGCGTGATGCGCGACCTGATTGCCGACGGCAATTCCATTTTGCTGGTGGATCACGAAACGCAGATCCTCCGGGAAGCGGACTGGCTGATTGAGATGGGGCCGGAGGCGGGTTCCAAGGGAGGCAGAGTCATTGCCGCCGGAAGCATAGAAAACGTTTGTAAAAATCAGGATTCCAAAATCGCGCCCTTTTTGGCAGGGACAGCCGAGGTGATGATTCGCAGACGCGCTTCTGCCGCCGAACTGTTTGCCAAGGGAAGCATCCACATGGAAACCGACGGGATCCATACCGTGAAGCCCCTCAAAGTGGATATCCCGCAAGGACGACTGACGGTTGTGACCGGGGTTTCCGGCAGCGGCAAAACCACCCTGATCTTGGAAAGCCTCGTGCCGGGGCTGACGGCCATGACGCAAGGCACAGCCCTTCCCAAGCACGTCAAAAAGATCGCAGCGGCGGGAATTTGCCATGTCAAACTGATCGATGCCACCCCCATCGGCATCAACATCCGCTCCACTGTGGCCACCTATGCCAACGTTCATGACGAACTCAGGAAAATCTACGCCCGCACGGCAGCGGCCAAACAGAAGGGCTATAAGGCCGGGGATTTTTCCTACAACACGGGAAAACTTCGCTGTCCCGTCTGTGACGGAACGGGAGCCATCAGCCTCGATGTGCAGTTCCTCCCGGATGTGGACATCCCCTGTCCCGACTGCCGCGGCTCCCGCTATGCCAAAGCGGCGTACAGCGTGAAATACGAAAACAAAGCAGGGCAGGCATTTTCCCTGCCGGAGCTGATGGATATGGACGTGAATACGGCGCTGACGGTCTGCCGGGATATGAAAACCGTACATCAGCGCCTCACCGTTTTGCAGCAGCTCGGACTCGGGTATTTGACACTGGGGGAAGAAACCCCCAGCCTCTCCGGCGGCGAGGCCCAGCGGCTGAAACTGGCCAGCGAAATGGGCAAGCTCCAATCGGATGCCCTATTCGTCTTCGATGAGCCGACCATCGGGCTTCATCCGCTGGACGTGCAGGCTTTGCTCGGCGTATTTGCAACGCTGATGGAAAACGGCGCCACGGTCGTGGTCATCGAGCATGACCTGGATGTGATAAAAAATGCCGACTACATCATCGATATGGGGCCGGGCGGCGGCGAGGCCGGAGGCAGGATTGTGGCAGCGGGAACGCCGGAAGATGTTGCAGGGAACAAGGAAAGCGTCACCGGACGGTTCCTGAGATAGCTCCATTTTACAGGTTCTTCAAAAATTTCTGCAACCCCCGTGCAACTATGATATAATGGTTATATGATGAAACGCCTTAAAAAATATCCAATTTCAAAGGAGGAAAAACACGATGGAAGACAAAGAAAAGATTTCGACGGTGGAGGAACTCATCAACGGCGAGAATCAGGAATCCTTTATCAAGCTCCTCAATGCGGTGGAGCGGAAACAGCGCATCCTGCTCATCGGACAGATCGGCGCGCACGGCTTGGCAACTCTGGCTTCCACGCTGTTGATGCAGGGCGATTCGCAGGGCATGACCTATGAGATCTTCGATGCAGAGCTCATGAAGGACCGACGGGGCATGGGAAAGCTCTACACCGCCCATATCCAAAGCGAGGAAGAAATCTGCAAGCTCCTCTCGCTCTGGGCAAACGGCGACAGCGGCATCGCGACCATGTATGCCGATGCGCTGGACCATGCGTTCCAAAAAATCGACAAGGCTCTGAAGAAGTACAGCATCAAGGATCCAACGGCTTTCATGAACTGCACGATCGATGTGATCTGCATGGTGGAAAACGAGGACGAAAGCTGCCAGAACAGCGTCATCCGCGACATCATCGTCATGCATCAATAGGCCGTCCCCATCAACAACCTAGGAACTGGTAATAAATAAATTTTAAGATAAGACGCAGGATAAATCTTCATAGGCTAGGCGGAGGAAGGAGTCATAGCGGTGCTATGTCGACTGACGACAACAACGCCTATGGAGATTTAGACAAGTCAATTATCCTAAAGGAGGATTTCCCATGCCAGCAAAAATTGCAAAGTATGCAGATTATGACTTAGCAGAAAGAATCCATGGCGTAGAATACCAGATGGCTCCGGCCAGAATTCATCACGCAGAGATCCGACAGAATCTCGACAGAATTTTTTCATCCTACTTAAGAGGAAAGCGCTGCAAGACATTCTCCGAAGTAGGCGTGTTCCTGGATGACAATCTCCTGATTCCCGATGTCCTGATTGTATGCGATCGTGACAAAATCAAATATGACGGCATCCACGGCGCTCCGGATCTCGTGATTGAAATCCTTTCCCCGAGCACCAGCAAGCGTGACAAGGGCAGCAAGCTCAAGCTCTACGAACAATACGGCGTAAAAGAATACTGGATCGTGGATCCGAAGGGAAACTCCATTGAGGTGCGCAAGCTGCAGGACAATGAGTTCGTGCTGGATGAGGTATACCACCTTTTGGATCAGGAGGAATGGGATTGCATGGACGAGGATGAAAGAAAGGCCGCGAAGATTTCCCTGAAAGTGTCCTTGTACGATGATCTGGAAATTCCCCTGAAGGACATTTTTGCGGAATAATTTTGATCGTATTGCCGAGTTGTTCTCGTCGCATCATTGCGCTCTTTTGATCAGCGCCCTCCCCTGTTCCATGCCAAATCTCTCTATCGTGCCCACGGGAAGCTCCAGCGCACCCCAAGCACCCATGCAGAGGCTCATGCCGATCCATGGGCGCAGCCCTTTTACTGCCTTCAAAATGCGGTATTCCCTGTCAAGGTACACGACATCAATGGAAAAACGCATGAAGCACATGTGGACGCTACTGCACGGAGCAATCAAAAGCCCCGTGCCTTCCGCAAGGGAAGCCCTCCCCATGAGCCCCAGGAATCTCGAAAAAAAGGAATCCGCCACCTCCACCCGAAGCGGCGGATTCCCGCTTGTGCCGTCAACCGAAAACAAAACCACCCCATCGCGCCCTTTCTTTTTCTCGGAAACTATGCTATAATGAGTTGTAAGAACAGCAGTCGGTGCTGCAAGAAGATAACAGCCGGTGAGTTGGAGTGCTCCGGCTCCCATCTTCAAAAGATATGACGAGCTCGACTTTCTCCTACTTGGCGCCTATTTCAAAAGAGAGAGCACAGAGGCAATCAGAGACAAGATAGCTGTCAAAAGGGACAGCTTCTCGTACATCGTCATGCATATACCTCCTTTCCGAAGAAAGGAGCCATACCGGCTGCTTTTTTATTTTATCACAAAGACCGTGGTGGAACAACTGCGGCCAAAATAAGGATGAGCTAGATGCCCGAAAAAGTGCGTGTGATGTCAAAAAACATGGTTGTCATCAAGGCCAACGAGGCCGAAAGCAATCGCATGCGGCACATGCTGCTGGGACTTATCGGCGGCGCTGTCCTGGGACTGCTCCTGAAATGGGCCGTGCCCGATCCCCTGCACCTGTCTTGGATTGAGGACAATCTTCTCAGCCCTGTGCAGTCCATGCTCCTGCATGCCCTGATTCTGGTTTCCGCTCCGATGATTTTCTTCTCGATTCTGTCCGGCATTGCCAATATCTCCGATACAGCTTCCCTGGGGCGTATCGGAGGAAGACTCTTGCTGCTGTCCCTGCCCAAGCTTGCTTTTTATGTGGTGCTGGGGCTCTTCGTGGGGGATATGTTGGGCGGTTTTGCCTCATTTCCCGAAATGATGGCAAAAGATGCCGTCTATGAGACCGGAACAAAATTAAGAGACTTGATCATCGGCATTGTCCCTGCCGATATCGTAACGCCGTTTCATACCAACAATGTGCTGCAAATGCTGTTTTTGGCCTGCTTCTTCGGCGTGATGCTGGCAAAAGCAGGGGACTGGGCCGATTGGGCAAAGAACGGCGTCAATTTCTTCAGCCGTTTCCTGATGGAGCTTCTCGATATCCTTCTGCCGTGCCTCCCATGGCTCGTTTTTGTGTCCATGACGAAGCTGGTCATGCACACGGGACTGGCATCGCTCCTCATCTTTGGCAAAGTGGTGGCGGCAGCCGCCCTTGGCATACCGATCGCCATGCTCATTTCGGGGATGCTCGTGCTGATCGTGGGCAGATGTTCCCCTCTCCCCTTTGTGCGAAAGGTGGCAAGGTTTATCCCCCTGCCTTTCTCCCTGAGCAATTCCACCGCTTCCATGCCTTTTGTCCTGTCATTTTGCAGACAAAAACTGGGTATGGAGGAGAAGTTCACGAAATTTACCATTCCTGCGGGGATGCAGCTCAATATGGACGGCACGGCGTTCTATGTTGCTATTTTATCCATGATGCTGGCACACACGTTTCAGATCCCCATGGACATGGAATTCTATGTGGCCTTCTCCCTGGCGCAGTTTTTGATTGCGCTGACAGGATTGGGCATCATCGCTATGCCGTCCGTTTATGCGGCTTTTGGCATCCCGGAGATCGCTGTTGCCATGGTCATCGGCATGGAGCCGATACTCGACATGTTTGGCACGGCGCAAAACGTGGCGGGAAATATCACCACCTCCTTCATCGCCTGCAAAAAAGAGAATCTGGTGGATGAAAAAGCGTATCGGCAAAAATAAGCAACGGTTCAAAACTGCCGATTCTGTTTTAAGGAACTATCCCGAAATAAATTACATTTTCTGCTTGTCTAAATTCCGTCTGTCTGCGTCAGGAAAAACTCGACGTAGCTCTGCTACGACTTCGTTTTTCTAAGACTTTTTTCCTATGATTTCCCGATAAATATTCCCGGAATCCGATTGAAATTGCAGCAAAATTCCTATACAATGAAGGTATCTATCTATGCAGGTTGAGAAATCTATATTTCGTTTAGGAGTGAATGATGGTGAAAATGGCGAATCTCAAACCATACTTCAAGCAAAGAGGTGCGACGCTCATCATGACCGCCTTCCTGCTGCCGGTGATGTTCGCTGCCCTCGGCGGCGCACTGGATCTCGGCAATCTCTACGTCTACAAGTCGCAGCTGCAGAACGTGGCGGACTCGGCGGCATTGGCGGGGATAGAGAGAAGCTTTGCCAAAGCCGATTATGCCGCGCTGAGCCAAAGCCTCACCTATCGGCTGATCGAGGATCCCGATGTCAACGAAAGCGATGCCGGGGATACATCCGGCCAGCAGGCTGAGTTCACGCTGAAACTGGACGACGATATGACGTACTCATTCTATCGGGACGAGAACACAGACACTTTGGACAGAAATGCCTCCGACTATGTAGATGTGAACACTTCCGGGGATCGCAAGCTGTCCCTGACCGATCAAAAAAAAGCCAATACGGATGCGACGAAGTTGTGGGTGGCAAGAAACAACAGCAATAATCCTGTCGCCTTCTGCTATCGTGTCCAGTTGGAAAATACCATCCCCACCTACTTTATCCGCTTCTTCGGCATCGACGAGCTGACTGTGGATGCGAATGCCGTGGCTTTGGTCTACATCAGCGGCAGCAACAAGACCCCGGATGAGGTAATCCAAGATACGGCAAAGGACATCGCGGAGACCATCCCCAACTACTATTGGGAAACCCTCGTCGGCAACAGCTTTAGCGTGGACAATACGGATCCCTCCGTCATGGATATAAAGATCCGAAAAACTGGCTTCGGCAAACGAAAAGCAGCGTATTTCACGACGGATTGGGACAGCTATATCAAGGACATCACAACATTCGAGGAATTCTCGGACAGTATTATCGCATACAAGGACAGGGACTATATCGGCCAGCCACATACAAACCCGAACGACAAAAGCGAAACCATCATTGACTACTCGGAAACCGCGGGGTTCGTATCGGACCGGTTCTGCGCCGAGCCGATTTATGTCGATGACGACGGAAAAAAAGACATGAGCAAGCTCCAGAACCTCGTCTATACGCTGGATGCAACCCTGATGCAAAAGGGCGATGATGGAAAAAAGGAGATCACAGGCCTGTTCCTTGACCGTCCCAACATCGGCGCTACGAACGCGAAGACCGTACGTGGAACCGTGCTGAATATCAAAAGCGATACACTCAGCAAGGATAACACTACGCCTCTCTATATGCGATTCGAAAGCGAGCCGATCAAATTCGCCTCAAGCTCTACCTTTGCCCAGCCCATCACCATCAACGTAAAGGGCTATCAAGAAAAGCCCATGATTATCGCCTACGATGGGCCGGATCCGAACCGAACGCTGAAGGATGTACCAAAAACGGATATCAAGAATCCTACGGCGGCATGGAATCATGACACCGAAAGAGTCCTCAGCACGGAGAGGCTGACCACCGCCACCTATTCACCTCCCTACACCATCAATCTGAACGCCGATTTCAACGGTGTCATCTACGCCCCTTTCAGCACAGTGACCATCAACGGAACCGGCAAGATCAACGGCTTTGTTCTGGCGGCACGCATCATCGACAACGGAGCGACCTCCACAAGAACAAAGCTGACCTCCAGCAAGGTGAAACTGCCCATTTGGGGTGCCAAACACGATGGCAATAACAAATTCTCGTACACCGTGACCTACATCGAGGACACCTATATGATCGTCTATGATACCCTCAAATACTACACGAACCAGATCCTCATCAAGAGTTAAGTGAAAGGGGACTGTCTCATGCTTGCAGAATGTGAGGACTATGATCTGAAGAATCTTTGCAAGCTATATTCAAAGATACCTAATGATTGAAGGCATAAAGCAAGCATCATCATCAAAAAATCGCTGCTTCGGATGATTGAAGCAGCGATTTTGTTTTTTATTGCCAATTCTTCACTTGATTCTTTACTTGAACAGATTCTTCGCAACATTGAACATCGCGGGTCCCAGCGCCACGATGAAGATAGCGGGCAAGATAAAACCCACCAGCGGCAGCACAATTTTGACCGGCGCTTTGAGCGCCATGGCCTTGACCCATTGCCGATGCCGCTCCCGCACATTATCCGCCTGAATGCTCAAAGTATTGCTGAGATTCGAGCCAAGCCGCTCCGCCTGAATAATGGAAGTCACAAAGAGAGACACCTCCTGCACGCCGCAGCGATAGCCCACGCCCAGCAGTGCATCCCGCCGCGTCATGCCCATACGCACATCGTCCAGCATCTTGCGGCACTCCGCGACAAATGGCCCCCCCATCCGCACAACGATCTTCCGCAGGGCAGCATCAAAGGAAAGCCCCGCCTGCACGCTGACGCAGAGCAGATCCAGCACCTCCGGGAGCTGCTTCTTGATGGCTGCCTGCCGCTTCCGTATCTGGCTACGCAGCACAAGGAGGGGAAACATCAAGCCTCCTACTGTCCCAAGGGCGAAAATGGCCATCTTCTGCGGCATGGGCATGCCATGTTTCTGAGAAAGCGCATAGAAAAGCAGCCCTCCGACGATGACGGCGCACACTGCCATCTTCAGTACAAACTGTCCGGCGTGTCCTCTGGCAGGCCTCCCCGCGAGCATCAGCTGATGCTCGATGCTGGTGCGGATATACCCCGATGTGAACCGCAGCAAAAAAGCCTCGATATTCTTTCGCATCGGCAAGATGACACGCTCTACGAAAGGTGTGTCCTCCAGCTTTCGCGCCCTTTTTCGCTCACGCTCCTGCTGTTCCATCATGCTCTGCACGACAGACGGCCTTCGCAGGTTCACATTCATATTCTCAATGCCCAGCATACGCTTCTGTATCTGCGTTCTGTCTCCGACCTTTTGCTTGATGACGGAAAAAAGAGCAAGGAAGATAAATGCCGCGACGGAAAGGGCAAACAGGAGCTTGACGAATATCGCAAGATTTCCCATTAGAAGATACCTCCTCCATCCGAAGCCGGCCCTGCCTCAAAGAAGTTCTCCGGCAGCTCTACGCCGTTCATGGCGAACTTCTCCAAGAATCCCGGCTGCAAACCGGTTGCCTCGAAATGCCCGACAGACTTCCCATCGGCATCGAATCCCGTCTGTACATAGTGGAAAATATCCTGCGTCGTGATGGTATTGCCCTCCATCTTCTGCACCTCCGTGATATAGGTCACCTTGCGGCTGCCGTCACGGATACGGGACTGCTGCAATACTAAGTCGATAGCGGAGGAAACCTGTTCACGGATGGCTCGCACCGGGAGATCGAGACCCGACATGAGCACCATGGTCTCCAAGCGGCTCAAAGCATCACGGGGCGTGTTCGCATGGGCAGTGGTGAGGGAGCCGTCATGGCCCGTGTTCATGGCCTGAAGCATGTCCAGCGCCTCGCCGGAACGCACCTCTCCCACGATAATGCGATCGGGGCGCATACGCAGGGCATTCCGCACAAGGTCGCGGATGGTGATTGCGCCCTTGCCCTCCAGATTTGCGGGACGGGACTCCAGCGTCACCACGTGCTCCTGCTGCAGACGGAGCTCCGCCGCATCCTCGATGGTCACGATACGATCCGTATTCGGAATAAAGGAGGACAGCACATTCAGGGTCGTTGTCTTGCCGGAGCCGGTACCTCCCGACACAAGGATATTGACGCGCGCCTTCACACAGGCGCGCAGGAATTGCGCCATACGCTCGTCCATGGTGCCGAAAGCGATGAGATTCTCAACGGAAAACGGCTTCTTTGAGAATTTACGGATGGTCACCGCAGGCCCCACAAGGGAAAGAGGCGGAATAATCGCATTCACGCGGGAGCCGTCCGCAAGACGCGCGTCCACCAAGGGCGAGGACTCATCAATGCGGCGTCCCAAGGGCGTCAGAATGCGCTCGATGATATTCATGAGATGCTGGTCATCCTGGAACTTCACATCCGTCAGCGTGAGCTTCCCCAGCTTCTCCACGAAAATCTTCTTCGGTCCGTTGACCATGATCTCCGTGATGGTATCATCCTTCAAAAGCGGCTCCAGGGGACCAAGCCCCAGCATCTCGTCGCGAATCTCCGTGACGAGGCGCGTGCGTTCCCCCAGCGGCACCGCATAGGGATTCGTCTCCAGCACCCGCTTGAAGTACTTGTCGATGATATCATTCACAAGGCCGAGATCATCATCAGACATTTTCTTCGCAGAAATAATACGCTGCTCCTCCGGGGTGATCTCCTCCACGATCTTGCGATGGATCATGAGCTTCAGATTCTGCGCCCGATCCTCCGCGACATTCGTCTCGCTGCCTTTACGGGAGGAAAAGATCATGACCTGCAGATTCTTCCCATCTGTACGCCCCAAACGCGTAAGCAATGACATATTTTCGCTCCCCCTTAAAAAAGGATTCTATCCATTTCATGGAGAGAAATCTCCATGCTTATTTTCGTCTTGTCAAGTAGTAGCCAAAACATTCTCGCAATGCATCCGATACTGCACCGTCAGAGTCCGCAGAACAGAATCTGCCCTCAAAACGTTGGAAAATGCCCCGCTCAGGCTGCCGGTATCAGGGTTCATCGTTGCCGTCACGGTCACGACGACACGCTGATTCGCCGCCTCATATTCGATGCCGACATCTTCAAGTAAATAAAGATTGTTCGGAAGAACAAACGCCTCATACTGCTCCTCCAACTCACTGAAACCGACCCTGCCTGCACTGGCATTGGTGGCGTCCACAGCCGTATTGTATTCTTCCGCTGTCATCACAGCGGCATCCCGTGCAGCCATCCTGGCCAGATCATTGATGGCTTCATAGTCCGAATAGATAAATCCCGAATACATAATGCCTAATACAATCAAAATCAAAAAAGGCAGTACAATTGCAAATTCCACGATGGACTGCCCTTTTTGCCAGCATATTTGCCATAGCTTCATTCCACTGCCTCCTTCCTACCGCCTGATTCAGAAACAGCCTCCCCATAGGGGAGACTGCTTCCGGCACAAAGCAACAAATAACCTGTGAATGGAACAAAAATCAGTTGTTTTGCATACCCGCAGGGGTGTTAATCTGGGTTGTAGCATCGGTAAAGACGCCTTGAATTGCCTCGCCAAGTCCTCCACCTGACAGAAAGACAGCCAGAGCCACGACAAAAGCGATGATGAGCGCATACTCCACCATGCCCTGCGCCTTTTCGCTCAGATAGCGATCCCTCAGATACTTCATCATTGCCAACATAAAAATTCCTCCCTTATAAATGATAAATAAGATATATGTAAGCCTAAACAGGCATCACACCGAATCAATGACAGCCGTGGGGCGGTCAAAACTTGCCCTCACTGCGTCCATCAGATCCGGACGCACCACCGTGAGCAAAACGGCAATTGCGACAACAAATGCTATCACCAGCGCATATTCGACAAAGCCCTGCCCTTTTTGGGAATATTTCCTCATGGCACATCGCATGACCCGGGAAAACATTTCCTCACCTCTGTCCGTGATAGCTTCTATCATACATCAATATCAATAATTTTCTTGATGACGACCACCGCCAGAAGTTCCAGCACAACAGCCGCAGCCAAAAGCATCTTGCCGAGCTGGCTGTCCAACATCGGCTGGAAATAGTCCGGATTATTGGACAAGACAAACCCCACAATGAAAATTGGAATAAACCCGACAATCAATCCCGACAACTTGCCCTGCGCCGTCAGTGCACTGATTTCTCTGCGCATGCGAATGCGCTCGTTGATGGTATTGCTGATGGAGTCTAGGACCTGGGAGAGATTGCCTCCCACCTGCCGCTGAATTAAGACGGCAGTCACCACCAAATCGAAATCCGAGCTCTGCATCCTCCTGCCCATGTTTTCCATGGCAGTTTCCAAGGTCGCCCCAAGGTTCATCTCATTGATGACCTTCTGGAACTCCACCCCGATGGGGGGCTGCATTTCCTTCGAGATGAGCTCCATGGCCTGCATGAAGCTGAATCCCGCGCGAAGGGCATTGGATACCATGATCAGCGTGTCGCCCAGCTGGTTCAGGAACGCCGTTTGCCTGCGGCTGATGTGGATTTTCAGATACAGCATGCAAATGAGCGCCGCACCCGCTGCCCCTGCAAGACCCATAACAGGCTTGAAGGTCAGCAGGAAGACAAAGATACCCGAAACAACGGCAATCAGCAGCACAAGCACTTGGAATTCCGAGCCGAGCAGAGGCCAATCCGCCTGCTGCATCCTGAGATCCATCGTATCATTCTGGTGTACCTTGCGCCAATGGCTCGCCAGGAACCGTACCTGATCCATAATCTTTTCTTTCAGATCCCGGTTCTTCGCCAAAGCGATCTTCTTGCCTTCTTCATCCTCATTGCCGGAGAAGAATTCCATACGCTTGACCATCTGGTTGCGATTGGTTTCCCGCTTTTGGATGTAGTAAAGGGCAACAAAGAAAACAATCGCTGTAACGAAAACTGCAATCGTGACCCTCATGGTTTATCCCACCGTATATGCTTATGTCCGATGATCTTGTCCGCAAGCTTGTTGATGCTGCGGGAAAGCTGGCTGTCCGGCTGGATGTCCGTCGCCATGCGCCCGTTGTCCGCCGCTTCGGAGACCACCAGGTACTCATTCGGGATGATGGCCTCCACCGGATAGCCCATAAGCTCCTCAATCTGCAGCTTCGCAGCAATGTCGCAGGGCGTGACGCGCGTATAGATGGCCTTCACCCGTTCCTTATAGTCTTCCCAGTCCTTGAAAATCTCCAGCGCCCGCTGCATGTGGCGGATCTCGTAGCCCCCGTTGATCATAGCGACCAAATAGGTCGTGTCCGTCGCCTCGCATGCCGCAATGGAAGTCGGGTTGAAGCCCGCAGGAATATCCACCAGCACATAGCGGAAAAGATTTTTCGACATATTCAGTACACTGACAAAGGGCTCGATCTCCACCTTATCATTGAGACTCGGATTCTGCGTGCCGCAAAGCACCTTCACCTTGTCCGTCACAGGCAGGAAATAGTTGTTGAGGGAGATGGGGGACAGGAAATCCACGTCCCGCGAAGCCTCCACAATGGTGCTCTTTGCGTCCAGATTGAAAAACACGGACATATCCCCGAACTGCAAGTCCGCATCAATGATGCCCACCTGCTCGCCGGTCTTCTGCGCAAGGCTCATGGCGAGATTCGCGATGAGCGTGGTCTTCCCGCTCTTCCCCTTCGGGCTGAAGAATGCCATCGTATGGGAAGAAACCTCCATGCCGCTTTTGCCGAAGGTATCGACAGCCTCCCGCAGCTCCTCTGCGGAAAACGGCTTGACCAGATACCCCCTGGCTCCCGACTGCACCACATGGCTCGCCACTTCGGACTGCCAGCGCTCTCCCATGCAGATGATCGCGGTATTCGGAAACACGCGAAGGAAATCCGCCAAAATGCCTGTTCCGCTTTGCTGGTCGATATCCAGCAAAATGAGATTCGGATGGAACACGACCCCCTGTCCGAGGGCATCCATCGGATCTTGATAGCGCGCCGCCAGCGTGAAGCCCGGCGCTTCCTTGATGGCATGGGCAAGCTGCTCCAGCATCAGGCGGTTGCCCTCTACGAGCATGACATGATATTCCATACACCCGCCTCCTAGCTGAACAAGCGGCTGAACCAGCCACTCCCGCCGCTATTCTCCGTCTCGTAGGATTCATCTCCCGCGTAGACACGGTTGGTATAGCGGGACACCAACTCTCTCAGGCTCTTGCTGAGTTCCGTTCCCTCATCCTCCAGCACCAGCGGGACACCCGTCTTGATGGACTTGCTTGCCGCCCGAAAATCGTTGGGCAGAATAAAATCGAAGGGAACACCCAACAGCCGCTCCACATCCCGCATGCTGATCCGCGACTTTGCATCACTGCGGTTGAGCACCAGGCGGATTTTGTTTTCATCGTAGTTCAGGCTCCGCAAGGTATCATTTCCGATTTTCATGTTCTTGATGGTCGGTATGAAATCCACAATGCCAAGGAACGTGACAATCGTACTGAGATCCAGAAGCATGAGATTGACCACACTGAACATGGAGGTGGTATCGATGATCACATACTCGAACATCGTCTGCAGCCTTCGGATGATCTCCTTGATCTCCTTCTCCGATATGTTGTATGCTTCTTCCAGCTTCTTGGGCGAAGCCAGCACATAGAACACAGTGCCATCGTATTCGTAGGGACAGAGAAACGATGCGACATCGCACTCGCTGCCCTGTGTCTGGATGCCCTTTTGCAGATCCGCGATGGTGTGGCTCGGGTCCAGCAGCAGATAATTGCAGACATCCCCAAACTGCAGATCCAGATCCACCAGACACACCTTGGCGCCGGCTTTCGCCAGTTCAGACGCCATATTGATGCTGATGAGCGTCTTGCCCACAGCAGAAGCTGTACTGAAAAAGGTCAGAACCGTACCGTTGATTCTCTCTCCGGGCAAGCCGCCCACTCCCTTCCCGAATTATTTTTTCGCTTCCTGCTTCTCTTCTTCTGTTGGCTTGCGAAGCACATCCTGATGCAGATACTTTCCAATAATGGAATCCTCTTCCTGCGTGAGCTTTGGATCGGCCACAGCCTTCTTCTGCTGCTCCGCCAGTTTTGCCGCTTTTTCTTCCTCCACGGACGGAACCGGCGCGTTGACATCCACCTCAGGCATCATTTCTTCTGCTCTGCGTTCTTCGCGATACAAGTCACGCATCCGCTCCGTCATGCGCGTTGGCGTCGTCTCATTGACCACCCGCGGCGTAACGAGAATCATGAGTTCCGTTTTTTCGTTAGTTTTTTCATGGTACCTGAAGAGATGTCCCAAAATTGGGATATCTCCCAACAGAGGCACCTTCCTGACCGCATCCGCATCGCTTGAGTCCATTAACCCACCAATAATCATAGTCATGCCGCTCGGAACATTTATCATCGTTTCCGCCGAGCGTGTTGCCAAAGCTGGTTGCCGAGTATTCGAAGACGTTACTGCATTATCCCAATCCAAACGGCTAACCGTTGCATATAATCTCGTCGTTATATTGTTATCTCCGTCCACTTCTGGCTTAATTAAGGTCAACTGAATGCCGTAATCCTTGAATTCGATACTGGGGTTTCCGTTCCTGTCTGATTTAACATATGGTATCTGACCACCCACCAAGATGCTCGCCGTCTTTCCGCTCATGGTGGTGATGTTTGGGCGGGAAACAACACGTGCCTTCCCATTGTCGATGAGCGCATGTATTTGTGCATTGATTTGGGAGAAATGGGTAAAGAGCCAATTCCGGTTGTACCAGCGATCTCCCTTTTCCCGCTGGGCTCCGAATCCCTCCCCGGCAAAGTAGATGCCCTCATTGCCAAAGGCCGTTGTCGTCCCGATGCTGGAACCATACCGAACGCCAAGTTGCTTTGCATCGTTGGAACTAAGTTCTATGACCATTGCCTCAACATTGATTTGGTCGGGATTTGCCATCTCAATGAGGTTTATGATATTTGGATTGGTAATATCCGCATCGTCTAATGAGAAACTTTGTCCACTGGTAGCATCGTCTCCAGCACCCCCGCTCACCAATTTATTGTTCGCTTCCTCCTCTTTTCCCGTTTCTCCATCAACGAACATAGAGGCAATCTGCACAGCACGATCCCTCTCCCGCTGGTTCTGCACCGTGCCCGTGAGGATAATCTTGTCACCAATCTTGTCCACCCGGACTCCCGGCAGCCCGATGGTCTTCTGGATCAAAGCCGCCAGACCGGAATCTGACGAGGAAACCACCACCTGGAACTCCTGACGAATCCCGTCGGAGGTCCAGACCGTAAGCGTCGTGGTGCCCGCTCCGAAAGCGACTACGTTCAGCGCGCTTGCCCCAAGAATATTCACATCCGCGATTTTCGGATTCGCCACGGCGACCCTTGTGATCTGACCTCCGGTATTCAGGTAATAAGACTGGTTGACCTCCAGCCAGATGGGCTGCTGCGCCGCATAGGCAGGCGCTTCGACCGCAATGGCAACGGATGCCGCCAAAAGGCCAATCCCTATATTTTTGCTCCAACCAAACATCAATTATCCACCCCCACTGTCGACGCATCTGTTCCCCGGTATACCTCAATGATATGCGCCGGCGGGGCAGAAGCCACCGACGAAGGAACAGGAGCCGACGCAGAAGCGTTCGGATTGATCACCACGGTCTGCGGCGCCTGCGATGCCGGCTGTTCCACGCGTTCTCTCTCTTTCATCTGGAAATAATCCGTATCCAGCACAAACATATCCTTCGGCTTCACGGGACGGAGCACCAGATATATCTTCCCCTGCTCCATGGCGACCGCCAGCTTCAAAGCCTCCTCAGGCGTCACAGCAAGCGTTGCGGTTGCCATGGCTTCCCCGGAAGCCTGCACATTGCCATTGTTGCTATTTTCCTTTTTCTTGTCGTCCTTCTTGTCTTTTCCCGATTCCTCCGGCGCGGCTGCCTGATTGGAAGGAGGGTTCGCGCTCTTGTTGACGCCCAGCAGCAGGACATTCTGCATGAGGATCTCACCCTCGATGCGGTTCTGGCTGCGCTGTCCGTTGACAACCATGACATCCACATAGTCACCCGGCTTCGCAAAGCCGGCAATGCCCGTCACATCCGAAATCGGAACAGAAATCGCACGGCAGTCGGGGGGAATCATGCCCGGAAAACCCGCCATCTTGATGTCCGTATATACTTTCTTGCTGGTCAGCACATCTCCCTGCTGGATCATCACACTGGCAGGAAGGTTCAGCGCTTCGCTCATATCCTTCAACGCTCCTGCCGGCACCAGATTGTCCGGTACATCCACGACCTGCAGCATGGTGTCCTTGATGATCGCCCTCTGCGGGATATCCTGCTTTGCGACCACCACCTTTGTCGTGGACACAGGCGGCGCTGCGGGCTTCTCACTCTTTTTGTTCCCGCTCGGCATGAGCATAAAGACAAAAAGCCCCAGCAAACAGCTCACCACACCCGCCAAGATCAAAAGCTGCCGATAGGTCACCTTTTCCGAGATGGCCCTAAGTTTCTGTGCCAGCTTTCCTTTCGCTGCCATTTTTCTTCCCCCGCTCCTTTTTGAAGATGAATGATTTTGATATGATGCAATTTCATCAAGACGTTTCAGGATCGTTATGCTATAATATCCACCGATATGCCTTCATCATATCATACACTTCTGCTATTTTCCATGTTTTTTTCAGAAAGATGTTTCCATCAGGCAACGAGGAAGGACTAAAACTATAGTCCTAAATCAATAATACCATAACTTTTGTCTATTGGAAATAGTACTATCCTCGTTTATTTTGAAATTTCTTAGGATGATTTACCTAAAGGATAAGGAGCAACCCAATGCACGATCAGATTCTCCATTTATTTTCCCCAGTCCCTACTTCTTCGACATATCTTGTTTTTTTCCTTCTCTCCTGCATCATTTCCCTTTTTTTTTCTGAGTGGATGGATGCATGTTACCGAAAAGAGCCGGATACCCTCAGCTATCCTTCGGACATAAGGAACAGAAATCGTTTTCGCAAACCTTTTCTTTCCATTTTCCTCTTTCTTTGCATGATGCCCTTTCTATCCCTGCCGCTTCCCCTTCTCGTGTACTATTTCCTGCTCATTTCTTTCCTTTTGTGCACGATCTGCACGGATTTCGAGCAGCATGTCATCTACGATGTCATGCTCCTTCCCTTTGCCTTGCTCGCCCTTCCCTTTTTTCCGCTGCTGCCGCTGCCTGCGGGAAATCACCTGATGGCGGCTTTCGCGGGCGGCATCGCATTCCTCCTGCTTGCCATTCTCACCGGGGGCGGCATCGGCGGCGGGGACATCAAGCTCATTTTCGTTTTAGGACTATGGTTGGGGACTCACAAACTCCTCGCTGTCATACTCCTTGGTTTCTTCCTCGGCGGCCTTGCCGCCCTGCTTCTGCTTCTGACGGGCAAAAAGAAGCGCAGGGACTTCCTCGCCTACGGCCCGTATTTCGCAGGAAGCGCCATCCTGCTGTCTATTTTATGGCAAAAAGCTTCCTTATAAATTCACTTCACCATCATGCGAATGCCCTTGATTCCCCAATATCTCGCATTCCTCACCTTCCTTCATAATGGGCAGGAAAAAACCGCCATATTTCCATGACGGCTCAAAATATGCTATACTGTTGCCAAGCACCGTTTGGCGGGTTGTCTTCGCCCTCAAGAAGGGCGGTGGGGCTTATGACGCTTTATGAGAAGTTGTCCCTTGTGATTGCTTTTCTTACGCTGATTGTCACACTCATGAAGTAGCCCGCCGATAGCTGGAACCTACGGCGGGCGTTGCGTGGATAACCACAAAACCAAAACCAAGGGCGAACCGCTAGGCGGTGCTCTCCTTACGCCTATTATACATGCAATGCACCCCTATCGTCAAGATTCCTGATATTTCTGTACTGCTTTTCCCATACGTTCAAAGGCGGGAATGTAACATTGGATGATTTTGTTCACCAATTCCATTGCCCGCGATTTGTTATAGATGTGCGTCATATCGTTGCGATCCTGCAGCATATCCAGCCAAATCTCTTCCTCGATGAAGTCATAGCATTCATAGGAAGCTTTGATGATGGAGCGAGGAGAACCGCTGGCGCTGATCGATTTTCCGTCATACGCCAACATCTCTTTCAACAATTTCCAACCGAGCTCAAATTGAATGAAAAACTTGTCGATGATTCCGCTGACAATGAATTCGTTGGAAATATCCTCTTTTGGGGCGCGCAAAAGAACAGACAGATGGCCCATAAAATGATCATATTTTCTCATATATGATGATTCCATCCCGATCAATTTCCTTTCTCAAATCCTCCGAAACATCGCCATCCATGTTTACGATGTCAAATTGCAGCAACGTCCTGATTTTTTCATCTGCATCAAAAGAAAAATCCCGAAAATTCCTGCAATTATAGACGGCTAAATCAATATCGCTCTTCGGATGGTGCGTACGCCGCGCCCGAGAACCGAAAAGGACGATTTTTCCCGCCTCATATTGTTTTGCGAGCTGTGAAATTTCCGAGAAAATTTCCTTTTCCCTTTCGCTGATACGATGTTCCATAGCAGATAGCATCACTGAAAAAATTCCTTCACTTTCCCTGTCACATGTTCAGAAAATCATCTCACGGCTCTTCCTGCCATCCCTGATAGGTCCAGAACATCTCTGCCTTGTCTGTCACGGGCACGATCAAACCCGCGATGTTTGCGATCTGCGTAAATTTCCAGTTTCCCTCTGGCTGCTGCTCCATGCCGAGCTGCAGCTCGATGCCGTCCGTCATTCTGCCGTAGGGACTTTCATCCCCTTGAATGCGCAATACCACGACGGCTTTCTTGCCATCCTGCCGGATTTCCGTCACCTCTGCCTGACTTGCCCGATAGAGCCTTCCTAACTCTCCAGAGAGCCATGAGGTAGGATTCTTATCATAGGACGAGGCAGGCTCTTTTCTGGAGAAATAATGGGACAGGATCTGCCGCATGAATTCCATGCTGATTTCCCGATGCTCCCTTGCGTAGTTCTCCATGAATGCCGTATCGTGCCAAAAAAACGGATCCTTGGGGTATCGCTTGCCCAGTTCCCCGATACGGACGGCAGTCTGATGTCCGGCCTCATCATATGTCCTGCCCAGAAAATCTTCCAAATCCACATATCGCGACAGCTGCTCCCGATCTCTTTGGGCGACGGCACGCTGCATTTCCCGAAGGGCATCCTCCGGCGTCTGCTCCGCCCTTCCCTGCGCCATACCACATCCTGCGAGCAGCGCCATGCACAGGAACACCATGAGCAAATAGGACTTTTGCATGAAACTCACCTCAGTTGAATACCCATATCTTCCGCGCAAAATAGTTCCAGAACATCACGATCAGCGTCACAACGATCTTCGTGAGCAGATAGTTCCAAAGAAGCAGCTCTACCCCCACATACATGCCGAATGTCGTAAGCGCCATGCCGATGATGCCTATGATGAGGATGCGAAAGAGATCCTTTGGCGTCTTCCCCCGCCCGCTTGCCACGACCTCCGCATCGCGGAACACAAATTTCACGGCAAGCACGGTATTCACGGCGAGACCGACCAGGAACGCCAGTACCGTCGCGATATAAAGCTCCGTCAGACTTCCCGAAAGAACCGTCTCGCGGAGCACAAAAAGGGATCCGAAATCCGCCAGGAACGAAATCCCGCCCACGACCCCGAAGCGGAAGAATTCCATGAACTGGCTGCGCTTCGCATGGAACAGGGATGCCATCGGGAAAACAAAACGCCTCACACCGAACCCCCCTGAATAATTTGAAAAGAAAACTTCAACCTCACCCATTGTACCTCAAAACCACCGGCTTGTCTACGAAGGAGCACATAGTTAAAGCCGGGCTTGGTCTTTGCCCGGCTCAGTGTTTCCTTAACGAAGCAGGCGCATCTCGGATGCCTGCTGACGCAGAAGAGCGATGCGCTCGGAGGTAGCGGGGTGGGTGCTGAACAGGCTCTGCAATGTTTTTCCCGCCCCTGACAGGGGATTGACGATGAAGAGATGGGATGTGGCTTGCGTCGCCTGCTGCATGGGAGCCGCATGGGTCGCATAGTACTCGATTTTCTCCAAGGCATCCGCAAGATAGTTCGGATTGCCGCAGATCTCTCCTCCGCTCTTGTCCGCCTCGTACTCGCGGGAGCGGGAAATCGCCATCTGGATCAGCATAGCCGCGATCGGCGCCACGATGATCGTCACAAGGGTCGCAATCGGATTGCTGCCCTCGTCATCATCGCTGCGTCCCCCGAAGATGGCAGCGAACTGCGCAATCTGGGCAATCATGGAAATCACGCCTGCCATACAGGCAGCAATCGTGGAAATCAGGGTATCCCGATGCTTCACATGGGAAAGCTCATGTGCCAGCACACCGAAAAGCTCATTGTAGTTGAGCGCCCGCATGATGCCCGTCGTGACCGCTACAGCCGCATGGGACGGGCTGCGCCCGGTCGCAAAGGCATTCGGCACGTTGCTGTCGATGATGCAGACCTTCGGCATGGGAAGCTGCGCTTTATCCGCAAGCTTTTCCACCAGATGGTAGAGTTCCGGAGCCTCCGACTCCGATACCTCCCTTGCACCGTAAGACTTGAGCACGATACTGTCACTGAACCAATAGCCGAACAGATTCATGCCGATCGAGACGATGAGCATCACAAATGCCATCGAATGGCCGCCCAATGCTCCGCCTGCAGCCACCATGATGCCTGTCAGCAGTGCCATGAGCATGGTAGTTTTAAGCGTATTCATAAGATTTCCCTCCGTAATGTGAAACTTGTTATTGTCCTCTGTGCTACAATATAAACGATAACACAGTCCTTTCAGCTTTGCAAGAATAAAAAGTCAAAAAATCAAAGTTTTTTTGGAAAACCTATTGATTTGACGCGCACGGTTGGGAAATGGAGCGAAATCAGGATTTTTCGTCTTGCTTGCGAGTATAGGACTAGCTTCACACCGCAATTCGCGTTATACTATAGGATAGAATGAATTCGGAAATAGGATGTGTGTCAAGTTGTATCAGCTTATCTTGAATGCAGATGATTTTGGACGGCATGTACTGATCAACCGTGCCGTGGAGCTTGGCGTTTCCGAAGGATGCCTGCGCTCTGCCACGCTTATGCCGGGGGGAGCGGCTTTCGATGATGCTGTGGCAGTCGCCAAAAGGCAGCCAAAACTCGGCGTGGGTATCCACTTCACGCTCGTGAACGGCAACCCTATCCTTCCCCCATCCGCGATTCCGTCCCTTGTGGACAGGAACGGCCTCTTCTATGACAACCACGCGATTTTCGTAAAGCGCTTCTTGACGGGGAAAATCAGCATTGAAGAAGTGAGAAGCGAGCTTGCGGCGCAGCTCACAAAGATGAGGCGCACAGGACTGGAGCTTACCCATGTGGACAGCCATCAGCATATGCATACGCTGCCGGGCATCATCGACGTCGTACTGCAGCTTGCCGCCTCCGCAAAGATCCGTGCCGTCAGGGCTCCAAGGACATCCGTCTTCTATCGGGGAAGCGGCGTCCCAAGCCTCGGACAGTTCATTGGAAGGCTTGGTCTTGGAACTCTCGCCTCCATTTCAGCGCTCAAGGCAGAACGCCACCATTTTTTCGTGCCGGATCATTTCGCAGGCATCGTGGCAGGAGAGGCATTCGATGAGTCCCATCTCGTCGATCTGCTCCATCATCTGAAGTCTGGAACCACAGAGGTCATGCTGCATCCCGGTATGGAGAATGAAACACTGCAAAGAGATTGTGCATGGGAGCATGATTTTAAAGCAGAATTTTCATCTATTACATCTATAAAAATAAGAGAAATAATAGATAAAAACAAAATACATCTAATAAATTTTAAAGATTTATTTGAGGATGTCTTATAATGAAAATTATTACACTCATCATTCCATGTTTTAATGAACAAGAAGTTCTAAATTTATTTTATAAAGAAGTTTCCCATGTTACAAACGCTATGACGGATATATCCTTTCGTTTTTTATTTATTAATGATGGAAGCAAGGATCATACCTTGGATATTTTAAAGGAACTATCGCAAAACTATGAGAATGTATCCTATTTAAGCCTGTCCAGAAATTTTGGCAAGGAAGCGGCTATGCTGGCAGGATTGGATTATGCGGAAGGGGATGCTGTGATCATCATGGATGCGGACCTGCAGCATCCGCCTGAGATGATTCCTGATATGGTGAAATACTGGAAACAGGGATATGATGATGTGTGTGCCAAACGGAAGAACCGAAAGGATGAGGGACGGCTCAAAAGATGTCTGACACAGGCGTTCTATTCCTGTATCTCCTTTCTGAGCAAAGTTCCCATGCAGCAAAATGTGGGGGACTTCCGCCTAATGGATCGCCGCTGTGTCGCTTCCCTGCGGCTGCTGCGTGAGAGCCAGCGCTATACCAAGGGCATCTTCACCTGGATTGGATATCGGAAGAAAGAAATTCCCTTTGAAGTACAGACGAGAGCAGCCGGAAAGACCACGTGGAACTACTTCTCTCTGGTGAATCTCGCCCTGGAGGGCATTACTTCCTTCACAACGGTTCCCTTGCGCCTGACGACCTGTTTGGGGCTTTTGATCTCCGTTCTCGCCATCTGCTATATGTTTTTTGTGGTCATCAACGCGCTTCTTTATGGCGATCCGGTAGCAGGCTATCCGACGCTCATGACCGTCATGCTCTTTTTGGGAGGCGTCCAGCTGCTTTCCTTGGGCATTATCGGGGAATATCTGGGCCGTATCTTCAACGAGAGCAAGAACCGGCCTCTCTACCTGATTGATGAATATGACGGGAAACCTGTCACCTATGTTCCGGATATCAAGCCCGTGGAAAGGAATTTCCGCATAGCGAACAAAAACGAGGAGGAAAGCTATGAATGAACGTGCAAGGGGAATCCTGCCTCCCTTTCTGGTGCTTGTCATCATCTTCACCATCCTTTATTCCCTGAATACCATGATGCCCCTCCATCGGGACGACTATGACTATTCCATGATCTGGGGAACCGGGCAGCTCATGACATCCTTCAGCGATATCTTCACTTCCCTTTTCCATCACTATATGGAGCATGGAGGACGCATGGTCAGCGTCTTCTGGCTGGATCTTTTCCTGCTGCTGGGGACAGGCTGGTTTGATGTCTTCAATGCGGCCATGTTCGCTTCCCTCGTCCTGCTCATATTCCTGCACGGCAGGCGGTCCCTTTCCCTGGATGGAAAAGCCGTCCTCCTTGCGGGAACCGGGCTCCTGACATGGCTCGGCCTGCCTCATTTCGGGGAAACAGCAATCTGGATGAGCGGCTCCACCGTTTATCTTTGGACTGCCGTACCTGCCTTTCTCTTTTTTCTTCCGTACAATCTCTACCTCGCCGGAAGGTGGAAGCATAACGGATGGTATATGGTGCCTGTCATGCTGGTCTTCGGCATCATGGCAGGATGCTCCGTCGAAAACCTCGGAGTGACCTCCTGCGTGCTGTCCGTCGGAATCCTTTACCTGTGCCATTGGAACCGTAAGCTGCGTCCCTGGATGGTCTCGGGCGCCTTGGGAACGATTGCCGGCTTTCTCGTGCTGCTTGCCGCTCCGGGCAACTATGTCCGCTATGATGACCAAAGCTCCCCCTTCCTGCAGCATATTGGGAATCAGTTCGCGGGAAACGGAGAAATGATCCTCTACATCCTGCCGGTGATACTGCTCCTGAACCTTTCCTATCGCATCCTGCAGACCCACCTTCTGAAACAGAGAGGCATCAGGCTCGCCCCTGTTAGAATGGAGGGATATCGGACGAAAATCCTTTTGCTTCTGCTGATCGTTCTCCTGGTCATTTCCTATTTCAACGGTTCCTTTGTCGCCAATGCGATCCGCGATGCATGTGTCTTTGCCGTGCTCTCTCCGATCGGGCTGACCGATGAAAAAACCATATCGCATTTTGATAATGTCATGGCCGGTTTCGAGGAAATGGCCATCTACTGGCTGGCTGTTTTCCTGATTTTCTTTTCGGTTCGCCAGGCTCTCGGCTTTCACAAAGAAAACCGCATGCTCCTGAAGAAATCCGTTTCCTTCTCGGATCTCTTCTTTTTCTGTCCCTCGGTACGCTATGCATGCTTTCTCTTCTTCCTTGCCTTTTTCAACAATTTCGTGATGATTGCTGCCCCGACCTTCCCCGCTCGCGCCACCTTCAGTTCCGTCTGCATGATTCTCATGGGCTTCGTCGCGATTTTCAGCTTGGACGAAATATCGTCCGCATGTTCCGGACAAGTATCCAAGCACGTCCTGCTGGCCGGAGCCCTGTGCCTTGGCGTCTACACCGTATCCGCTTCCGCCGTGATCCTGCACAGCGTGCAAAAAGCGGATGCGATACGGATCGAAATCATCCAAAAATCGGCCCGGATGAGCATCCGGGAAATCGAGATTCCTCCGCTGGAATTTACGAACCGCGCCCTCCGGCACGTCTACTACGAGGATTTCGATAACGGCGTCACCAAAGACGGACTCATCGAGCGGTACGGGCTGGACGATATCATTGTCGATGAAGACGCAGACTTGGATATCCCCACGGCAGAAACCCAACGCCTCTACGAGCGAAAGGAAGCTCTGAAAGATAAGGAGGAACTGGACGACCACGAAGATTACGATGCGGAATATCCGAGGGATTCATAAAGAAATCTTTTCCCCGTGACATCAAAAAATCTGCAGAGCTTGATTTCTCAAGTCCCTGCAGATTTTTTTGAGGAAACACTGATTAAAGCGGTCGTCCAGATTGGCGTGGATTGCTTGTTCCTCCCAAGGAGACAAACCGCAGTCATAGTGGTGCTATGTCGAGGATTTGATTTCAGATATCCAGATTCCTGACCAGCTTCGCATTTTCCTCGATGAACTGTCGGCGCGGCTCTACCTTGTCCCCCATGAGGATCGTAAAGAGCTCGTCCGCTTCCTCCGCATCCTCCATATCCACGCGAAGCATGGTACGGCCTGCGGGATCCATGGTCGTCTCCCAGAGCTGTTCCGGATTCATCTCGCCAAGGCCCTTATACCGCTGCACCGTGCTGCCGTCGCGTCCTACCTCATCCAGCTTTTTGGACAGTTCCTCATCGCTGTAGGTATACCAATGCTTCTTCCCCTTGCGGATCTGATAGAGCGGCGGCTGCGCGATGAACACATGACCATGCTCAATCAAAGGTTTCATATAGCGATAGAGGAAGGTCAGCAGAAGCGTACGGATATGCGCACCGTCCACATCGGCATCCGTCATGATGATGATCTTGCCATAGCGTCGCTTTGCCAGATCGAACTCATCGCTGATGCCTGTGCCGAATGCCGTGATCATCGTCCGGATCTCCGCATTGGCAAAGATCTTATCCAGACGCGCCTTCTCCACGTTGAGGATCTTGCCGCGCAGGGGAAGAATCGCCTGGAACCTCCTGTCACGCCCCTGCTTTGCGGAGCCGCCTGCGGAATCGCCCTCCACGATGTAGATCTCCGCCTGCTCCGGATCCTTGACCGAGCAGTCGGCCAGCTTTCCGGGAAGGCTTGAAACCTCCAGCGCATTCTTGCGGCGCGTAAGCTCGCGTGCCTTACGCGCCGCTTCCCGCGCACGGGCCGCCATGATGGCCTTGTCAATGACCTTTTTCGTGATGGCGGGATTCTCCTCAAAGTATTCGGAAAGCCCTTCCGTCACGATGGAATCCACGATGCCGCGCACCTCGGAATTGCCGAGCTTGGTCTTGGTCTGTCCCTCGAACTGAGGCTCCCTGATTTTCAGGCTGATGACGCAGGTCAGCCCCTCGCGCACATCCTCACCGGAAAGATTGCCGTCCGCGCTCTTCAGGATTCCCTGCTTGCGCGCAAAATCATTCGCCGCACGGGTAAGGGCGATCTTGAAGCCCGCCAGATGCGTCCCGCCCTCTTCCGTATTGATATTATTGACAAAGCTGTAGATATTTTCCTGATAGCTGTCGTTATACTGCAAAGCAATCTCAACGACCGTATCATCCTTCGTCCCATTGAAATAGATCGGCTCCGGGTTCAGCTTTTCCTTCTTGCGGTTCAGATGCTCCACAAAGGAGCTGATGCCTCCCTCGAAATGGAAGCTCTCGCTTCTGCCACCCTCGCGCTCATCCTTCAGCCCGATGGTGATGCCGTGATTGAGGAAAGCCAGCTCCCTCAGGCGGTGCTTCAGCGTATCGTAGCTGTAGGTCGTGACCGTGAAAATCTCCGGATCCGGCACAAAGTGCACCTTGGTTCCCGTCGTTTCCGACTCACCTGTCACAGTCAAGGGCTTTTTTGTCTCACCGCGGCAGAAGGAAATCTCATGGATCTTTCCATCCCTGCGGACCTCCACCTCCATGGAGGTGGAAAGAGCATTGACAACGGAAACACCAACGCCATGCAGACCGCCGGAAACCTTATAGCCGTCCCCGCCAAACTTTCCTCCCGCATGCAATACGGTCAAAACCACCTCGACCGCGGGCTTTCCGCTTTCATGCATATCGACCGGGATACCACGTCCGTTGTCCACGACGGTGATGCTGTTGTCCTCGTGGATCGTGACCTGAATTTTGTCGCAATAGCCGGCCAGTGCCTCGTCGATGGAATTGTCCACGACCTCATAGACCAGATGGTGCAGGCCTCGTTCCGAGGTGCTGCCGATATACATGCCCGGGCGCTTACGGACCGCTTCCAGCCCCTCCAGAATCTGGATCTGCTCTGCCCCGTAATCGGCGTCCACAGCCGTGACCTCCGCGCTGGATTCATCGCGATGGATCTCAACGCCCTCTGTCTTCGGCTCTTTCATTATTTCTTCAATCGCAGACAAGGCCGTTTCCTCCGAAGCCAGCTCTTCTCTTGTCAGCTTTTCTTTTTCATTCTCCATAATCCTACTCCTTGTTCTCAGAGCTCTTTCCGGCTCCTGCTTCCGACTCAATCGACAGTTTCAGCAATCTTCCATTCTGGAGGATGTCTGTCCTGCGCTTCAATGTCAGGGATGAGATCGCAGACGGATAAAGTCCCTTCTCCGTCATGACCAGGGATTTGATTTTTTCGTCCTCCCATCCTGTATCATCAAAAAGTTTTCTTTTCTTCATGGAAGCGATATATCCGAAATTCCCGCCGGATCTGAAAAGCTCGTAATCATAGATGGCTATGATCTCGCTGATGCGAACGGAAACATCATTCCCCAGATGAAGAAACATCAGCCTCACTTCCTTTTCACCTTTCCGGCATGCACATGATAAACGGCCCCCATGGACTGCTCCGGGAAATACGCGGCATCGGTTGCCGTAATCAAGGTCTGGATGTGCTCCTTCCGTATGAATTCCAGCATTTGCTTCCTGCGGACCGCATCCAACTCGCTCATGACATCATCCAGAAGCAGCACCGGATACTCACCCGTTTCCGAATGCAGGAATTCCAGCTCAGACAGCTTGAGAGCCAAAGCCCCTGTGCGCTGCTGTCCTTGGGAGCCGAAGGTACGAAGATCCGCTCCGTTGACCGAGAGCCGCAGATCATCACGATGAGGCCCTATGCCGGTAGACCCGCGGAGGATGTCAAGCTCCTGCAGCTCCCCTATCTTTTCATTGTACCATGAAGTCAGGTCATTTGTCATGCTGTTTTCCCCATGATGGAGTTCATAGCCGATGAAAAGATTCTCTGCATTGGCCGAGATGCGGCGCTGCATGAGATTTGCAAGCATGTTCAGCTTCTTTACGGCTTCCAGCCGCTTGGACACAATGCGAGCTGCGCTTTCCGCAAGCTGCCTGTCCCAAATCCCGAGCATCTCCCTTTTTGCCCTGTGCTCACGAATATTCTTCAGAAGGGCATTGCGCTGTGTGACGATCTTGGTATAGGAAAGCAATTCCTGATAGTAGGAGGGGCTTGCCTGGGACAGTTCACTGTCAAGAAAACGTCTTCTATTCTGAGGGGAACCCTTGATCAGAAAAAGATCTTCCGGCGAGAAAAGCACGGTGTTCAGTTTCCCGATGAGTTCCTTGTGCGGGACAGGATGCCCGTTGATCAGAATGCGGCGGCGTCTTTCTGCAGACAGCTCAAAGCCGAGCTTCTGCACGACCCCCAAACGCTCCAGCTGCAGGTCGATCCGTGCTTCTCTCTGCTCCCAGCGGATCAGATCGTGATCTGCATGGGTACGATGGGAATGGCCCAGAGAGGCATAGAAGACCGCTTCCACGATATTGGTCTTGCCTTGCGCATTCGGTCCCAGAAAGATATTGACGGAATCCTCCAATGGAAGCTCAAGCTCTTCATAATTCCGGTAATTCCTGAGCTCCAGCTTGCGGATCAGCATCGGTCAAGCATCCCCCTAGAGAAAGAAGTAAACGTTATCAATTTGCAGTACGGACAGGCGTCACAACGTAGATGAAGGTGGAATCGCTGCCTTCATGGATGGCTGCTGGCTGAAGCGGCTGGTTCAGCTCCATGCGGCATTCCTCTTCATCCAGATTCTTGAGGACATCGACGATGTACTGCGCGTTGAAGGCGATATTGACATCCGGCCCGGTAATCTCGGCTGCGACGGTATCCTCTGCATTTCCTATTTCCGGATTGTTGGATGAAATATGAAGCTTTTGGCCGCTGAATTCAAATCGGATGATATTATAGTCGTTGGCGCGCGAGATCAAAGCCACGCGGTCAACCGCCGCGATCAGTTCCGATGTATTCATCCGCGCCTCTGTAGCAAACGATTTCGGAATAATGTTCTGGTAATCGGGGAACTGACCTTCGATGAGTCTGGACGTGATGTAGATATTATCGCATTCAAAGCTGATTTGGTTGTGGGAGCAGGTGACCCTTACATCCGTCGGGATATCCGAGTTGATGATATGCATCAGTTCATTGAGCACTCTGGAAGGAATGATAATGCGGATATTTCCGATATTCTCATCAAATACGGCAGTCTTGACGGAGAGGCGATGGGTATTCGTGGCTGCCATGGTGATCAGCGTGTCGTTGATATCCATGTAGCAGCCCGTGAAGATAGGTCTGGATTCATCGGTTGCACAGGAAAAAACCGTTTTTTTGATCAGTTTTCTGAGGACATTGTCCTTGATTGTGAAGGATAGCTGATCCTCCAGATAACGTATGGTCGGAAATTCCGAGGCATTCATGCTGAGAAGGGTGAAATTGGATGTATCGGACTGGATCTGCACGATATTTTCGTCCTTGCGGTAGGCAAAGGCAACGGTTTCCCCGGGAAGCCTGCGTACCACTTCTTGGAGATAGCGCCCTGTGGCAACCAGCTGCCCCGGTTCTTCGACCTGAGCCGGGATTTTTGCAACGAGTCCCAGCTCATAATTGTTCGCTTGGAGTTCCAGGGTATTATTCTCAGCGCGAAGATAAATTCCGGACATGATGGGAGTTTGAGGTTTTGCTGCTACAGCCTTGGAAACGATTTGAAGGGCTTCGACAAGTTCCCTTTTGTTGCAGGAAAGTTTCAATTTGGAGCCTTCTTTCTATTTGTTATGAAATCTCAGCGAGCACAAGTCGCGACACGGAATTAGTCTCTTTAGGGATGCGAAACACCGTTTCGTATAGAATTTTTATGGCTGATAAAAATATAATATAAATAGCCGTCGTAGTAGTAGGGGCTGTGGAAATGTGGAAAAGGGGCATTTTGCTATGGTATGTCTGCATCTTTGGGGTGGATAAGCCTGTGAACACACAGGTGCAGATTATCCACATTATCCACTGATTTTGCGAGGAACCGGCTTATCCACATTTCATCGACAAGCTGCTCAACATGTTATGCACAGCGTTATGCAGTTCAGTGACTCTGGATGCGGCTGACGAGTTCTTGCAGGATTGATGAGAGCTTGGCATCCGTTTCTTTTTCCTTCTTGATTTTGTCATAGGCGTGGATGACGGTCGTATGATCGCGTCCCCCAAAGAAGTTGCCGATTTGGGGCAGCGAGGTATCCGTGAGCTCGCGGCAGAGGAACATGGCGATCTGACGGGGATAGGCAATCTCTCGCGTTCGCTTTTTGGTGTGAAGATCTTCCACACGCAGCTGGAAGTAATCGGCGACGATGTTTTCAATGAATTCGATGGTGATCTCACGCTTCTTGTTGTTTGCAAACAGGTTTTTCAAGGTTTCTTCCGCGATTGCTACGGTAATCGGCTGATGCATGAGCGAAGCGTATGCTACGACACGGGTGAGAGCGCCTTCCAGCTCGCGGATATTGCTTACGATGGAACTTGCGATGCTGACCATGACTTCATTCGGCACGTTCAGCCGGTCAAGCTGCGCTTTCTTTTTCAGAATGGCGATGCGCGTCTCAAAATCAGGCGTCTGCACTTCCGTGACGAGGCCTCCCTCGAAGCGGGAAATCAGGCGTTCCTCGATCTGCTTTACTTCGTGCGGCGGGCGGTCACTGGAAAGAATGATGGCGCGTCCGGAATCGTGCAGCGTGTTGAATGTGTGGAAGAATTCCTCCTGTGTTCCGGCCTTTCCGGACAGGAACTGGACATCGTCCACCAGCAGGACGTCAATGGTGCGGTACTTTTGGCGGAAGAATTCCACATTGCCGTCGCGTATCCCGTTGATCAGCTCATTGGTGAATTTTTCACTGGATACGTAGAGCACGCGCTTGTCGGGATTCTTTTGCAGGATCTGATGGGCAATCGCGTGCATCAGATGCGTCTTGCCAAGCCCCACGCCTCCGTACATAAAAAAAGGATTGTAGACCCTTCCCGGGCTGTCCGCGACGGCCAATGCAGCGGCATGCGCGAACTGGTTGGAATTTCCTGTCACGAAGGTATCGAAGGTATATTTAGGGTTCAGGGAGGATGCATCCCCCGGCGCGATTTGTTCCGATGGCTCATGAATCGATTGCACATGGGATATCTCATCCGGCGTGATGCGGAATTCCTCGGAAGCGATATTGTCCATGGCAGAGGGGAGATTTTCCTGCAGGCCGTTGGCATTGTCCAGCAACGTGGTCTGCATGGGGATGTCCTCGGAAATGGCGTGTTTGGATTTCTGGCGTTCGCGTTTCCCATGCGCCGGCATCGGCGGGAAGGAGGCTTCCTTCTGCGGTTTGTTCAGATTCTTCATTTCGATGGTGCAATGTTCGCCCATTGCATCGTAAACAGCTTCTTCCAATGCTGTGATGTAGCGTTCCTTGATCCAGTTGCACGAGAAATCGTTCGGGGCACCCAGTACGAGCAGATTGCCGTTCCACGAAATCGGCTCCACGGGCTGCAGCCATTTTCTATACGCCACTTCTGTAATCTTTCCATGCGCTTGGGCAGTATGCAGAACTTGTTCCCAAACAGCTTGAAGATGAGATTGTTCCATGAGAAAATTCCTTTCTTCGTCACAGGAAGTCAACCGGACTTCCCTCTCCGTGCCATCGCATGAGGCAGGAAAAGAAATATAGGAGAAAGATGCAAAGCAAATTATCCACAGATTTATCCACGGTTGTGGAAAAACCTGAAAGCATAAGAGTCAACAGCAATATCTTATCAAAATCGCAACAAGTTATCAACAATTTTTCGCAGTCAAAGCTTTTGCGGGAGACGCCTTTTTTTCATGGCATGGGCTAAGGAACTGTCGAAAAATAATTTAGCCATTTTGCTTGCCCAAATTCCGTCTGTCTGCGTCAGCGAAAACTTGACGTAGCTCTGCTACGACTGCGTTTTCGCTTCCTTGTCAGACAAAATTTGTTCTGCGCCATATGACTAACTTATTTTCCTCCAGTTCCTAAACATCTTGACATGCTTAAGTTGACAGGATATAATCTGAAATGGTGTGGTCTTTGAGAGAGTGCTTTGGCAGCCTCAAAGCCGATGGAATGGAAAACAGGAGGTGCATATCGAGTGAAGCAGACATATCAGCCAAACAACCATTGGAGGAAAAAGACACATGGCTTCCGTGAGCGCATGAAGACAAAGGGCGGCCGTCTCGTCATCAAAAGAAGGCGCCAGCGTGGCAGAAAGAAGCTTACTGCATAAGGAACTGTCGAAAAATAACTTAGCCGTTTGGCTTGCCCAAATCCCGCCTGACTGCGTCAGCGAAAACTTGACGTAGCTCTGCCCTAAAGGACTAGCTGCGCGTCGCTACGACTGCGTTTCCGCTTAACTTATTTTCCTCCAGTTCCTAGGAAACTGCAGGTCACTCCGGTGGCCTTTTTTCCGTTTTATATCGGAAGTTTTTGTTCATTGTGTCAATTCTTGAAAATTGAGGGATTGGAATGTATCGGTTGCCAAAGGGGCGGATCTTGAGCGATAAGGCGCAGTTCCAGCGGGTATATCACGCGGGACGCTCCTATGCGAACCGCTTTTTGGTGCTGTATGTCCTCCGTTCGGGGGAGCTGGACGGGAAGACGGGCTTTGCGGCAGGAAAAAAGCTTGGCAATGCGGTGGTCAGGAACCGTGTCAAGCGTATCCTGAGGGAAAGCTATCGTCTTCATCAGGGAAAGCTCTGCTCCGGCTTCGCGCTTCTGCTGGTAGGCAGAAAGGCGCTTACCGATGCCGGGTGCGGTGAAGCGCAGAGGGCGTTCCTGCAGCTCTGCGGACGGGCCGGGATTCTGAAAGAGGAACCAGTGCAGGAGGAAGGGAAATGAAGCGCCTGCTGATCCTTGCGATCCGGTTTTATCGGGGATATCTTTCTCCCCTGAAGCCGCCTTCCTGCCGTTTTATCCCTACCTGTTCCGAATACGCTTTGCTTGCGATTGAAAAATACGGGGCTTGCCGCGGCGGATGGCTTGCGATGAAACGCATCCTGCGCTGTCATCCCTTTCACAGGGGAGATCGGTACGATCCCGTGCCATAGATCGGGTTTTTCTTATTTACCTTAGGATGTGATGTTTTGGAAATGGGTTTCTTTGGGACGCTGTTTGCTCCCATCGAGGGTTTCCTGCATTTTGTGCTGGAAATGCTCTATTCGCTGACGGAAGCGGTTGGATTCGGCAGCTACGGCGTTGCCATCATTCTTCTGACGATCGTCATCAAGATGCTGCTCTATCCTTTGACGGTGAAGCAGGTCAAGTCCATGCGGGCGATGCAGGAACTGCAGCCGCAGATGAAGAAGATACAGGAGAAATACAAGGACAAGCCGCAGGAAATGCAGATGAAAATAGCGAATCTGTACAAGGACGCGGGCGTGAATCCACTGGCCGGATGTCTGCCGCTCCTCATACAAATGCCGATTCTCATGGGCATGTACTATGCGTTGTATAATTTCGACTACGGCGAGGTGGCGCCGACGTTTCTGTGGCTGCCGAGCCTTTCCGAGCCGGATCCGATTTATGTCCTGCCGGTGCTCTCGGCGCTCACGACGTTTTTGCAGCAGAAGATGACGACGACGGAAATGACGCAGCAGATGAAGATTATGATGACCATCATGCCTGTTTTCATCGGCTGGATCAGCTTGCAATTCCCGTCCGGACTGGTGCTGTACTGGGTGACGATGAACATCGTGCAGATCGTGCAGCAGTGGTGGATGTATCGCGGCGACGAACCGAAAGGAAAAAAGGAGGCTGCCTGATATGGGACAGGTAGTGGAGAAGACGGCAAAAACCATCAGCCAGGCTTTGGCCGAGGCATTGGAGGAGCTTGGCGTTTCCGAGGAACAGGTGGACTATGAGGTGCTGGAGTATCCTTCCAAGGGATTGTTCGGCGTTCTGGGAGCGAAGCCTGCGCGTATCCGTGTGAAGCTGAGGGAATCGCGCTATCGCAGGCACCATGAGCCTGCAAGGAAGGAAAAAGAAGAAGGGGCGCAGGCAGAGCAGGATGTTTCGGAACAGACGGCGCCGGAGCCTCGTGAGTATCATCTGGTGCTGAATGACGAATCCTTGGCGCGTGCCAAGGCGTTCCTGTCGGAAATATTCCGCGTGATGGAGCTGGAAGTGGAAATATCCTCTGAAACGACGGAAGAAGGATATGTGATCCGGCTGGAAGGCGAGAATTTAGGGATACTCATCGGCAAGCGGGGACAGACGCTGGATGCTCTGCAGTATCTCGCGAATCTGGCGGCAAACCGGGGAGAGTCGGAGCGCATCCGGGTGATTTTGGATATCGAGAACTACCGCGACCGCAGGGAGGAAACGCTTCGCAATCTGGCGAAGCGGCTGGCGGACAAAGCGGTGCGCATGCATCAGGATGTCAAGCTGGAACCCATGAACCGCCATGAGCGCAAGATCATTCATATGGCCTTGCAGGAGTACAGGCGTGTCACGACGACGAGCGAGGGCGAGGAGCCATACCGCTGCGTGATTATCATGCCGAACAAACAGCGGCGCGGCGGAAGACGCAAACCGGAATAGAATGACAGTTGAGCAAGAGAACGGTGGAAGAGTTGTCTTGTCGCAGGGGATTTCCTGCGGGGGACAGCTCTTTCTTCATATTGGGGAGATTGGAGTGTGACGGCTATGCAGCAGGAGGATACCATCAGTGCGATTGCCACGGCAGGCGGGGAAGCGGGGATAGGAATCGTCAGGATTTCCGGGAGGACGGCCCTTTCCGTGGCGGATCGGATATTTCGCGCGAAAAACGGCAAGCGTCTGTCGGATATGGAATCTCACCGTGCCGTCTACGGAACGGTCGCGGACGATGAAGGGAGACCCGTGGATGAGGCCATGGCGCTCATCATGCGGTCGCCCCATTCCTACACGAAAGAGGATGTGGTGGAGCTTCAGTGCCATGGGGGAAGGCTTGTGCTGCGTCAGGTGCTGTCCTTGACCTATTGCGCGGGAGCGCGTCCGGCTGAGCGTGGCGAGTTCACGAAAAGGGCTTTTCTGAACGGCAGGCTGGATCTTTCGCAGGCGCAGGCCGTCATGGACGTGATTCAGGCAAAGACGGATTCCGCCCTGAGGGCCGCAGAGGGGAATCTTTCCGGAAAATTCTCTGCGAAGATACGGGAAATGAGGAATGAGATCCTGGGGGTGATCGCGCATTTGGAAGCGTTGATTGATTTCCCCGAGGAAGATGTGGATGATATATCACTGGAGGATGCAAGGAAAACTGTGGCGGGATTGGCCGACAGATTGCGCAAGCTCCTCCAAACAGCGCATGCAGGGCAGATCCTGCGGGAAGGGCTGATGACGGCCATCATCGGCAGGCCGAATGTGGGAAAATCCAGCCTTCTCAATATGCTCCTTCGGACAGAGCGCGCCATCGTGACGGATATCCCGGGTACGACGAGGGACAGTATCGAGGAATACGCGGATATCGGAGGGGTTCCGCTCCGCATCATTGATACGGCAGGCATCCGGGCCACGGAGGACAAGGTGGAGCGCATCGGCGTCGAGAAGTCGCGGGAATATGCGGAGCAGGCAGCCCTTCTTCTGGTCCTGTTCGACGGCTCGCAGGAGCTTTCCACAGAGGACGAGGAAATCCTTGCTTTGCTGGAGGGAAAGCAGGCCATCCTGCTGGTGAACAAGTCCGATCTGCCCCAAAAGGTCGATCCGGGGATCCTGCGGCAGCGATTCCCGGATTTCCCGGTCCTCCCCATCTCCACAAAGGCCGAGAACGGCTTGGAATCCCTTCAGAAGGCTATTTTGGATAAGGTGTATACCACAGGCTGCGATGAAGAGGAAACAACCCTTGTACGCGACGAGAGAGAGGCTCATCTCTTGCGCCGCGTGCTGGAGCATCTGAACGAAGCGATCAATGCCATGGATGGTTCGATGGACGCGGATCTCGTATCCATCGACCTGCGTTCCGCATGGGAAATTCTCGGCGAGCTGACAGGCGAGATGGCAGGAGAAGATATCATTGACGAGATTTTCTCGCGTTTCTGCATTGGAAAATAATCAATATGGAAACACTGATTCATTCAGCCGCCCATCTTGACGCATCTTGCATGTCCTCCCTGTGTCGACAAATCCTCGACATAGCACCACTATGACTGCGGTTTGTCTCCTTGGGAGGCACATGCAATCTACGCCAAGCTGGACGACTTCATTTCATCAGTGTTTCCATAGATTTTTTCTATTTTTAGATTAATAAAATTTATATTAAATAATTTAAATATAAATATTGCAAATTTTGTTTTTGTAGTGTAGAATAATGTGCGTGTAGGAAAACCTAAGGAGCTGTGCAAAAATAATCGATACAGAATGCGCAGGATGAATTTGTCATGACAAAGCGGAGGAGTGAGTCATAGTGGTGCTATGTCGAACGGCTGATGTGCCAGTGGCACGTCAGCGAGAATCCTGAGCCCATGGCGAAGGATTGTCCGACCGACAACGCAGTCATGGCAAATTCAGACAGGCAGAATGCAGTGATTATTTGCGCACAGTTCCTGACTTCAAAATGGAAGGAGGTGGACTCTATGTACGCATGGACTGCTGTTATCAAAAAAAGGGAAACATCCTTGATCATCGGGTTCAGTTTCGGCAGCGACCTGAGTTGCTACGGACGTTTGCGATATCGGAGGGATAAGGGCAGGATGGAGCTTCTGCGCATGCCAAAACAGGAGATCACCGGCCGCGAGCTGAAGAACTTCGTGACAGAGCTGCAATGTGCTCTCCGGGACGATGTCATTCCCTGGCAAAAAACCTGTATGCATTACCGTTCGGTCGAAGACGAGGAAGAATTCGGTCGGATGATGGATAAGGTTTATGCCTGATGTTTTGTGGTTTCTTGCACGAAAAAGGCCGAGAGCCCCGAAATGGGCTTTCGGCCTTTTGCTGTGCGGCAAGTTCAAACAAGAAATGCGGAAAGTGGGTGAATGTATTAGACTCTTCTTGCAAGTATTCGTGCAGGAGGGATTTGCATGCAGAAGAAAATATACGGATATGTCAGGGTGAGCACAAGAGAGCAAAACGCAGATCGCCAGATGGCTTCCATGCGGGAGATGGATGTGCCGGAGGAGAACATTTATCTGGATCGAATGTCGGGAAAGGATTTCAACCGTCCGAGGTATCAAAAACTCCTTCGGAAACTGGATTCGGATTCGTTGCTCTATATTCACTCGATTGATCGGCTGGGAAGGAACTATACAGAGATACAGGAGGAGTGGAGGCGCATTACAAAACGAAAAGGCGCGGATATCGTAGTCATCGACATGCCCCTGCTAGACACAAGGCGCGGCAAGGATTTGATGGGGACATTCCTCAGTGACATTGTCCTGCAGGTTTTGTCCTTTGTAGCGGAGAATGAACGCTCCGCCATCCGCCAGCGTCAGGCAGAGGGAATAGCAGAGGCAAAGAAAAAAGGCACCCGTTTCGGACGCCCGAGAAAACCTGTACCGGAAGGATTCCAACATCAATACCAGAAATGGAGGGAAGGCAAAACAACCCTAAAAGAGGCCGCAAAGGCCTGTGGTATGCCTTTGAGCACATTTTATGCGAAGGGGAAAGCGTTGTGAGGGGGAACGCAGCGTTTCGCATGAGAAAAATTTCTAAAAAGGTATACCTTTGTAAAATTCAATATTTTGCTTAGGAAAACGGCGTAAAGTTACGATAACATGCTTGATAGGATGATTGTTTTCGATGTACAATATTTTTAAAAAGGTTATACCTTTTAAAATACACGTGCGAATGCAGCGAACACGGAGGTTGTTGTAATGGCGATGACGGTTCTGAATAATACATCAGCAATGATGACATTGGGAGAATTGAACAAGAATGTGTCGGAGGTGGGCAAGAGGCTCAAAAAGATTTCCTCCGGGCAAAATATCAACAGTGCCGGAGACGATGCATCGGGATTTTCGATTTCCGAGCGCATGAGGGTGAGGATTCGCGCACTGGAGCAGGATGAGCGCAATGTGCAAAATGGGGCATCCATGCTGCGAGTGGCAGAGGGAGCTATTCAGTCGCAATTGGATATCATGAGGACCATCAAAGCCAAAGTGATCGATGCGGACAATGACTCCAACACGGATCTGGATCGGGCTACCATCCAGAAGGAAATCAATCAGGGATTTCGTCAGATCAACGATATCGCCTACGAGACAACCTACAACGGCAGAATTTTGCTGATTGGAGGAACGAAGGTGGATGAGGTCTACTCTTGGAGGGTTTTGGATCACACGGAAGAAATAGAGGGCGCTGATTCACTGAATTGGATTGCGGATGTCTATGATACCTTGGACAATATCCATGGCCCGTTTGATGTGCTGCCCAGTTACTCCGACCAGGTCGCTACGGCAGAACCCTTGCTTGGGAGTGCGTCTAGCGTCAATCTGGCAGGCGGCGTCGATGGCTATTATGATCCTCCGACCACGGAGGGACCGGCGACCTTTACGATGGACTTCAGCGGATATGCGGATGCGAGCGAGCTGGACGGCGTGGGATTTACATGCGGCGGGAGAAATTATGTGTTTTCGACGAATGCTGGAACGAATTACAGAACGGGAACCGTGATTTCGATTTCTGACAGTGACAGTTGGAGTGCCGTGGCGACGAAGATGGCCAGCGCTGTCGGGTATATCGCTAGCGGAACGGCTGCGGGAAATGTATTGACATTCACGACCAGCGGGACGGGAACAAGCGCCGACACCACGACTCCGCCCGTGACCGGCTGGTCGAATGGAGCCAGCTCGACAACGGTTATGGTGGGTGTCCATCCGGCTTATAATGCCCGGACAAGCGCGTCTGCCACCGGGTTGGGAAGCTTTTCGGCAAGCGGGAAGAATGCCTTTCCGGGTACGTACCATCCGGCAGTGACCGAATGGGAGGAATATGTAGACCCAAACACCGATGAGCGGACGGGCAGGTGGGTGGAAGTAAGTCCTGCTTATTATGATAACGACAGCAGACCGGCTACCGCAGCAACTGTCACGAAAGACATCTCCGGTGTGACGGACGGTTCCGGTATCACGATTTCAGGCCCGAACGGCACTGCCTATGTGAAATTTGTGAGCGGAACATCGCCGCTTCAGCAGGACAGCACGGGAGTTTATACTGTGGGAATCAATGCTGCGGTGTCCGGCACGGAACTGAAGCAATGGGTTAGTACGGGAAATCCCTTGGGAGGATCTGGGAGCGGAGTCATGTTTTCGCTGCAGGGGGGACAGATGACGCTCACTGCGCGAAATGCAGGGGGATACACCATCAGCGTTTCGGACGGCATTACTGGGCAATCGGCGGTTGATGCCTATGAGGGAGATCCGAGAACGACCGAATACGCTGCGGTGCAGGCGTTTAGCGGTGCGGTTTCCAATGCGACCGGCGGGACGGATCGGGGACTGTATCACAGCCCGATCTATGCTACCTATACCATGGATTTGACATCTTATGACACGATCAGCACAGCGAGTTTGGACTCCTTTATTGATGAGGTGCTGGGAAAAAGTCTGCATACGCCGCGCGGAACTTATGAGTTCATCGACACTACCGTTCCCTCCTCCATGGATGCCTTGGGAGCCAGTTCGTCGGCCATGACGGTGGATTTGAAGGACTTGCGCACTGCGGTCAATCGTGGCGAGTCCATCGCGGATGCCTTCATTTCCATGATGGCGGGACGGCCGGGAATTTCGGATGGCAGCGATGACGAAGCCGGAACTAAGGCACTCACATTTACGGCGTACAGCGCCGGAACGGCCGGAAATTCCGAAACCCTCAGCATTCGGGAAGGAAAATTAAGTTCCTACACGGTGGATGTGGGGCAGGCCGTTGCGAACGACCCGTCCTTCAGCTTTCCGGATTCCCTCGTAGGAAAAGGCTTTCGAGCCTATTGTGCCACCTGCTCGGAACAGTGGTTCAACTTCCAGTTCACGATGGGCGGGGAAATGGATCTTCTCCGGCCGACCAGCGGATCTTCGGGAGCCGATCTGGTAACCACGTTGATTGATATCCACGAGGTGACCGGTGTATCGTCTTTGATCCAGGCGATTTACGAACAGGGTGGGGAGGCCATGGAGCACATCCGAAATGGGCACGCTCATACCCTGCATATCGCGGCAGACCCGGAGGATGGAACCTTCACCGTCTATGATCACCGCAAATTTGCGCTTACAAGCGATAGATTCCCTAATCTGCAGGAAAAGGGAGCGAAGTTGGCAGATGGGCTGGTGGATGATGTCGTTTTAATGAAGCGGGGCGTTTTTGTCAATGATCTGGTTATTCACGATACCGATAAAGCGAGCCAGAACATTCACATACGGATTCCTCAGACCTCTATGGATCATCTGTTCAGCTTCAGCCCGGGGACGATGAAGCTGTCGGAATTCAATGTCATGACTGCCCAAAATAGGGAAAAGCTCTTGGGTAATCAGGCCGGTCGGAATTCACGTGATGGCAGCCGATTTGTGAAAGCGGAAGAGAGAGGCTTATTGGACAGCGCGATCGACTACCTCACTGCGGCCAATACCCTGATCGGTTCCGAAATCAATCGGCTGGACAATTCTCGAGGAAACATTGTGACATCTCAGGAGAGCACTCAGTTCTCCGAGTCCACCATCCGCGATGCGGACATGGCGAAAGAAATGGTGAACTACACGAAGGCCAACGTCTTGTCCCAATCGGCCCAGTCCATGCTGGCGCAGGCGAACCAGAATGCCAGCGGTGTATTGTCTTTGCTTCAATAGTTTTTGAAAAGGTGATCTTGAATGGCTATGACAGTTTTGAACAACACATCTGCTATGATGACACTGGGAGAATTAAACAAGAATGTCAGTCGGGTCGGAAAAGATCTGAAGAAGCTTTCTTCGGGGATGAAGATTAATAGTGCAAGTGATGATGCTTCAGCCTATGCGATTTCCGAGCGGATGCGTGTGATGATGCGCAGTTTGGATCAGGATGAGCAGAATGTGAAGAATGGACGGTTTCTTCTGAATGTAGCGGCAGGTGGCATTGACAATATCGTACAGGAATTGCGCAGTCTGAAGGAATTGGCGTTAAATTCAGCAAATGACCACAATACAGATGCAGATCGCGCAACCATCCAGAAAGAATTTGATCAGAGGATGGCGAATATCGATGATATTGCGGTAGAAACAAACTATAATGGGAAGATTTTGCTGGATGGGAGATACAGGAAAAAAACGGAGAGTTCGTGGGTTGCCAGCCAGATAAAGCCAACAAGTGAAAGTCCTATCATGATTTCCAGCGGAAATTACACGATTGCTGCTGATGGCGTGTACGTACTTGCGGATGGATACAAAGGAACTGTAACCATTGCAAATGGCGTCCAAAATGTAAAATTGCAGCAACAGAATCCTTCCGTTGCTCTTGATCATACCTTTATTGTCGGATCATCTTCAGGTGGTGCTAATCTTTGGATTAAGGATTTGAATATTCGAAACACCTTTGATTCAACCTATTCAAGAGACTGGGGAATTGTAATGGTCTCCCCTGCCATCAAGTTTCAAGGAACAGATAATTACTTGACATTGGAGGGAAATAATACTTTCTCGCGGGGGAATGGACTTGATTTCGATAGTTCAGACGGTTCGATAGACAGTTATGCATCAGGATACCCTATCATTGATGCTGGTCAGGGACTTACCATAGAGGCTTTTGGCAATGGTAGCGTAGAGGTGTATGACACCCCCCTTATTATCCGGATGCCGGAAGCTGGACTTTCTCAGGAAGAGTTTTTGCATACCGGTTGGTACTACGCAGCATCATTCTCTGGAGCAGGGATAGGTTTTCGCACATCCGATCAAGATACATACCTGAAAATCAATAGCGGAAATATTAATGTGGATATGGCACATGGCGTGAGTGAAAGTCAATTGGATGCATATTACAGTCAATATGCGGCGTTATACGATCAATATGGGATTTACCTCCGACCGCAAGCAAGGATGGGATTTGAGTTTGGAGATAATGCTGGCATTGGCGGAAACGGTAGAAAAGAATTCGATTCAGATCAAAGCAATTATGGTGACGTTATCATCAACGGAGGTACTATTACATCCAGAGCAGTTAATGGAGCTGGTATAGGAAGCAATGGCTTTGGCTCTCGCATTCGTGATGTTATCATCAATGGAGGTGATGTCACTGCATCTAGCTATTTGGGGGAAGACATTGGTGCAGGTTATGAAGGTGAAATAAGAAGTCTTATTAAGAGTGGTAAAGGAGGTAAAGGAGGTCCACTTGTCATCCACCACGGTCCAAAATCCAATCAAGCACTCAATGTGTACATCAACGATATGCGAACCGATGCCATGGGATTGACCGGTACGGCGGTCACAACGCGGGACAAGGCAACAAAAGCGATTGAAACGATTGATTTGGCAGTTGACTATGCGTTGGATGAAGCAACGAATGTGGGGGCTTACATATCTCGTCTGGAGTATACGGAAGAAAATATCGTGACAGCGAATGAGAATACACAGGCAAGCGAAAGCACTATCCGAGATGCGGACATGGCGAAGGAAATGATGAGCTACACTAAGAACAATGTGCTGGCGCAAGCCTCTCAGTCCATGCTGGCGCAAGCGAACCAGAATGCGAGCAGCGTTTTGTCGCTTTTGCAATAGTGGCGGCTAAACGCAAAAAACCGGCGGCAGATTTCAGACGAATCTGCCGCCGGTTTTTCAGCGCTTCAGTTGTTCTGCGTGGAAACGGCGCATCCATTCCATTACAATCGTTTCTTGGTTGTAAGTAATATGCCGCAGGATTTTACGCAGCTCGTGTTCAGGGATATCCTTAGTCATGCCGGATGAAATCCGCGATGGATGGCTTGCGGGGTTTTTGGGTGCCGTCCGGTGCGGAGGTCGTGAGGGTGCGGAATGCGCTGAAGGGGCTTTTGTGCTGCTGTGGCTGCTGCGCCGGCTGTGCAGTGGAAGGTTTGGGTGACGGTGCAGTCCACGGGCTTGTGGCCGGATTGGCGGGATGCGGCATCTGCTGTACCTGCGCTGCGGGCATGGCCTGCCTGGAAAGCTCCGGCGGAGCCGTGAGGGTTGCGTAGTCGGGGATTTGCTCCGGCTGGTCGAGGGATTGCAGGATCACATCCAGCGTATCGCCGTTTTTGACGGGATCCGTGAAATCTGCGGGACGCTTGTTCACGAGAATCGTGAAGGTCATGCGGCTGGTGGCCACGGGCGGCTGGAAATCCACCGCGAGCAGCGCGTCGCTGACCGTGGTCGCGCGGCGCTCGGACTTGGTGTAGCGGATTTTGCTGCCGTCGCTGACGATGGTATTCGGATTCGCCGGGCGTCCGTTGAGTTCCAGATGGACGCTGGCGGAGGGCACTTTGTACTCCTCATTGTTGTAGTAGATGACGGTGGACGCTTCCATTTCGGAAATGTCCAGGATATCCCCGATTTTCGGATTCGTATGCTCGATGTATTCGATATGGTCGCCCTCGTTGATGGGCTGGGAAATCGTGACGGGCATATCGTTGATGAGAATCTCGGGGGAGCAGGAATAGTGTGTCTCGCGGCCGTTGAGCTGATAGCGGATGCGCTCGCCTGTCGGCGGATAGCCTGCGGAGCGCAGCGCCTCGCCGATGGTCTTGGGAGCCTTGCACTCGATCGTGTCGCCGTCCGCAAGCAGGCGGTCCGGCTCCGAGGGCTGGCCGTTCACCAGCATCCTGGGCTTTATGATTTCCTCTTTGCCGTTCACGTAGATGCTGTAGCTCGGCAGTTCGGTCATGACATCGCTCAGGCGTATTTCCGCCGTCTTTCCGTTCTCGCCCGCGACGATACTGATATGGCAGTCGCTGTGGATGGGCGTGTCCAGCGTCGCCGGTTCGCCGTCGATGGTGATCTGGGCGAGGGTCCCCATCGTGCCGGGGAAGGTCTTGCGCTCGCCGTCGATGGTGACCATGAGCCCCATGCCCGGATGTCCGTTGAATTTCCGGAGCTGGATGCCTGCGCTCAAAAGGGCGTCGGAGACGGTCAGGTCGCGGAAGTGGAACAGGCTGTACTCCATATCGTTCACGTAGACGGAGAGGAAGTGCAGGGTGTTGAGGGAGGCAATCTTGAGGATGCCGAGGGGTGTGACCGCATCGGGAAGCTGCAGGGATTCGGGGATATTGACAATGCCCTCGACTTGATCGGGATGGCGCACTGCCACGCGATTCTCCGGCATGGAAAGCGCATTCGCGACGAATTGCTGCAGCATGGGCGTGAGAGATCCGCCTCCCACGAGCATGACGGCCTGGGGGGACTCGTTTCCGTTGAGGTCCAGAATCTGCTTTGCAATCGCGTTTGCCAGCCCCTGGATATTGGAAAGGATCGGTTCGATGATTTCCGGCGCCTGCAGGTCGTAAGTGCTGCCCAGAATGTCATGGAAGCTGGAGCCTTCCCCGTTGGCGGCCTTGCGCTTGATTTCCTCCGCCACATTGAAGTCCAGCAGGAATTTCTGCGAAATGGCCTCGGTGATCTCGTCGCCGGCGAGGGGCACCATGCCATAGGCAATGACGGAGCCGTTCTTCGTGATGGCAACATCCGAGGTGCCCGCGCCGATGTCCACCAGCACAAGGTTCAGATGGCGCATGGTGGGCGGAATGAGCACGTTGATGGCGGCAATGGGCTCCAGCGTCAGCGCGCGCATGTCCAGCATGGACTCATGGAGCGCGGACTGCATGGAGTCGATGACCTGCCTTGGCAGGAAGGTCGCGATGACGGTGGCTTTCGCCTTTTTGCCCCGCTGGCCTACGAGCATCTTCAGCGGGATGTCATCGAGCACATAGCGGATGGTGCTGTAGCCGACGCAGTAGTAGCGCGTGGGATCGTCGATGGTATGGGAGGCGGCCAGCTTTCCCTGGGCGGCCTGTACGCCCGCGAAGTCGAGGCCGCGCTGCTGTTCCTGCGTGATGACGCCGTCCACGTCCAGCTCCGCCTCTGCGGTCATGGTGTAGAGCGCGCGCCCCGCGGCGGCGACTGCCGCGCTCTTGAGGGGACCGGTCTGCTCCACGAGCCTGCGCTTGACTTGCTGGATGATGGCGGCGACCTGAGGCACGTCATGGATCTGGCCGTCCAGCATGGCGCGGGTCTTATGCTCCTGCCGTTCGGTGGCGATGATTTTCATCTGCCCGTTTTCGTCCCGTTCCGCCACGATGCCGATGACGCTTCTGGTACCGATATCCAGCGCAAACAGCCGATCCGGATTGTCGGCGTTCCCCTTTACGGGCGCTTCTTCCTTCGGCTTGGCCGCTTTTGGCTTGCGGGTCATGGTCTTTTTTGCAGGTGCGGCTGCAGCAGTCTCTTCGGCGTTCTTGCGCGGGCGCCCGCGGCGGGCCGGCTTCTCGGCAGGTTCCTTGTCTGTCGCCTTTGGGGCAGGTACTGCTTTGACCAGCTCTGCGGCAGGCGCAGGCTCCTTTGCAGGGGTTGCTGTGTTTTCCTGCGGGAGCTGCTCGCTTTCGGCAGGTGTCTGCAATCTATTGAGTGTCAGGCCTTTTGCCTGGATTTTTTTCTTTTTTTTCGGCATATTGTTCTCCTTATCCGGAAGCCGGAAGAAAGTACTCTGAATTTCTTTGCGGTTCCTGAAAATGAAAAAAGGTTATTTGTATTATTTCGCGAATAGTATAATAGAATCCTGTTCTGAAAAAAAAATATTCGTCCACTGGAAGTAGGTGTTAAGATGACAGGAAACAGGGAAGTAATCACAGGCGGCGATTTCAAGCGTATGGTGGCGGGAGCCTACAGTGAGCTGCTGCTGGAATATGAAAACGTGAACGCAAGGAAGGGCGGCGGGCATCTGCCCGGCACGCATGTGCTGCGCACGATGGGAGCCGCGGTCATGCCGCTCTACGGTGTGAAGGATGAGAGCATCGGCGGTCTTGCGCGCCGTGTTTCCGCGGCGGCTGTCTTTGGCGCCCGCGGAAATGCAGGCGTGGTGCTGGCGCAGATGTTCCGGGGGCTGGACAAGGGGCTTTCCGGCAAGTACCATGCAACGAGCTCGGAATTCGGCAAGGCGTTCCAGTATGGGATACTCTATGCCCAGCGCGTGATCCCGGAGGGGAAGGAAAGCACCTTCATCAAGGTGGCAAAGGCCGTCGCCAAGGGCGCCTACCATGCGGTGCGCGCGAACGTGCCGATTTCGGAGCTCTTGGAAGCCGCCATCAGCGCGGGGCGGAATGCCATCGAGAAAACAGGCTGCGGGGATGAGGCCGGCGCCCATATCATGGTCAGCTTCCTTTCGGGATGCCTCAAAGGTCTGGACGGGAATTTCGTGTCTCCCGCCGTCAGCCTTTCCCTCGGGCTGGAGTCCAAGAGCGATATGCCCGATCCGCGTAAGGATGCGGTACGCCCCTATTGTATCACATTGACCGTAAAAAACCAGAAGGCAAATGTGGCGGATATCGAAAAACAGCTGAAGGAATTCGGAAACTTTGCCCTGGTGGAATATCATCATTCCGCAGTGGACATCCATCTGCACACGAACCAAGTGGGAAAGGTCATGGAGCAGGCCATTGGATGGGGTCCTCTCAGGGATGTGCGCATCACCAATATGAGCGAGACGCATGTCCTGCGGGCGCATGACGCGCTGACGCAGGTGGCGGCTCTGACGGTGGCGGCGGATGAAGAAGAGGCCCAGAGAATGCAGGATGCGGGAGCGTCGATCCTGGTGTCCGGCAAGGAAACATCCTGCCCCTCCGTGGCGGAGCTCGTGAGCGCCGCTCACAGCGATTTTGCCTCTTCCTATGTGCTTGTCTCATCGAGCATTGATTATAAATTGGTGTTTCGTCAGGTGAAACGGCTGCTGGGCGACCGCGTGGAGCTGGTGTTGGCGGAAACGCCCGCGCAGGCGGAGACGGCACTGCGGGCATTCTCTGCGGAGCGCACGGCGGCGGAGAATGCAAAGGCGATGAAGGAAGCCGTGGAACAGGCACGGTAGATTCATTGGGGATTCGTATGAGGACCAGTAGGAGGAAAACGTTTGCTTGAGAATCGCATCATCGAAAATTTGGCAGATCCGCAGGTCTATGTACGTGGAAAACGGTATTTTTCCGCAGGACACGTTACAGAGCTGGAGAAAATCAAGGAAAATGAATATCGTGCTATTGTGGCGGGAACGCAGGATTATCATGTCCGGTTGTCCTTGAGCATGGGCGGGGAGGATGTCTTTTCCTATGAGTGCAACTGCCCTGCCGCGAGGCAGTCCTTCCGCGCCTGCAAACATGTGGTTGCTGCCGCGCTGGCTGTCCAGGAATCCCAGAGTATGGCGGCGAGGAACAACAGGGGGAACAGCACTTCGGAAGACCCGTGGCGCAGCCAGCGGGAGGCGGCCCGGAGGAAACAGCAATACGAAAAAGGCTCGCGGATGCTGGAGCTCTTCCGCTCCCATCCGCCCCTTTCCAAGGCAAAGACCCAGATGCTGCGGCTGGAACCCCAGCTCTTTGCCCTTCGGAGTTATTATGATGAGCTGACTCTCTGGCTGGAGTTCCGGATCGGCGAGGAAAAGATGTATGTGCTCAAGGATCTGGCCTCCTTTCTCAGGAGCGTGGATCGGCAGGAGGAGGTGCGGTTCGGGAAAAACCTTCTGGTAGATACTGCCGCGATGCAGTTTGAGCCGGAGATTTCCGGGCCGGTCTGGCAGATGCTTCGGGACGCATGGCACCAGCTGAATTCCGGCAGGCGTGCGTCCTATTTTATGATGTCTCCGTTCCAGCAGAAGCGGTTTATGCTGTCTTCCCGGAATCTGGAGACTTTTTTTGCGTGCATGGGAGATCGTCCCTTTATGTTCCAGACGGAGAGTTTTCCGGCGCGGGAGGTTTCCCTGGCGAAGGGCAATCCCGCTCTTTCGGTTGCCGTCAAACGGGATCCGGAGGGCGGCGGTCTGCTGTCCATGGACACGGGCGGCGCATATCCTCTGGATTCTGCCTATCGCTATGTCTGTCAGGGGAGCAGGATCTACGAAACGGGGGAGTCCACGCGGGATCTCTCCCTGCGCCTGTTCCAATCCTTCGGCAAAGATGCGGAAATTGCGGTTTCTCCCGGGGGCATGAAGGAATGGTTCGATGTGGTGCTGCCGAAGCTGGAACAGGTGGCGGAGATTGACGTGGCGGAGTCCTTCGAGGCCCAGTACCTCATGGAGCCCCTGCAGGCGGAGTTCTATCTGGATTATCATGGGGACGGAGTCGAGGCGCGTCCGCTGTTCCGCTACGGGAGTGCGGAATACAACCCGTTGATCGGCAAGGCGCCGGAGAAGGCGGACGGACGGATTCTGGTCACGGATACGGAAAAGGAAAGCCGTCTGCTCGGTCTTTTTTTGGCTTACGATTTCGAGGAGCAGAACGACTGTTTTGTGCAGCCGGATGAGGAAAAGGCATATGAGTTCCTGTCCGAAGGTCTGCCGGTGCTTTCGGAGCAGGCGGATGTCTTCTATACGGAGGCCTTTCAAAAGAAGCCCGTCCAGCAGATGGCCCGCGTGACCGCAGGCGTGAGCGTCAATGACAGCAACCTCCTGGAGATCAGCTTGCATGCGGAGGATATCGACTTCGACGAGATCCTGGACATCCTTGCGTCCTACCGGAAAAAGAGGCGCTATCACAGACTGAAGGACGGCACCTTTGTGACCTTGGAGGAACAGCAGCTTGCGGCGGTGGCGGAGCTGGTGGAAAGCACGGGGATCCGCAAGGGCTCGATCCGGGACGGGGAAAAGGCGGAGATGCCCCTTTCCCAGGCTATGTACCTCGATGCACTGGCAAGGGAGGAAGAGGGACTGCGCCTGGAGCGCAGCAGCCGTTTCCGCTCGGTGGTGAAGAATCTCCGCAATCCCGCGGAGGCGGAGGTGGATGTTCCGGCGGGGCTTGCTCATGTGCTTCGCGACTATCAGGTGACGGGCTTCAACTGGCTTTCCACCCTTGCCTCCTATGGGCTGGGCGGCATCCTCGCAGATGACATGGGGCTTGGGAAGACCCTGCAGGTGCTTGCCTTCCTGCTTTCCCAAAAGGATGAAAACAAGGCTCCCGCCCTCGTTGTCGCACCGACCTCCCTGATGTACAACTGGGCGGAAGAGGCGGAGCGCTTCACGCCGGAGCTCAAGGCCGTGGTCATTGCGGGCACGAAGGAGGAGCGCACGGCTGCGCTGGAGCAGCTGGATCAGCGCACGGATTTTGCCATCACCACCTACAACATGCTCTCAAGGGATTTGGAGCTTTACGGGAAAAAACAGTTTTCCTACTGTTTTTTGGATGAGGCGCAGCATATCAAGAACCCCTCCACCCAGAAGGCGAAGGCGGTCAAACACATTCGCGCAGGTGTCTGCTTTGCGCTCACGGGAACGCCCATCGAGAACACCCTCACGGAGCTATGGTCCATCTTTGATTTCCTCATGCCGGGCTATCTGCTGAATCACGCCAAGTTCAAGCAGCGTTATGAGACGCCCATTGTCCGCGGGCAGGATGCCCACGCTGCGAAGGATCTCAAGCGCCATGTGACACCCTTTATCCTGCGGCGGCTCAAAAAGGATGTGCTCCGGGAACTGCCGGATAAGGTGGAGCGCCGTCTCATCAACGAGATGACGGAGGAACAGGCCAAGGTCTATCGGGCGTACTTCGTGCAGGCAAAGAAGGAGTTTGCGCAGGAGCTGCAGAAGCATGGTTTCGGGGAGAGCCGCATCAAGATCCTTGCGATTCTGACGCGCCTCAGGCAGATTGCCTGCGATCCGTCCCTGTTTTTGGAAAGCTATGAGGGCGGCTCGGGAAAGCTGGACATGCTGGAGGAAATCGTGGCGGATGCCGTGGCGTCCGGACATCGCATCCTGCTCTTTTCCCAGTTCACTTCCATGCTGCAGAATATCGGGAAGCGTTTGCAGGATATGCAGGTGGGGTATTTCTATCTGGACGGGCAGACGCCGTCACTGGAGCGCATCCGTCTCGTGAAGAAATTCAACGAGGGGACGATGCCGATTTTCCTCATCTCCCTGAAAGCGGGCGGCACGGGTCTGAACCTCACGGGCGCGGATATGGTGATCCACTACGATCCATGGTGGAATCCTGCCGTGGAGGACCAGGCAACGGACCGTGCCTATCGCATCGGACAGCAGAAGAACGTGCAAGTGCTGAAGCTCATCACGAAGCATACCATCGAGGAGCAGATTTATGAGCTGCAGCAAAAAAAGAAATCCTTGATCGACAAGATGATCGAGCCGGGAGAGAATTTCCTTTCCAAGCTCAGCGAGGAGGAGATACGGGGTCTGTTTGAAGGTGGGAAGTAGATGGAAAAACGAAATGGATGGCAGTCGGCGGATATTCGCTGACTGCCATCCATTTTATTTTACTATGAAATCTTAGCGAATACAAGCCAAAGGCGCAGTACGAGCTTAGATTTTGCGTAAAGGCGTAGTGAGAAACACCATTTCGCACGGAGTTTATTCTTTATCTTTATAGACGCGAAAAGGGACTACCAATACTCGCATCAGCAATCCCTTTTAAAAAAGGGGTCCAGAGTGCCGGCTCCTTTATATGCCTATACCTGCGGAATTGCAGGTGGGTACCCTAAGTCCTGCTTCAGCTATTCGCTCAAGGCGATGCAGCATCCCCAGGCTCAAATCGGATTCCCTAGAATAAATGTAGGTTAGACATAAAAAAATTCCTCGAACACCCCAGGCTTGTCCTTCTTTATAGGTATCATAGCACAAAAAAACAGGAAGCACAAGTCTTGACAAATACCGGAAGGGAGAAAATAGAATTTTTTTGAAAAATTTTGATGTCTTACCTTTCCGGCTTACGCATTCAGGAAATCCCTGTCCGAAAACGCATAAGGGAGCAGTTCCTCCAAGGATATGGTTTTCGTATCTCCCTTGAGATTCGCCATGATGATGCGCGGGATGCAAAACTCTGCCATGACCTGGCGGCAGGCTCCGCAGGGGGAGCAGGGCCCTTCCGTGTCCGCGATGACGGCGATGGCCTCCAGCTCACGCTCTCCCTCGGAAACCGCCTTGAAGATGGCTGTGCGTTCCGCGCAGTTCGTCACGGGGTAGGAGGCATTCTCGATATTGCAGCCCCCGTAGATCTTGCCGGACTTTGCCAGCACCGCGGCGCCCACCTTGAAGTTTGAATAGGGTACATAGGCGCGCTCGCGGTACTCTTTTGCCGTTGCAATCAGTTCCTCGTCTTTCATTTCGCTCACCCTCTTCGTTTCATGGCTCAACAGCCGGTGTCATATCGCTCTATGCTGTCTCTTTCGACACGGGCGAATACCAGCGGGATCTTTTTCGGCGGCTCGCTGCCCGTGCGGATCGCCTCCCGATACAGGCTTTCCGCTTCCGCCAGTTTTTCCGGTCGGGAGGTGTAAAAAGTCACCAGGGGCTCCCCTTTCCGGACGGCATCCCCGTATTTTTTGTGGAGCACAAGCCCTGCGCTGAGGTCGATCGCGCTCTCCTTTGTCTCGCGGCCCGCGCCCAGAAGGACGGAGGTGAGGCCCACTTTTTCCGCATCCATGCGGGTGATATAGCCGTCCTGCTCTGCCTTGACTTCCAGCGTATAAGGAGCCTTTGGGAACTTTTCATAGTCGCGCAGCACGGAGTCGTCGCCGCCATGTCGTCTCGCCATGTGGCAGAAAGTTTCGAAGGCCGAGCCGTCCGCAATGGCCTTTTCCGCCATCCTGCGGCATTCCTCCAAGGTGCCCTTATCTGCCAGACAGAGCATATTCGCTGCCAGCTGCAGGGATACCTCGACAAGGTCCTTCGGCCCCCTGCCCTTGAGCACCTCCATGGACTCGATGACCTCCAGCGCATTGCCGATGCTGTGGCCAAGCGGTGTATCCATGTCCGTGATGAGAGCCACGGTGCGCCGTCCCGCGCCCTCGCCGATGGCGACCATCGTCTGCGCGAGTCGGATGGAGTCCTCCAGCGTCTTCATGAACGCGCCGCTGCCTGTTTTCACGTCCAGCAGGATGCAGTCACTGCCTGCCGCCAGTTTCTTGCTCATGATGGAGGAGGCAATGAGGGGGATGCTGTCCACCGTCGCGGTCACATCGCGCAGCGCATAGAGTTTCTTGTCTGCGGGCGCGAGATTGCCGGACTGGCCGATCAGGCTCACGCCGCACTCCCGCAGGGTATCAAGGAATTCCCTGCGGTCCAGTGCCGTGCGATAGCCGGGGATTGCCTCTAGCTTGTCCACTGTGCCGCCCGTATGGCCGAGACCGCGTCCGCTCATCTTCGCGACTTTGACGCCGCATGCCGCCACGATTGGCGCCACGATGAGCGACGTTTTGTCCCCTACGCCGCCCGTGCTGTGCTTGTCCACCTTCTTGCCCTCGATGGGGGAAAGGTCGACCTTGTCGCCGGATCTTGCCATGGCTTTCGTGAGCTCTGTGGTCTCATGGGCATCCATGTCCCGGAACCAGATCGCCATGAGCATTGCAGACATCTGGTACTCCGCAATCTCACCCTTGACAAAGCCGTCGATCATGTAGCCGATCTCGGCATCCGTCAGCGCCTCCCCATGCTTTTTCTTTGCAATCAGGTCATATATTCTCATGACGCTCATCTCCCTTTTGCACAGTTCCTTACTCTTTCAAAATTCGTGGCAGCAGGCTTTCGCCTTTGCTCGTCATGGGGGCATCGAAGATATCCGACACCGTCGCCCCCAGCATCGCAAAGGTCGGGTAAGTTCCCAGATTCAGGTTTTCCTTGATGTTTTTTCCGTAAATCAGGAGCGGCACATATTCGCGGGTGTGATCTGTCCCGGCAGCTCCGGGATCGCAGCCATGATCCGCCGTGATCATGAGCACATCATCGCCCCGCATCTTCCCCATGAACTCTCCGAGCTGCACATCCACCTTCGAGGCATTTTCCGCATAGCCGTCGATGTCTCTGCGGTGTCCGAACTTCATATCGAAGTCCACGAGGTTCACGAAGCAGAGTCCCGTGAAATCCTCCTCCATGACCTTCAAGGTCTTGTCCATGCCGTCCGCGTCGTTTTCATTGACGCCAAGGCTGCGGCTCACGCTGCGGCCTGCGAAGATATCCGAGATTTTGCCCACGCCGATGGTGGCAAGCCCTTTCCTGGCGAGGGCGTCCAGCATCGTGTCTCCCGTCGGATCCAGCGAAAAATCATGCCTGCGGGGCGTGCGCTCATAGTTGGGGTAGCTTCCCGCAAAAGGGCGCGCAATCACGCGGCCCACGCCATGCTTTCCCTGCAGCAGCTTCCTTGCGGTGCGGCAGTAGCCATAGAGCTGCTCCACAGGCACATGCTCCTCATGGGCAGCGATCTGGAACACGCTGTCCGCCGATGTGTAGGCAATGAGCGCGCCTGTCTTCTCGTGCTCCTGCCCGTAGTCGTGGATGACCTTCGTGCCCGAGTAGGGAAGGTTGCAGATCAGCTTTCGGCCAAGTGCCTGTTCCATTTTCTCCACCAGTTCCTTCGGAAAGCCGTCGGGATAGGTGGGCATGGGCTGCTCCGACACGATGCCCGCAAGCTCCCAATGACCGATGGTCGTGTCCTTTCCGCGGGACAGCTCCCGCAGTCTTGCGAACGTCCCGATGGGGGACGGTTCCCTTTCGCCGCACGAAACCCCGTCGATGTTGAACAGCCCCAGTTTCCTCAGGTTCGGCACGTGGAATTTGGGGGAGGATGCCAGGGACGCCAGGGTATTGCACACCTTGTCCCCGAAGTCCTCCGCATCCGGCTCTCGGCCGATGCCGAAGCTGTCCAGCACGATCACGAACACCCGTTTGATACCATTCACTTGCGATCACCTCTGACATGGAAGATACCGTGAATATCATCCATTTGTTCTTTGAAAAGCTCTGTATAAAATTCTGCATTCGGTTCTGATTTCCTGCTTTGCGGAAAATATCGTCTTCAGAGGGAGGAAATGCGTTTTTTTTCTTGAATTGAACCAAGAGAAGTTTTTGAAGTTTTTCGGAATTTGATGGATGATGAGGAAAAAGATGTTTGATGCGGGAAAATATGATGTGATTGTCATCGGCGCAGGCCATGCAGGGGTGGAAGCGGCTCTGGCTGCGGCAAGGATCGGCTGCAGCACGCTTTTGATGACGCTTTCGATGGACAATATTGCCATGATGCCGTGCAATCCTTCCATTGGCGGTCCTGCCAAGGGGCATTTGGTGCGTGAGGTGGATGCGCTGGGCGGGCAGATGGGCGTGAATGCCGATCGTACCTGCATCCAGTTCCGCATGCTCAACACGGGAAAGGGTCCGGCGGTGCATGCGCTCCGTGCGCAGGCGGACAAGAAGCATTACCAGTTCTTGATGAAGGAGACCTGCGAGCACACGGAACATCTGGATGTGAAGCAGCTTCTTGTGGAGCGTGTGCTCATGGAAGATGGGGAGATCCGAGGGGTGGAGACCGAGACGGGGGAGCGGTATCTGGCAAAGGCCGTCATCCTGGCATCCGGCACCTATCTGCGGGGCCGCATCATCATCGGGGAGACTGCCTATGACGGGGGACCGAACGGCCAGCGGGCGGCGATGGCGCTCTCCGCATCCTTGCAGGAGGCAGGCATCCGCCTCATGCGGTTCAAAACGGGGACGCCCGCGCGCGTGGACGGCAGAACGCTGGATTTCTCCAAAATGGAATTGCAGCCGGGAGACGACGAGGCGCGAAATTTTTCCTTCCTGAGCGATATCGAGACACGGGAGCAGGTGCCTTGCTACCTGACCTATACCAATGAGAACACCCATGCGATTTTGCGGAAGAATATGCACCGCGCGCCGATGGCGAACGGCGTGATCGAGGGCATCGGTCCGCGCTACTGCCCTTCGATTGAAACCAAGGTGCTGCGCTTTCCCGACAAGGAACGGCACCAGCTTTTTCTGGAGCCGGAGGGGCTTCACACCGGGGAGTACTATGTGCAGGGCATGTCCACCAGCATGCCCATGGATGTGCAGCTGGAGTTCCTTCATACGATACCGGGGCTGGAGCACGCAAAGGTCATGCGGGCAGGCTATGCCATTGAGTACGATTGCATCGATCCCTTGCAGCTCAAGCCGACGCTGGAGTTCAAAACGATTCGCGGATTCTTTTCCGCGGGACAGTCCAACGGCACCTCGGGCTATGAGGAGGCGGCGGCGCAGGGCATCATGGCGGGCATCAATGCGGCGATGCTGGTGAAGGGCAGGGAGCCTTTGGTCCTGAAGCGCTCCGAGGGCTATATCGGCGTGCTCATCGACGATCTGGTGACGAAGGGAACCCGGGAGCCTTACCGCATGATGACGTCCCGGGCGGAGTACCGCCTGCTGCTGCGGCAGGACAATGCAGACCTGCGGCTCACGCCTCATGGGCGCAGGGTGGGCTTGGTGCAGGAGGAGCGCTGGCAGCGCTATGAGCGAAAGAAACGTGCGATTGATGAGACAAAGGCGCTTTTAGGGCGGAAAATCCTTACGCCGAGCACGGAAACCAACGGAAAGCTCCAAGCGCTCGGCATTCCCGAGATCCATACGGCCATGCCCCTATCCGAGCTCATGCGGCGTCCGGAGGCAGGCTATGAGAAGCTGCGCGAGGCCTTTGATCTGCCGGAGATTGCGCCGGAGGTGCGGCAGCAGGTGGAAACGGATATTTTTTATGAGGGCTATATCCAAAAACAGCTGGAGCAGGTGGAGCGCATGGAACGATGGGAATCCAAGCTGCTGCCGGAGGACATCGACTATGGGGTGATACCGAATCTGCGCGATGAAGCGAGGGAAAAGCTCACCGCCATCCGCCCGCGCTCCGTGGGCCAGGCAGGCCGCATCTCAGGCGTCTCCCCGGCAGATGTCTCGGTGTTGGTCATCTATCTGGAGATGCAGAAGCGGCGGAGCTAAAGATTCGTTTCTGTGTAGCAAAACATTTCTATTGGCGCTATAATCAGATTGTGATGTGTGTCAGATGGAAAGAAGGAAATTTGATGGATTGGAGCCGATTTCGGTTTATTGATCTGTTTGCCGGCATAGGAGGCATTCGGCTGGGATTTGAGTCCGTTGGCGGCATTTGCGTTTTTTCGTCCGAATTTGACGAAGATGCTTGCAAGACCTATGAAGCAAATTTCGGTGAGCATCCAGCGGGCGACATTGCCAAGATTGCAGCTCAGGACTTGCCTGATTTCGATATTTTGTTAGGCGGATTTCCATGCCAGGCATTTTCTATTATCGGGAAAAAAGAAGGATTCGCCAATGAAACGTGCGGGACGCTTTTCTTTGATATTGAACGTATCTTGAAAGCAAAGCGGCCTCCCGCCTTTATGCTTGAAAATGTACGGAATCTTGCCGCGCATGATGGTGGCAGGACATTCCATGTCATTCGGTCGCATTTAGAGTCGTTGGGCTATCATGTGCATGCGAAAGTTTTGAATGCCTTGGACTATGGCGTGCCGCAAAAACGAGAGCGGATCATTATTGTTGGTTTTTTGGAAAATGTGCCGTTTCGGTTTCCAGAGCCTGTTCCCGAAGTGCAGCGTAAAAGCCTGCGAGATATTTTGGAGATCGACGTGGATGAAAAATATTATGTGAGGCCGAAGATTCGTGAATTGAGATTGAAGCGGCTGAAAGCAAAGGACTTTCCAAAGCCATATATTTCATATGAGAATATGGCGAAATCTGTTACTCCGCACGCATATTCCTCAGCGTTGCGTGCGGGAGCGTCGGCAAACTATATTCTGATTAACGATGAAAGGCGCCCGACAGAGCGGGAAATGCTTCGTTTGCAGGGATTCCCGGATAGTTTCAGGATTGTGGTTCCTTATACGAAGATACGCCATCAATGCGGAAACTCTGTTGCGGTTCCGATGATTGCCGCAGTGGCGAAGTCCATGCTGGAGGCTTTAAGGCTGCATGAATGCAGGGACAGCAGTTATGAGGTGTGTATGGCATGGACAGCATGACGCGGGAGCAGCGAAGCTACGTGATGAGCAGGATCCGTTCCTCTGACACGAAAGCGGAGGTCAGGCTTCGCAAAGCACTTTGGCATCGGGGCTTGAGGTATCGGAAAAATTATCGAAAATTGCCCGGCACTCCTGACATTGCACTGACACGGAAGAAAATCGCTATTTTTGTGGATGGCGATTTTTGGCATGGAAAAGGGTATGAGGATGCCCCGGGGAAACAGATCAAGACGAACCGGACTTATTGGAAAAGCAAGCTTTCCCGCAACATAGAGCGGGACAAGGATGTGAATGATGCTCTTTTGCAGGAGGGCTGGCTCGTGCTGCGCTTTTGGGAGTCGGATATCCAAAGGGATTTAGAAGCGTGCGTAGAGGAGATTTTGCGGTATATCAAGTGAGAATGGCAATAGACAGTCAGATCAGCAATTTTTCATGAATAGTGTCATAGTTTCTGCCGAGGCAATAGCCGCAGTTGTAGCACTAGGGTTTTTATGCTAGAATAGTGAAACGAAACAAGAAAGGAGTGCTTTCATGGCTGGATTTACGGCAGCAAGCCTGTTTGCTGGTGCCGGCGGGTTGGATATGGGCTTTGACAATGCCGGATTCAAAACCGTATGGGCGAATGATGTTGATGCAGATGCTTGCAGGACACATGAAAAGTGGTGCAAGGCAGAAACGGTGTGCGGCGATATCGGGAAGGTGGGACAGGACAGCATTCCTTGTACGGATGTCATTCTGGGCGGGTTTCCATGCCAAGGCTTTTCACTTTCAGGTCCGCGTAAGTTGGATGACTCACGGAACGTGCTTTACAAACATTATGTGCGGATTGTCAAGGAAAAGCAGCCAAAGATGTTTGTGGGGGAGAATGTGAAGGGTCTGCTCACTATGGGAAACGGTGAAATCATGGACGCTATACTTCGTGCGTTTTCGGAGTGCGGATACCATGTGTTCTATCAGTTATTGAATGCGAGGAATTATGAAGTGCCGGAAGATCGAGAACGCGTGATTATCGTAGGTTTTCGGAAGGATTTGGGTATTGAGCGTTTTGACTATCCTGCGCCGCGGAATCATATTATCACCTTGAGAAAAGCAATTGGGAATATGCCGCAGGCCAAGCCAGAGGATATCTGCGATGCACCTTATTCTTCACGGTATATGTCGAGAAACAGGAAGCGAGGATGGGATGAAACATCGTATACAGTTCCTGCAATGGCGAAACAAGTAACATTGTGGCCGGGCTCTCCCGACATGGTAAAGAATGGGCCGGACGATTGGTCATTTGGTAAAGAAGGAACTACAAGAAGATTGAGCTGGCGCGAATGCGCGGCAATTCAGACATTCCCGCCTGATCTTGAGTTTGCCGGGAATCTGACCAGTAAATACAAGCAGATAGGCAACGCGGTTCCTGTGCGCTTGGCGGAAATCATGGCATCGCATTTGTATTCCATCTTGGTCAATGCGAGTTATACTAGAGCAAACTAGAATTTTCGAAGCCTTCCCCTAGAGGGGAAGGGGAACCGCAGAGCGGTGGATGAGGTGGCAAGCGCAGATAGTAAACACCTCATCCGTCAGCCTATCGGCTGACACCTTCCCCTCAAGGGGAAGGCTTTTCCGTCAATGAGTTAGGAGGAAGGTTTTAGCTTGGCAAAAAAAGGAAGTACAGAACTGGGCAAGGCTTTTGAGTATGCGTGTATTCTTTCCCTGTACAACCGCTATCGCTTAGAGCAGAATGTTCATATGAATGTGACGGATTCGTTTCGCACTGCACAGAAAAATTTCTATCATGCAGATTCGAGGATGCAGCAAGATTTGCTTCACGCTGCATATGCTGCTATCAATGTAATTGAAAGATTAGAGCCAAGGTTACCATACCCGGATGATGATGCGCAGTTGACACTTCATTTGCAATCGGATGCAGCAGGAATGTCAGGTGATGTGAGAGACATCCTTTGTATTCGAAGAATCGGGCATTGGGAAATCGGGATTTCATGCAAACATAATCACTATGCTGTCAAGCACAGCCGTTTATCCGATCAAATTGATTTTGGAAATGAATGGTTTGGCATCGGATGTTCTCGTCGATATTTTTCTGAAGTGGTGCCGCTATTCACAAGATTGCGAGAAATTCGTGATTCCAGCAGGGCGCAAGGCAATCCGGCATTGTGGAAGGAGATGCCAGACAAGGCAGAGAGATGCTATCGGCCGGTTCTTCAATCCTTCATTGACGAGTTGAAACGGTTGGATGAACAGCACGAGAATATCCCGGAGCTTCTGGTCAGATACCTTATTGGTAAGCGTGATTTTTACAAAGTGATTACGAACGATGCGAAAAGATATACAAGAATTGAGGCCATCAATATTGAGGGGACGTTGAACAAATCATCAGCGCAGCATGCGGCTATGGTGCATGTCCCTGCATTGAGATTGCCGACCAGATTCTATAGCGTTGATTTCAAGATAGGTTCCAATAATACAGTTTTAGTCGCGTGCGACTGCGGCTGGGAAATCTCGATGCGGTTGCATAATGCCTCATCCAAAGTGGAGCCTTCGCTGAAATTTGACGTTCAGTTGGAGTCCATGCCATCGTCTATATACAGTGAATCTGAGCCGTGGGATGCGGAACAGGTCAAAAGGATGGCGGCGGAGTCGCATGTTCCTTATGGGGATGCGTGAGCAGCCAATCAGGATATGTTGTGGAAAGCCACGGTTGTTGTACCGTGGCTTTTGCAGAGGTCGGAAAAGATGGAAAAAAGGATGTTTTTATCGGAACTTGCGCGTGCGGCGGAGCTTTATGGGGTGGAGCTGACGGGGGAACAGATGGAGCAGTTCGGTATTTATTATCGCCTGCTCATCGAGTGGAACGAGAAGATGAACCTCACGGCCATCACGGAGCCGAAGGAGGTTGCCGTCAAGCACATGATCGATTCCCTTTCCGCATGGGACGGAACCCGTATGGCGGAGCGTGCGAGCCTTGTGGATGTGGGGACAGGCGCGGGCTTTCCCGGGCTGCCGCTCAAGATTTTCCGTCCGAAGCTGCATCTGACGCTTTTGGACTCGCTCCACAAACGCGTGACATTCCTGCAGACGGTCGTGCAGGAAATCGGGCTTTCGGACGTTGCCTGCATCCATGCGCGTGCGGAGGAAGCTGCGAGGAACAAGGCGTACCGTGAACAGTTCGATATCGCGGTGTCCCGTGCGGTGGCAAGGCTTCCGATCCTTGCGGAGTACTGTCTGCCTTTTGTGAAAAAAGGCGGGCTCTTTGTTGCGCTCAAGGGCATGCGCTATCAGGAGGAGGCGGAGGAGGCAAGACGCGCCGTCAAGCTCCTGGGGGGTGCAGAGACGGAATGTGTGCCGGTCAAGCTGCCGGAGCTGGAGGATAAGCGTGCGGTCATCTATATCAAAAAGATTGCGGCAACGCCAAAAGCATACCCGCGCAGGGCAGGGACGCCGGAGAAAAAACCGATTTTGTGATTTCATTTTTGTTTTTGCGGCAAATCGCATATGGGAGGATGAATGCGCATCCATTCGCGCGGACATCCTCCTATTTTTTCGTGCAAATTCTGCCTTCCCTGTTGCCGATGCAACCTACCCGGATTCCTGTGCATGATATAATAAGACGTAGCAAACTCTATCGAAACGGAGGATATCATGCAAATTTACAATCTGGACTTGCAGGAACTCCCCTTATTCCGAGGACTCTCCTCGGAAGAAATCGATCGGTTCGTCGAGCATACATCTGCCATGATCAAGCACTATGAAAAAGGTGTCTACGTTCTGCGCCCCTATGAGAAGAATTCCAACATCGGGGTCATTGTGAAGGGTCTGGCACAAGTCATTACCGAAGACCGTCTGGGCAACGAGGCCATCGGGCACAGTTTGGAACGCGGGGCTTTGCTGGGCAGCACCTCCGCGATTCTTTCCGAAGAGTACAATCCGACGGCGATTGAGCCCTTGACCGATGTGCTTGTGCTCTGGATCCCCTACCGTTCTCTCCTCATCGCGGGGCCGAAACTCGGACGTATCCACGGCATCGTGATGCAGCATATGCTGGAAGCCTTCTGCAACAAAAACGTGCTCATGCTGGAAAAATTGAAGCTGCTCTCGCAAAAATCCTTGCGTGAACGCGTTATCCTCTATCTGCTGCAAAAAGAGAAGCGTCAGAAAACAGCGCGTGTGAAAGTGCCGCGCAGAATGCAGCTGGCAAAGGAACTGGAATGCAACCGCAGCGCCCTGACAAGGGAGATCAGTCTGATGCAGCAGGAAGGCCTCTTGGTTTGCGAAGCGGATGTCATGTGTCTCAACAAAGACAATTTATGAAATCCATAAGATTCCCGGTGGTGTACGCATGTTGACAATTTCCTTTGAGGCGGTGGGTCTGGGCTTCGGCTCCCAGACATTGTTCGAGGCTCTGTCCGTTCTTCTCCCGTCGGGCCGGGTGACTGCCATTACGGGGCACAATGGCAGCGGAAAATCTACCTTTCTCCGGCTTGCCGCAAAGTTCCTTGCCCCGGATAGGGGCGCGGTGACTGCCAGGGAAGATGCGACTGTGCTTCAAAAAGATTCCTTTCGCAGCCGTCTGGCCATGGTCACGCCGGAATGGAAACTGTATCCGAGACTTACGGCAGAAGAGAATCTTCGTTTTTTCCTCGGACTTCGCGGCATCGAGCTGTCCTCGGATGAAATTTTCTCGCTCTGGGAGCGTGTGGGGCTTCGCCGGGAAGATCTTTCCGGTACGCTGGCGGCCAACCTTTCCACCGGCATGCGGCAGCGTGTCAAACTGGCTGTCCTTCTCGCAGCACAAGCGGATTTCTGGTGTTTGGACGAGCCCGGCTCCAATCTGGATCCTGCCGGTTTGCAAATGCTGCTGCGGGAAACCCGTCAAGCCGCCTCCGGGGGAAAACTCATCCTCTGGGCCACCAATGACGCAAGAGAGGAGGCGGCAGCCGATGCGACCATCCGTCTTCCGTGGAATTAGGCTGGTTTTCCAAAAGGAATTGATTGTCGGGATGCGCTTCAAGGCTGCATGGTCCACCATCTTCATGTTTGCCTTGACCACGCTCTCCTGCATCAGCCTCGCGCTGCAGGGCGCTGTCCTGGAGCCGGACCTGCAGGCGGCGCTTCTTTGGACCATCCTGTTTTTCGCCTCCATGACAGGCATGGATCGCAGTTTTGCGGATGAGGACATGTCAGGCACGCTTCCGGCTTTGAAACTGTATGGGGATGCGCAGGCGGTCCTGTTCGGCAAGATGCTCTATGCCCTGTTCCTGCTTCTGGCCTTGTCGCTGTTTGTCATGCTTCTGTTCTTTCTGCTGTTCGATGTGCAGACAGCCTCCCTGTCGGAGTTTCTTGCTGTCGCCTTGGCCGGAATCTGCGGACTTGCCGGCGCCGGAACTTTCATCGCGGCGCTGGCCACGGGCGCCCATGTCAAAAGCGGCCTGTTCTCCGTCCTGATGCTTCCGGTCATCCTTCCCATCTTTCTTCCCGCCATCTTCCTGACAAGCGCGGTCTTTGGCGGCGAGCCCGTTCTGCTCCCCCATCTGGGCGGCATGATACTCTATGACCTGCTGCTGGTGGTGGGGGCTTCGGTTCTTTTTGACTACTTTTGGTACGAGGAGTAATCCCTGTATGATGAAATACTTATCCTTTGCCATTATGCTTTTGACCGTCCTTGTGCTGTACCTTGTGTTCTTTGTTGTCCCCCCTGCGGAGGGGCTGGGCGGACTCGTGCGCATCGCGTTCTTCCACATTCCTATGGCATGGATTTCCGTGCTGGCGTTCCTGATGAGCGCTTGGTGGGCAGCCGCTTATCTGCGCAAGGGAACCTTGCGGCAGGACCATCTGAGCGCACGTTCCGCAAAGCTTGGCTTTGTTTTCGTCCTGCTTGCAACCGTCAGCGGGGCGATTTTCAGCAAGCTGACCTGGGGGGCCTATTGGAACTGGGATCCCCGGCAGACCACGATTTTTGTGCTCATCCTGATTTACGGGGCCTATCTGACGCTTCGGGCAGCGATTCCGGAACCGCGCAAACGGGCGCGGACGTCGGCGGCCTATTCTCTGTTTTCCTGCCTTACGGTTCCCTTTCTCGTGTTCATCATCCCACGGCTTTATTTTTCCCTGCATCCCACGCCTGTTCTGAATGCCGAAGGGCATGTGGACATGGATCCTGTCATGCTCGGGACGCTCATGGCCGCATTGCTGGACGCGACGCTCATCTATGTCCGGCTGCTCTTCCATCATCTGCCAAAGGAGGATTCCCATGAACCGTAATTACCTTTTGATCGCATTACTGCTGGCCTTCATCGGATACGCGGGATGGATTTTTTCCGATACCGTCACGCCCTATGTCGGGATTGCCGAGGCGCGGGAATCCAAGTCCAACGTGCAGGTCAAGGGGCTGCTGGACAAGTCTGCCCCTGCCCCGCATATGGAGGGAAATGATTTTCTCTTCGTGCTTCAGGACGAGGAAACCCTGGAGACCATGCCCGTGCGCTATCATGGCATGAAGCCGGATCAATTCGATGAGGCCTATCACATTGTCGCCATCGGAAAATACAGGGAAAACGAATTCCACGCAGACAAACTTTTGATCAAGTGTCCGTCCAAATACGAGTCCGCGAAGCAGTAAGGAGCAAAAACAATGACAGGAGATCTCTTCTTGGGCGCCGGCCTTGCCTTTTCCCTCGGAGCAGCCCTGCTTTATGCCGTTCCGGCCGGAGCGGCATGGGCAGGACGCTGCACGGTGTTGTCCGCTGTCGGCATCATCCTCGCAAGCGCCTGTCTTATGGGGCTGATTTTCGGCAATCACTTCGAGATTGCCTATGTCGCAAGCTATTCCTCGAAAGAGCTTCCCGCGGTCTACAAATTCTCGGCCTTCTGGGCAGGACAGCAAGGCTCCTTCCTCCTATGGCTGCTCATCCATGCTGTCGTCGGCTGCATTTTGGCACGCGGGCGGATGAATTCCGCCGGCATGAGCGTTTACATGCTTTTGCAATCCCTGCTTGCCATTTTGGTACTGGCGAAAAGCCCGTTTTTTCCGCAGGAAATCACGGTGGAAAATGGCATCGGCCTGAATCCGCTGCTGCAGGATCCCTGGATGGCGGTTCATCCTCCCGTTATTTTCCTTGGCTATGCCATGCTTGCCATCCCGCTGGCATACAGTGCGGGGGCGCTGCTGAAATCCCCTGCGGCCGCCGATTGGCTGGAACCGGCCCGCAGATGGGCGCTTGCCGCATGGGGGTTTTTGGGCGCCGGCATTTTCATCGGCGGCTATTGGGCCTATAAAGTATTGGGCTGGGGCGGCTATTGGGGATGGGATCCGGTGGAGAACTCCTCCCTTGTGCCTTGGCTCATGACGGCTGTTTTCCTTCATGTGCTGAAAGTTGCGCGCGTGCGGGAAAGCGTCCTTTCCATGACCCATCTTGCCGCCATTTTTACCTTTTCTCTTGTGCTCTACGGCACATTCCTCACGCGCAGCGGACTGCTCGGGGATTTTTCCGTCCATTCCTTTGCAGGCTCCAGCATCGGCCTGACCATCGCGTCAGTCAATGCCTTTGTCCTGATTGGGGGGCTGCTGCTCCTGACCGTTCGCGTGAACCGGCTGCCCCAAGGCCGGATGTACGATGGCTTCCATTCCCGTGAGTTTTTGGTGCTTCTGGGCATGCTGCTCACGGTGTTCCTTGCGTCCATCATCTTTCTTGGCATGTCCATGCCGCTCTTCACGCAGCTGCTCAACCATCCTGCCTCTGTGGACTCCTCCTTCTACGTGCGCGCCACGATGCCCCTGGCCATCTGCCTGATGCTTGCCATGACGGCAGCCTGTCTGCGGTTCTACGGCGAAGGCAGGCCGCTTCCCAAAAGCTGGTTCCCTTTTGGCGCCCTGCTCATCGGCTGTGCGGCCCCGCTTGCCGTCGGGATTCGGGAAATCCTTCCCATCCTTCTCTCCGGCGTTTCTCTCATGGGAGCAGCAGCCTCCGTCCAAAGCTGGAAAAAACACGCCCTGAGCGTCGGAGGACTCATCGCTCATATCGGTGTCGGCATTTCGCTTTTCGCCATGGTGCTTGCGGGAAACGGGAGCCTTTCTGTCACGCAGACGCTCCGGCCGGAGGAGGCCTGCACGGTCTTCGGGCATGAAATCGTCTATCACGGGCAGGAGTTCCTGGAGGATGGCTCGGCGAAATACTATGTCTATTCCGTCGACGGGCATGAAGTCAAAGCCCTGACCAAGCTGCGGGGCAATGGGACGGATGCCGCAAGGGAACCGGCCATTGACAAGGGCTTTTCCGGTGATGTCTATATCGCGCCCTCTCCCCCGGAAGACTACGGCATTGCGGAAATGACGCTAAAGAAGAAAGGCGTCTCCATGGACGGCGACCTCGCGTACCGCTACGACGGCATCGAAATGGAGCATGACAGGGAAAATCCTGCCCATATGACAGTGACGGCGCAGATTTCCGTCACCGACGGCGAAACCGTGGAAACGGCAATGCCTTCCATTCAAATGACAGCAAGCGGCGGCACCTCGGCCCCCGTCCCGATCCTGAACGGGAAAAAGCGTATCCGCTTGACCGGCATCACGGACGACCAAAGCCGCGTCCGCATCGAAATCCTTCCTTCGGAAGAGGCGTTCTCGCAGCTTCCGATTACGGCAGCCATCAGCACCAAGCCTTATATCTGGCTTCTCTGGCTCGGCTGCGCTCTCGTCACCGTCGGCTGCTTTTCGGCAGCCAAACCGCGTTGAAACGTGAACTTCATTTTGCCGCATGTTGGCCGCCGCCGCATGCGGCAAATTCTTTTATGATAGCATAAATTTTTTCAATGATGTTGCCGCAACAACTTCATCGGGGTTTGAGGAATGCTATAATTGAAGTATCGCAAGAATTCACAAAATATTCGCTGTGACAAGACAGACATGGGAGGAGGGAAGCGAATTGGAGATAAAGGAATTGTTTCAAAAACACACCCTGACGTGCTTGGCCGGAGGTTTTGTCCTTGGCCTTCTTGCCTGCGGCGTAGGCTCTGCGATGCTGCACATCACCGGAACGCCGGAGTTCTGCGGCAACTGCCATTCCATGAAACTGGAGGCTGCCACCTTTGCGGAATCATCCCACAGAGAGCAGGATTGTGCCGAATGCCATCTGCCGCATGAAAATGCCGTGGTCTACCTTGCAGAAAAAGGCCGAAGCGGCATGGTGGACATGTACCATGAGGTTCTTCGGGACTATCCGGCCCGCATCAAGCTTTCGGAAAACGGAAGGCAAATCGTCAACTCCAACTGCATGCGCTGTCACAGTGCCGCCATGGAGGGCGTTCGTGTCGGCACGGGCGCAAAGGACACCAGCGATTGCATGAAATGTCACAGCAGGATTGCGCATGGATCAAATCATCTCGAAGGAGGGATAAAAGTTGAGTAGGATGCAAAAATGTTTAGCCGGCGTCGTTGCTGTATGCGCTGTTTTTTTCCTCTTTGTCGTCATCCGCGTCGGAATCGCGAAGCCCAACGACACGAGCGTCAAGGCCGCAGCCATATCCCATGAGAACTATGCCCATCTGGGCAAGGCAGCCTATCGGGATGCATATCCTCTGGAATATAACTCCTACATGAAGAACAACCTGACGGATCCGTCCCCTACAGGATATGGCGGCAGCATGCCGGAGAATTCCTATCTTATCATCGAGCCGGAGATCATGGAGAATTTCAAGGGCTACAAGTTCTCTGTGCAGTATGACGTAGCTCGCGGACATACTTACGCGGGTGTCGATCAGATCAATTCCAAGCGTATTCCGCCCCAAAAGGGCAACTGTATTGCCTGCAAAGGCTCTTGGATGTATGACAAGTGGTTCAAGGAGAGCGGCTGGGAGTTCGCATCCAAGCCATTTGCCGAGGCAACCCCGCCCTATACCGACAAGGACACCGTAGAAGGTACGGATCTTTACTTTGGCTGCTCCTCTTGCCATGACCCTGACACCATGGAACTTCGCGTTTATCAGCAGGGGTTTGTCGATTCCATGGCGCGCCGCGGCATCGATGTGAACAATGCCCCGCATAATGACAAGCGCGCTTACGTCTGCGGACAGTGCCATAACGAATACTACTTCATGGCGGAAGACGGCCGCGTCAATCATCCCTTTGACAATGGCTGGAACCCGGAGCAGGAGTTCCAGTTCTATCAGTCCGGGCAGGCCGGCGCCTTCAAGCAGGACTGGGTGCACCCCGACTCCAAGACGCCGATGCTCAAGGCACAGCATCCGGATTTCGAGATCTGGATTGACAGCGTCCATGGCGAAAATGGCGTGACCTGTGTGGACTGCCACATGCCGTTCATGCGTGAAAACGGGAAGAAATACACGTCGCACTGGATGACCAGCCCGCTCAAGACCACAGAGTCCTCCTGTCTCAAATGCCACGATGAAAGCAAGGAGGTGCTCATTGCCCGCGTCAAGACCATCCATGACAACAACTTCAAGCTCCAGCGCATTGCGGGGTTGACCGTTGCCCAGGCTCATTTGACCGTCAAGGCGGCAATGGATGCCGGTGCGACCGATGAGCAGCTCGCTGCGGCCCGCTTGAAGCTTCGCGAGGCACAGTGGTATTGGGATTGGATTTCTGCCGAGAACGGCAACGGTTTCCACAATCCGGACAAGTGCATGCGCGTCAGCGGTCTTGCCATCGACTTGGCACATCAGGTCATTGAGGAAGTAAACGCCCTTGTCAAAGGTACGGTTCTTCCCCTGCCTGCCCAGCTGCCGCCGCCGCCCGAAGGCACAAAGGCATATATCAACGGCCAGTGGACCATGTAACATCATAACGAGTCAAAAAACAAAGAAGATGTCCCTTGTTTCGGCAGGGGACATCTTCTTGATTCTCAACGATCCCGTTTTGGTAAATTCCGTGAAAAACGGTGTTTATTTACGCAGCTTTCTGCACAGGGGCATCCTGGGGCAGCGCGTCATAGGCGCGGATCGCCTTGTCAAAGCGCGCTTGGAGGTCTTCGAGCTGGTAGAGACCGTCGCTGTTCGCTTTGAGCCCCTTGAGCTGGATGGGATAGATCATGGGCGGGTTGTCGAGGGTCAGAGCCGTGCGGTCACGGAGCTGGTCCGTGGTCTGGTAGACGATGCTCAGAGCGGCGTATTCCTTGCCGTCCTTCCCCTTGAACTTCTCGATGACCAGCTTGGAGCCGATGGGAGTCTTTTTCTCGATGCTCTGGGGGACATCGTACTCCTCCGCCTCAAGGGCGGCGAGGACGCTGGCGATGTTGGAATCATGGCCGCAGAGGAAGGTGAACTTCCTGCCGGGGACAGCGAGTTCCCTGCTCATTTCCTGAAGCAGGGGATGAGCCACGTTCACGGCAACGCTGGGCGCAGTGAAGAGGACATCGCCGTAGACATCTTTGATGCCGGCGATTTCTTCCCATTCCTTCTGGGTCAGCTTGTGGCCGAAGCCCGCCTTTACTTTGTCCGGCTCCTCATAGTACTGGAGGATGAAGGCGTCGCTGGCGGAATTGGCCTGCTTGAGGGAGCCTTTCATGGCAGGTTCCTTGTTGATTTCCAAGAGGATCTGGAGGTCGTCGGAGCGGAACTTCGTCAGGCCGTCTTTCTTTGCCGCAGGGGAATCCTTGAGATCCAGAGCCTTCTCGATGATGCGATAGTTGTTCTCGACCTTGTCGTTGATGCCCTGAAGCCCTTTCTGTCCGCCCATGGCGCTGATTTCCTTCATGGCCTGGGTGCGGAAAGCATCGCTCATGAAGGTGAGCTGGGGATGGAACACGGGATCCATCTTGCTGGGAGCGAATTTGTGTTCGATGGTCACGTTGGCCACCGGCAGCATGCCGCTGGAGAAATACTGAGCCGTGGCGATGGTGCGCTGCATGGAGTTGGCGTAGAAGCGCATTTCGCCTTCGGCGGGGATGTAGGTGTTCTTGTCCTTGATGACGCCCTCGGATTCCAGCCACTGGCCGAAATACTGTCCCATCATGGTTTCCAGCTGGCCTCCCCGCAGGGAAAGCTCGCTGGGCCCGGAGGTCCACCGGAACCAGGTGTGGGGCGTGAGATTTCCGAGGGCGGAACCGTTGCCGGAGAGGGGCGAGCGGATGTTGTGGCGGCTCAGGATCACCATTTCCTCCAACTGGTAATCGTCGTGGAAGGATGCGGGCCGCTCCGCCTGTACCGAGCCTGCCAAAGTCAGCACGGACAGACAGATGGCGGCAGTCATTTTCTTGAGTTTCATTTCGATTCCTCCTGTGTTTTTATAATTTTCGAACAAGTCTTATTATACTGCAATTGGAATATTTTGACAACAAAAAGCTGCTAAAACCACAGGTTCGTTCCATGAAGATGTTGGAACATCCCCGCCATCGGTAATGATGAAAGCGGAGATATCGAAGGCAATATGGATTCGCTTGGGCGTGCGGCTCCCTTTAGATTTATGTGAAGCGTTCCTGTAGTCAGCAAATATAAGGTTTGGGACAAAAAACTTGAATCCGTGATAGAATTCGCGCTATAATGAATGTACACTTTGATACGGCATCTGTGAGAGGCTGGATGGGAAGGGGCTTGGCATGGGAAAGCAGGTACATATATACGGAATGATAGGACTGATGGCCGGATTTGCGGTGTTGTTTCCGATGGGTGTCGGTCAGGCGGTAGGCTTTGCAGATTTGGGAGAACCCGTGGAGGACAGTGATATCTTAAGAGAGATGCGCGGACAGAAACCTCTGGGCGAGACGAGGACTGCCGATACGGGAAATGCGTCCGAAACCGGAAAGAAAAAAGATGAAGCACAGCGGGCTGCGGAAGCTAAGGAAATGGAAGCGAAGCAGAAACAGGCTGAGGCGGAAGCAAAAATAGCTGAGGCAAAGCAGCAACAGGCGGAAGCAGAAGCAAAGATAGCCGAGGCAGAGGCAAAGACGGCAGAGGCAAGGAAACGGCAGGCCGAGGCGGAGGCAAAGGCTGCGGAAGCGGAGCGCCTGGTCGGGATGCAGACCAAGGAGGTTGAAGCACAGGACATCGGGGTGCAAAAGCCGAAACAAGAAGCACAGGGTACCGAGGCGAAAGAGCCAGCAGAAGAAGCGGAAAAAGAACTCACAAAGAGAAAGATAGAGGCAAATCGGCGGCCGGCCGAGGATCGGAAGAGAGCTATTGAGGAATCACAAAGAGAAGCGGAAGAAAATAGAAAGGCGGCAGAGGATGGAAGAATGCGTTTTCTGCCAATCATAAGGGACGAGAATTTTGCTTATTACCTTGATATGGAGAGCGTCCGCTGGATTCGTGTGCCGTATGCCGCAAGCGAGTATATGATTGATGCATGGATTCGGCTCGTCGATAAAAAGGATGCATGGAATTTCGCGCCTGCAGCAACGAGGAATCCGGAAAAATATTACATGGAGCATTATTATATCCGTCCGAAGAAGCGGCAGATACAGTTCCTCTGTGAGCTGGAAGTCATGGGAAAACCGCAGAACACGATCTCTGAACGCGAATATAGCGCAAAAAATTGGGAGAATCTGATTCCGGGCAGTATAGAAAGTGATATCTACTACGCTGTCCTAAAGGAGACGCAGGATCATTCGGATGGAAATATGACCTTTGCGGATATGCTGGACGAATATCTGCGGATCGGCTTGAATTAACGTGGCAAGCTTGCCAAAAAAACAGTTATCCACAATCAAATCGACTTATACACAGGATTTTGTCGATGAATTGTGGATAACTGTTTTTTATGATATAATCCCAATGTTACTCCAACCCTAAACTGGAGACAGGGAGGGGGTGTTTAGGATGTTTCGCGTGTTTTGGCTAAGTGTTGTGGCAGGTATAGTTGCCTATTATATCTGCAAATGGTTAGATGCTTTAGCCACATTTTGGGGTAGCTAGCCTCGGTCTGGTGTTGCCGTAAGCACACAAGAAGCCCCCGACAGAGTTGCAGCTCATGTCGGGGGCTTTCCTGTTCGTGCTTAGAATGTTTCGCCTTTTGTTGCCTACAATCATTATACCGTTTTATCCGGACATCGTCAATATCTCATGGAAAGATCAATGATGGAACAGGCGGATGTGCGTCATGGCCATGGCGATGCCGTATTTGTCGCAGGTCTCGATGACATTGTCATCCCGAATGGAGCCGCCGCTTTGCGCCACATAGGATACGCCGCTCTTGTGAGCTCGCTCGATATTGTCGCCGAAGGGGAAGAAGGCATCCGAGCCGAGGGCGACGCCCTTCTGGGTGGCGATCCATGCCTGCTTTTCCTCGCGTGTGAGGACAGGCGGGCATGCGGTGAAGACGCGCTTCCAGTTGTCATCTCCCAGAAGGTCCATGCATTCGTCGGAGACATAGACATCAATGGCGTTGTCACGGTCGGGACGCCGTACGTCCTCGCGGAAGGGCAGGGACAGCACCTTCGGGTTCTGCCGGAGATACCATACATCCGCCTTATTGCCGGCCAGCCTCGTGCAGTGGACGCGGGACTGCTGCCCGGCACCGATGCCGATGGCCTGTCCGTCCTTGGCATAGCAGACGGAGTTGGACTGGGTGTATTTCAATGTGATCAGCGCAATGAGGAGGTCTCGTTTTGCGGCTTCGGGAATTTCCTTGTTCTTGGTGGGGATATCCTTGAGACATTCTTCCGTGATCTGTGCATCATTGCGCTTCTGCTCGAAGGTGATGCCGAATACCTGCTTGGTTTCCTGCTCGGCAGGGCGGTAGGAGGGATCCATCTGGATCACCAGATAGCTTCCCTTGCGCTTGGTCTTGAGGATCTCCAAGGCCTCGGCGGAGTAGGAGGGGGCAATGATGCCGTCGGAGACTTCGCGCTGGAGGAAAGAGGCGGTCTGCGCATCGCATTCGTCGGAAAGGGCTACGAAGTCCCCGTAGGAGGACATGCGGTCAGCGCCGCGCGCACGGATATAGGCCGTGGCAATCGGGGAAAGCTCAACGCCTTCGACGAAATAGACCTTTTGCAGCACATCGCCGAGGGGAACGGCCACTGCCGCGCCTGCGGGGCTCACGTGTTTGAAGGAGGCCGCCGCAGGCAGGCCCGTCGCGGCCTTGAGCTCCTGCACCAGCTGCCAGCTGTTCATGGCATCCAGCAGATTGATATAGCCGGGCCGCCCGTTGAGCACCGTAAAGGGCAGATCGCCCTGCTCCATATAGACCTTTGCGGGATTTTGGTTCGGATTGCATCCGTACTTGAGTTCCAATTCTTTCATTCTGGTTTCACCTCAGTTGTTTATACCTTGCTTTCATGGTATAATCATGTAAAAAAGCCTTCCAGCCCTAGGCCAGAAAGCTCTCCCCAAAGAAGAATTAAATTCTGACGGGTAGGCTGACGGTAGGAACGTCAACTGCCCTTTTAACTGATTTCAGTATAACATTTTATGATTTCTTTTGCAATGAAGTATCACGATTTTGAAGCAGAAATTCCCGTAAAATCAAATTTCAGTATTTTCATGCGAAGCTTTTTGTGGTAAGATAAGAGAGGTAATTTGTATATTTTTCCATGGATGATTTTATCATCGTGTGCGAAGATAGAAAAAGAACTGGTTACGAGGGGGAACGCGATTATGCTCAAGAGTATTGCAGTAATGACCAGCGGCGGCGACAGCCCCGGAATGAATGCCGCTACGCGTGCGGTCGTTCGTACGGCGCTTCATGCGGGTGTCGAAGTCTGGGGTATCCATAACGGCTATCATGGGCTGCTGGATGAAGAGATGTTCCGGATGGAGTCCAAGGATGTGGGCGATATCATCCAACGCGGGGGCACTTTTCTGGGGACGGCGCGCTGCAAGCGTTTTTCGACGCCGGAGGGACGTATGCTCGGCTATAAGAACCTCGTGGATCGCGGTATCCAGGGGCTTGTGGTCATCGGCGGTGATGGCAGTCTGCGCGGTGCGTCTATTTTGAGTGAGGAAACGGGGATTCCGATCGTGGGGCTTCCGGGAACCATCGACAACGATGTCTGGGGTTCGGAGTATACCATCGGTTGCGACACTGCGGCAAACACCATCATTGACGCAATCAACAAGCTGCGCGATACGGCGTCGGCGCATCGCCGCGTGATCGTGCTGGAAGTCATGGGCCGCAGCAGCGGTTGGCTTGCCATGACAGCGGGCATCTCGGGCGGCGCGGAATATATTCTTGTGCCGGAGGAAGAGTATGACCTGGATGAGATTTGCGATGATATGAAGGCATCCTATGAAAAGGGCAAGCGGTATATTCTCGTAGTGGTAGCAGAGGGTGCAGGAAAGGGCTATGACATCGGGAAATACATCTCGGAGCGTGCCGGTCTGGATACGCGTGTCTCGAAACTCGGCCATATCCAGCGCGGCGGCTCTCCTTCCGTCATTGACCGCGTGAAAGCAAGCCAGCTTGGCGAGCATGCGGCGCTGGCCATTATTTCCGGTCTCTCCGATATCGTGTTCGGTTTCGATCGCGGCCACGTCGTTTCCATCAATCTGCATGACGCTGTGACGAACAAGAAAAAACTGAATCCTGAGTTCATGCGCTTGGCGAAGATTCTGGCGTGAAGATAGGAATTTGTTTCACGTGAAACGCTAGGGCAAAGTAAAGAGGATGATGCATCGCGTGCATCATCCTCTTTACTTTGCCTGTGTCAATCTATGCCCACCATCTGCTTTGCAAGCTGCACGGCTTTCACGCCATCCGGGGCGTAGGCGTCGGCACCTGCGGCATCGGCGTATTCCTGGGTGAGCGCAGCGCCTCCGACCATGACTTTGGCGGCGCAGCCTGCCGCATGAAGCTGCTCGATGACCTTGTCGATCTGGATCATGGTGGTGGTCATGAGTGCGCAGAGCCCGACGATATCCGCTTTGTTTTCGATGGCGGCTTTCACGATTTCGGCGGCATCTACGTCCTTTCCGAGGTCGATGAGCCGGAAACCGCTGTTCGCAAGCAGTGCGCCCGTGATATTCTTTCCCAGGTCATGCACATCTCCCTTGACCGTCGCGATGACCACCGTTCCCTTGTCGTTTGCCTTCTGTGCGGGTAAAAGCTCCTTGAGTTTGTCGAATGCCGCGCGCATGGTTTCGGCTGAGAGCAGCACCTGCGGCAGGAAGACGCGGCCTGCGCCGAAATCCACGCCGATATCGTTCATGGCGGCGGTGAGTGCCTTTTCCGTGATTTCATTGGAATCGTGCCCTTCCCGTATAGCCTTTGCGACAAGCTCCGCGATTCCGTCTTTTTCACCCTCGATGACGGCCTGCTTGATGGCTGACATGGCATCGAGCTCCGTGATTTTTGCGGTTGCCGCAGCCTTCGGGACGCTGAGGTTCGCCTCATTCTTGCTGTAGGCAAGCCCATTGGGGTCTTTTCCGAGCAGGGCAGCGCTTGCCATGAGCGCGTTCTGCATGGTGTCGTCATAGGGGTTCATGATGGGCGCGTCCAGTCCCGCCGCAAGACACATGGCAAAGAAGGTGCTGTTGATGAGCGGGCGGTTCGGCAGGCCGAAGGAGATGTTGCTGAGTCCCATGGTGGAGGGATAGCCGAATTCCTTGCGGTAAAGCCGCAGGGTTTCCATGACCTCATGGCACGCGTTGGCATCTGCGGAGATGGTCATGACCAGTGCATCCAGCAGGAAATCCCCGTCGGAAAGTCCTGCTTCCTTCGCCGCGCGAATGATCCTGTGCATGACACCGACGCGTTCCCTTGCCGTTTTGGGTACGCCCTCATCCGTCAGGGGCAGGCAGAGGATTGCCGCGCCGTAGCGTTTGGCGAGAGGCAGGAATTCACGCAGTCTCGCCTCTTCTGCGCTCACAGAGTTGATGAGCGCCCGTCCCGGATAGGCGCGGAGCCCTGCCTCCAATGCCGTTGCGTCGCTGGTGTCGATGGCAAGAGGGGCATCCGTGATCTGGGAAATTTCCGTGACGGCATTTCGCATGGCAGCGGTCTGATCGATGCCCCCGACGCCCATATTGACATCCAGCAGCTTTGCGCCGGCTTTGGCCTGATTCACTGCTTCTTTCTTTACGGACAGCAGAGAGCCGTCACGGATTTCTGCGGCAAGTTTTTTTCTGCCGGTGGGATTGATGCGCTCCCCGATCAGCACGGTAGGGAGTTCCTTGTCGATGGTGACGGTGCGCGTGCGGCTTGCCAGCATGAGACGGCGGGGGGAGACGTTCCGCTTCGGTTCCTCGCAGCCCTTGACAGCTTCCGCAAGGGCGCGGATGTGTTCCGGTGTCGTGCCGCAGCAGCCGCCGATATAAGTGGCACCCGCCGCTGCGAGCTTCGGCCCCCAAGCGCCGAAATCATCGGGCCCCATGGGGAATTTTGTTTCGCCGTCCTCCAGATAGGGCATGCCCGCATTGGGCAGGACGCTGATGGGCACGCGGCAGTTTTCTGCAAGGGTCCTTACGATGGGAACCAGCTGTTCCGGGCCAAGGGAGCAGTTCACGCCAATGATGGAAGCTCCCATGGCTTCCAGCGTCACGGCGGCGCTTTGCGGATCGGTCCCCGTGACGGTGCGCCCGTCCTCGCTGTAGGAGAGCTGGCAGATGACGGGGAGCGCACATGCGTCTTTTGCCGCCAGCAGGGCAGCCCGCATCTCCTGCAGGTCGATGCAGGTCTCGATGATAAGATAGTCCGCCCCTGCCTCGGCAAGGGCCTTTGCCTGTGTGAAGAATACAGAATATGCTTCATCAAAGGGAAGATCCCCCAGCGGCTCGATGAAGCGTCCTGTCGGGCCGATGGAGCCTGCGACTTTTGCATGGCTGTCTGCTGCCTCTTTGGCGATGCGCACCGCTGCGGCATTCAGCTCCGCCATGCGGTCTGCAAGACCGTAGTGAGCAAGCTTCAGGGTGCTTGCGCCAAAGGTGTTGGTTTCGATGATGGTCGCGCCTGCGCGGATATACGCCTCATGAATGCCGCGCACGATATCGGGCTTTTCGATGTTCATGAGCTCCGGACATGCGCCGGGCTGCAGACCGCCTGCCTGCAGCATTGTTCCGAGGGCGCCGTCGAAAATATGGATCATAGGAGTTCCTCCATTCTATCATAGGTAGGGAGAGGGGAAAATTTGTTTATGGCTGGGTTCCGGCATCCGGAATGAAGCGCGAAGGACAGTCCCGTTTGTCGCAGGAGGCGCAGCCTTTGGGCGTGTGTGAGGGTTCGCTTGTCTTGGTGTTTCTGGCAAGTCCGATCGCTGCGGTGATGGATTTCCGTGGAATGAGCATCAGCGCAGCGGAGAGATGGATGTCGATCTCCTCCGCACGGCTCAGGCGGATCAGCTCCGGCTGCTGCTCCAGCGGCCAGTCCCCGTAGCCGGGACTGAAGCGCCAGCGCATCGTATAGCCTTCCCGTGCCATTTTTTGCCGGATGGTCTTTTCCATGGCATCCGCGATCTGCTCTACGGCTGCCGTTGCCGCCGCATCGAGCAGCACGGAGGCGCTGTACTCGCCATCCTCGAAGAGCTTTGTGACCTGCGATTCGACTGCCTCTCCGACGGTAGCCGCCAACAAGATGATCTTTTCGCAACCCGCCAAGTGCTTTCCGACAGATTTTCCCTCTATGGCGAAGGGAGATTCGTCCAGAACCGTCTGCGCCGCACAGTCATAGGGATAAATCTCCCAGATACCGCGCGGCACGGCAAGGAGTGCGGCTTCCTCGCAAGCATTCAGGATGCGTTCTTCGGAGAAATTCTCAGCTTTTTGGAGTCCCGCGTAGCGCCGTGTTTCCTTTGCGTCGATTTGCAGCAAAGGAGCATTGTAGATTGGCATAGGGGCAATTTCCTTTCTTTGTCAGAGTACCACTCGGGTTCATTGTAATTGAACCGGAAGCGGAAATCAAGATGAGGCAAGCAAAATCTATATCGAAAGAAATCATTTTGATGTATAATGGGGAGGTCAAGTTTATGCGCAGGCAACTGCGTGGCTTGATTCGTCGGAAAACTATATTTTTGGGGGGAATCATGATGTCGAAGTTGGAACCACAGCCGCATACGCAGCTGACACCGGAAATCGGCACGGACAGCGCCATCATCATGGGAGATCCCGCGCGTGTCGACAAGGCGGCAAAGCTGATGGAGCATGTGCAGGAATGGGCGGATAATCGGGAGTATCGTTCGGTGCTTGGCGAGTATCGGGGCAAGCGGATTCTTGCGATGTCCACCGGAATCGGCGCGCCCTCTGCCGGCATCGGGGTGGAGGAGCTCCATCGTGTCGGCGTGCGGAAGGTGATCCGCGTTGGCTCGGCAGGTGCGATGCAGAAGGAGATCGGGTTTGGCGAGTTGATCATCGCGGAAGGCGTGGTACGGGACGATGGGCTTTCCAAGAAATATGTGCCTGACATTTATCCCGCTGTGCCCGCCTACCGGCTCATGGCGCTGGCACATAAATATGCGCCGCAGGCAGTCTATGGCATTGTCCGTTCCCATGATGGGTTCTATGTGGACGGTAATGCGGAGACGGAGGCATTCTGGTCGGGGAAAGGCATTGTCGCGGACGATATGGAGTCGGGCATTCTCATGGTCATTGGCAGACAGCGCGGGATGGAAACCCTGTCCATCCTCAACAATGTGGTGCTGTACCAAGGAGATCTTGCCGACGGCGTCAACAGCCTTGTCGGCGGGGATGAGCTGATGGCGAAGGGCGAGGAAGCATCCTTGCGCCTTGCGTTGGATATCTTGAGTGATCCGGAAGGGGATGAAAAGTAAATGGCAGAGAGCGTAAGCCAGGGAAATTGGTTTTATCGGCAGCTTTTTACGAAGTGGAAAAAATTTGAGATTACATATGTTTCCATCCTGATTCTTTTGCAGCTTGTGGTCTATGCGATTGTGCCGGACAGCCCTATCGGCATGGTTTCGGGCGTCGCGGGCGTCCTTTGCTTGGTCTATGGCATGAAGGGCAGGAAGATATCCTTCCTGTTTGGCATCGTGCAATGCCTTGCGATGACCTATATCGCGTGGATCAGCCATGCCTACGGCTCCTTTGCGATGGACATCATCTACGTGATTTCGCAGCCCATCGGCTGGTTCATGTGGGGACAGAACGAGGCCACGCGCTCCTTTGAGCCGGGCACGAAGCGCAAGATCTTCGCAGGGGCATTTGCCGCATGGATTGTGGGATGGATCGTGCTCTCCATGCTGGAGGGGCAGCTTCCGTATTTCGATTCCATCAATTTTGTGGTGAGCTTGATTGCGCAGCTCCTCTATATCCTGAAATACAAGGAAAACTGGTCGCTCTGGATTGTTGTGAATATCGCGAACCTCACCTACTGGAGTTTGCTGACGGTGCAGATGCTCATGGGCGACAACCAGATCGGAACGCTTGGCGCGAATCTCTCCCAGGTCGCATTGCAGGTGGCGCTGCTCTTCAATTCGGTCTATGCGAACAAGGTATGGGCCAGCGGCGAGGCAGACAACGAAGGCGGAGCGAACTGATCCAGGCAGACAAAACAAACTCCGTGCGAAACACTGTTTCGCACGGAGTTTGTTTTGGATATGATGCTGGGGAAAGTGTGTATGTTTCAGCAACAAGCGGTAATTTTTCAGCCTTTGTAATTCTTTATGGCATTGATAACATCCCTATGATACAATATCTTGCCGGTGTCCGCAGAGGTGTAGATACTGCAATCAAAACGAAAAGTGTTAAATGATTTTTGAAAAAAGTTTTGCGTATGTTTCAGGTAAGTTTACGACAGCTTTTTCATCATGTAAATAACATCATCCATTGGGTTATCATAGTAAGGTTTGCATTCGGTGAACCCATGCTTTTTGTAGAGGTGGATCGCAGATTTTAACGGCGTAATGGTATCCAATACCATTTCCCTGTACCCTGCCTGTTGGGCGTGGGAAACAATCTCCTTTACCAAAGCATCTCCTAAGTGAAGTCCTCTCGCTTTTGGTCTGACGTACAGCCTTTTCATTTCACAGCGCGATTCGTTGTGCCTGTGATATGCTACCATCCCCAGCACTTCCTTTTTTTCCAGGGCTACTAAAATTTCTCCTTCTGGAGCCGTATATTTCGTGGCAGGATTTTGGAGTTCTTCATTTATGTGTTGAAACGCCAAATCCCGTCCCAAGCGTTCAGTGTATTCAACGATTAACTTTTTTACCTGTGGAATAAAATCTTTACCATCCACTATTTTCATGCCATCACCTCATATTGCTTATGTTTTGAGGAGCGCGATGCTCATGGGAATTTTCCGTTGGCTGCTCCGCTCTATTTTTTGTCCATGATTCGCCCATCCCCGAAATGATCTATCTCATACTTCGAGAGACGGCGATGACTCACCTTCTTTTTGAATGAGGTTTTATACTAGGCTTTGTGCCAATTTTTTATTTTGTTTAGCAGGAGCGGGGGCTGCGGATGGAGAATGTAAAATGGGCAAGCGGGAATATAACAGAGATGGGAGGCTAATGCGTTGTGAGCACAAAAAACATCTGGCTGCCGATGTTCGGCATTATGTTGATTTTTTCCGGTTGTTTTGCCAATCCGCCAACGAATGCGGACGTCACAGGCGAGAAGCAGCAAACGGAAATTCAATCGGAGCGAGTGGCAGAAAATCAGGAGGCAAGGACGATGAAACTCGCCATCGGTGAAACCGAAGTCCCCGTCACATGGGAAAATAATGCTTCCGTGACTGACTTGCAAAAAAATCTCCCGTTGACGATACAGATGTCTCAATATGGCGGCTTTGAGCAGGTCGGCTCCATTGGGCGGAGCATTGTCAGGGATGATCAGGAAATTACGACGCATTACGGGGATATCGTGCTGTATGCCGGCAATCAAATCGTTATCTTCTACGGTTCAAATTCGTGGGCATATACTCGGCTCGGTCATATCAACCTGTCACAGCAGGAAATGACGGAGCTGCTTTCAAAGCATGATGTCAGCATTACTATTGCGGAGAAATGATGATAAACATTTCATCATGTGGAACGGGAGAGTTAGATAGGTGTATGAAACAACGGCTTTTTACTGAAATTTTACCATTGTACAAGTCAAAGAAAAATCACCCGTATGCCATACGAATCCGGATGCGAATGGCAGACCGGGTGGATGCCGCAGTGCTCAGGGACGCAGTGGATACTACCATGAAACGTTATCCGTATTTCTGCGTGAGGCTTCGGGAAGAAAGCGGCGAATTTGTTTTTGAGGACAATCCAAGTCCCGTCGTTCTTTTCGATTCGGTACATGGAGCGGCACTGAACGCTAAAAACTCGAACTATCACATGATATCCTTTTCCTACGTTGACGATTGGATTGTCATGGATGTTTTTCATGGGCTGACCGATGGAACGGGAGCTTATGAAGTGATCCGCACTTTGCTGTATTATTACTGCTCCCGTCGATACGATGTGACGCTTTCGGGGCAGGGAATTCGTACTCTGGAGGATGAAATATCCCTGGAAGAATGGGAGTGCCCCGTCATGAAAGCCGAAAACCTTCCGACGCCCAGACGTTATGAGATGCCTACGGCGCTGAATCCCGGCGTGGCGGCCAATCTCCCCGTGGAAAAGTACAGCACGGTATACGGTATCACGGTAGCAGAGAACGAGTTTATGCAGTTCAACAGAGAAAACGGCGCAAGTCCGGGAACGATGGTTTCTTTGCTCTTGAGCCGCGCGATCGCAAAGCTCTTTCCCGATGCGCAGGAAATCATCCGCATCATATTATGCGTCAATCAGCGGAAAGCCCTTCACGCGCCACTGGCGCATCAGAGTTTGGTCGGCGGAGCGCTTCTTGCGTACGAAAAAAATTTGCGTCACCTGTCCCTACGGCAGCAGATACAGGCATATCGAAACATGGTTGTCGACCAAACTATGGAAGAAAATGTGCTTTCCGGCGTAGCTTCTGTTGTGGGGCTGACAAAGATGCTTTTGTCCAAGAATCGCCATGAGGAAAGAACGGGCATAGCGGCATACGTCGATGAAATGGCAGTTCGTACAGGGACGGCTTGCGTCAGCTATGTGGGGAAGGCAAACTTTCAGGAAGCAGAGAAATATGTACGGGAATTTCATGTGGGGAGTTATAACACAACTCCCATCACGGTCCAGATTTCTGCCGTCAACGGAAAATTCACTTTTGATTTTATCCAAAAATTCCATAGCCCCATTTATGTGAATGCTTTTCTGAAGGAACTGGAGGAAAACGGCATTTCCTATGAGTTTCAAACGGGAATGCGTGAGGAACTTCCCCATATCGTTCTGCCGTGGAATCAAGAATAAACAACGGCATCACAGGATTAAAACATGGGTTTTGCTCCCCCGTAACGATTCACGGGATTTCATCGGCTTCGAAATATCGCCAGAATACTGCGCCATAGCGGAGGAACGGCTAACGGCAATAACGACAGATAATGCAAAAGAGGGATATGTCACATGGGCATATCCCTCTCGCATTTAAGGGTTCACACGTTTAGAAAATCTGACCAGGAAGCACCAACTTCTCCTTGTAGGGAAATGACTTATCGTATTCGGCTGCTGCTGTTTCATCTACGAAATAGCCCTGCGGTGTTGTATATTCGCCGATGATGTTGTCAAGATACCCCGGAATCAACTCCTTGCACAGAAAGAATGATGCGTCAGCACCTTCCGGCAATCCATGATAGCGGATGCCAAATTTGCTGGCATAAGAAAAGCCGCTCTTTCCATAAAAGTTGATATTGCCCTCAAAGCACAATGCGCCGCATCCAAATTCGGCAGCCTTGTTCAACGAGAAGTCCAACAGGACTTTGCCGAGTCCCTTTCCTTGGAGTTCGGGAATGATACAAATCGGCCCCATTGCCATGATAGGAACATCCCGTCCGTCATCGGCTTTGATGGTTGCCCGCATAAAAACGTTCTGGCCAATCAAGCGACCATCCATTTCCATGACAAAATCCAGTTCCGGCACAAAGGCAGGATCATCTCTCAGCTGATTGAGGACAAAATGTTCCAAGCAGCCAGGACGGTAGACATTCCAAAACGCCTCCCGTACAAGGCTTTCAACTTCACGGTGTTCATCTTCGTTTTCCAAACGGATAATGTAGTCATTTTTGCTCATTGTTTTTCCTCCTGATGATTGTTGACCGCAATACTGGGAGGTTTGTGTGAGACTGTACGACGCAAACCTCCCGGTCAGCCTACAATCTCCAAGGTGTTGTTCTTCAAACAGCAATCTCCTCAAAAATAAAAAATATGCAACCGAGCCTGTCGGCTCAACTACTTGCATTGTACCAAGAAAATACATACAAATCAAGCAGGAGTGACTGTTACAAGTGGAGAATTACATATGGTCAGGAACTGGGGGAAAATAAGTTATACGAATCCTTTAGGGCAACGATGATTTTCGCCCAGAGCGTTTTTGTTGGAGATAAGGGATGGAGTACTCCTAATGAAGAAGAAAATGATTTATGTACATGGGAAAAACGGCAATGCTGATGAATCGAGGCACTATGACGCATTTTTCCCTGAATACGATGTGATCGGATTCGATTATAAGTCTGAAACGCCGTGGGATGCACGAGAGGAGTTCTGCCGTTTCCTTGCTTCCTTGAAGGTCGAATATGGCAATGTTGCCGTGATTGCCAATAGTATCGGAGCCTTTTTCACCATGTGTGCATGGGGCGATAAGCGGATGGAAAGAGCTTATTTTATCTCCCCAATTGTCAATATGAATAGACTGATTGCTGACATGATGAAATGGTGTGGCGTTTCTGAAAGTGAATTGAGGGCCAGAAGAACGATAGATACGTCATTTGGTGAAACATTGTCATGGGAATATCTTTCATGGATCAGAAAGAATCCCATCTCGTGGAATACGCCAACGGCCATATTGTACGGCGCTGATGATAAAATGCAATCCTTGGATACGATTCGAATATTTGCAGAGAAAATCAAAGCAGATGTTACTGTGATGGAAAACGGCGAGCATTGGTTTCACACAGAAGAGCAGATGGCATTTTTGGATCGCTGGATTCAAAAAGCAAATCTGGACAAATCGTTATGAAGGTGTGCAAAATGACCGTCAAGGCAGGAATGACGGGAGCTGGTGACGAACCTTTACCTGAAATAATTATGATGGGTAGGTTATGACATGACGCTACGAGAAGATGTTTTGCGATATGTACATGAGAAATACAAGACCGAGCCGGAATATCTGTGGCGGCGATTTCCTCGGTATGCGGTACTTCGACATGAGGATAATCGCAAATGGTACGGGATTATCATGGATGTGCCGAGAGAAAATCTGGGGCTTCATGGCAAAGAGCGAGTGGACATTCTCAATGTGAAACTCTCCGACCCGTCCTATGCCGATATGCTTACCCGGCAAGAGGGCTACTTCAAAGGCTACCACATCAGCCGTGGGAACTGGGTGTCTGTGCTGCTGGACGGCACGGTCGCCATGAAAGAAATCCAACGTCAGATGGATGAGAGTTTCATCGTAACTTCTAAGAAATACAGAAAGACAAAGGAGCGTCCGGCAAAGGAGTGGCTTATCCCGGCAAATCCGAAATATTACGATGTCCTTCATGCCTTCGACAAAAAGGGCGAGATTGATTGGAAACAAGGAAACGGCATCCTTGTCGGCGATACGGTGTTCGTGTACGCTGCAGCTCCCATTTCATCGATTCTCTATCAGTGCAAAGTTACCAAAACCGACATACCCTACGATTATTCGGAGAATGGATTGACCATCAAGGCACTGATGAAAATCAAGCTGACGAAGCGATATAAGCCGGATGAGTTCCCGTTTACGCTGCTCAAAGAGGAATACGGGATATACGCAATCAGAGGGCCGAGAGGGATACCGCATAGCTTGAGTGAAGCATTAAAATGAGGTGCTGACCATGAAAAAACTAACCGCCATATTCACGATTCTGTTTCTTTTCGCCATGACCATCTCCGCAATGGGGGGACGCAAAAGCGTCGTTTCCTGTGACTGCGCCCACACCAGGCCCTCTTTGGTCTTCGCGGCATCTGCCGTAAACAAGGACGGCTATTACAAGGGAATCAAGCTATGCGGCAAGGTCAAGGTTGTGGAGCATTTTGCTGACATCAAGGTTCAAGTGGTGAGTGCTTTCCCTGACCTCAAGGTGAAGGTTGTTGACTCCTTTCCCGACGATATTGGTGAGTGGAAATTTGTGGAATACGGCGAGGACTTCACGGTGCAATTCGTGGATAGTTTCCCGGACATCAAAATCAAATATGTGACTTCGTTTCCGGGAGTAGAATAGATAATTAGGGAGATGGACTGCATGAAGACAAATACAGGCAAGCCAATTTCCGGCAGGGACAGCGAGGAAGTTATAAAAACTCAAACTTCCCACATAGAAAATACTAACGGCTCCTTGAAAACCGTATATCTCAAGAGATAAAATCCTCAGGCCGCTTGCAATAGGCGCTGCATGGACTCCGGCAGCTTGGACATAAACTTCACATAGAAGGTTTCTAACTGGGCATCGGCAATATGAAATTCCTCTTGAACTGTCGCCAACATAGCCTCCACTATGATCTGCATGGATTCATGGTAAGTTATGTCGGCAAC
>CACZZN010000010.1 GCA_902785705.1 uncultured Veillonellaceae bacterium
TATTTGTGTTCTTCCTCTGTAAGCTGAATTGACAATGACATTCTGCCCATGATTTCCCTCCGTCTATGTATGAACTCATTATATCATAAACGAAGAAAACGTAAAGTTATTTAAAATCGTTTATACTAGAGGACGCGGGCATAGCGCCATGCGTTGAGTGCGGCGCTGCGTCCGCGAAAAACTTACCACAATTTTTTCAAAGTAATTGATGCGGCAATATCGCGGTCGTGACTGCCCTTCTGGAATTTTGCATCGCCGCCTAATTGCCATCCGTCGGTGGAACTTATGTTGCCAAATAAACGAAGAATAAAATGGGTTTTGTCTTGACTACCGCGCAGAGTGTAACGGTTGGAACTGTCGCCTATAAAGTTATAGGATAAATCGGGGTCTGCGCCGCTAAAGGCGTGTTTTATGCCGATACGCGCGCCGTAGTTGCCCATTTTCGCCACACGCTTAAACTCCATTCCAAGCTGACCCGCAAAATATGTGTTTTTAAGGCTGTCCGTCTTATGACCGTAAACGCCCATACCGCTCTCCGTATAGCCGCCTTGAGTTAGGTGGGAAAGTTGCAGATTGATATATGGGCTGACTTTCCAAAGTTTTTGGTTGTTGTGGAGTTCTTGTTTATATTCGCCGCCAAGTTCGTAAATATGCCCGCCGCTCTTCGCTTCGCTGTTAAGTCCAAGGGTTGAAATGCCGCGATGATATTTATTTCTCAGCCAACCGACATTTGCGTAAATATACGCGTCAGTCGCCCCTCTTTTATATAGCGCATACACTCCCGCACGGGTGTCGTAGATGTTGCCGCCCGCATTTTGCGCGCCAAGGTTCATTGAATTGTACGAAACAAATCCGCCTAATCTCCAGTCTTTGCCTATAGCTTTGTCATAACCGCCGGAAATCGCGCTCGCGTGATAATTTGCGCCGCTTTTCGTTTCGCCCCAATTTTTGTCGAAATTCACCCATACATCGCTGTTGATAGTGGGGTCTATGTTCCTCTTTTCATAAGCCGTGGTAAGGCGTTCGCCGATAATATTATTTACCGCGCTGTTTTGCTGAGTTACCGCCGCCATATCCGCCGCCACAGAGTTTCCTATGTCGGAGAGAGCCGATTTTGCGTTCGTCGCGTTTAAATTGTAGAGAGGTCGCATTTCGTCAAGTCCCGCCGTATCGCCTGCTGACTGCATATTTTTACGCATATTGTTCATCGCGTTATACGTTTGGGATTGATTATCCGTCATATCTCCTAAATTGTTGGCTTCGGTTGCTATAACCGTAAGATTATTTTCATCGGTCTTTCTGACTTCGGTATTCATCATACCAAAATTTTGGGTAGAATTTTGAATATCTCCCGTAATTCCCTTTGTAGCTGTTACGACCGCTTTTTGTTCCTCCGGCAAGAAATTGACCGCTTGAACTTCGCTTCCTTCAACATTAGCCGAACCTTGAACCGCGATATTTCCCTTTTCGCCGCCTCCGATCGCTACAAGAGTTCCGTCAGAGATAAGTTTGGCGTTGTTATCGCCGTTCCCCTTAATAGTCAAAACGGAATTTTTATCCGTCGCGCCGATCGTTCCGTGATTTATAAACTGCCCCGTGGTATCGTCCGAAAAACCTTCGGCAATTTTGCCCGTCATATCATTTAAGGTGTAACTGCCGCCGAAAACAGCCGCGTCTTTCGCTACGGTCGCGTTTACCATATTCGCTTCGCCGGTGTAAACGAAAGTTCCGTTCTTTACGTTTAACTTCGTATTTTCCGCGCCATTGATATTTCCGTCGTAAGCCATATTTGCGTTGACGTTTATATTGGTCACGAGGTTGGGAACGTATTTTTTATAGGGGATAAGTTTGCCGTCGTATTGCAGCATAAGTCCGCCGGTATATATTGTGTTGCCGTTCTTGAGCTTTTCCTCCTTAGCGGTTTCAGAATCCGATATGCCCACGTCGGCGGAAAAATTCTTCCAGTTGTTCGTAATATCACCTTTAAGTTTTGCCCCCTCGTTTAGATTTATGTTGTCAACGAAAGACTCTTCGCCTATATGTATCGCGCTATCCGTCGCCTCAATGGAGCCGTTTACGTTAATGGTCGCCATTTTGTCGTCAAGGTCGCCGTTTTGAAGGTCGGAGAAGCTGAAATCATCCGAGCGTCCGTCCATATCGTTTAAGCCCACGTTATAATATTTCGTAATTTTTCCCTTTTCAATATTGCGCTTATAACGCATAAAAGAGCCGCGATATTCGGTCGTCGCGCCCATCATATTTGTTCCGAACTCCGCCCAAACGCCAACGCCGCCTTCGCCGTTCGCGGTTACTGTTCCGTCGATATTCAGCGTATGATTTTTGCCGTAAGCCGCGAAAACGCCTGTTCCGTATTTTCCGTCGCTGTGGACTTCCGTACCCTTAGCCACCGTTACGGTATTGTTCACGCCGTCCACGCGAACGCCCACCGCCGCATTTCCTTTGGTGTAGATATTTCCCGCCTGCGTGATGTTATTGTTAGAGCCGTAAACGTGAAGCCCCACGCCGTAAGTTGCGGTATTGTAGCCGTCGACGTACGCCGTGCCGTCGGAATTTCTCGCTGAATATCCTTGCGTATTGGTGAGCGTTTGCCCATTGTTATAGATAGAGCGTCCGTAGAAGTTTTTGCGGTCTATTTTATAACCGATGTCCTGCATAAGAGCGAGTTCGGCTTCCATAAAGGTATTGTAACTGCGATATTTCTGATGGCTCATCATGCTGCGTTCAAGGTCTATGTGTGAAAAATCCGGATTTCCCTCCCAAGTGTTTATGGGAAGTCCCGAAATTTGATTTCCGTAAGCGTCGGTAAAAGTCTTGCCGTCAAGGGCTTCCGTTACGTTATCGCCGCGAAAACTCAAATACGTTTTGCCGTTTCGCCCCGTAAACGCGTCTATATTTTCGACTATAAAAGCGTTTCCTTCAACTTCCTTAATTACTTCGGCAGAGCCGCTTTTCATAATCTGTTCGTAAGTTTGTGGAGTCATAATCCAAAGATTAGCCTTATCGACGCGCCTTCCCAGTTGGTCGTAAAGATGCGCGCCGAAAGTATTGGGGTTTAAGGCGTCGTCCGTAAACTTATATAAAGTATAACCCCCAAGATTATGTTTTGTTTCATCAGCAGCTTCTATTCCCAAACTATGACCTATCTCGTGAAACATAACGGGGATAATGTCAATTCCCTTCATATCCTGCGCTACGGGCAAAAGGTCGGAATTAGCGACAAATCCGTATCTGCCGTCGCCTTGATCCACACCGATATTCTGCCCGATAATTATACCGCCGAAGCCTCTTGCGGCTGAATTTTTTTCAGAGCCGTCCCTAAGGGAATCTATCGTGTCTATCCATTCAACATCCGCGCCGTTTTGAATAGCGTTGTGCAGGAAATTCGGATTTCTCGTCTTAACTCCGTAAGTTTTGGATTCTGAATACGCGCTGGCGTTTACCACATCGTTTGTGCCGACGAAAAATTGAACGGGCTTTTTGTTTTTCGCTCCCGGCGCTAAAATCTCCGCCCATTGTCTGAACGCTTCGTTAAGCCCGCCTTTTATATCGTCTTTAAGCGTATAGACAAGGGGATTTCCGTCAAATTCTTTAAAATAAGTTTTCGCAAGTTCGTTCCCCGAATCTTCCGCGCCGTAGTAATAAATTTCAAAAATATTATTTCCGTTAAATCCGACGTCGCTTGTAGTCATAGCGTCCGCAGCGGAAAAATTGACGCTTACCGCAAGATATAGAGCGACTGCAAGCGAAAGTTTGCTTTTGTTTGGTTTTTTCATATCAAAACTCCTTACGCCTTTTTATACATCTTCGACTATTGTACTGCGCTCCAAGGTTATTTTTACAAAACTAGGGGACGCGGGCATAGCGCCATGCGTTGAGCGCAGCGCTGCGTCCGCGAAAAACTTACCACAATTTTTTCAAAGTAATTGATGCGGCAATATCGCGGTCGTGACTGCCCTTCTGGAATTTTGCATCGCCGCCGATTTCCGCGATATGCCCGCCGTATTTGTTTTCCGTTGAAAGCCCTAATGCGGAGATACTTCTGCGATTAACGAGAATATATGACTCATCTGAGCTTATCTCTTCCGTTTTTTTTAAAGGCTTCTCGCTCTTCTTCTAAGCCTTTCTTGGTTTTGGATGGGAATGTCTAAGAGAAAATCCAAGCGAGTGAAACATGCGCTGACATTGTCGAACACAAAGAAAGACCCCATATTCTCTGGATATGTAAGCAGACGCACGATTATTTTTGTCGTTTACTAATAGGTTCAGTCGCTCACCAGATAAGCCTCCATCTGTTCCAGCAGATCATAGAAATTCGCTTCGATGCTCTCCATGATATCATTGGTCAATTCTTCCACATGAATCCCCACGGTGACCACCGCGTTGCACTTTCCTGTCGCCGCAAGGCGAAGCGCCGCTTCCCTGGCAAACAGGTCATCCTTGTGTCCGGAAAAGCAGATGACAGATGCCGTTGCCGCCATCGTTCCGTCATTCCTGAGACTCAGCCGCGGCTCACCGGTCGCCACAGCGCCCACATGCGGAACAGCGCCACCTCCCACCGAGACCACAATATCATTTCCCTGTGATATCAAGATTGCCTCTAACTGATAGGGAGCATTCCCGGATGAAAAGTTGTGCGTGATCAACTTGCCCATAAACCATACCTCCTGAATAGAAAACTGAAGCCGCGAGCCGGTAGGGCCCACGGCTTTATTTCAAAATCTGCAGCAGCGATTCCTTGACATCATCCGGCACATGCAGCCCCGTATCGATCTCGATGCCGCCCTTCTTGGGCTTTGCTCCCTCGATGTGAAGCATGTCCGCCAAACTGTGTCCGCGAAATTCCGTCTTTGCAAAATCCGTGGCAGCCAAAGCCTTGGAAAGATCCACCCGGATGGTGTTTCCGCTGATCTTGGTCGGGATCTCGTCCGAAAAACTGAGATTTCCCATAAGTTTCTGCGTCATGGAAAGCGAAAGGCGGGAAAAGAGCCAGGAACCAAGGCCATGCTCCGGCAGACTGCGCTCGCGCACCTTATAGGTCACATACGTCTGTCCCCCATCGTGCACAAATTCCTCAATGGTGCCGGAAAGTTTGATCTTCCCCATGTTCTTCGTATCCGCGAGAATCTCCAGCCGTTCCTTTGCCGTCGAGGTCACCAGGACGCTCGTCACATTGCTGTCCTCCCGGATATTCTTGGCAATGATGTCATTCATCACGTCATCAGAGACAAACACCTTGCCTTCGATGATCTCCTTGAGCGTCTCACGAGACCATGTATTTCTCAGAACGGTAATGACCGGCCCATAATCCTTGACTTTTTCCTTGACCGTTTCCTTCAGCTTTCCCCAATCAATCCCTGCAAGCACATCCTGAATGGACGAATTGGAGTAAGCCTGCGTGTCCATGTCCATCACAATCGCCAAATTCCTGTCACCTCATCCACATTGGTCTTTCCCGCTGCCCCTCATCATCTGCGTCAATCACTGTGTCCTTCGCCAGCGAAGGAAGGCAATATACTCCTCCAGCAGTGCCAGTTCCTCATCGTTCATGTCACTGATGTCAATGGAACCGCCGGCCTGCTCGTCAAAGCCTTCGTCCTCCTCGTATTCCGCGCCGTCTTCTGTCGATTCGTCTTCCATTGAGTCCTCGGCATCTTCCCCTGCCCCTGCGGCAGGTTCCTCCTCGGTCTGCTGTTCCATGTCCTCCGCCGGCTCTTCCCGGGCAGCCGGTTCCCCGTCATCTGCCGCAGTTCCCGGCTTCGGCAGATCCTTCAGGATCTCCTGCATGATCTCAGCCGTGGAACGTATCTTCTCCGCCGGCGGTGTGGTCACCGCAGATGTCACAAGCTCCAAGCGTGTCTCATCATAACAGCAGAATCCATTGCTTGCCGTCACCAGAAAGTACGCATACCGATCCTTGATTGGCATTTCCTTTCGTACTGTTGCTTCAAATGGATCAGCAGGCGGCTCCGGAGAAACCCTCACAACGTCTCCCTTGTGAAACTTAGGCTCCGCCATTGCTTTCCCACTCCTTCCTCTGCTATACCGTATTCCTGTGTATATTCGCCAAACACATGAATTCTTCCTCTGTTTTTTTTCAAATTTCTTGCAGATTTTTTCAATCAGAGAGACGTATCCTTCATTTAAGGAAACACTGATTAATTCCCTTTTGCCCTTGCCGAGTCTTTTCCTGTCATGCTGCGTCAGATGCCGTTCGACGTAGCTCTGCTACGACTTCACGCTCATTTAATCAGCGTTTCCTTAAAACTCTGCTAAAGATAGGTATCAGATGGACTGGAAGAATCCCATCACCAACCAGACCACAATCCCGATTCCCACAATCATCAGGATGACCGGCAAAGCCACAAAGAACAGGATCGCAGCGACAGCGGCAATCACAAGCCCCACCAGAATCCGCGACATCCAGCGATGATTCAGAAGCCGTTCCATCCAGCTGCCATGATGGCCTAATTGGATTCCACGGACATAGATGCGGGAGTTTCCTGCATGATAATGATAGGAGCGTCCCTGTGCGTTCCCATAGGAATCCTGCCCCTGCTCTGCGTTCCCCTGTTCATCCACCGTGACCCCATCGTAGTCGGCCTGCTCTGCCCGCGTCATTTCCCGCACTTCCGGGACCTGAGCCTCAAATCCGCAGGAACTGCAATGCAGGGATTCCCCCATCTCATTTCCACACTGCTGGCATTTCATATCCTGTCCTCCCCCGAATAAGCACTACTCTGCCCGATGCCCCTGATAAAGAGCATCCTCACAAAGTTTTCTTCAGCCACACAAACGATAAATCTCACCATCTCAACGATTCAATCCAGCACCATGGCAATCTCGTCACAGTTAGGAAATTTCGGGCAGTCGATGCATTCCTTCCATATCTTGTGCGGCAGTTGATCCTTGCTGATCGTGCGAAATCCCAACGTCTGGAAAAAGCCCGGCTTATAGGTAAGCGTAATGAACTGCTTCACCCCGATCGCGCGGCCTTCCTCCAACAGGCGCTTCACGATCTCCGCGCCGATCCCCTGCCTTGTGTACTCCGGCGAAACTGCCATCGTGCGCACCTCGGCAAGCTCATTCCAAATCACATGCAGTCCGCCGACCCCAACCACCTGACCCCCATCATCCACGGCGATCACCATATCGCGAATCGTCTCGTAAAGCATATTGCGGGATCGCGCCAGCATCACGCCATCATTTGCATAGCCGTTCACCAACTGGAAAATAGCTTCTATGTCATCAAATGTCGGTTTCCGATAAATCATAGCCCGGCACCTCCCCTACTGGGACACACCTCTGCCAGCGGACATGTCTCGCAAAGCGGTTTCCTCGATTTGCAGATACGCCGTCCATGCCAAATCAGCCAATGATGCGCATCCGACCACTTCTCCCTGGGAATCGCCTTTTGCAGTCCCCGCTCGACCTCCAGAGGCGTCTCCCCCACTGCGAGCTTCAGCCGGTTCGCAATGCGGAACACATGCGTATCCACCGCAATGGCAGGATAGTGGAACGCTACGCTCATGACCACATTCGCGGTCTTGCGCCCCACCCCCGGCAGCTTCAGGAGAGCCTCATAATCATTCGGCACCTCGCCGCCATATTGTTCGCAAAGCGCCTGACAAGTCGCCAAGATGTTCTTCGCCTTATTGTGGAAAAAACCGCAGTCATGGATCTCCTGCTCCAGCTGTTCCAACCCCAAGCCCAGAATCGCCTCCGGCGTATTTGCCTTCGCGAACAGCCGCTTCGTCACGATATTCACACGCTTATCCGTGCACTGAGCGGAAAGGATGACCGCCACCAAAAGCTCAAACGGATTCCCGAACACCAATTCCGGCTTCGCCCCCCGGTAGGTCTCCTCCAAAATCGCAAGCTGCGCTTCCTTAATTTTCTTCGTAACTCTCATAAACGCTCCAACCGTCGTGTACCATAAACTCACACATTAGTCATTTTACTATGAAATCTTAGCGAGCACAAGTCGAAGACGCAGTGGGAGCTTAGATTTCATGTAAGGACGTGTGGACACCGCAGGTGTCCGGTAAGTTTACTATGAAATCTTATCGAATACAAGCCAAAGCGCAGTATGAGCTTAGATTTCATATAAGGGCATAGCGACACGGAGTTAGTCCCGTTAGGGATGCGAAGCACCGTTTCGCATGGGAATTACTATGAAATCATATGATCGAGGATGTGTTCAAATCCACCACAGTCGCTCCTGTGCCTCCCTCATTGATGTCCGCAAAAACATAGCGCAGCACATTCCGATGATGCTTCAGATAGTTTTGTATGCCCTTGCGCAGTGCGCCTGTGCCCTTTCCGTGGATGATCAGCACCTGGGACAGCCCTGCCAGCACGGCATCATCCAGGAATTTGCCTACGACCATCTCCGCCTCATCCACCATCATGCCACGGATGTCCAGTTCCCGCTCGATATGGGCAGTCTTATGCAAAAGCGCCCCGGAATGTCCGGATGCTCCACTCGACGGTGCGGATTGCCGTTCCTTGGCTGCCTCTGCCACGAAACGGCAATCCGCAGCCTTGAGCGTCGTGCGCAGGCTCCCGATCTGCACCTCCAGTTCCTTGCCCTGCACGGAAAGCACGGTTCCCTTTTGATCCAGCTTCATCACATAGACCGTGTCGCCGACAGACAATTTTTTCATGTCAATGCGCTGATTGTAGATCTTCTGCGCCATAATGCCGGGATTGGCCCGTCCCGCCGCATCATTGAGCTGCTTGCGCGCCTCTTGGATGGCCTGCTGCCGCTTCTTGATGCCCTGATCCTGAAACTGCTCTTTCAGGGAATCGATGATTTCCTCCGATTCCCTGCGCGTCTGCCGGATCATGGCCGCGCTCTTCTCCCTTGCCTTGCGGATAATGTCTCCCTTGGTACGGGATAGCTCCTCCTTCATGGCCGCAACCTTTTTTTCCAGCTGCATGACGCGCTGCTGGCGCTCCAAGATATCCGCATTGCGCTGCTCATACATCATCTTCTCGTTTTCCAGCTCGTTGATGACATTCTCGAACTGCGCATGATCCGCCTTCACCAGTTGCTGCGCCCGAAGGATCAAAGACTCCCCCAGTCCCAGCCGTCGGCTGATCGCGAACGCGTTGCTCGCTCCCGGGATGCCGATGAGCAAGCGATAGGTCGGGCGAAGCGTTTCCAGATCGAATTCCACGCAGGCATTCTCAATGCCCGCCTGCGAATAAGCAAAACTCTTGAGCTCGGAATAATGGGTGGTGGCGACCGTCACCGTGCGCACTTCCAGCAATCGTTCCAGGATGGCCATGGCAAGCGCGGCTCCTTCCTCGGGATCCGTTCCGGCGCCCAATTCGTCCAAGAGCAGTAAATCATCTTCCCCTACTTTGGAAAGGATTTCCACCAGATGTGTCATATGCGCCGAAAAGGTGGAAAGGCTCTGCTCAATGCTCTGCTCGTCCCCAATATCCGCATAGATATTCTGGTAGACCGAGATCTCCGACCCGCCGGCGACAGGCAGGAAGCAGCCGGACTGCGCCATCAGCGCCAAAAGCCCCAAGGTCTTCATGCTCACGGTCTTGCCGCCCGTATTCGGTCCCGTCACCAGCAGCATGCGATTTTCTTTCCCGAGCACGATATCAATGGGAACAACGGTCTCCTTTGGAATCAGCGGATGCCTCGCTTGGACAAGATGCGTATAGCCGGTTTCGTTCAGTATCGGTTCCGTTGCCCGCATATCTCTGGCAAGTCTTGCTTTCGCAAATGCAAAGTCGATGGCAGCCATGCGCTCCGCATTTTCCATGAGGATCTCCCCGTTTTTCGTGATTTCATTGGAAAGCACGCGCAGGATGCGCTCCATCTCATGCTGCTCCGCGAGCATCAGCTGCTTCACATCGTTGTTGAGCTCCACGATGGGCATCGGCTCGATGAAAAGCGTGGAACCGCTGGCAGACTGGTCATGGATGATGCCGGGAAACTGTTGGCGGTATTCCTGCTTCACAGGAATCACATAGCGTTCGTCGCGCATGGTGACGATTGCATCCTGAAAAAACTTTTGATAATTCGCATCATGCAGGATGGAATTGACCCGCTCCTTGATGCGGCTCTGGGAACCTCTGAGTTCCCGACGGATGCGCCGAAGCTCCACGCTTGCATCGTCCCGCATCGTGCCATGCTCATCAATGGCATTGTCCAGATGCCGTTCCAGATTCCCAAGGATCTCAATGCCGGAAGCATCTTCCTTGAGTATGGGGACATCCGCCTCCATTTCCTTGAAAAATTTCTTGATGCCGCGCATGGCGTACATCGTGCTGAGCACATCCAGAATCTCGCCTGCATCCAGCACAGCACCCAGTTTCCCCTTTTTCAGGATGTCACGGATATCGCGGATTCCTCCCAGTGGAGGCGCTGCCACGGAATAGACCTGCACGGCTTCCGCCGTTTCCTGGATGCGTTCCTGCACCTCATGGAAGTCGCTGCTCGGCAAAAGGTCCTTTGCAAGTTCCTTTCCCAGCATCGAGCCTGCACGCTCCGCAAGCATCCCACGGATCCTGTCATATTCCAAAACCTTGAAAGCTCCCTGCTCCATGTCTCCCCCTCATACCCTTTCCGTTTCTTTCATTCTCTGCAACAGCAGATACAGCGCGCCGATCATGCCTGCGTCGTTGCCAAGCTCTGCGAATTCGATCCGTGTATTGGCGCGCATGGACGGCACCACCATTTCCTCCACATTGCTTTGCAGGGGGGCTTTCAGCCATTTTTTCTGCTCGGACACTCCCCCGCCCAACGCAATGACCTCCGGATTCAAGAGGCAGCAGACCTGTGCGATTCCTTCCGCGAGATTCGCCGCGAATTCGTGGATGGCGGCTATGGCAGCCTCATCTCCATCCTCCGCCATCCGGAATACTTCCCTTCCATCCAGCGCAGCGGGCGAGACATGATGCGCAACAGCCACCTGCTCCACGAGCGCCCGTGTGGAGCCGATATCCTCAAAGATGCGCTTTTCTCCGTGCAGTCGAAGAAAGCCGACCTCCCCTGCCGCATGCGACGCACCGTGCAATACGTTTCCGTTCCAAAGAAAGGCGCCGCCGACGCCCGTTCCCACGGTAATCATGAACAGGGTTTCCGCTCCCTTGCCTGCCCCTTTCCAGTATTCGCCCGCAATCGCAGCGTTCACATCATTCTCCACGATACAGGGAATCCCGCATGCCTCCGTGACGCGGGCCTGAAGCTTCATGCCGCTGTAGCCCGGGATATTCGCCGCGAATACGATGCTCCCGTCCCTCGCATCTACGATGCCCGGTGTGTCAATGGCAATCCCTTTCACATGTTCGTGCGATGCCTGATAGCCATGCACAATCTCAATGACTTTCCGAAGGATGCCCTCCCCGCCTTCCTCCCGTGCCAAAGCCGGACGCTCCCCCCGCTCCGCCAGCACGCCATTTTCCCCTGCCAGACCATACTTGATGGCCGTTCCGCCAATATCAATACAAACATAAAAAGACATTGCTTCTCCCTCATTTCACAATACACCGCGAAAATAGTGCCCGCGGGTGAAGTCTCTTCCCTCTTTGGCTTGGATATCATCCTGCATACGTTCCAGTTCTTTTGGGGACAGGAGCTTTATTTTCTGATAGGAACGGATGGCCTCTGCCAGTTCCTCCTCATCCATGCCGCGCCCTTCAATGCGGATACGCCGGATGCCTGCCGCGCCGAAATCCGCTGCGTAGGGCAGCATGGAAAGTATTTTGCTGTTCAGCACGTGCATGCGGCAGAACTGATCCATGGCCAAAGGGAATTCCACCTGCTTGCGGTCCCGCAGGAAGTATTTCCCCACGCGGCAGGGACGGCTGCACGCCCCATCCCCCAAACCGCCCAAGAAGCTTCCCGTCACGCAGTAGGAGGACACCATGAGCTCCAATCTGCCGTGCACGATACATTCCAAGGGAATGGGACTCGTTTCCGCCAGCGCCAGGATCTGTTTCCAGTTCAGTTCCGGCGAAAGCGTCGCACCTGCAACGCCGTATTCTTTCAAGAACTCCAAGGTCAAACGGTTATAGGAAATCAAGGAGTAATCCGTATAGACAGGCGTTTGTGACAGCCGCTTCGCAAGGTGCAATGTGCCGATATTGTGCACGTAAATGCCATCCGCGCGGCATTCCCCCGCCACTGAAAGAATCTGCTCCAGTGCCTTCTGCTCCGGCTCGCGCACGATGCGAGGCGTATTGAAATACAGTTTCCTGCCTGCGTTATGGACAAGCTCTGCGGCCTCCCGATAGACATCGGGGGAAAGTGCCTCATGCCGGTAGGATTCCCCTCCGAAGAGAACGGCATCCGCACCTGCCGCCAAAGCCAGTTTCAGTGTGGGGATACTGTCAACGGCCACGGAAAGCGCTGCGGGAGAGACATCCCTTGGCGAAAACTTCTTTCCCGTCCATGACGAAAAATTGCTGTCCCCCGAAAGCAAAGGGCGCTCATAGGGCATGAGCCGCAGTTTTTCCAGCGCTGAAACGGCTTTTCTTCTTGCCTCATTGATCTCGCTCACGGGAACCATGATATTCTCCCCAAGTTCCACGGAAAGCTGCTCCAAGGAAAAAATGGTGGTTCCCATGCGGTTCAGTTGTTTTTGGAGTGTCTCCCGGGTGAGGGGCTGTTTTCGCGCTTTCTCCGCAATGAAATCTGTCTCAGCTACAGCACAGTTTCCCTCCGCATCTGTCAACTCGATACGCATCGGCCTTCCGAGCTCCGCTTTTACGAAGGCCGTCACAGGGATCCGCCGCACAGGCGCGCCCGATTGGAAGAAAGATTTCGCATGTGCCATCAATTTCGCATCGTAGACCTTGAACACGCGGTCATGTACGCGAACTGCCGAAGGAACGGTGAAACACACCTCCTGTTTCGGCATGCCGCCGGGAAGGCTGCTCCCCTTCCTGTCCGAAAGCGCGTCGATGTGCGCGGTCACCCGCCCGCCGACCTTCACCCAGAAATCCACCTGATCCCCGATGGAAAGTTCCTCCGACAGCCTGACCGTCACCCGTTTTTTCTCCCTGTCATAGGCTGTCACGCGTCCGATCAAAAGGCCCCGATTGTTCGGCCTCCGATCGCTCATCATATCTTTTCCCGGCGTACCCTCCAGATAAGCCGTCGTGAAATCACGGTTGAAGATCTGCGCCAGACGGCGGTGCTGCTCCTCCGTCACCCTATAGCTGTCATGCCGCTCATAGCGATCGATCGCCTGCCGATAGGTATCCACCACCGTTGCCACATATTCCGGACGCTTCATACGGCCCTCGATCTTGAGGGAACGCACCCCCGCAGAGATGATCTCCGGTAATACGTCAATGGTATTCATATCCTTGGGCGAGAGCAGATATTCGCCTGCCTTGCCATCCAGAAGATTCCTGCCCCCTTCATCCACCAGCGTATAGGGCAGACGACAGGGCTGGGCGCAGCGTCCCCGATTGCCGGAGCGTCCGCCGATGAGGCTGCTCATCAGGCACTGTCCCGAATAGCACACACAAAGAGCCCCATGCATGAAGGTCTCGATCTCGGCCTTTGCATGGGCGCAGATATACCGTATTTCCTTTAGGCTCAATTCCCTTGACAGGACGACACGGGAAAACCCCAGCTTCTCCAGTGCCCGTACGCCTTCCAGATTGTGCACGGTCATCTGGGTGCTGGCATGAAGCGGCAGAGCCGGCACCAGCTCCCCGGCCAGCTTTGCCACGCCCAGATCCTGCACCAGCACGGCATCCGCCCCGATTTCATAAAGGAAGCGCAGATATTCCGCCAGTGCAGGAAGCTCCTCCTCATCCACGATGGTGTTCACCGTCACATGGATGGCCGTGCCCCGCAGATGCGCATAGCGGACGGCCTCACGAAGTCCGTCCGCATCAAAATTACTGGCATAGGCACGCGCACCGAACTGACTGCCTGCCAGATATACCGCATTCGCTCCTGCCTCCACCGCGGCAGTCAACGCTTCTTTGCTGCCCGCAGGCGCCAAAAGCTCAACCAAGCTCTTCTTCCCTCCTAAGGAACAGTTCCTAATATCGGATGTCAAATTTCTTTTCCCCCGCAACCACTTCACGCGCCTCCAACTCAAGGCTTTGCACATGCACAAAGTAATTGCCCTCGCGGATGCGCTTCTCCTGCTCATCGATCGCATCCTGCGGCCCCTGAAGCTCCATGGTCACCGAGCCATCATCCATATTGCGGACCCAGCCTGTGATCCCAAGCTCCCTTGCGTTCTGCTGCACAAGATAGCGAAAGCCCACGCCCTGCACGCGTCCTTGTGCTCTTCCGTAAAAACGAACCAGCTCCTCTGCCACTTTCATCAGCCATCCTTTCTTATGTCTCTTCTTAGAATCGCAAACGGCTCCACGGGATGTGCCATGCGGATGCGGAGCAGCTGCTGCGCGTGCGGCGCGGCATCCATGGGGTTTCCTGCTTCATCCAGCATCTCGGCAAGGCACTGGCGGAAACCAGCCCCCTTCGGCTGGAACACCTCGATTTCCTGCCCCAGTTTCATGTGATTGCGCTGCTCCACAAGCGCGAAGCCCGTCTCCGTGTCATATTCCCGCACCAGCCCGACAAATTCAGAAGTCTGCTCATAGGAAGAGCTTCCGTAAATCTGATCCTCCGCACCCGGCTGATGAAGGTAAAAGCCCGTTGTGTAGGCCCTGTGGGATACTTTCTGCAATTCTCCCAGCCATTCCTGCTGTACGGAAAAATCGTCCGGAGCCTCGAAATAACTGTCGATCGCCATGCGGTACGCTTTCACTACACTCGCAACATAATGGACGCTCTTCATGCGTCCCTCGATCTTCAAACTGTCCACGCCGCTTTCGATGACATCCCTCAGATAGGGAAGCAGGCACATATCCTTGGAATTCATGATATAGGCGCCCCGCTCATCCTCATCCACGGGAAAATACTGCCCCGGCCTGCTTTCCTCCATCAGATGATATTTCCAGCGGCAGGGCTGTGCGCAGCTGCCGCGGTTTGCGTCCCGTCCCGTCATATAGCTGCTCAGATAACAGCGGCCCGAATAGGAGATGCACATGGCGCCGTGCACGAACATCTCGATCTCCGCGTCGCATTTCCTGCGAATCTCCCGGATCTCCGGCAGGGACATCTCACGTGCCAGCACGACACGTGCCGCACCAAGCTGCTGCCATGCCTGCGCCGAGCGCCAGTTCGTGATATTTGCCTGGGTGCTTACATGAAGCTCCATTTTGGGGATGATTTCCCGCGCCAGCTGAAAGACTCCCAAATCTGCCACCAGAAGCGCATCGGTTCCGATTTCCTGCAAATATGTCAGATATTCCGGAAGTTTCCCGATATCCTCATTGTGAGCGTAGACATTCACCGTCACATAGGCACGCTTCCCTCGCCCATGCACGAACTCCATCGCTTCTTTCAGTTCCTCCCGCGTAAAATTGCCGCCAAACGCACGAAGCCCGAACGCCTTGCCTCCCAGATAAACCGCATCCGCTCCATAGAGGATCGCCATTTTCAATTTTTCCGGATTCCCTGCGGGAGCCAAAAGCTCAGGCTTTTTCATGCTCATGCCCTACCCTCCGCGTAATCGCCATGCCGTCTCCGTCTTCCCGGATCACGGTCTCATATCCCTCCATGTGGGTGATCATTTCGATATACTCCCGCAGATGCTGCACCATGCTGCGCCGTTTATGGGGAATTTTCCCCTTTGCCTGCACATAGCCGTGAAACAGCACATTATCTGCAGCAATGACCGCCTGCTCCGCAAGCAGTGGCTGAAACAGGCGGAAGTAATTTGCATATTGCCCCTTGGCTGCATCCATGAAGACGAAATCAAAGGTTCCCCCAAGAGAGGAAAGCAGTTCCCCCGCATCCCCGAAATGCATCTCGATGCAATCCCGATAGGGAGAGCGCCCAATAAAGCCCTTCGCGGCTTCCATGCGCGCTTCATTGATTTCCACGGTCACGATTCTGACATCCTCGGCGCCCAGCATAGCCTGCACCAGCGTGGAATAGCCAATGCCCGTCCCCAGCTCCAGGATACGATGCGGGCAGGCTTCCATGACCGTTTCGCAGAAAATCCTGCGCTCCCTCGCCCGCAGGATGGGAACGTAGTGCGCCTCCGCGTAGCGCTCCATCTCACGCAGCAAAGGCTCCATTTCCCGCTTGATTGCTTCTGTGCACGCCATTACCGCACCTGATCCACAAGATCCAGATGATCGGAGTAGGCGTAAGAATAATGATTATGTCCGTCCCGATCCGCCACAAAATACAGGTAGTCCGTATCCGCAGGATAGAGCACCGCCTCAATGGCCGCCATCCCCGGGCTTGCGATCGGTCCCGGCGGAAGTCCCTGATTTTGATAGGTATTGTAAGGAGATTCTATTTTCGTATCCGAAATCAGCACATCCTCCTTCGGCGCATCCATCAGATACTGCAGACTGGCATCGGTTTGAAGGGGCATGCCGAGTTCCAGCCGCTTGAAGAAAACCTGCGCAATGATCGGACGGTCTTCGTCATAGCGCGCTTCTTTCTCCACCAAAGAGGCAAGGGTAATCAATTCATAGAGGGAAAGATCCATTTCCTTTGCCCTGCGCCGGAGCTTCGGCGTAAGACGTTGATCGAGATCCGCCGCCATCATCTCCATGATTTCTTCCTCATTCATCTCTGTCTGGATCGTATAGGTATCGGGAAACAGGAATCCCTCCGCACGATAGCGCACATCCGCATGCTCCTCGATATAGTCATACGGCGCAAAATCCTTTGCTTTCTGCAGGAATTTTTCCTTGTTCACCAGACCTTCCTTGGAAAGCCGTTCTGCGATTTCCTTGATGCCGAACCCCTCGGGAATCGTAAACTTGATCACCGTGGTCTCGCCGGCGACAAGCTTTGCAATGACCTCATCCGAGGTCATGTTCCCATGGAATGTATAAGTGCCTTTCTTGAACTGGTCCGCCACACCGTTGAGTTTGACCTGCAAAACGAACAGATGCCGGTTCCCTATGACACCCTTCTGCTCCAGCTTCTTGGCAACGTCTTTCGCCCTGTCTCCGGATGCCACATGCACGAAGATTTCCTGATCAGGGTCTGCCAAATTCGGGGAATTTGTCAGCAGGTACGCCGCCGAGCAGCCGGACAAGAACACCACAAAGGCTGCTGCCGCAATGGCAATCCAATACTTCCGGCCCAGCCCTTTCAGCCACGCAATGCTGTCTTCCACTCCGGTTTCTTCCGCAAGCCGCTCCAGCGTTTTGAACCAATCGGCCTTCCTGTCCGAAGCCTTCGCAATGTCCTCGTCGGGCACTTTGCCGTCCTTTGCATCCGGCTCAGTTTTGGGTTCGTTCTCCACGCTTTTTTCCGCAAATTCCGGTTTCTGTCCCGAATCTTCCGTTGACGTTTTCTCCGTCTTTGACCAGTCCGGCACTGACAACACTCCTATCAAACACAACTGCAAAACGCAAAAAAGCCGCCATCCAATGGACAGCAGCCTCCGCAGGAATCTCACTCCTGAGCGTCCTCTTCCTCTGCAAGCAAAGCATCATAAGCCTTCTGCACCTGCTCAAACTCTTCGTCCGTCGGCTCTACATACTCTTCCTCGCCATTTGCATTGACGACGATCTTGGCAATGATGACATCCTCTTCTTCCTCATCATGGTCATGTCCGCATCCGCAGCTATGCGCATGCTCCTCGCCCTCCTGCGGAATGCCGACCAACAGGGCAAACCGATCCTCCCCCACAGGGATGATCATTTCCTCTTCATAATAGTATTCGTTGCCCTCTTCGTCCGTCATGACGACAACCATATCCTCGGCTTCTTCCTGTGCTTTTTTTTCCTTATCCGACACCGACGCCACCCCAATCTTTCTAAAACCCCAACACCGCAAACTTCTTTCTGCATTTTATCCATTCCGGCTCTTCTTGTCAAGAAATCCTTGCAAGATATAAACCGCCGCCATTTTGTCAATGACCTTCTTTCGTTTTTTTCGGCTCACATCTGCCTCCAGCAGGGATCTCGTCGCCGCAACCGTCGAAAGCCGTTCATCCCAGAACTCCGCTTCCACTTCCGGGCACATTCCGCGCACCTCGTCGACAAATTCCCGCACAATCTCGCAGCGCGGACCCTCACTGCCGTTCATGTTCTTCGGCAGACCGACCACCAGACTTTTCGTCTCATATTCTTCCATGAGCTCCGAAAGCCGCTTCAAATCCTGCTCCAAAGACTGCCGACGGATTGTTTCGACACCTTGCGCGGTCAGCCCCAACAAATCGGAAACCGCGATTCCAATGGTGCGGTCACCCACATCCAGAGACAAGTAACGCTTCATTTCTTCTGCTCCAGATAGGCGCGCACCAACTCCTCCAGCAGTTCGTCGCGCTCCAGTTTGCGAATCTGGCTGCGCGCGTCATTATGACTCGTCACATAGGCCGGATCGCCCGACAAAAGATAGCCCACCAGCTGATTGATGGGATTGTATCCCTTCTCCTCCATTGCCTTGCAGACATTTCGGATGGTGATCTCTGCTTTATTTTCCTCTGTCCCGAACTGGAACATCATTGTCTCATCGCTTACCATGTCTAATCCCTCCCCTGCACAAGACAGCGATCTTCACACCAATATCATACCACATCATAGCAGGATTTCCTATGATTTCCCTGAAAAAAGCAAAGAAAATTCCCAACCGGATCCGGTTGGGAATACTTGTCACACCATCTCGTGTGCAATCATATATTCTGCAATCTGCAGTGCATTGAGCGCCGCACCCTTGCGAATCTGGTCGCCGCATACCCAGAAATTCAGCCCATGCTCAATGGACTCGTCCCTGCGCAGGCGCCCCACCTCCACATCGTTCTTGCCGGAGGTCTCAAGGGGCATCGGATACTCCATCTCGGCCGGATCGTCCCGCATGGTGACGCCGGGGAATGCCGCAAGAGCCTTCTTTGCTGCCTCCACGCTGACCTCATCCGCGAACTCCACATTCACGGATTCCGCATGGCTGCGATAGACCGGCACCCGCACTGTGGTCGCCGTAATGCGCATGGCATCGTCCTCCATGATCTTCTTTGTCTCGTTGATCATCTTCATTTCCTCTTTCGTGTAGAGGTTGTCCTGGAAGACATCAATCTGCGGAATCAAGTTGAATGCGATCTGATAGTGCTTCGGCAGGGAAGCGCCCGGCAGAATATTCGCCGTGACCTCTTTGCCTGCCACGATATCCTGTACCTGCTGCTCCAACTCTGCCATGGCCTCTTTGCCGCCGCCCGAAACCGCTTGGTAGGTCGAGACCACAATGCGCCTGATCTTCGAAAGATCATACAGCGGCTTCAGGGCCATCACCATGATGATCGTAGAGCAGTTCGGATTCGCAATGATTCCTTTGTGACGGGCAATCGCCTGAGGATTGACTTCCGGCACAACCAGCGGGACCTCGGGATCCATGCGGAAAGCGCTGGAATTGTCAATGACAACGGCCCCGGCCTTCACAGCCGCAGGAGCAAATGCCTTACTTGCCGCGCCGCCCGCAAAAAGTGCGATCTCCACCCCCTGAAAGGAGTCATCCGTTGCCTCTTCCACCGTATATTCCCTGCCCATGAACCGGATTTTCTTTCCCGCAGAACGCTTGGAAGCAAGCAGCTTCAGATTTTCAAAGGGGAAATTGCGCTCTTCGATCAGATTCAAAAATTCCTGTCCGACAGCGCCCGTCGCTCCGAGAATCGCTACATTGTATTTCTTCATAAAATCTCCTACTCCTTTTCGCAAGATAATCCATCATTCGTCAAGCAATTTGTCCAACCCGATCGTAAGCCCCTTCAATCCTTTGACACGTTTGCAGGCAAGCACGACGCCCGGCATGAAGGACTCGCGGTTCATGGAATCATGGCGGATGGTCAGCGTCTGCCCCAATCCGCCGAAAATGACCTCCTGGTGCGCCACATAGCCCGGGAGCCGCACGCTGTGGATATGCATGCCCTCATAGTCCGCGCCGCGCGCCCCCGCAAGTTTCTCACTTTCCTCCGGATGTCCCTGCTTGTGTGCCTTGCGCACTTCCGCAATCATGGCCGCTGTCTGGACAGCCGTGCCGGAGGGCGCATCGAGCTTCTTGTCATGATGCAATTCGATAATTTCCACTTCCGGCATATACTTCGCTGCCTGCCGCGCCATGAGCATCATGAGCACCGCGCCAATCGCAAAATTCGGCGCAATGAACGCAGGCACGCCCTGTGCTTCGGATTCCTTGCGGATCTGCGCCTTCGCATCCTTGGAAAGCCCCGTTGTCCCAACCACAGGAGACACTTTGTGCTTCAAGGCTGTCATGACATTGCCGAACACCGCATCGGGGCGCGTGAAGTCCACCATGACCTCCGGTCGCTTGCTGTCCAAAGCCGCAGCCAGATCACTTTCCACGATGACGCCGTTCGCATCGCGTCCCAGCAGTTCTCCGACATCCATGCCCCCGCGCACATCCACCGCCCCGACCAGTTCCAGCTCCTCATCCTCCAGGACCGCTGCCAGCACGGCCTGCCCCATGCGCCCGCAGGCGCCATTTACCAATACCTTGATCACAATACTTGCCTCCCAAAAGCTCACATTACCATCTTGGGAACTGTCGAAAAACAAGTTCCCTGCCGCTCCCATTGTATCGTATGTCCTTCATATATGTCAAGTTGTTCTCTATAAAAAGACTTGTACCTTCTCTGATCGATTCAAACATCCCTGATTTGCTTGAAATGCTCCCCGTATTGCATGGAAAGAATCGGCCGAACGAAACGCATGTCCTCCCGGCGTTCCATCGTCTGCATGGCAGCCCTCCGCGCATCCAGAAGAATATCCATATCGTGCAGCACGTCTGCAATCTTGAGATCCGGAAGACCATGCTGCATCGATCCGAAAAACTGCCCCGGTCCCCGGAGCTTTAAATCCTCTTCCGCAAGCTGAAAGCCATCTGCGGTGGACTCCATGATCTGAAGCCGCTCCTTCGCCGTCTGCGACTTGCTCTCGGATACCAGCACACAATAGGAACGATAGCTGCCGCGCCCGATCCGCCCCCGCAGCTGATGGAGCTGTGCCAGCCCGAACCGCTCTGCATGCTCGACCACCATGATGCTCGCGTTTGGCACGTTCACGCCTACCTCAATGACCGTCGTGGATACCAAAAGCTGCACGCGGTTCTCATAGAAATCCTGCATCACCTGTTCCTTCTCCGCTGCCTTCATGCGGCCATGCACCAATCCACAGCGCATATCCCGGAAGATCCCATGCCGAAGCTCTTCGTAGACCTCCTCGGCGGAAGGAATGGGCAGCTCTTCATTCATTTCAATCAAGGGACAGATCACATATGCCTGTCGTCCTGCCTCAATCTCCTTATGAACAAAATCGTAGATCAGAGGCCTGCGCTCCGGCCGGCGAACAAACGTCCGAACCGGCTGCCGTCCGGGCGGCAGTTCCCGGATCAAGGAAACATCCAAGTCCCCGTAAATCGTCAAGGTCATCGTGCGAGGAATGGGGGTCGCTGTCATGACCAATACATCAGGGAGCCGGCTGCTCTTTTTTTCCAGCTCGGCACGCTGCGCAATACCGAAACGGTGCTGCTCGTCCGTCACGACCAGCCCCAATTTCGCGAAATGCACGCCTTCCTGGATCAGTGCATGGGTACCGATCACGATATCCAGTTCCTGGGCCTCCATGGCATCGTAGAGTTCCTGCCGTTTCTTTTTTGTCAGCCTGCCTGACAGGAAGCCGACACGGATCCCAAATGGCGCAAGCTGCTTCCGAAAGCTTTCATAATGCTGCGCCGCAAGGATTTCCGTGGGAGCCATCAGCGCCCCCTGCCATCCGTTCTCCACGGTTTTGACCAATGCCAGCATCGCAATGACCGTCTTGCCCGATCCCACATCCCCCTGCACCAGACGCCGCATGGGAACAGTTTTTTCCATATCCGATTTTACCGCGCAGAGACATTTCGCCTGATCTCCCGTCAGACGAAAAGGAAGCGAATCCATGACCTCCCGTGTCAGCCGGCTGTCGCTCAAATGCCGGATGCCTCTTCGGCTCTCCCTGCCCTGCTTCTTGATCAGCAGGAGACCGCACTGGATCAAATAGAGCTCATCAAATGCCAACCGCCTGCGCGCCGCCTGCAACTCCTCAAAATCCTTGGGAAAATGGATGGCTCCAAATGCCTGTCTGCGATCCATCAGCGCATATTCCGTACGCACGCTCTCAGGAAGAACCTCCTGCCATTCCGGCGGATTTTCCAGAAGCGTGTGCATGAGTTTCCGAAAAAACTTCTGGTTCAATTTTTCCGTCGCAGAATAAATCGGCTGTATGCCAAGCGCTTCTTCCGGTGCCTCTCCATCCTGCAGGATTTGGAACGAAGACAGATTGGACATGGCAAGCTGTCCCTGTCCGCCGTAGGCATAGGTCGCCTTTCCCGTCACAAAGAGTCTGCATCCGATTTTAAGCTGTTGCTTCAAATATTTCTGGTTGAACCATATGATCTGCAGGAAACCGGTTCCGTCGCCGACAAGTGCCGTAAGGATCGACATCTTCCGGCTTCTCCCCTGTTTTTCCGTGAGATTCATGATGCTGCCCGAGACAGTGGCCGTCTCGCCCGCATGAAGTGAAGCGATGGGCGTCAGAGCGCTCTGATCCTCATAACCGCGCGGATACCATGTCAGCAGGTCAAACATGGTCTGAATCCCAAGCTTTGCCAGAAGAGCTGCTTTTTTCGGACCGACTCCTTTCAGGTACTGGATATCATCCTGCCACTTCATGCCTTTTCCTCTTTCATCTCCACCAAAGCTTATCGGACACCTACGGTGTCCACACGCCCTTACACGAAAACTAACCTCATCTGCGCCCTAACGGGCTTGATTCGCTGATTTTTCACAGCAAAATGCACGGAAGAAAAATTTCTTTTCTTCCGTGCAGACATACAAACTACGCTGAAATATCCAAATACAAAGTCAGATGATTGAAAAAGAGACCATCCTCCTTCTTGTAGTTATAGGATATCTCGTTGAAGATCCGGCGCATAAACGCAATGCCCAGGCCGCCTATTTTTGCATCTTCCAGAGACTTCGGCTTCTCCTCCAGCGCATCTTCTTTCAGCAGAGGATTGAACTGGGAGCCGCCGTCCTTCAATTCAATGACAAAGGCACCGTCCTGTTTCCATGCCCGTATCCAAAGATTGCCCGGCTCCTGTCCCAGATATGCATAGGATATGATATTCACGACAGCCTCTTCAAACCCGAGCTGCAGCTTCATCTGACGCTTCATCGGAACTCCGCATGTCTCCGCCATTTCCATGATATACGACAGCATTTCGTCATACTTGTCCAGCAGGGCAGGGAATTCCTTCCATTCAGCATCGGTCGACTGCCCGTTCATGGCAGGGACTCCACAGTATCATAAATCGTGAAGAAGGCATCGATGCCGGATTCCTCAATGACCTCCTTTACCATTCCGTCAACTCCCGTCAGAACGACGCTGCCTCCTGCAGCCTTTGCTTTCTTCGCAAGCAGAAGCAGGACACGGAGCCCGGCGCTGCTGATATACTGCAATTCTGCAAAATCCAGCGCAATCTTGGGATTTCCCTCCAAAAGCGACAAACCCTTTGTCTCCAGTTCCGGTGCTGTCTGTGTATCCAGACGGTCGGTCAAAGCCAGTACCTTCCAATCATCATGTGACATTTCTTTTATTTCCATGTGCTCATACCTCCTACATTGAATCCCACACTCTCTAGAATTCAACATAAATTTCCATTTTCCTTCCAAATGAGGCAACTTCTCTCAAAATATTTTCATCCTGCGCATACCCTGCCATAAAGCCCCATACTTATCTTTAAGAAAACATGATACCATTGAAGGAAGCGTGAATTCCTGCTATACTGAAAGAGTTATTTAAGGGAAACACTGATTAAATGAAGTTGTCCAGATTGACGTAGATTGCATGTTCCTCCCAAGGAGACAAACCGCAGTCATAGTGGTGCCCTAAAGGACTAGCTTCGCGTCGCTATGTCGAGGATTTGTTGACACAGGGAGGGCATGCAAGATGCGTCAAGATGGGCTGCTGAATTAATCAGTGATTCCTACAAAATCAGGAGGAAAATTCTATGTTATTGACCCGTAAATCCGTCGAGCTGCTGGCTCCCGCCGGCACTTGGGACGCACTGGAGGCAGCCGTCGAGTCGGGGGCGGATGCTGTCTATCTTGGCGGCAAGCATTTCAATATGCGCATGCATCGCGACGATACCAACTTCGATGACGAAATGCTGAAGAAGGCAGTCGCCTACACACATGCGCGCGATGTGAAGCTCTACATCACCATCAACAATCTGATGAGCGAGGAAGAGCTTCCTGCCCTGAAGCAATACCTCGCGTATCTGGAAGAAATCCGCCCGGACGCGCTTCTGGTGCAGGACTTTGCGGTTCTGCGCATGGTCAGGGAAATGGGGGTTACCATCCCCCTGCATGCTTCCGTGATGATGAACACGCACAATGAGCATGCCATCAAAAAGCTCAAGGAATACGGCATCACCCGTGTCGTTGCAGGACGGGAGATGACGCTTTCCGAATTGAGCCTGTTCCGGGAGCGCACAGGCATTGAAGTGGAATATTTCATGCATGGCGACATGTGTTTTTCAGAAAGCGGGCAGTGCATCCACTCGGGTGTCCTGTTCGGCCAGAGCGGCAACCGGGGACGCTGCCTGAAGCCCTGCCGCTGGCCTTATCAGCTCATTGATGAAGCAACACACGAGGTGCTGGATGAAAACGGGCCTGGCCCCTACAAGCTTGCCATCAAAGATATGTGCATGTACCGCAGCATTCCGGAGCTGATCCAGAGCGGTGTCTTTTCCTTCAAAATCGAAGGGCGCATGCGTCCCGCGGATTTCATCCGCCGCATCGTCACAACGTACCGCAAGGCAATCGATGCCTACATCGAGGATCCGGCCGGATACCAGACGGACGAGGAAGGCTGGAAGGCTCTCTATGAGAACCGCGCCCGTGATTTCACGACCACCTTCGCGTTGGGCAAGCCCACAAAGCAGGATATCGGATTTACCGGAGAACGGGAGCCGCGCTTCTTCAGCCATGCGGTGGCAGAAGCAGGCTTTCAGGAGGATATCCTGAAGGCCGAGCCCGCCATTGCCAAGGAAAATGCGGCGCCTCCCCGCCTTTCCGTGCGTGTCAATACGCCGGAATCCGCCAAAGCGGCGGTGGAAAACGGCGCGGATGCTGTCTATGTGGGCGGCGAGGCCTTCCTCCCGCTGCGTCCTTGGACCTTGAAGGACTATGCGGAAATCATCCGCTTTGCCCACGAAAAAAAGACAAAGGTCATCATCCAGACTCCCCGCACCACCATGCGCAGGGAATGCGGAGAGCTGGAACAGTTCCTCCCTGCCGTCTCGGAGCTGCAGCCCGATGGCATACTGGTCAGCAATCTGGGAACGCTTTCGCTTGCGAAGCAGCATACCAAGCTTCCGATCCAGGCCGACCTGTCCTTCAATCTCTTCAACCATCTTGCCGCAGAATTCCTGAAGGACAACGGCGTTGTCATGGCAGCAGCCTCTCTTGAGCTGTCCTTCCATCAGCTCAAAGCAATGGTCGAGGCTTCCAGCCTGCCGATCGAAGCTGTCGTGCATGGCTCCTATGAGTCCATGCTCTGCGATCACAATATCCCCGCCATGTCCCTTCCCCATTATCATTTTCTGGATCATCCCGAACTCATGGAAAAACATTACGCACTTCTGGACCAAGCCGGAGAAGTTCATTCCATCCGAATCGACCAATACGATCGCAATCATATCTACTTCGGAAAGGATCTCTGCCTCTACCCCTATCTCGATAAGCTGAACGGCCTGGCCTCCTGCCGCATCGAAGCACAGGACTATTCCGCAGGGCTTACTGCCTCCGTGACAAAGGCCTATCGCAATGCGCTGGATCAGCTGTCAAAGGGCGCATCTCCTGACCCCGATGTCATATGGGGAATCGAGAAGAACAGCCCCCGCAGATTCGGCATCGGCACATTCCGATTCCGTGAGTCCAGAAATTCCATCTAACCTACTAACCTATTTCAAAGGAGCAAGTTCATGTCTGATTACATCGGCCCAGAGGCCATCCTGGAAAAGAAAAAGAAGTACATCATGCCCTGCCTTGGGCATTTTTATCGCGAGCCGCGCCAGATGGTGCGCGGCTCCATGCAGTACCTGTTCGACAGCGAAGGCCGCAAATACCTGGATTGCTTTGCAGGCGTCTCTGTCGTCAACTGCGGCCACTGCAACCCCGAGATCACACGAGAGGTCTGCAAGCAGGTGGAAACACTGCAGCATGTCTGCAATATCTACCTGACGGAAAATTTCGTGAACCTTGCGGAGAAACTTGCCGAAGTCACGCCCGGAAAGCTGCAGAAATCCTTTTTCTGCTCCACGGGAACGGAGGCAAATGAGGGCTCCCTGCTGCTCGCTTCCATCTACACCAAAAGCAGCGAGTTCATTGCGCTGCAAAACGGTCTGCACGGCCGTACCAAGCTGACCATGAGCCTTACGGGCATCGGCATGTGGCGGACGGATCCGAATCCCGTGGGCGGCATCCATTTCGCACCGAATCCCTACTGCTACCGCTGCCCCATGAACAAAAAATACCCGGAGTGCGACCTTGCCTGCGCAAATGCCATCGAGACCCTGATACAGACTGCCACATCGGGCAGGATTGCCGCATTGATCGCCGAGCCAATCCAAGGCAACGCCGGCATTGTCGTGCCGCCTAAGGGCTATTTCAAGCGCGTAAAGGAAATCCTCGCAAAGTACGGCGGGCTCCTCATTGCGGACGAAGTGCAGACCGGCTTCGCGCGCACGGGAAAGATGTTCGCCATCGAGAATTTTGACGTGGTACCGGATATCATGAGCGTTGCCAAGGCGCTTGGCAACGGCGCTCCCATCAGCGCCTTCATCTCCACGGCCGAGATCGCGGATACCTATACCCGCCCCGGCGCATCCACGCTGGGCGGCAATCCCGTATCCAGCACGGCAGGGCTTGCGGTGCTGAACTATATCGAGCATCACAACCTCATGGAAAACGCCAGGGCACGCGGCGAACAGCTGCGGGCCGGTCTTGCGGAACTGCAAAAAAAGCACCCGATCATCGGCGATATCCGTGGTATCGGCCTGATGACGGGCGCTGAATTCGTCCATGGGGACAAGAGCCCCGCATTTGAAGAACTCGACCAGGTGCTGGAGGAAATGAAAAACCGCGGCTTCATCATCGGAAAGAACGGTGTCTCCCGCAATGTCATGGCCTTCCAGCCTCCGCTTGTCATCACGGAGGACGACATCAACGATGTGCTGAACGCTCTGGATCTGGTATTGTAAGCTCTTGGAGCCGCTTCATGCACCTTGGGTTATGGTCCAAAAGCTCTACCGCGCGATCCACGAGTTCCAACATCTGCGCCTGCGTCAGCAGGCGCTTTTTTGCGCTGACCATGACCAGCATCGAGAATTCCATGATATGGAAGCGGAGATCCAGCATGCGGAAATTATCCGCAAACGAACCTTTGAAGGCAAAGGGATAGAGCCGCAGAAAGAATTCGTTCACAAGATAGTTCTCCAGAAGGTAACTGTACTCCTGCAGATTCTGCTCGTACAGCGGCAGGAAAGGAAGCAGCGCCTCTGCCAGTTTGCTTGCCTTTTCCTCGGAATACGGCCTTTCGTACAGATCCGACAGCAGCATCGACATGGAAACGAGATCCTGCCATGCCTCCTGTGCCGTGAGCGCTGTTTCCTGCAGCGCCATGGAATGGATCTGCTCAAAGCAAAGGGAAATATTTTCCTCCGACAGCTTCCATTCCCCGTCGCCTGCCCGCTCTTCCAAACGTCCCAAAAAGCGTCCCAATCGTTCCAGTCGATCGGGAATCGGCACGGCACGCTCCTGCAGGATACGGATGCAGAGTTTTTGCAGCGTCAGGAAATGCCCTTGCCATGCCTCCATATGCCTTGGCTTCTTCCAAAAGTGGAGCCTTTGCTCCGGAAAAATCTCCTGCTCCGTAAAGCGCATCGGACTTTTATCCAAAAGAATTTCCTTGGCTGCCACAGGACAGGAAAGTGCCATGCTCTGCTCGGCGAAATCCGAGATTTCATAGGTGACACGGGGATATTCGTGACAGATGTTTGACAGCATTGCCTCCCCGTATCGTTTCTGCAGGGTGCACAGGAGATCCGCATCCAGAAAGATACAGGAACCGTCCTCCCGATGCTTTGTGAGCCATTTCTGCTTTTCCTCGTGGAAATAAATGCAGGAAAGGAGTTCCTTCCCTTCCGGCAGAGCCTCGAGTCTGCCATATGCCACATCATCGACTTCGATTCCCCACCCTCGGCAGCAACGGCTGCTGCAGTCCTGCCCATCACAGCGGAACCTGCGCACGTAAGAAGGGCAGATCATCTTCCTATTTACCATTTCCATCACAGCCGCTATTTTTTCAAAGACTCCGCATGATTCAACACATGCGCACCTTTGAGGTCCAATCCCAAGGTAATCGCTTTGGCTTGGATGTCATGTGCCTGGAACGCTTTGGTCATTGCTTCGCCGACCTCCTGCGTGCAGCGATCCCGCTCCAGTGTGAACGCGATCAGGCACGGACCTGCACCGCTGAGCGCTGCGCCGACGGCGCCCGCCTTCTTTGCCGCCTGGAAGACCTCCTTCATGCCGGGAACGAGACTCATGCGATAGGGCTGGTGCAGTGCATCATCAAAGGCATCGCGGAGCACCTTGTCATTCCCTTTCAACAGGGCAGCAACCAGCATCGACGCTCTCCCTACATTGAAGACGGCATCCTGCAGCGAAACCTGCTCCGGCAGCGCCTGCCTCGCGACTTTTGTGGACAAATAAAAATCCGGGATTGCAACGACAAACTTCATTCGCAGCTTTGGCACGAAGGAGATAGTCTCAGTACGTCCATGCTGCAAGATGCTGACCGTGAATCCCCCAAAAAGCGCAGGCGCCACATTGTCCGGATGCCCCTCGATTTCCGTTGCAAACTGCAGGAGTTCCCTGCGTGTGAAGCGATTGTCCAGCAACACATTGGCGGCTTTCAGGCCCGATACGATTGCCGTTGCGCTGCTTCCAAGCCCCCGGGAAAGGGGCACGCGGTTTTCCATCCGGATGACCGCTCCGGGGTACTCCCCTTGCGCTCCGGCTTTCTCCAGCAGATACCGCACGGATCTCCATACAATGTTGCGCTCATCCTGCGGAATTTTACTGGCGCCATCTCCTTTGATCTCTATGGCAAGCCGCGGCTCATGAAGCAATGTCAGCTCCAGTTCATTGTAAATCGTACATGCCACGCCAAGGGTATCGAAGCCCGGCCCGCAATTCGCGCTTGTCCCCGGCACCCTGATGCGAATACTCTTTTCCCCCATTTGCCTGTCCTCACTCATTCTCTACCCGGATGATATTGCGGATTTCATTGACCACCGGCAAAGCTTTGAATTTCGTTTCTGCCTGCAGGATATTTGCATGCCTGACCCGATGCGTAATGGCCACGATTTCGGCATAACCCGGTATCGATTGCTTGGTCTGGATCACAGATTGCAGACTGACATCCGCATTGCCGAAAGTGGTCGCAATCGCTCCAAGCACGCCCGGTTTGTCGTCCACCAAGAGACGAACATAATAGGAGGACTCCGTTTCTTCGATGGGACAAACCTTCTTCTGATTCGTGTCATTGAAATGAATGCGTCCAAACGTATCGCTCAGGATATCCCTGGCGACTTCAATGATATCCGCTACAACAGAGGATGCCGTCGGCAGGGAGCCTGCGCCCGGTCCATAGAACATTGCCTCTCCGATGGCGTTGCCGCGGACAAAAATCGCATTGTAAACCCCGTTGACCGAAGCCAAGGGATGGCTTTTCGGCAGAAAAACAGGATGCACCCGCACATCCACCCCCTTTTCCTGCGAATCCTTCCCAATGGCCAAAAGCTTTACCACATAGCCCAGTTCCCTGGCATATTCTATGTCCTCTGTCGTAATGCCGGTAATGCCTTCGACGTAAACGTCCTTCAAATCAATGTGGGTATTGAATGCCAATGTAGCAAGAATTGCCGCTTTCCGCGCGGCATCCAGCCCATCCACATCCGCCGACGGATTGGCTTCCGCATAGCCTTTCTCTTGGGCTTCCTTCAGTACGCTTGCGTAATCCGCACCGCTCTCGCTCATGCGCGTGAGCATATAGTTTGTCGTACCGTTCACGATGCCCATCACTTCGGTCATGCGGTTTGCTGTCAGGCACTGCTTGAGCGGCGTGATGATGGGGATGCCACCTCCCACACTGGCTTCAAACAGGAAATCCACACCATGCTTTTCCGCCATCTCGAACATTTCCCTGCCGAATTGCGCCACGACATCCTTGTTGGCTGTCACGACGCTCTTTCCGTGCTCCATGGCCTGAAGCATGTATTCCCTCGCAGGATGCAGGCCTCCCATGAGCTCGACGACAATGGAGATTTCCGCATCATCCAGAATATCCTGAAAGTTCTCTGTTACCTGAAGGTTTTCCAGTTGGGGGCGTTTTTTTCCCGCATCACGCACAAGCACCGTCTTGATGCTGAGCTTGGCGCCAACCTTGGCCGTAATCTCCTGTATATTTTCCCTAAGTACCTGCACGACACCGGAACCAACAGTTCCTGAGCCAAGCAATCCCAGCTTGATCTCGCGACTCATTCGGTGCACTCCCTTCCTTATGCCTGTCCCAGAACCTCCAGCCGTTTCACTCCGTCCACCATGCGGAGTTTATCCAAAAGCTCCTCCAAATCGATCACAAGATTTGCGGTCTCAATGGATACCGTCACATTCGCGACTCCCTGCAGCGGAATACCCTGATTGATGGTCAGCACGCTGCCCGATCCCTGAGAAATCGTATTGAGCACGCTGGAAAGCACACCTTGTCTATGCTCCAACAGGAAGGTCAAGGTGATGATTTTGTCCTGGCTCGCCTCGTAAAAGGGAAACACAAAGTCCTTGTATTTGTAATATGCACTGCGGCTGAGATCCATTTTTTCCACAGCTTCATTGATCGTCCGTGCATCTCCGCGCTTCAGCATTTCCTTGACCTTGATGGTCTTCTTGATGGCCTCCGGCAAAATCTCTTCCCGTACCAGGAAAAAACCGCTCTTCGCTTTATCTCCTCGCATGACAACGCCTCCGTATTTCTCTGTTGGATAAAAATCTACGTTAGAAGGATACATTCGACATTATAGCATTTTTTGTACGCTCATGCCACTACAAATTTACGCATGGCAGGGCAAATAACGCAGCAGATGCGGTTTCTTCCGAAATTGCATCCCCTTCCGTTTAGCGGCAAATGCCTTGGCTGCTGCTTTTTGTTTACTTTCTCTCACAATTCTTGCCTCCCTCTGCTTCTTGGTGATATAATTCGACACAGCAGGGAGATTTCCCTTTCACCATCAAAGTCTATGGAAGGCCGGCGACACCGATAGGCAGGAAAATCGGATATTGCCAGAGAATGTACGCATACACTTTTTTCGATTTTGTGGCATGATTGCAAGGATAAGTGTCAACCATCCAAACGAAGGAAAGGACCGATAGATGAAAAAAGAGCTTTTGCGTCTTGAGCGCGTCAGCAAGTCCTATGACGGAACGCAGATTCTGGAGGATTTGGATCTGACGATTCACGAGAATGAGTTTGTTACCCTTTTGGGGCCCTCAGGCTGCGGCAAGACCACCATCCTGCGCCTGATAGGCGGCTTCGAGACGCCCGACAGCGGGAAGATCTGGTTTGACGGCAGGGACATTACAGGCCTGCAGCCGGAGAAGCGGCAGGTGAATACGGTTTTTCAGAAGTATTCCCTGTTTTCCCACATGGATGTGGCGGAAAACATTGCCTTTGGGCTGAAACTCAAGGGCAAGAGCAAAAGCTACATAAGGGATAAGATAAAATATGCCCTGAAGCTGGTGAACCTGGAGTCCTATGAGCATGCCCGGGTCACCCAGATGTCAGGAGGACAGCAGCAGCGCATTGCCATCGCCCGGGCCATTGTGAATGAGCCCAAGGTACTGCTTTTGGATGAGCCCTTCTCTGCCCTGGATTTAAAGCTGCGGCAGAACATGCAGCGGGAGCTGGTGAAGATAAAAAAGGAACTTGGCATTACCTTTGTCTTTGTCACCCACGACCAGGAGGAAGCCCTTTCCATGTCCGACACAGTGGTGGTCATTAACCAGGGCTGGATCCAGCAGATCGGCACCCCGGAGAACGTGTACAACGAGCCGGAAAATGCCTTTGTGGCGGATTTCATCGGGGACAGCAACATCATTGACGGCATCATGGTGCGGGATCATCTGGTACACCTTTTGGGCAAGGACATCCCCTGCACATCCGCAGGCTTTGGGGAAAATGTGCCTGTGGATGTGCATATCCGCCCGGAGGATATCCAGATTTGCGCCCCGGAGGAGGGGCAGTTTGCGGGCCGAATCCTTCATGTGGTATTCAAGGGCACGGTGTATGACATCACGATCGAGGCCGGGGGCTTTGAGTGGTTGGTACAGACCATCACCGGCCATGCGCAGGGCAAGGAGGTGGGACTGCGCCTGATGCCTGCCAACATCCAGATCATGGCCAAACCCGAATCTGTGGATGAGGAGGCGGTGAACGATGCGTGAGCGACTGAGTGCCAGGCTGTCCTCCCATAGTTTCCTGGCTCTGCCCTTTGCCCTGTGGGCTGCCCTCTTTATTGTGCTGCCCCTGTTCTTTGTGCTGTGGACGGGACTGACGGACGGGGCGGGACGCTTTACCGCAGAGCACCTGTCCACGGTGTTGCAGCCGGAGTATCTCAGGGCCCTGAAGCTGTCCGTGGAGCTGGCCCTCCTCAGCACCTGCATCTGCCTGGTGCTGGCCTATCCGCTTTGCTTGATTCTCAGAGAAAGAAGGGAGCGCCAAGGGCTTTTGGTATTTCTGCTCTTTTTGCTGCCCCTGTGGATGAATTCCCTCCTCACCACCATGGCATGGCAGACCATCATGGAAAAGCACGGCATCATCAATATGCTGCTCTCCGCCTTAGGACTGCCGGGAGTGCATCTCATCAACACCCCTGCCGCCATTGTCATTGGCATGGTATACAATTTTCTGCCCTATATGGTGCTGCCGCTCTATGTGAGCATCAGCCGCATTGACGAAAGCATCATTGAGGCGGCAAGGGATTTGGGGGCAAATCCCTTCCAGACCCTGCGTCGGGTGCTTCTTCCCCTGTCCCTGCCGGGGATTGTCAGCGGTTCCACCATGGTATTCATACCGTCTCTCACCACTTTCGTCATCAGCGCCCTTTTAGGGGGGAACAAGGTACTCCTGGTGGGCAATATCATCGAGCAGGAGTTCACCGCTGCCTATGACTGGCAGCTGGGCAGCGCCCTTTCCGTGGTGCTGATGGTCTTCATCATCCTGAACATCCTCTTGGAGGCGTTTACGAACAGCGGGGAACAGGGAAAGAAAAGGAGGCCGTGATGGAAAAGCTGAAGAACACGTATCTGGGAGCCATCGTGATCTTTCTGTACGCACCGATCCTGGTGCTCATTGCCCAGTCTTTCAAGGCCAGCCGCTACCGTGGGCAGTGGACGGGCTTTACTTTCCAGTGGTATGAAAGCCTCATGGAAAGCGAGAAGATTATGGAAGCCTTTTCCAACACCCTTACCATCGGCGTGACTTCTGCCCTTCTGGCTACTTTCCTGGCTCTGGTGACGGCCCTGGGGCTGCGGCAGATGGGGCATCGGGGAAGGATGCTCTTTCGGGGCCTTGCCAATGTGCCCCTCCTGAATGCAGATATTGTCACGGGGATTTCTTTGATGCTCCTCTTTTTGGGACTGGGCCTCCGGCTGGGCTATGACACCATTCTCCTGGCCCATATCGTCATCAGCCTGCCCTATGCCATGCTCTGTATCTTACCTCAGGTGCTCTCCATGGACGATGTGTGCTATGAGGCGGCAAGGGATTTGGGGGCAGGCCCGGTGTTGGCCTTCCGCAAGGTGATTCTGCCGGAGCTCCTGCCCGCCATCATGGCTGCTTTCCTCTTGTGTTTTGCCATGAGCGCCGATGATTTCATCGTGACCTATTTCACCAAAGGGTTGGGGATAGAAACCCTCACCACGGAGATCTACGCGGAGCTGAAACTGGGGGTGCATCCCGAGATGTACGCCCTGTCTGCCCTGTTCTTCTGCGGGGTGCTGGTGTTTGCGGCTCTCCTGATGCTGAATTACAAGGTGATTCACCGCTACCGTAAGGTGGGCAGAAGGGAGGCGGCAGTATGAAAAAAATGCGCTTCTGCCTCGCCCTGCTGCTTTTCCTGCTGCCTCTGTCCCTCACAGGCTGCGATATGTTTGCGGAGAAGGCGGAGGAAGGGCAGGATGTTCTCTACGTTTACAGCTGGGGTGATTATATAGACGCGGAAATGCTGAAAAAGTTCGAAGAAGAAACGGGGATTCATGTGGTGCTGGACGAGTACGACACCAACGAGAGCATGTACCCTCGCATCGCCGAAGGAGCGGAGGACTATGATGTGCTGTGTCCCTCGGACTACATGGTAAGCAAGCTCATCCGTAACGGCCTCTTGCAGCCCCTGGATTTTGAGCAGCTGCCACATGCCAGGCAGTATATCGGCGAGGATTTCTTTCGGCAGGTCAAAACCTTCGACCGGGAAGGGAAATACACGGTGCCCTATTGCTGGGGCACCGTGGGCATCATCTACAACACCAGGCTGGTGGATGATCCCGTGGACAGCTGGCAGATTCTCTGGAATGAAAAATACAGGGACAATATCCTCATGCAGGATTCTGCCCGGGATTCTCTCATGATACCTTTGAAGCTTATGGGCAAGTCCATGAATACGCTCGATGAGTCAGAGCTGATGGCGGCCAGGGATATGCTCATAGAGCAAAAGCCCTTGGTGCAGGCCTATGGGGTGGACGACATAAGGGACAAGATGATTTCGGGGGAAGCGGCCCTGGGGGTGACATTTTCCGGGGAGGCCATCAATATGATAGATGCCAATGAGGATCTGGCTTTCCTGCTGGCTCCCAAGGAGGGCACCAATGTGTGGATTGACGGCTGGGTGATCCCCAAAAGTGCCCGTCACCCGGAAAATGCCCACAAGTTCATCGACTTTATGTGCCGTCCGGATGTGGCAGTAACAAACTTTCGTCATCTGGGCTATTCAACCCCCAATACCGCCGTAAAGGCGCAGGTAGCAGAAGAACTGGGGGACAATGCATATCTGGCCTTCCCCCCGGAGGAGGTCTATGAGGGACAGGAGTCCTACAGGTATCTGGGAGAAAAGCTGGACAAGATATATACCAGGATTTGGCTGCAGGTGAAAAATTCCAGATAGTCTTCAAGCGTAAAAAAGAACCGCAAGCACCATTGATGCCATGACAGGCACGTAGGCTTGCGGTCTTTGTTTTACTCCGTTCTCTTTGCTGTCCGGAAATGCTCTATCACCGATGCCCTGCCCGGATCTTATTTTCCGTCCCGTTCCGCAATCGCTCGATATTGCTGCGATGGCGGATGATAATAAAGACTGCTGCCAGCAGCCCGAACAGAATGAACTCCGACGGATAGGAAAACAGCCATGCCAAAATGGGAACCATTGCCGCTGCCACGATGGAGCCAAGAGATACATAGCGAGTCAGGTACACGATGATCAGCCAGACAAGAAATACGATCCATGTCGGCTCCGGCATGAGCATCGCGATGACGCCAAGTCCTGTCGCAACGCCTTTGCCGCCTTTGAAACCCATGAAGATGGAGCAGGAATGGCCCACGATGGCAAGAATGCCTGCCATCACCATGGAAAGAGGCGTCCCAAGGAAAATCATCGCAAGACGTACGCTCAGATAGCCTTTCAGAAAATCCATGAGAAAGATGAATACGCCCGGTCCCTTGCCGAGAGTCCGCCACGCATTCGTCGCGCCGATGTTATGGCTTCCATGTTTCCGAAGATCCGTATGCCAGAGCAATTTGCCCCAAAAGAGCCCGTTCGGCACAGAGCCCAAAAGATAGCAGAGCGCCATGATCATAACAAATGTCACCATCATTCCTCCTCCTTCTCATCGCGATTGCGTACCACCAGTCGAAGCGGCGTCCCCTCGAATCCGTAAGTCTCCCGCAGCCGGTTCTCGATGAACCGCAGATAGGAAAAATGCATAAGCTCCGCATCGTTCACAAAGATAATGAATTTCGGGGGACAGATATCCACCTGCGTCATAAAGAGCAGTTTCAGCTGACGGCCCTTGTGGGTGGGCGGCGGATTCACCGAGACCGCATCGCGGATGAGCTCATTGAGCACACTGGTCTTGATGCGCATGGACTGCTGCTCCGCCACAAAGCGCACCAGCTCCGTCACCCTTTGCACCCGCTGCCCCGTAAGGGCAGAGGCATAGAGCACCGGCGCATACTGCAGGAAGCCAAGCTGCTCCCGCAAATCATCCGTAAAACGAAGTGTGGACTTGTCATCCTTATCGGGATAAATATCCCATTTATTGACCACAATGACGGTTCCTTTGCCCGATTCATGGGCATAGCCAGCAATCTTTTTGTCCTGCTCTGTGATGCCCTCCGCCGCATTGATCATCATCAAGACCACATCCGCGCGGTCAATCGCCCGCAGGGAACGCATAACGCTGTACCGTTCCACCGGCTCATCGATTTTTGACTTGCGGCGCATGCCTGCCGTATCAATAAGCGTGAACTTGATATCATCCTTCTTGAAATGGGTGTCGATTGCATCCCGGGTCGTCCCCGGCACATCGCTCACGATCACTCGGTCCTCGCCCAAAATCTTGTTCACGAGCGAGGACTTCCCCACATTCGGCCGTCCGATGACCGCAATGCGTATCTCATCCTCCTCCCGTGCTTCATCCGTATTCTCTGGAAAAGCCGCTACCACCGCATCCAACAGATCCCCAAGATTCAAGGAATTCGACGCAGATATGCCAATCGGGTCTCCCAGTCCCAAATTGTAGAATTCATAGACATCCATCTCGCGCTGGGGGCTGTCAATCTTGTTGACTGCCAGAACCACGGGCTTTTTTGTCCCCCGCAGCAGTTTGCCGACTTCTTCATCCGCCGAAGTCAGACCTGACCGTCCATCCACCACGAACAGGATCACATCCGCTTCCTCCATCGCGATCTGCGCCTGTTGCCGCATGGATGTGAGGATATGGTCCCCATCCTCCAGCTCAATGCCGCCTGTATCGATCATCGTGAATTCCTTCTGAAGCCACTCCGCATCCATGTAAATACGATCCCGCGTCACCCCTGGCATATCGTCCACAATTGACACCCGCCGCTTTCCAATCTGGTTGAACAGGGTGGACTTCCCCACATTCGGCCTGCCCACAATCGCCACAATTGGCTTGCTCATCTATGATTCCTCCTCGTATACCCCGCATTGCTCTGCCACATGTACGCCGTCTCTCCGCTTCTGGACTTATGGTAGGAGTGGAAATCCGTCAATGCCCTCCGATAATCCGCGCCTGTCTGCACCGGCTCGATACGTGCCTCTGGAAACGCCTCCTGCAGTTCCGCCAGACTCATATCATCCAGAAAAACATCTTCCCCGGAACGAAGCGCTGATTCCGGCAACAGGATTCCCTGCCGGTTTCCTGCCGCCTCCTTCAAAGTCCGCTTGATATCCGCTCCCGTCAGCAGCCCGGAAACATTTACCGTCTCGCCAAAATACTGATTGACCACGGGCAGCACCCTCACCCGCAGATTCGGATTCTTTTCCATTTCTTCTTCCGCCAGTTTTTTCATAACGGGAGCAATGGATGTCCCGGAAACAACGTCCAGACAAATGGAATCCGCATAGCCCTTCCCCTTCACGGCTTCCGCTTCCCAGTCGCAGAGAAAACTTCTGGCAAGCCCGATCCCGTTGTCCAGTTGGGGAAAACCATCGTAATACTCCGCCGGTGGAAGCTCACGTCCCGCCAAAAAGTAGAACTCATCCCCCAGATAGAGGAACGTCCTGCCATCCTCTTGCCGCATCCGCTCCTGCCAGCGGCTGACCTCATCGATGACGCGCTCTGCCCCTGTGCGGTCGAACTGCTGCAAGGGGAACGGATCTGTGCGGTATTTGGTGATGCCGACCGGAACAATGGCCAGAGAAAGCGCATGCGGCCGGCGCGCCGCCAGCTCGCGGATTGTCCGCGACAGCTCCTCCCCGTCGTTCAATCCCGCACACAGCACCACCTGCGTGTGATATTCCACACCGGCGGCCTCCAGCCGGTCAAGCTGCGCATGAATCTCCCCTGCCCGCCTGCATCGCAGCATCTGCGCCCGAAGCTCCGGATTCATGGCCTGGACGGATACGAACAACGGCGACAGATGAAACTGCTCGATTCTCCTATAATCCGCTTCCGCCATATTGGAAAGGGTGATGAAATTTCCGTAGAGGAAGGACATGCGATAATCATCATCCTTTATGGAAAGGGAACTGCGCATATCCGGCCCAATCATATCCACAAAGCAGAAATAGCAATGGTTCGCACATCGGCGGATGCCGTCAAAGACGGCTGACTCAAACTCCACACCCAATTCCTCATCCATTTCCTTGTCAAAGGAAATCATTTCCCGTTCGCCATCCGCATGTTCCACCAAAAGCTCGATCTCTTCCTCTGCCATGGCGAAGCTCAGATCGATGATATCCCGCAATTTCATTCCATTGACTTCAACAATGCGGTCTCCCGCAAGCAGTTCCAGTTCCTCCGCAAGACTGCCGGGATGCACACGCAGAATCTTTCCCGGAGTTTCCTTTCGCATGCCCTCACCTCCACACACAAAGGAAAGGAGTGATGTGTCACCATCACTCCTCCAAAATCCCTATCTTGATTTATACGCGGCTCATTCTTCTGCCGTCTGCTCTTCAGCCTGTCCCGCCTGCTCATCCTTCTTTGCGCGTGTGATGCTCAAAGAGATGCGCTTGCGCTTCATATCAATGCGGAGTACCTTCACCCGCACCATATCGCCCGTGTGAACCGCCTCATCCGCACGCTCGATGCGCTTCTCGCAAAGCTCGCCCATGGGAATAAGACCATCAAAGCCCGGCTCGATCTCCATAAAGGCGCCAAAGTCTGTCAGCTTGATAACTTTTCCTTCGATGTAGTCGCCTTCTGCATACTTCTCTGCCTTGTCAAGCCACGGATCGCGCATCGTGTCCTTGATGGAAAGAGAAATACGCTTGGTCTCCGTATCCACGGCTTTGACATAGACATCCAGTTCCTGTCCGACCGTCAGCACATCCGAAGGCTGCTTCACCCGTTCCCAGGACAGGTCGGAAATATGTGCCAAGCCATCCACGCCGCCGATATCAATGAACGCACCGTAATCCACAAGACGCTTCACCGTGCCGCGAACGGTCTGCCCTGCTTCCAACGTGGAGAATACCTCTTCCTGCTTCTTGTCGCGTTCCTCTTCCAAAAGACGGCGCCTAGAAAGCACAAGACGATTCTTGTTGCCGCGCGTCGTATCCAGCTCGATGATCTCAGCCGTCACCGTCTGCCCGACATACACGGAGAGATCCTTGACAAAATGAAGTTCCATCTGAGAAGCCGGAATGAACCCGCGCAGGCCATTCACGGAAACCACAAGACCGCCTTTGACGACCTGTGTCACCTGTGCCTCCACCACTTCATGACGGTCATAAATCTCCTGCATCTCGTCCCATGCATGCATCTGCTCCACGCGGGTACGGGACACAATGCCCTCGTTGTCGCCTCCGCCGAGAGACACCACATAGACATCGATCTCATCGTCTACTTCCGCCAAGCCCTGCAGGGTCTCCGGCTCAGGAAACGACCATTCCTTTTTCGGGAGGATCAAATCTTTTTTATAGCCCGTAATTCCCACGATCAGCTGATCGTCTTCTACTTTAACAACACGGCCCTTGACCACCGTATTTGCCTGAACATCCGCCAGATAATCCTCCAGCAGTTCCTTCATCTCATTCTTCTCGTCTACACTTTTTACATCCTCTGACACTTTTGATATACCTCCTTGATAATCCAGTCGGGAGTAGATGCCCCGGCTGTGATACCAATTTTTTCTATTTTGTCAAACCATCGATTCTGCAATTCATCTGCCGTTTCGATATGGTAAGTCCTGCATTGATCGGCACAAAGCTGTGCCAAACGCGTGGTATTCGCACTGTTCTTCCCACCGATCACCAGCATGACATCCACCTTGGATGCCAGCTCCATCGCCGCTGCCTGCCGCTGATCCGTAGCGGTGCATATCGTTCGCAGAATCTTGATATCCCGCGATTTGTCCAAAAGCCTCATGACAATCTGCTGGAACTTCGTCCCCGAAAACGTCGTCTGTGAAACAATGCCCAACTTAGCACAGGACTCCAACGCCTCTGCTTCTTCCACAGTCTCCACAATCCGGGCTTGATGCGCGGCCCATTCCGAGATGCTCTTGACCTCCGGATGTTCCTTCTCGCCAACAATAACGACCGGATAACCCTCATCCATCAACGCCTTTGCAGACATCTGCGCTTTTCTGACATGCGGACAAGTCGCGTCTACAAGTGTCAGACCTCTTTCCTCCGCAGCCTTGTACACCTGCGGACCCACACCATGAGAACGGATGATAATCGTGCCATCCTGCATTTCGTCCAACCGGTCAACCGTGCCCACGCCCTCCTGCTTCAATCGTTCCACCATCTGCGGATTGTGGATGATCGGGCCAAGCGTACAGGCATTGCCTCCCGGCGCAGCATTTTCTCTGGCTATCTTGATGGCGCGCTTCACACCATAGCAAAACCCCAGATAGTCTGCCAAAATGACTTCCATACATCTACCACCAATATGATCTTTTTGCCGCCTGCAAACCTCAGAATTCCAGTTCGCTTTTTGCAAGCTACGGTATAGTATACCATCAATATCCCAATCTAGCAAACAAAAAAGCAAATTTTTTTAAAAAAATTTGCTTTTTTCCATCTGTCATAATGAATGAAATATGATGTCACTATGATATCAGTGCGATTCATCTTCCAATTCCGCTTTCATGCGTGCGATTTCATCCATAATGGACTGGGAAAATGCTGCCAGCGCCTCCTTGTCCTTGGCATTCCCTTCAAAACGCATGGGCTTTCCGTAGGCAAGCTTGAGTTTCGGAAACAGGCTTCCATGGGCAAAGACACGATGGGTACCGACAATGGCCGCAGGGGTGACTGCCGCTCCCGTCATGGCCGCAATCAGCCCCACCCCGGCTTCTGCTTTTTTCATCTTTCCATCCCTGCTGCGGGTGCCCTCCGGGAAAACCCCCAGGCAATGCTCTTCTTTCAGCACCTGCACCGCAGCCTTGATGGCGCCACGGTCTCCCGCGCCGCGCTTGATTGGAAATGCGTGACAGCACCGTATCGCGGCGCCGAAGACCGGATGCTCGAAGAGCTCCTGCTTTGCCATATAGCTCACAATGCGCGGGCAGAAGCATGCCAAAAACGGCGGATCCCAGTTGCTCATATGATTTGCCGCGAGAATGAGCGCTCCTTCCTTCGGCACCTGTTCCGTCCCGCGGATTTCGGCACGGAACAGGATACGGAAATAGAGTTGGAAGATGACCTTCAGGATTGCGTACAACATCCAATCACCTGCACATTTCCAAAATCTTTTCCACGACCTCGTCAATGGAAAGGTTCGTGGTATCCAGAAGCACAGCGTCCTCCGTCTGCACCAGCGGCGAAATCTCACGCTCACTGTCCGCCTTGTCGCGTGCCGCAATATCCCTCTGAATTTCCGCCTCGTTCACATCGTAGCCCTTTTCCCTCAGTTCCTTGCAGCGGCGCCGTGCCCTTTCCTCCACGGAAGCCGTAAGAAAGATCTTCACATCCGCATTCGGCAGCACATGGCTTGCGATATCCCTGCCGTCCATGAGCACTGCGCCCCGCTCCGCCATTCTTCGCTGAAGCACGACCAGCTTTTCGCGCACCGGCCCGAGCTTTGCAACCTGGGATACGATCTTGTTGATGTCCGGCGTGCGGATTTCTCCCGTCACATCCTGTCCGTCCACGAGCACCCGTGTCTTTCCCTCCGCATATTGCAGATCCACCAGAATATCCGGCACCACGGACAGGATGAGCTCATCCGTCACGGGCTGTTTCTGCTGTAAGGTTTTCCACGCCACCGCACGGTACATCGCTCCCGTATCGATATAGGTATAGCCCAGCTTCTTTGCCGCCAGCTGTGCCACCGTGCTCTTGCCCGCCCCTGCGGGACCGTCAATGGCTACCACATACTGTTTCATCTTCACTCACCTCAAAATTTCGTAATACTTATCTTTGACAAAAATTTTAAATTTACCTTCGCTTCGCTTGGTAAATATTAACGGCTTCCGGTATAACTGAGTGTAGTATAAAATGCAGGATAGGAAATATCCACACAATCCGGGCGCTCGATCGTGACGCCTTTTCCTGCGGCGCCAAAGACCGCAAGGGACATGGCCATACGGTGGTCATCCCCCGATTTGCATATGCCCTCCCGGATCATCTTGCCGCCATGAATCACCAGCGTATCCGCGCCGGACTCGAATGCCCCCGGCATCAGACGATTGTATTCATTGGTAATGGCCTGCAGCCTGTCTGTTTCCTTGACGCGCAGCTCACCTGCCCCCGTGATGACGGTATCGCCTTTTGCAAAGGCTGCGGCCACCGCAATCACAGGAATCTCATCGATGAGGCGCGGCATCATTTCCGCGCCGAATGCCGTCCCGTGCAGCTCGGCGGAAACCACGCGGATATCCGCCGCTCGTTCCCCGCCGCTCGTGCGCACATTGCGGCATTCAAATCTTGCTCCCATGCGCTCCATGACATCCAGAATGCCGGTCCGCGTCGGATTGATGCCCACATTCTTCAGCACCACATCGCTGTCCGGCAGAATGGACGCCAGCACCAGCCAATAGGCAGCAGAGCTGATATCCCCCGGCACATGGATTGCCTGCGGCGCCCGATATTCCTGCACCGGACGGATCGTAACGCTGCTCCCCTGCCGGATGGTCGGCACGCCGAAAGCTTCCAACATACGCTCCGTGTGATCGCGGGAAACAAACGGCTCATGCACCGTGGTTTCACCCTCCGCATACAGACCTGCCAGCAGGATTGCGGACTTGACCTGTGCACTTGCAACGGGCATCTTATAGGAAATGCCCTGCAACGGCTTTTCTGCAGGCAGGATTGTGATGGGCAGCAGTTTATTTCCTGCGCGCCCCGCAATCTTCGCGCCCATCTCGGAAAGCGGCTGGATCACTCTCCCCATGGGGCGGCGGCAAAGAGAACTGTCGCCGGTAAACGTGGCCAGAAACGGTTGCGGCGCAAGAAGCCCCATCAGCAAGCGGAGCGTCGTGCCGGAGTTCCCCGCATCCAGGATGCCTGCGGGCTCTTTCAGGCCATGCAGCCCAAGACCCGTCACGCAGATCTCATCTTTTCCATCGTCCTCCACCGTAACCCCCATGGCTCGCATGCACGCCGCCGTGGAAAGACAATCCTGCCCCCGCAGAAAATTGGTGATATGCACCGGCGTACTTCCCAAACTAGACAACATAATGCTGCGATGGGAAATGGACTTGTCGCCCGGTATCTCGATTTCTCCCCGCAGCCCACGCATGCATGGGACTATTTCCCTTTTTTTATCCATTCTGCACCCCTTTGCCCTCCATTGCGCTCCACTGTCCGGCAGCGGCTCCCATGGAAAATGCCGCCTGCAGATTATAGCCTCCGGTGAACGCATCCACATCCACCACCTCGCCTGCGAAATACAACCCTTTCACCAGCTTCGATTCCATGGTCTTCGGCTGGATCTCCTTCACGGAAATGCCGCCGGAAGTCACGATAGCCTCTGCCATCGGTCTGGTCCTTGAAATCGTCAACGTCATGTGCTGTATGGTTTCCCCAAGCCTCCGCCGTTCCTCCTGCGTGATCTGATGGATGGGCTTGTCCGCGTCCAGATACGCAAGATCCAGCACGATGGGGATGAGTTTGCCCGGCAGGAGATCATGCAGTCCGTTCTTGGCCTGCTTCCTGATGTATTTCCCAAAGTCTCGGCAGATCCTTGCATCCAGCTGCTCCGGCGTGAGCGCGGGCTTCAAATTGATGGAAATCTCCACAAAATGCCCGGCATCCAGTTCCTGCGCTGCCGTTCGGCTCAGGGACAAAATCAAGGGACCCGATACGCCGAAATGCGTGAACAACATCTCCCCGAACAGCTCCTGCAGCCGCTTTCCCTCGGAAAAAAGCGCCACCTTCACATTGCGCAGGGAAAGCCCCTGCGCCTCCTTTGGCCATTCTTCCTCGGTCTCCAAGGGAACGAGCGCAGGCAGCAATTTCGTCACCGTATGGCCAAGACGCTCCGCCATCGGATAGCCATCCCCGGAAGAGCCGGTCCCCGGATAGGAAGCGCCTCCTACGGCCAATATGACCGCATCCGCGGATTCTGCCGTCCCATCCTCCAGCCGGACACCGCAGATGGCTTGCGTTTGCCGCATTTTCCCCGGTTTCGTCGGGCTTCCCTCGGACTCCCGTGGCAGAGCCTCCGTCAATAATGCCGTGACACGCGCTTTAGTACGGATCTTCACGCCCAACAGATGCAGCCGCTCCAGCATCGCCTGCACCACATCTGCGGCCTTATCGCTCCGGGGGAATACCCGGTTCCCACGCTCCACCTTCGTCGGCACGCCCGCCTCTGCAAAAAAACGGATCACATCCTGCTGGTCAAATGCACGCAGACTGCTGTTCAGAAAGGCTCCGTTGCCCGGGATGTTGCTCAGGATTTCCTGCAGATCAGCGGCATTCGTGATGTTGCAGCGTCCTTTGCCCGTGATGCTCATCTTGCGCCCTACGCGGTCCATGCGTTCCAGGAGCAGCACTTCCGCCCCATATTCTGCCGCCTTGACCGCAGCCATCATCCCTGCGGGACCTCCCCCTACGACAATGATCCGCTTCATCGCTTTCCTTCCTCATCTGCCATGCCTGCCAATGCTCTGAGCTTCGCCAATTCCGATTCCGTGAGCTCCCGATGACGGCCCCGTGCAAGCTCTCCCAGTTCCAGCCCCGCAAAGCGCACGCGCTCCAGCCGGCGCACATCGCAGCCCACGGCCGCAAACATGCGCCGCACCTGACGATTGCGCCCTTCATGGATTGTGACCTCCACTTGGGAAAATCTGCCTTTCTCCGGCAGCATACGCACCTTGGCGGGGGCAGTCATGCCATCCTCCAGCGGTACCCCCTCCCGGAGCATTTTCAGCTTATCCTCGGTCAGCGCGCCGTCCACCTCCGCAAGATAAGTCTTTTCCACCTCATATTTCGGATGCAGAAGGCCCTGCATCAGCGCGCCGTCATTCGTAATCAGCAGCAGGCCTTCCGTCTGATAGTCAAGCCTCCCCACCGGATAGACTCGCGCACGCACCTCCGGCAGCAAATCCAGCACGGTCTTTCTGCCGCGGTCGTCCTTGGCTGAAGACAAGCAGCCCTTGGGCTTATTGAGCAGGAAATATACCCTTCGCTCCTGCCTGCCAATGGGTCTTCCGTCCACGACAATCTCATGCAGCGCCGCATCCCATTTCGTTCCAAGCTCCGTGACCACCCTGCCGTCCACGGACACCCGTCCTGCCAGTATCATCTGCTCTGCAGCACGCCGTGAGGCAATGCCCGCGCCGCTGATGATTTTTTGCAGTCTCTCCTCCATGCTTCACCGCCTCATATGTGAAAAATTTCCCGCATCATGTTCCATACGACAAGGAAAAAGGATTTTTGCTCGATGGATTCCACTGCTACCAGAGGAGTCGATGCAACTTGCCTGCCATCCAGCATCACACGCAGCGTTCCCTCTGTCTCCCCTTCCCTAATGGGCGCACGGACATGCTCCGGCAAATCACAGACGATCTCATACGTCACGTCGCCCTCTTTGAATTCCGGTACGATGATATCTTCTGCCGCAGCCACTGGGAGGCTTTTCTTCCTGCCGGATTGGACAGGCAAAGTCCCTTCGATGGTTCCGCCGCTGACAATTTTTTTCGGCTCCACCATCTGAAACCCCTTTTCCAGAAGCGCGATGGAATCATTCCACATATAGATGCTGTCCAGCACCACTGCGATCAGCTGGACGCCGTCCCGCTTTGCCGCAGATACCAGACATCTGCCCGCCGCGTCCGTATAGCCGGTCTTGACCCCATTCGCCCCTTCCACCAGCCAAAGAATCTGGTTCTCGTTGCGCAGGAAATGCGCGGGATCATGCACCCACGGAAAGATGCCTTCCTTCTTGCCAACAATGTCCTCAAAGCCCGGCAGCCTGTAGCCATGCACTGCGATTCTTGCGAGATCATGCGCTGTCGTATAGTGCTGCTCATCCGGCAAGCCGTGGGGATTCCGGAAATTCGTATCCTTTGCGCCCAGTTCATGCGCTCTTTGCGTCATGTGACGCGCAAATGCGCCCACGCTTCCATCCAGATGCTCCGCGATCGCAATGGTCGCGTCATTGCCGGAGACCATCATCATGCCGTAGAGCAAGTCTTCCAAGCGAAGACGTTCTCCCTCCTCCAGCCAGAGTGTCGAGCCCTCCGTTCCCTCCGCATGACGGCTGACGGTCACGATATCGTCCATCCGGCCTCTTTCCAGTGCCAGAATCAGGGTCATCATCTTGGTCGTACTGGCAGGGAACATGCGTTCATCTTTATTTCTCGCATACAGCACATGCCCCGTCGAAGCCTCGATCAAAATGGCAGAACGGGCCGTGAGCTCCGGCATCTTGTCATCCTGCGCTATCATTCGCATGCGCTGCGACATCTCATCCTGCGGTTCGTCTGCGGAAGGCTCCGTTTCTTCTGCCTGCGCGGTTCCAAAAACGATCAGCAGGAGACTTACCAACAAGGCGATCCCCAGATTTCCGGTTTTCCGCTTCATCCTGTTTTCCATATATCCTCCATAGGGAAATGATGTCAGTGCCCTATCTGCGGCGCACGTTTGTCTCGCCCAGCACATTGGCCAGAGCCTGTCTCGTCGCCATATCGTCCTTCAACCAGAAACGGTCTGCAGTCTTCTGCCATCGTCCCTTGCTGCGCAGGAACACAGCATGCGTGCCATGATGCGCCGCAAAGATCTCCCGCAAGGCCTCATAGGTTTCCGGTTTTTCCGCCTCCTCGGAAATGGTCAGATAGTAATCCGGTTCGTAGGCATCCATATGCCAGAACATATCCGCCAACAGCTTCGGCTCTTCATCTGCCGTATCCAGGCGCCCCTGCGCGACCACAGGCGTATCGGGAACCAACAGATTCACATGTTGGTAGAAGGTTCGCGGAAATACCGTGACCTCCATCCGATCCGTATAATCCTCCAGAACAAGAAAGCACATGGTATCGCCCTTCTTGGTTGTGATGCGCTTTGCCTCCACAATCATGCCTGCGACGCGGGCCATCTGCCTGTCTTTGACTTGGCCATGCAGCAGATCCCGGAGCGCTGTCAGCCCCTCCATGCGCTCTCTGTAGGCATCCAACGGATGCCCCGTGATATAGAAGCCCGTCATTTCCTTTTCCCATGCCAGAAGCTCCTTCTTCGGAACTTCCGGTATATCCGGCAGCTGCAGCCCGGCTGTTTCCGTCATGACGTCCTCCGAAAACAGCCCGATCTGCCCGCTTGCCTTATCCTTCTGGTATCGAGCCCCGTTTGCGGCTGCCCGGTCCATGATGGCAAGGAGCTGCGAGCGCTTCCCCCCCATTGCATCGAACGCGCCGCATTTGATCAGATTCTCGATGGCACGTTTGCTGAAAAGTCTTGTATCCACACGCCGGCAAAAATCCTCCAACGATTGGAACGCCCCGCCTGCCTCGCGGCAAGCCGTCATGCTCTCGATGGCCTGTTCTCCGATATTCTTGACAGCAGCCAGCCCAAAGCGGATATCATCGCCATCCACGCTGAAATCCGCATAGCCGATATTGATGTCCGGCGGCAGGATTTTCAGCCCCATGCGCTTGCACTGCTCGATATACTGCGTCACCTTGTCTGCATCGTTCACGCTGCTCAGCATGGCCGCCATGAACTCTGCAGGGTAATGCGCCTTGAGCCATGCCGTCTGCCATGCGACATAGGCATAGGCTGCGCTGTGGGATTTGTTGAAGCCGTAATCCGCAAAATGCGTGAGCAAATCGAAAATCGTATTTGCCAGCTGCCCGTCGATCCCGTTTTTCTCGCAGCCTTGAAGAAAGTTCTCCTTTTGCGCCATCAGGATCTCAGCCTTCTTCTTTCCCATGGCGCGCCGCAGGAGATCGGCCTGTCCCAGGGTAAAGCCTGCAAGCACCTGCACGATCTGCATGACCTGCTCCTGATAGAGCACCACGCCAAAGGTTTCCTTCAAGATTGGCTCCAGCAGCGGGTGCAGATAGGTCACTTCCTTTTTCCCGTGACGCCCGGCGATAAAGTCATCTACCATACCGCTGCCCAATGGGCCGGGACGATAGAGCGCCACCGTGGGAATGAGATCCGCAAAGCCCTCCGGCTGCAGATCCTTGACGAGTGTTGTCATGCCGCCGGACTCCATTTGGAATACGGCACCGGTCTTGCCCTCGCAAAGCATTTTCGATGTGAGCTCATCCACCAGCGGTATGCTGCCGATATCCACTTCGATGCCGCGATTCTGCTTGATATTCTTCACCGCATCCGCAATGACGGTCAGGGTACGAAGCCCCAAAAAGTCCATCTTGAGCAGACCAAGTTCCTCTACATGGTCTTTGTCATACTGCGTGACCAGCGTTCCATCCGACATTTGCACCGGTACGTAGTCCAGCAGCGGGTACTTCGCGATCACGACCCCCGCGGCATGGGTGGAAGAATGACGCGGCAGCCCTTCCACCTTCCGCGCCATATCGATCAGGCGGCGCGTTTCCATATTTTCCTGATAGGCGCTGCGGAACTCCACCGATTCCTTGAGTGCCTTATCAATGGTGATTTTCAGCTCATTCGGCACCAGCTTCGCGATGCGGGAAACCTCCGCATAGGGCATGTTCAGCACCCGCCCGACATCCCGAATGGCACCCTTTGCCGCCATGGTTCCAAAGGTCACGATCTGCGCCACATGGTCATCCCCATAGCGGCGCTTCACATATTCAATAACTTCCTCACGCCGGATATAGCAAAAATCCACATCGATATCCGGCATGGAAACGCGCTCCGGATTCAGGAAGCGCTCAAACAGCAAATCATAAGCCAATGGATCCAGATCCGTGATCTCCAGCAAATAGGACACGATGCTGCCCGCCGCAGATCCCCGGCCCGGACCTACCACGATGCCATGATTCCTTGCATAGCGAATAAAGTCCCAGACAATGAGGAAATAGCTGTCATATCCCATGCGCTTGATGATCCCAAGCTCATAGTCCAGCCGTTCACGGATCGTATCCGTGATTTCCGCATAGCGCTTCGGCAGACGTTCCTCGCAGAGAGCGCGGAGATAGGATGTATCATCCGCGTATTCCTCCGGAATCGGATAATAGGGCAGCTGCAGATGCCCGAACTCAAATTCCACATTGCACCGCTCTGCAATCTTCACCGTATTGGAATAGGCTTCTTCCAGCCCCGGAAACAGCTCGCGCATTTCCTGCGGTGACTTCAGATAGTAATCATCATTGTTGAAGCGCATACGATCTGTGTCGTCGAGGGTCTTGCCCGTCTGCAGGCACAGCAGGACATCGTGGAAATCGCTGTCCTCGCGGTAGGTATAGTGCGAATCATTGGTCGCCACGATCCCAAGGCCGTATTTTTCCGCCAGCTTCAAAAGCCCCGCATTTGCCTTCCGTTCCTCCGGCAGCTGATGGTTCTGTATCTCGATGAAAAAATTTTCCCTGCCGAAAATATCGATATATTCCTGCACCAGTGCATCCGCATGCTCCGGATTGTCCTGAATCAGCGCCTTCGGGATTTCGCCGGATACGCAGGCGCTCAGGCAGATCAGCCCCTCATGGTATTTTCGGAGCAATTCCTTGTCCACACGCGGCTTATAGTACATGCCTTCGATGTTCGCGAAGGAGACCAGCTTGACCAGATTCCGATAGCCCTGCTGATTTTCCGCCAAAAGAATCAGATGATAGTAGCGGATGCCATTCACTTCCGCCCGTTCCTGCCGTGCCCCCGGCGCAAGATAGACCTCACAGCCGATGATGGGCTTGATGCCTTCCTTTTTCGCGGCTTGATAGAAATCCAGCACCCCGTACATGGAGCCGTGATCCGTGATGGCAATGGCATCCATCCCAAGCTCCTTCGTGCGCTTCATAAGCTCCGGCACACGGCTCGCGCCATCCAGCAGGCTGTATTCCGTATGAACATGAAGATGGACGAAATCCCCCGAGAGTGTTGTCCCTGCCATACCATCACCTCCCAACAACCGACCCAAGAAAATTATAACGCATTTGCCCAAATATTGAAACCCTTGGTTCCTGTTCCTCTCTAAACCTCATCCCAGACAGGAACCCGTTCGCCTAAAACTTCAGAATCAAACTTCCCCTCCCGGCTCTCGAAATGTTCAAATGCTTTTTGCACCCTGCTGTACCCTATATACAACAGGGGCAGGTTGCAGCAGACCATCACGATATTGGCAAAGTCGCTGAGATTCCATAGAGCGCTTAAATCAAAGCCGGCAATGTTGGTGATCATGCCAAAGGCCAGCACAGAAAGATTCACCAGCCTGACTGCCGCAATAAATACTTTGTTGTCAGAAACCTGTCTGGCGCATATCTCCGAAAAGGACAAGAAGCCCAGCAAACAGGTAAAGGCAAATATCCCGAAACAAACGCTGATTACCAGGGCGGCTAAGCCAAAACCGGCGCCACTGCCAAGCATCTGCTCGCAGGAAGCCAGAAATTTCTCCAAGCGTCCCATTTCAAACCAGGCTGCTGAACCATCTTTCAGCCACGCCTGCCCCATAATCAGAACAAATCCCGTCAAAGTGCATATCACCATGGTGTCCAAAAACACGCCGATGGCCTGAATGATGCCCTGGTCGCAAGGATGCTTGGCATGGGATACGGCTGCCGGCATGGAAAGTGTTCCCTGCCCTGCCTCATTGCTCATCAGGCCTCGCTTGATTCCTTGGGAAAGAGCTATGCCCAGAGCCCCGCCAAAAACCGGTTCCGGCCGAAAAGCCTCCGTCACGACAACATAAAAGAACCATGGCAAAAGGTCAAGGTTCATAGCCACCATCACCAGCACAGCAGAAACATATACCACTGCCATCACCGGCACCAAGATGTCGGTGATGCGAGCAATACGCCTGAGGCCGCCAAAGACAGAGAACGCAGTAATGCCCATCAACAGCAGAAAAAATCCCCATACCGGCAAGCTGTCCGCCGCAATCCGGGTGTCCGTCATATCCTGCGTTACCGCCACCATAGCCGAAAGGGTATTGAACCCCTGGGCCGGAATACAAAGCAGGGCATATATGATATAGAGAATGCCCAAGGCAACGCCTACCATAGCTGTGCCCCCAAGGAGCTTTCTGCCATAGCAGGGCAGCCCGCCCACGTACTCATCCCCGCGTTTATCCTTGTAGATCTGCGAGAGGGTCGATTCCACAAAGGCAGTTGCCATGCCAAAGAAAGCGGACAGCCACATCCAGAACAATGCGCCGGGGCCGCCGGTTGAAACCGCGCCTGTCACTCCCAAAATATTCCCCGGGCCTACACGCATAGCCGTAGACAAGAGAAACGATGCCAGCGGGCTAATCCCCTGCTTCTCCGCATGACTGTCCATCAGGACACGCAGGCCATACCGAAAATATCGGATTTGCACAAACCGCAGGCTGCAGGTGAAATATACGCCTGTCCCCACCAACAGAATAATTGCCAGCGGCAGCTCTCCGATGATTGGCAGATTGGCATACCATTCCACATCGGTGGGAAAGCCCCATACCCAGTCTGCCAAATTTTGGAACACAGCGCAAATGCTGCGTATCAAATCATACATATCGATTCCCCTCTGATGATTCTTAGAACCTGTTTAAGGAACCACTGATTAAATGAGCTTTTGTCATTGGTGAAGGATTTTTCTGTCAGGCAAGAAAGATGCCGTGAAGTCGTAGCAGAGCTACGTCGAACGGCATCTGACGCAGCATGACAGGAAAAGACTCGGCAAGGTGAGGTAAGCGCCTTTGTCCCCGTTGATATCCAAGATTTCCCCTTTTCCCATGATACGATGCAGAACCCTGTCCCCCTTGGCAAAAGCCGCTTTTTGCCCTGCCTGCCCATGCTCCATGTGCCTGTCCATCCCCCGAATGTAGCGCCAGGCATCTTTTTGGACGCTTTCTGCGACCGGCTTTGCATATTCCAGCAGCTGAGCATCGATCTCCAGCAGAAATCTGGACGGATACCTGAACGTTGCATCGAAGTTCACACCGAAGGCCGCCGATAGGTACAGCCTTTTCTGCGCCCGTGTCACAGCCACGAAGGCCAGCCGCCGTTCTTCTTCCATGGCCTGTTCCGTTCTTGTTTTCCTCGATGGGAAAACCCCTTCATTCAGGCCGCACAGGAACACATAGGGAAATTCCAGCCCCTTGGCCGCATGAACCGTCATGAGCTTCACCTTATCCCCCGGTTCAGCCGTATCGCTGTTGGTGAAGAGCGCCACTCTGGCCAGATAGTGCTCCAGCATGGCTTCTTCCCCACAAGAGGTTTCATACTCATAAATGGCCTGCTTCAGCTCCGCCAGATTATCCAGCCGTTCCTGACTGCCTTCCGTACGCAGCATTTCCTCATAACCGCTGGCATCCAGCAGTGCGGACAATACTTCGGATACCGGCCTGCCGCTGTAGCTTGCGGAAAACTCCTCGATCAGATCGACAAACTTTCCTGCCTTGGTGCCTTTCATCAGTTCATGGTCGAGATTTGTCTTTAGCGCATCGTAAAGACTGCACTGATTTTGTTCGGCATATTCCTGCAAGAATGCCATGCGCCGCTCGCCCAGATTACGCTTCGGGACATTTGCAATCCTCCGGAAAGATAAGTCGTCCCGATAGGCAATCATCCTGAGATACGACAGCGCATCCTTGATTTCTTTCCGGTCAAAGAAATGTACGCCGCTATACAGTGCATAGGGAACTTCTTCCTTCATAAAGACTTCTTCCAGGGAGCGCGTCAGATAGTGGGCGCGGTACAGCACGGCCATGTCCCGATACGGCACATCTTTTTCATGCAGCTTTTCTATCTCCTGCGCAATCCATTTTGCTTCCATCTCCGGTGAATCATTGCTGGAACAAAGCACCGACGCTCCTGCCGGAATGGTCGGTATAAGCTTTTTGTCAATACGGCAGCGGTTATGGGCAATGAGGTCATTGGCTGCAGCCAGAATCTCCGGCGTGGAGCGATAGTTCTCCATCATGTAGATGATCCTGCATGGCCTGAACTCTTGGTCAAAGTTCTGTATGAAGCGGATATTGGCGCCGCGCCAGGTATAAATGGTCTGGTCGGGATCACCCACGACAAAAAGATTCTGATGATAGCCGCACAGTATCTTCATCAGGCGGTACTGCAGCTCATCAATATCCTGAAACTCATCGATCATGATGTATTCCAACCGCTTCTGCCACTTCAAACGCAGGTCTTCCTTCTGCTCGAAGATGTACAGCGTAAACTTGATGAGGTCATTATAGTCAAGGCCAAAGCATTTCTTCTCCTGATAAAGATATCCATAGAAGATGATATCCTTGGGCTCTGTCGCCCTTTCATATTTCTCTTGGATGGCTTCCTGCGACATGGCAATCATATCCCGGTAGTACTCCGGCTCGGTAAATATCTTCCGGATCTCAATCATGTCCCGTGCTTTGGCAAAGGTCATATCGCGCAGGGAAAGCTTTCTTTCCTCGTAGATCATTTTCAGCATGGCATCTATGTCGCTGTTATCCAACACCAAAAAACTTTTCGGGTACTGCACCGCATAGCTGTCTTCCTGCAGTACCGACACACAAAAGCCATGGAAGGTGTTGATATATCCTGTGTCGTTGTCACCGGTAAGGAGATGAATCCTCTTGCGCATTTCCGCAGCCGATTTATTGGTAAAAGTAACGCAGAGAATATTTCCCGGCATAATGCCGATTTCATCGACCAGATAGGCAAACCTACGGCTGAGCGCCCTTGTCTTGCCCGAGCCGGCTCCGGCCAGTACCCGTACATAACCTTCTGTTTCCGTTACGGCTTCCCGCTGCGCCTTGTTCAGACCGTCCAAAATCTCCAGTCCGTTTTCATCCATTTCCGGCGCCTCCCATCTTTTGATGCCTGTGATAAGTACTAATACTTATCTTTGATAAAAATTTTAAATGAAGGATAAGGAATTTTTATCAAAGCCAGTCGTGCTTTCGCACGCCTGAAGTCTCATGCACTCTCAGTAAGTAAAATTTCTAACTGAGAGTAGTATAAACGACCATCGTCTGAAGACGATGGTCGTTTAGTCAGTGTTAGGAAATCTCCATGATGATCGGCAAGATCATCGGGCGGCGCCTTGTCTTTTCAAAGAGATAACGCCCCAATGCGTCCCGCACGTTGGACTTGATGACAGACCACTCCGCCACTTTTTCGTCCTCGCAGCGCTCCAAAGCCTGCTGGACTCTGGCACGCGCCCCATCCATCAGCTCCTCGGACTCGCGTACATAGACAAAGCCGCGGGAAACGATATCCGGTCCCGCAACCACACGGGAGGCCGCCTTGTCCATGGTCACGACCACGATCAGTATGCCGTCCTGCGAAAGCTGGCGGCGGTCACGCAGCACGATATTCCCCACATCGCCGACACCAAGGCCGTCCACCATGACCATGCCGGCCTGCACGCGCCCGGCCACGATTCCCTTGTCTCGTGTGAATTCCAGGATCTGACCGTTTTCTCCGACAAAGATATGGTCTTTGGCCATGCCAAGTTCCTCTGCGAGCTTCGCATGCTTCACGAGATGATGATATTCGCCGTGCACGGGAATGAAGAACTTGGGCCGCACGAGATTGTGCATGAGCTTCAGCTCCTCACGCGCCGCATGGCCCGACACATGAATGCCCTCAGAGCGGCCGTAGATGACATTCGCACCCAGTTTCAGCAGATTGTCCACTGTCTTTGCCACGAGTTTTTCATTGCCGGGAATCGGCGTCGCCGAAATGATGACCGTATCCCCCGGCACAATGCCTACCTTGCGGTGATCCGACATCGCCATGCGCGTGAGCGCTGACATGGGCTCGCCCTGGCTGCCCGTCGTGATGATGACGATCTGGTCCATCGCGTAGTTGTTGATTTCATCGATGTCGATAATGGTTCCTTCCGGTGCATTGATATAGCCGAGCTCCAGAGAAATATTCACCACATTGACCATGCTGCGCCCCAGGACTGCGACACGACGCTTATAGCGTACGGCCGTATCGATGACCTGCTGGATGCGATGCACATTGGAGGAAAAGGTTGCCACGATGATGCGCTGCCGCGCGTTGTGGAACGCCTTGTCGAAGGCTACCCCCACGGTGCTTTCGCTGGGTGTATGGCCTTCCTTTTCCGAATTCGTGCTGTCGGCCATCATCACCAGCACGCCCTTGTTCCCCAGTTCCGAAAAACGGCGGAAGTCCGTCATCTTTCCGTCAATCGGCGTATAGTCAAGCTTGAAGTCCCCCGTGTGCACGATCATGCCCACCGGGGTCTTGATGGAAAGCCCCACCGCATCGGGAATGCTGTGATTCACACGGATAAATCCGACACTGAAGCAGCCTGCGTTGATGATATCTCCGGGCATTACCGAATGCAGATTGCTGGAGTCCACGCCGTTTTCCTTCAGCCGTCCCTCCAGAATGCCGAGGGTCAGGCGCGTGCCATAGACGGGAACACTCAACTGCCTCAGTACATAGGGCAGCGCTCCGATATGGTCTTCATGCCCGTGGGTGAGCACGATGGCCTTGACCTTTTCCTGATTTTCCACGAGATAGGTAATATCCGGGATCACCAAATCAATCCCCAGCATATCCTCTTCCGGGAACATCAGCCCGGAGTCAATCAGCAAAATCTCGTCGTCCACGCGGACAACCGTCATGTTTTTGCCGATTTCCCCCAAGCCGCCCAGAGGGATAATCTGTAATTTTTGCGCGTTTTTTGACAAAAAAAGACACCTCCGTAGATTGAATTATCTATTGATCTTGCGCGTCACATGTGAAATTGTATGAGGAAGCGCTCACTGTTCCATAAAAATCCGTCACATGGAAGCACCGTTTCCTGAAAGCAGAACACCCGATCTAATCATTGCCCTCTATTTTAGCATTGAATTTATACAAATGCAAATAAAAACTTCATGCAAAATCAAATTTTGCATGAAGCCTTATCCTTCCATGTTTCTTGAGAGTCAAAAGTTCTCCACCATCAAGCAACCCATGAGTCACTGTCACCCCAAGGGCTTGTCTGATGTTGCTGAATTAAGTGCAGTATGCTGTTTT
>CACZZN010000011.1 GCA_902785705.1 uncultured Veillonellaceae bacterium
ATTATGCACACGCGTAAAAAAGGAAATCCCCATGAACCAGCATTGCTACTGGCTTCATGGGGATTTTTCATCCTCAAAACTGTCAAACGTGGGATTATATCATGTATCCGCCCATGCTTGCAATACAGAAGTTGCAAGCATTGGTTCATTTTACTACGAAATCTTAGTGAATACAAGTCGAAGACGCAGTACGAGCTTAGATTTCGTGTAAGGGCGCGTTGATTAATTCGTAACAGAGTGTGCTTGGTCTAATTTTCCTTGATGGCAATCGCCAATTCTAAAAGTCTTCCGGCCACTACACAAAACACCTCCGTTGTGGTAAAATAAAAAGCAGAATATTTTCGGAAAGGTGGTGCGTGTCATGTCGTTCAATCCGCAAATGCTTGGTCGAAATCCTGATCCGTATGCCGCCTGTCTTTGGGGATACAAACGGCATCCTCGCTACCATGACTGCGCGAATTGTGAACATATCGCAGATAAGACCTGCGAATACGGCATCGGACAAAAGACTTTGAAAGAACTTCGAGCCGCCATCGCCGATGGGAAAGCGATGTTGGCTTCCTACCCGAAATATAATCCCGCTAGATTGCCTTGACCGCCCCCGTAAAGGGCGGTTTTTATTTTTTTCGTGCCGCCTGTTTGGCTATTTTGCGTTCAATGTCGATTTTCTCGTTCATCGTCTGCACCCAAGCATAGAAATCGCCGATTGACAGCTCTAAAAAGTAGTCAATCGGCGATTTGCTGTACTTGGCAAGGCGGAGCGCGGATGTCCGTATTTTACGGATTACTCCGCACCGTAAAAAAACGTGATACCTTGAGTGCAGCCGCCATTAGCTGTACTCGCTTTCGCCCTGCGGTTCCGGAATCTCGATACCTTCTTCCAATGCCGCCTCTAACCAGCAAGCCTTGGCATCCTCCAGCATATCCAGTATGCCCGCCTTTGTTTCCGATTGCGTGATACATCCCTTCAACTCGGGGATATAACCCACATAGCCGCCCTCCGTGGCTGCCACAATGACCTCTTGATAGGGTAGAGCCATATAATACTATCGTCTTTTTTTCCACCACAAGTACGCCCCCTTCATTTATTTTATGCGTTTGGTTGCGGTTTCCCGCCACCTTCTGCTTAGTCCTCATCCATAACCTCGATGACCTGTTTCACATATTCCTCTTTGACATATGGCTCGTGCTTAGGTACTGTGATACTGCAGACGTTTCTAAACCGCCTATGCGGCGGATAACTGTGTCCCCTTCTTTTGGTATCACGACCTGCATTTCTAAACCGCCTATGCGGCGGATAACATCCTCCTATTGGCTGGGCTGCCTCAGACTTATTTCTAAACCGCCTATGCGGCGGATAACCAATCAAATCAATGCGGCGAATATGCCGTACTTTTCTAAACCACCTATGCGGCGGATAACGGCAGCATATTTATTGGCGTTCGCCTGTGCTTTTTCTAAACCGCCTATGCGGCGGATAACCTGGGCGTATGCACGATATGCGGAAAAGCCATTTTCTAAACCGCCTATGCGGCGGATAACATCGCGCCTTACGCCGTTTCGGTCAACGATGTTTTCTAAACCGCCTATGCGGCGGATAACAAGCATCGCTTTCCCATCGGCGATGGCAGACTTTTCTAAACCGCCTATGCGGCGGATAACAGGGGTAGGAGATTGCCGGGTAATTCCAAGGTTTTCTAAACCGCCTATGCGGCGGATAACATTGGCCTGCTTGAGGCCGTCGATCTCCAGCTTTTCTAAACCGCCTATGCGGCGGATAACCGTATCTTCACGGGCAGCCAATCCGCCTGACATTTCTAAACCGCCTATGCGGCGGATAACCAGCTGTCCCATTGACCTTCGCATAGGTCTTATTTCTAAACCGCCTATGCGGCGGATAACTTGCGCCGCTGCTCCTGATTGCTCTCCCATGCTTTTCTAAACCGCCTATGCGGCGGATAACACCATTACTATCTCTGGGCTATGGAAGTAACATTTCTAAACCGCCTATGCGGCGGATAACGGCTGATGCCGATGTCGTTCGGTCCTGCATATTTTCTAAACCGCCTATGCGGCGGATAACTTTTTCAGGCGCACGTTGCGGCTGCCGCCGTATTTCTAAACCGCCTATGCGGCGGATAACAACCATAGGATAGAGAATGGACAACACCGTATTTTCTAAACCGCCTATGCGGCGGATAACTCCGTCCTTTTTCTTTTCTCCCCTGCACGGCATTTCTAAACCGCCTATGCGGCGGATAACAAAGAGATGCTCGTTCTCACGGAATGCCCGAATTTCTAAACCGCCTATGCGGCGGATAACGGATGCAATCAGCCTTTCCTGCCTTCGCGGTATTTCTAAACCGCCTATGCGGCGGATAACCTTCGGCAGGGCGGGAACGGAAGCAAGGAAATTTTCTAAACCGCCTATGCGGCGGATAACTTATGATTGCAGACGGAAACGGCGGCGCATATTTTCTAAACCGCCTATGCGGCGGATAACCTGTGTCTTTATCTGCTCATTGATACCGCCAATTTCTAAACCGCCTATGCGGCGGATAACGAGATGCTGCCGGGGACACGAGCGGCGGCTATTTTCTAAACCGCCTATGCGGCGGATAACTACTTCGACAACGGTACGGTATGGCACACCACTTTCTAAACCGCCTATGCGGCGGATAACCTTCGCAGGCGTGAGATAACCGCCATGTTTGCTTTCTAAACCGCCTATGCGGCGGATAACCGTCATTTTACGCTTCTCCCTTATTTTACGAATTTCTAAACCGCCTATGCGGCGGATAACAGGCGGCGGCTCCTGCACCTGCGACGAAGGGATTTCTAAACCGCCTATGCGGCGGATAACCAGCCGCAGGATTCACGCGCATGATAGAAGTTTTTCTAAACCGCCTATGCGGCGGATAACATTTGAAAGGAGTAATGACAAATGTCTCTTATTTTCTAAACCGCCTATGCGGCGGATAACTGTGATGGAAACAGCACTTCTTCATAGGGAGAAGCTTGCCCCAAGCTTTTGATTGTTTTTACCCAAAAATTTCGATGATCATGGGAGAGCTTGATTTTTCTGCATGGAAAGAGTCGGTTGGTTTTTTGGTCAAAATTCTGGTACCGTGGAGATATCGCTTAAGCCGTAGGATCCGAAAGCGTTCTCTATATTTTTCTCTCGGAAGTCCTTTTTTATAAATAAGCGAAATGGATTTTTGTTGGTTAAGCTTTTCAACTGGATGTAAGGAACATTTTTATCAAATTCTCGCGCGGGAAACAGGGCAAGCGCTTCTTCATAGGATATGTTGTGGCGCTTGGCATATCTTCTGGCCTTTTGTTCCGCACTACTCTTTTGATGAAATCGTCTGTAATTGGCATATCCCTTGAGTACGGAGGGGATTGGGCGGATCGATGTGATATGGACGTAATCCGCCAGTCGAGCGAGACGATCCCTGACAGCAAATTCTTGTAGTGAGGATTCTTCCATTGCGAATAAGCGAAGTCGATAACCAAATGCACAGGTGGGCAAGCCTTTGGACTTCTCTGCTGACAACGGTTTACGGCAATTGTTTTTTCCGGCGGAGAGTTCTTGATAGTCGGGAAAAGAAATCCCGATAGGGACATGTCCATGTTCGTCCTGATGGGATGCAAAGCCAAGATGAAGTTGCTGGTATACCTTCGACCAGATGAAATAAGCCGGTACTTCTGCGCAGGGGAGGATGGTCAGTTCCTGATAGTATTTCATAACATTACTCCTTGCTGCTCTGGCCGAAAACGCCGCCGCGAACCAGAACCGCCATGACATAATGTTCCTCATTCTCGTTTGCAAGAGATTCTCCCAATGCATAGCGGTCAAACAGGGAATAAAAATCCACTTTGTCTTTTGGATTGCGGAACGCTTTGCCAAGGTTAGTCACAGCTCCGTAGGGTTCAATGGCAATTGGGCCGATGCCGCTGGCTGTCTCGTACTCTGGGTACCAGGTATCAATAGTGCGGATGGCATTGTTCAATTTCTGGGAGTGCATGGCGGCAATTTCATTGACTTGATACAGCACCTTGCTCTTGTCCCCACGCCCTTTGTCGAAGACCAGTTCCTCACTGGGATAGACCTCCTGCCCTTCACCCAATAAGGCATAGGTTTCGATATCTAATAACAGATAACGTTTTCGTCCACTAAGGGCGGATGCGATTCGACTGGCCAGTTCTTCTGTTTTTTCATTTTTTTCAAAGTCTTTCAAGGAAAATTCATAAGCATTAAAAACCCATGATTTTTTTTCCTGTTCATTGCTGACATCTGTGATTCTGACCTCAATTTTTTCCGCACCCAGTCGATTTCGCCATAGATATCTGGCATTGGCAAGGTTTATCGCATAGCGCCGCCCCAATTCGTGGAACTGTGTTCTTTCTATATATCGTTTAGCGATTTCCGTATACTTCTGGCTGAATCCGGCATGATTGCAAGCAGAAGGAGTTTCGACACCACTCAATACTTTGAGGGAGAATTTCAGTTTCAGGGTGTTGTGGTTCATGGATAGGGCACAAGCGTCAACAAGTTGTAGATTCGGTTTTTCAACTTCGGCATTCAATTTGGCGGGATCGTTTTTTACCGTATCTTTCAGGCGATTGGAAATCGTGCCACGTACAGACTTTTCCACTAATTTCAGTGGTTCTGCCGGTTCATCTCTGTTCTCCCATGTAGTTCCATACATATAGCCGTCGGATGCAACTAATTTTTTTTCGAATGCCAATACAGATGCTATGCCAGTTTCTTTCTTTGCCATAATAAAACCTCCTCAATGCTGTTTGGTATTCCATTGATTGCTGTTTTTGCACAGATAGAGTCCAAGTTGGGGAATTGTCTGATAGTTCCACATGATCTCTTCCAAGTCACGGAAGTGGAAGGGCATTTTAAATTCGCATATCGTGACCACGGATTCCGCAAAATGATGTTCGTAGTCGTAGGAGCGTTGGTGTCGTACCCGCATCGGCCCTGAGATGTCTTTGAACCCCACGGCCAGCGGAATGAGCCAACCCGGTTGCTGTTTCTGCGGACTCCATTGGGGGATAGCATCTGCCCCTGTGTGTTCTTTCGGGGTAAATCTGACGGAAAGTACGTCCAACAACTGATCCAAGGTATCTTTTCCCTCCGGCAAAGGCTCTTTCAGAAGGTCGCTGCGGTCAATAATGACGTATCCGGGCATCAGACGGCGGACTGCATGGGCAATAGTCTGCGGTTCGTCTTCGTCTACGTACAATATCTGTAAGGTACTTATTTTTTCAATGTCGCCACCGGCAACTTTTAATTGGGGAAGAATTTCCCGGACCGCACCTAAAAACATATTATCGTTTTCTACGGCAAGATTGTTGAGTTCTATGAGCAGGGAAACGACCAGATGGCAGCGGGGTTCTTCAATAAAAGGGGGGCGTTCAAATTCTTTTCCCTTTTTTTTCAGAGGATTTGAGGTTCCGATGATCGAATACCTATAGTCATACACCCCTTTGTACACTTGAACATTGCAGTCATGACAAGAGACTGCAACCTTGCAGAGGTCGATTTCGGGGAAACCGTCGGCCTGGAGTTTTCGCTGCAAGGCGTGAACAAAGCCAAGCCAGGCCGTCATAGCAGGAAATCCGATGATATAGGAACCGGACAGGGCGTTGGCATTATGAACATGAAGTTTTGGTATCAGCAAGAAAGGCCTCATAATTGCACCTCCTTGGTGTCCAGCAGGATATCGTGGATTCTGTGGCGTAGGGCATTGAATTCCGCGTCGCCCAGGTCAAAGGCATCCTTTTTCAGGAGTTCCTGATAGGTGTGAAGCATCCATTCGGCAAACTCTCTTGAAATTTCTTTGCTCCATGTGTCATCGGATTGGCGCTCTTCCTCATAGAGACTGTCCAGCCAGATTTTTTGATGACGGGATATGCGGCAGGTTTCCGCATCGGACCATCCACTTTCCAAACTTCGGAGCCGAAATACGCGCATAAGGATCCGGTCGATGATGGCATCCTCGGCATCTCTTGTATCCCGGCGGATGTCCTTGTTATTCCGCTGTACGCCATAAAGATAATGCAGGTTATAGAACAGGGAGGAATAGCGTTTGGTTCGCAGCGATTGGAAGAAATTCCGTTTGGGCGGAAGGATTTCCCGCCGGGGAAGGTGCGGAGGAAAGGCGGGGATTAGGTAGGCTCTGCCGCCATTCATGTTATTGAGTGTAGATATATTCTGCGGCTTGGTCCCACCAAAACTGCTCTCACTCAGATCAAAAACCTTCCTGTAGGTCGTGAGATATTGATCGCTTTTTTTATCCTGGGATGCCCTTGCTTGCGCTTCCATGTTACGAAGCCGCTTCCTCAGCTCCAACATCAGGGAAGAAGCGGGAAGAACGGAGAGAAGATGGTATTGATTCTCTCCGATGGGGAAAAAGACTTGCCGGATTCGCTCATCCGTCGCATCCGGAATATAATCTTCCTTTACATTCAAAATATTATTACGAACCACTGTATAGTCGATTTGCAACGAAGAGAGATCCTGACGAAGTTTTTCCGTATTTTCCTTGAAGTGGGAAAGAACCGTTTTTTTATCTTCCAGCTCCAGCAAAAGGAATCGGGAGATAGCGAGAAACGCAGCCGATGATACGGTGATATCTTTGGTGCAGGCAACCGCATCCGTGGTGATATATCCGTCGAGGGTGTCGTTCTTTACGCTATGGGATATCTTTACGTCTGCGGACGGATGGGAAAAGCGGCCAACATAGAAAGACGTCGTGCATTTTGAAGCATTCAGGGATGTTGCCATGAGCCATTCTTCTACATTTTTTCCTTTTTTGGCCGCCTCTTCGGTCATATAGGACATTATGATATTCAAGGTTCTCCCTCCTTGAGACTGCAATCATATTTGCACCTGAATCCGTGAAACTGGATGGATGTATGATGTACTTGCTATGTCCGCCCCCTTGGGGGCGGGGAACCATCGAAGATGGTGGTGGGGGTGACGATTTTGACACATTGCCCCCCACCACCGCCGATGGCGATCCCCCGCCCCCAAAGGGGGACGGACAGTGTTCGAGTTTCACGGATTCAGGTTGTATATAAGATACCACGATAGCAGAAAATAGTCAATAATAATTTTTTTAATATCAAGGATATAATATGCCGCCTGTCCGGCGGCTAAAAAAATTTCTTTAATATCAATTTCTAAGCCGCCTGTTCGGCGGAGGTATTCTGCTTGCGACAAAAGAATTTTTGATGTATACTGATAGCAAAGAGGGGTGCCGCCTAGCGGTTTCGCCCTCAGATGGGATATCCTTAGATTACCCGCCTTCTAAGCTAGCAACTAGGAAAGGCGGGTTACTTTTTTATCGTCATGAGGATCAACAAAATCAACAGCAAAGCCATGATCAGGTTATCATCCATAGGCGAGCCCTCCTTTCGCAGTGAGGGCAAGCTCCGCCGAACGGCACCATGGATATTATAACGTGTTTATTTACATATTGACAAGAGAAGAATCTGTGAAATTGTGTTTTTGCTTATTCGGGTCATTCTTTTTCCATAAGCCTAACTGATCAGAATAAAGCAGGGTATATCGCGAACCCGCGCCATAATACGGTATTGTAATCCTGCCGAATTTTTCGCTGAGAGATTCCATTCTTGCCTCTTCTGCTTCGGGAGGGCAGTCGGGATGCAGAGCCTGTTCCCGAAGGGACGCTATATAGTCCCGCTCCAGCCAAAGTCGTTTCTTTGCAGTAGTATCTATCATATCCGTAGCAAATTCAATATGGTAGCTATCTTCCTTAGCGATATACTCTCCCGTCCTTGCCCGTTCATAGAATTTGGGTTTTCGATTTCTATAGCAGAGGCATAGCGGGATTTGCGGAGTTCCATCCCGGAATGGATGGAGCATCTGCGGGAGTCCCGTCATCCACCAATATTCCCTGAGATATCCGTGCAATGTGTCGGGGCCGACGGCAGATATATCACAGAAGTCCTGCATGACTTGATGTTCCAAATGAATCAGGTGCTTTCCCGGTTCCAGAGGGAATGGCTTGCGGATTCTCGGAACGGCATCTACTTTCGTCAGCAGATCAGACGCGTTTACCAAGTCGTTCATATCGTGGCTATCCAACGGATACCGTTCGGATGTTTCATAGCCGGGATGACAAAAAGCCGGACTTTTGCCATCCAGTCCTTTGAGATTGTATTGCAGGATGGCAATATTGGGAGTGGAGATATCTTCCTTGAGGTTCCGATGGCGGAGAACCCTTCCCGCCAGCTGGATGATGGAGCGGTAGGAGGATGGCTCCACCACAGCCCAGTCAAAATCATGATCCCGGCCGATTTCTTCCACGGGTGTCGAGATGACAAGAAAAAGAAGATTTTCCTCAGAGACGCTATTGATATGTGAACGGAGAACAGGATCGTCCGAAAGGATGGAAGAGGCGGCTCCTTTGCGTTTTAATACCCGGTCCAGGTAAGTTTCCTGCTCATGGCGCAGCAGCAGCGTCTGACGACTGTGATAGGTCATCAGACGTACGGCATAGCCTGCCCAATCCGCATGCAGGAGAAACAGGCTCAGGTATACGCAGGGATCGATGTTTGCCATGCGGATCAGACCAAAGGATATTTTCTTCCCGGATACGGTGTCGATGAAACAGTGGGCGTTATGCAGGGAAATGGCGGTTTTCTGTATTTGTGCGAAATACAGAAGCCTCTGCTGCGATTCCTCCACATTTTCTTCTTTAAGGATCGGTACAAGACATGCTTTTCGCTTGACCATTTGCCGGTCAAGTTTCATGATTCGCTTATCTACGAACTCCCGGTGAAGTTTTTTGTATTCTTGTCCGAAAGTTTCTGAGTTTCCCGAAATCGGACAAACTGCCGTTCTGAATTCATCGCACCAAGCACAGAGGATTTGCGCATGCTGTTGAGTGAATCCGTTGTAGAGAACACGACCTTCCCAATAGGCGCAAAACAGTCCTTCTGCCAGGTCAGGCGGGATGGTAGCAGACGAAATTGCTACATTTCTTCCCAACATACCGGCTAAATGGACAAGATGGGCGATGGGAATCAGGTCGTTTGCATTGAAATCGTCCACTTCGTCGATTACAAGGTCGGATGACATCAACCGCAGGAAAGGCAGCATGTATTTGCCTCCCCGAGTGCTTTCCGTCGCGCGGATGAGATGGTCAATGGTTGCAACGAGTACCGGTTTATAGAGAAAGGCCCGATTTTTCTTTGTGAAGCCGGGCTTGTTGTTGTCAAAGAAAATGTCGAGAAAGCTGTCCGAACTATCCAGTGCATAGTGAATGCCACTATCCAGCAAATCCTCCTGCCCTTCTTCCCCAAAAACGGAATCCTCCTGTGTCTGTTGGTACAGTTCTTGTACCGCGGAATCGCCAATCAGGACGGCCAGTTCGTCCTCGTCCAGGCCGATGCGCTGACGATATTCGGTTCCTGTCTGCAGAGTCAGGGAACGTAACCCCAAGGCAAGGACGTAGCGAAGGGATTTTCCGTCTTTTGATACAGCTTGCATGATTTTGGCATTAGCGATGGTTTTCCCGCAACCCGTACTTGCCATGTTCACGATGAACCAGCCATTTTCCGCGTCCGTGTCCTGTGCCTCACGGAAATAGCGGATGGTCTCCACTGCGGTATCCTGCCAAAGGAAGGGTTTGGGACTTTTCTTCCTCAAAGAACGGATGTCTCTGGCGAACTCCATCCGTTCGGCCAGTTGAGGCAGACGATGCGCGATTTTCAAAGCCTGTGCCGTCACACGTACCAGATGTTCATCCAGTTTCTGCCCGCCACCGGATTTGGCGTACAGATCGCAGTCCGTTTTCCAATTCGGGTCGGCAGGATTGGAAGAGGAAGAGACGTAATAATCCGCCATCATCATGCTCAGACGCGCGTAATGCAGAACAGGACGCAGGGACGGAGTATCAAGAAGCCGCAGGATGTGTTCCCGTTCCTCCGATAGCCTTTGTGCCCACTTCTTCACCTGCTTGCTCCAAGGGTCGGATTTCTTCAGGAGCCCACGGGCGAATTTGACCGGGACGGAGGTGTCCTTCTGATATCCCCAATTGCTTTCTATGACTGACAGTACGGAGGAAAGGGAGTTCTTTGCGTTCCCCTTGTACTTCGTGGCAATCTCCTTGTCTAAGACAGGCATACGGTGGTGGGTGAGGATGAGCCAGCAGATGAGACTTGCAATAGGAGGGAAATGGGAGAAGGGTTCATCCATCACATCGGGAAGTTTCTTCAGGATCTGCTTCTCATCGAAGGATTGATTTTGCAAACTTTCCATCCATATCCTGTCATCCTCTCCGGATTCCGTGGCTGCAATCAGAGCAGAAATCAATTTGCAGGAGATCCATTCGTGTCGGAAAGGGTCCTTCCCTTTGGACGGTGCTGTCAGCATTTTCTGAAAGGCATGATTCGCTTTCCCCCAGTCATGCAGCAAAGAAGCCATGGCCGTCAATGCCTTGATGGCTGGTAGATATACCCAGTGGTTTTCCCACTCGCCATGACGAATGTTTTTCTTTGTGGAGTGGACGGGTACGGTTCCCTGCTCGTTGAACTTGTCCCGATTTCCCACGATCCACAAAAGTTCGCTCCGATTCCTGGAGCGAATCCAGTGGCAAGCGACCGCCGTATTTTTTGTGGCGGATTTTCGTAAGAGCATTTTCACGGTTTGCAGACCATCTTCCGTAATGATGGTTTTCCATGTATCGTTACCGATGCGATCGGCGAAGGTATCCAGAATTTTTCTGGTAGACTGGAGAGATTTCTTTTCGCTGCGGCTCGTAAACAGGACCATCATATCTCTTCACGCTCCTTGGGCATGGAAAGACTTTGTTCCTTGATTTTTTCGAAAATAAAATCAAGCGCTTTGTGATCTGTGAATTTTTGTAGACATATCTGTCGAAATTCCTGGCTCGTTCGGCCATATCGGGCAGAGATAAAAGCCCATGGCAAAACAATAGCATCTTTGATTAGGTCTGCGGCATCAAACACAAGTGCTCCACGTCTGGTTTTTCCGTGCATCAGAGCAAATCCATGTGGAATGCCCAATACCCAAAGCGCCGTTGCTCCCAATCCGTAGGCCAGATAATTCCCATGGTTCAAGAAACGATTTGCATCATCATGCGCATTCGGGTTTCTTTTGAAGTCTGGAGTGTCTGTTCTGCCAGCGGTGTAATGGTAAAGACTTTTGGTGAATTGGGCTTCGTCGCTTAGCAGTTCGGTGACATGACGTGCTTGTTCGATGCGGTTTCGGAATCGTTGGATGGCCTGCTCGATTTCCTGATCGTCCGGATAGAGACCTTCCTGTTGGAGTTCTCTGTCTTTGCCCCAGGTCTGAAGAAAATAGTCGCAACGGGCACGCTGTAATTGCTTTGCGGCGAAAAGCCGCTTTTGCTCATCGAACCAAAAAGAAAGCCAGCCTTGGACGTATTCTGTGGGCCTGTATTCGCTTTGTGGGGTAATCCACTCAACTTCTGTACCGGAAAAGAGCGGCGTGCCGCCACCGCCACAGAATCCGACCAAGACGCCGGCGGCTGCCAGCATACGCATGGCAGCCTGCGTGACGGAAGTCCCTGTTCCGAGGAGTATGACCGTCGTATTTCCAATGGGAATGTTCCAATAGAGATTTTCTTTTTTTGCTTCTGTCAGATATAGGATTCGTCCATCTTTTTGCATGACACGGCATTTTTCCAAGTAGTAGATATTGGCACGTTTAGAATGCAGGATAGTTTTCAAATCAGATGGCGTTATGGTTGTTTTTTTCATTCGCTACACCTTACTCAGTCACCCGGATTTCCTGGTAAACTTACCGGACACCTTCGGTGTCCACACGTCCTTACTCCCAAGTCAATCCTCCATAAACCTTGCAGTATGCTAATTCCATTATAGCATTTCCATTGGTGCAAGGACAGTTCTTTTCAAGAAAGTCATCTTGAAATGATACTTCACTATGCCCGAATGACAAAAATTACGTAAACAAATCCCGGAATCGTTCGGCGAATGCCATCCCCATGCTTTGGATGCCGAAAACAAATAAGCGGTATCCCTCAGAGAACTTTTCTAAATCAAAAATTGCAGCATCCTCCATTCCCATGTTATGATAGGAAAACACAAGGAGGTTTTTGGGGATGGAACAACAAACGATCGGTCATGCGGAACTTTTGGAGCAGGTGCCCGCGCCTTCTGGCGTGAACAGCCCACCCCCTACCGCGTCTGGCTGTCGGAGATCATGCTGCAGCAAACGCGCGTGGCTGCGGTCATGCCCTATTTTGAACGGTTCCTGGAAACGCTTCCCTCAATCTCCGCACTTGCGGAAGCCGACGAGGAAACGCTCATGAAGCTCTGGCAGGGGCTCGGCTACTACAACCGCGCAAGAAATCTGCAAAAAACCGCCCGAATCGTCATGGAAAAACATCGTGGCATGCTGCCCGAGAAATTCGAGGATCTGCTCGCCCTGCCCGGCATCGGGAGATACACTGCCGCCGCCATCAGCTCCATTGCGTACGGGCATTGCCATCCTGCCGTGGACGGCAATGTGCTGCGGGTCATCACAAGACTCCTGTGCTATGGCGAGGATATTTTGAAAGACCGTACCAAGCGCACGATGGAAGATGCGCTGCGGAAGATGTATCCCCGAGACAAGGCAGGTACACTGAACCAAGCCCTGATGGAACTCGGCGCAACGGTCTGCGTCCCCCATGGGGCGCCGCTCTGCGGGGAGTGCCCGCTGCAGTCCCTCTGCCTTGCCAAAAAAGAACACCGCATCGAGGATTATCCTCATAAGGCGCAGGCAAAAAAACGCCGTGTCGAATACCTCACGATCCTGCGCTTGGAGCAAAACGGCTGTTTCGCCATCCATAAGCGGCCTTCCAAGGGACTGCTCGCAGGTCTCTGGGAGCTTCCGCATCTGGAGGGCTGGCCGGAAAAGCAGGAGCTCCGGCATACGCTTCAACAATTTGGGCTTGCCCCTCTCTCCATGAAAGCCCTGCCGGACGCGGTCCACATTTTTTCCCATGTGGAATGGCACATGAAGGGCTGGCATGTACGCCTCGCGGATGCGTCTTATGTCGCGGAGCACGCTGCCCCACTCTCCCCCATGCCCGATGAGCTCATTTGGGAAACGCCCGCCGTGCTCGCTCAAAATTACAGCATCCCTGCAGCGTTCCAGTATTTTTTGCCCGACACATGCAGGATTTGAGCATAACGTGCCGAATTATACATTGTATCGGAGTTGTTATCAGCATCTAAAGAGGTGTTTCATTCATTATGTTTAGCATTTTTTCATCCGACGAGAAAAAGGGCTCCCAAAAGCCCCTGTCCCCCATTGCACAGCGCATTGTCCCAACGACTGCCGCAGTGTCCCAGCAGGATATCCGTGTCTCTTACCTGAACGAGAACGAACTGGACAAAGCTCACCTGAAGACGCTTTGCGATGTGTCCGAAGGGGCGGCGCTGATTCTTGGCTTCATCTCCCCCGATCTGGACATGGACAAGGTGGCCAGTGCCATCAAGCAGGAGATCCCGAGCAGCGCCAAGCTGATCCTCATGACGACCTCCGGCGAACTCTGCCGCACGGAACAAAGCTCCACGCTTTACTGCCCCGCGCCCGAGGGACGCGCGAAGATACTGCTGCAGGCATTCTCCCATCGCATGATCGAGAGCACCTATGTCATGAGCATCCCTCTCCCCGATGACGACCTGCGCGCAGGCAATGTGGACATGACGGTCAATGAGCGCGTGGCTGCCATCAGAAAGGAAATCGAGCGCTACAATCCGCCCTTCCGCATCAGTGTGAACCATACCTTCGCTCTCGTCTATGTGGACGGTGTTTCAAGCTGTGAGACCTTCGTGCTGCAGGCGCTCTATGAGTCCGGCAAATTCAGCTGTCCCTTCATGGGGGGAAGCGCAGCGGGAAATCTGGATTTTGCCCATACCTACATTTACAATGGCGAACGCACACTGGAAAACCACGCAGTCATCACGCTGGTGCGCCTTGCAAAGCCCTATCGCTACGGTATCCTGAAATCCCAGGCCGTCGAGCGCACGGGAGATGTGTTCACCGTGAGCGGGGCAAATACCGCGCTCCGCTATATCGAGTCCGTGGATGACAACGGCCATGCGGTGTCCTTTATCGAAAAACTCAAGGAGCATTTCGGCGTTTCCACCGCAAAGGAGCTGGAGACCGCCATGCAGGGCTATACCTTCGCCACCGACATCAACGGCGAGGACTTTATCCGCACCATTGCGAGCATTGATGAGCCGAACAACCGCATCCACTTCTTCTGCGATGTGGTCACGGGCGAAAAGCTCTACCTTTTGAAGCGTCTTTCCCTGAATCAGACGCTGGAGAAAGATGTGCGCGCCTATCAGCAGACCAAGCCGGAGCCCATCGGCGGCATCCTCAACGACTGCATCCTGCGCCGTCTGGGCTATCCGCAGGAAATCACCCATATCGACCAGTTCAAAAATATCCCCGTCGCGGGTTTCTCCAGCTTCGGCGAAATCAGCGGACTGCATGTGAATGAGACCCTGACGGCCATCTTCTTCTACCATGTCCCCGCAGGCACATCCTTCCAGGATGCTTATGTGGACAATTTCGCCCGCAGCTACGCGGACTGCAACGCCTTCTTCTTCCAGCGCACCATCGACCGGCAGAAGCATACCGAGACGCTGAAGGATCATCTCATCCAGATGTTCCAGGACTATCAGGCGAAGATGCCGGGCATCGTGAAGACCATTATGCGCATGTCCAGCGATGTGGAGATGATACAGACCTCGATCCAGGATCTCTCCGGCGGCATCGAGCAGCAAAACAAGCTCTTCAACCAGCTCATGCAGCGCAGCGGCGAGATCACGCCAAAATTGGACATGCTGAACCAGAGCACCCAAAAAATCAACGATGTCATGAAGATGATTCAGGATATTTCCGCGCAGATCAACCTGCTTGCGCTCAACGCGGCAATCGAGGCCGCCCGCGCAGGCGAAGCGGGACGCGGATTCTCGGTCGTCGCGCAGGAGGTCCGCAAGCTCTCGGAAAACACACAGGAGAGCCTGCACACCTCGGACGACGCCATCAAAGTGCTGCTCAACGATGTGAAGGAGATCGACGAAATCCTTGCGGAAAACCAGAACTTTGAGGAAAAAATCAATGAATTCGATTCTGATTTCACCGTCCGGATGAAGGATCTCCGCAAAAATCTGGAAGAAGGCTTCCAGCACATCCAAAGCTCCACCCGCTCCATCAAGGAACTGGAACGCATCAATGAAGCCACACAGTTGGAAATGGACAAGCTCACCACGATCATACACAATATCGAGATGGGGATTTGACCATATAGCTGCATAACGAAAAAATCAGCGATATCCGTGCAAAGATATCGCTGATTTTTTAATCTTTATCTCTCTGCTCACTTGACAGCTGTCATTTCGCCGTTCTGTACGACAAAATGAATAGTTGAGGATTGCTTTTTTGCACCATTTATAAAACAAACTCCTCAATACACCGTCCCTTACGCCTGTTTTTTACCTTACTCTTTGATCACTACAGTGGCGATATACTCCGTGTCTTCATTGACAACAATATTCGGATTTTCCATTATCAGGTTTCCGTCCGTCACGCTCATAAAATGGCAAAGAGCGATTCCCATATCGATTTTCTGCACGTCCCAGGCATAAGCGTTTCGATATCCTTCTTTGTGCTGCTCGTAGAAATGATATTTGTTTCCGTCCTTGACGATGCGGCAGGGCTGCATATTGGCAGCCGACGGATACCACCTCACGGATTCCAATATAGCCAGTGTCCCGCTGTCAATTTGAACCATCAAGTCTTCTCCGGATCAAACAGAAGTCTTGCCAAATGAAGCCTTCCGCTTCCCTATTCACTTGGGAAAAACAATATCGCATTCAAACATCCTGAGCCATGGGAGTTTGACGGTGAAATCGGTGGGAATCCATGGCATGTGCGCCTTGGCAAATTCCCGCATGAGCTCTGTGCTGCGCTTTTCCGCAAAGTCGAGCTTGTCATCCAGCTTGTAATAATACTTGTAGCTGCCGAAATTTCTCACCAGCTCCGTGCCCACCCACGAGCGCACATTGGCCTGATAGGCCCAGTCGTCCAGATAGCGCACTGCCAGCAGATGGTCCTTTCTGGCTGCGTCCATCTTTCTTGTGAGCAACCCCATGCCCAGGGCGAAACCAGTGGAATTGGTGGGGGTATTCCAGCCGGAATAGGACTGCAGACGGCGGAGCAGATTCTTTTTCTCAAAGAGATTCAGCAGTGCATTGTCCGCGCCGTTTGCATATTTAATATCCGCCACACCCACGGGATAGCCCGCCGCTATGGCCTCCTCTGTCATGTTGACGAAGGCCTTGGTGTCCTTTCCCGCCTTGAGGTCCGGTATGAAATCCGCCTCCGTGGGACAGGTGTTCAACGTGTCGATGGTTCTGCCCTTCAGCTCCGTATTCACCAGCAGCAGGAGATCTGCCCGCTTGGGGGTGTTGACCCGAAGGCCCCCTGCAATTTTCAATGCTGCCTCCACGGAGTCGGAGATCTTCTCATCGGAAAACTCCGGGATGGTATCTCCCCCCTTGCCTATGCCGTAGCGGACGCAGACAAAGGGAATATCCCCCGTCATATCGTTGATGGCCCGATTCAGCAGCAGGATGTTGAATTCGTCTATGCCCGGCAGGGACTGGAATTTGCTCTTGGGCAGGTTCTTTTCCTCCGCATAGGCCAGAATCTGCCTGTTTTCCCTATGGGTCTGGCAAAGGGGCGCGTTGTCGTCCCGCCCCAAGATCAGATAGTCTATGACCCCCTCTTTGATCATATCCATCAACCGTTTGGTGGCGGAAAGGTTCTTCTGCCGCCTGTCAAACCAATCCTTCCTGCATTCCTCCGGAATGGCTTTTTCGTGTGCCTGCAGTTCACGGCGCTCGGAGGCGCTGAGCTTCCCCGTCTCTCCCTTGTCCAGCAGTCGGGTGTACTGGAAAATGTGCGCCCCGTACGTTTCGTAGTAGGCCGGCTCCTCAATATTACCCACCCATCCCTCAAAGGGAGTCCGCATGAGAGAATCAAAGACGTAGATGTGCAGACCGGGATTTTCCCTGCGGAGCTTTACAAAATTATCCAGCCGCTCGGCCAGCTCCTCCTGACTCACCTCATGTTTTCGTGAAGGAATCAATCCCCCATAAAGCAGGGAATCGGATGAAATGACAACAGATTTTGCCGCCGGGGCATTCTCCCTCAGCCATTGCCAAAGCTCCTCCGGATGCCCCATGTTCGTGGCGTTGCTGAGCATCTCCTTGGGGGGCAGAAGCATCTCATAGCCTGCGCCCTCCACCACCTCTACCGTCTGATGATAGGAAATGGGCCTGTCATCGTGCGGCAGGAAAAGTATCTTGCGCCCTGCTCCCTGTGCAGAAGTCCAAGGCAGCAGCATAGCAATCAAAACCATAAGCATTAATTTCTTCAAAGTGAAACACCTCCACGGTAGAATTTCGCCGTTCCGCGGAGAAATCCTGCCGGCGAAAGAAAGTCCTTGCCCGAATGCCAGCAGCGGCGGAAGCTGCGCAAATGAAGTCATCCATATTTCTATACTTCGAGAGACAGCGATGATTCACCTTCTGCAACGGGAATTTGTCTCACAGAGCATCCGAAACGGCACATTCAGGGATTTTACCAATCTTGCAGGACTTTTGAGTCAAATGTCGAAAAAGAGAAGGATAAGATCATCGGACACGAAAAGCAAGAAGGAGATGCGTCAAGATGAGTTGGATGAACAACATTAAAGTAGCGTACAAGATACTGATTTTGGTCATCATTGCCGCGATCGGCATGATCCTGATCGGCTACCGCGGGTACGCCACCATGGAAGATTCCCGGCAGGGATTGGAGACCATGTACCAGCAGAACATGCAGCAGATTTATCACATCGGCGAGGCTAAATACATGATGCGGGACATGCAGTCCAGAGCTGCGCTCGCGCTCGCCGCGACGCCGGGAGATGCGGATAGATTCAAAGACTTGAAGAATGACGCGGCAAAGATTCAGGCATCGTTTGATGAAAACTGGGCGAAATACGAGGCGGCTTCCCAAAACATGCCGGATGCCCAGGCCAAGAGCGCAAATGTCAAAAACGCATGGAAGAGTTTTTTTGATATCATGACCAACGTCATGGACCTTTGCGCGCAGAACCGCCGTGACGAGGCCTCCGCGCTCTACAGCAGCAAGGGCGGACAGGCGACGACAGATGTGAGAAAGCCCTTGGAAGCCCTGCAGGAAGAAGCGCAGACCACAGGCGAAAGCATCTATCAGGAAATTGACAATGCCGCCAAGACCGCCGCTATTTCCATGATCGTCATGTGTCTCATCGCATTGGTGCTGCTCTGTGCCGGAAGCATGTGGATCTCCAAGGAGATCACGCATCCGATCGCCGCGATGATGGCGGCATGCGCCCGCCTGCGGGACGGGGACTTCCGCCAGACGCCCCAGCAGATCGTGCGGGGGGATGAATTCGGCGATATGGCAAACGTCATTTTTGCCATGCGCATCAACCTCAACAAGCTCATGAAGCAGACGAATACCTCCACACAGCAGCTGGCGGCCGCTTCTGAAGAGCTGACCGCCAGTGCAGGACAATCGGCGGACGCCTCGAATCAGGTAGCGCAGTCCGTGACAGATGCCGCAGGGGCAGTCGTGGAGCAGCAGTCCGCGGTTGACAGCAGCATGACCGCCATCAAGCGCGCCGCAGATTCCGTGGAATCCATACGCCAGCGCGCCGGGAACGTAGCAGAACAGTCCACCACGGCCTTCCACTACGCAGAAGCTGGCGGAAAAACCATTGAGTCGACCGTCCAGCAGATCCAAAGCGCAGAGAGCACCGTTCAGGATTCTGCGGCGATCGTGGATAAGCTCGGCGCACGCTCCCAAGAGATTGGCCAGATCGTAGAAGCCATCTCAAATATCGCGGAACAGACGAATTTGCTTGCGCTGAACGCAGCCATCGAGGCGGCGCGGGCAGGCGAGCATGGGCGCGGGTTTGCCGTCGTGGCGGAAGAAGTGAGGAAGCTTGCCGAGCAGTCCGCAGAGGCGGCAAACAAAATATCGGCCCTCATCTCCAGCATTCAGAGCGACACGCAGGACGCGGTCGATTCCATGCAGGCGGGACGCAAGGCCGTGGCCGAAGGCGCTCAGTCCGTTGCTTCCCTGCAGGAAGCCTTCCGTCAGATCCAACATCTGGTGGAAGCCGTCACACAGGAAGCGAACAGCATGGCGGATGCTGTTCAGGTAGTCGCCAAGGATACCGAACATATTTCCAATGAAGTGGACACCATTGCGCACCAAGGAAACAGAGTCTCCGATGAGATGCAGACCGTTTCCGCCGCAACGGAGCAGCAATCCGCTTCCGCCTCGGAAATCGCAACCGCCAGCAGCGCACTCTCGAAACTTGCAACGGAGCTGCAGGTATCCCTTGGAAAGTTCAAGTTCTGAGTCCCATAAAAAGCGAGGACGCACGCGCATCCCCGCTTTTTTCATGCAAATCTCCCAAACTCAGCCGGCTTCCTGCAACGCTCGTGCAAGCTCCCCATAGAACAGCGAAGGCTCGATGGGTTTCAGCAGATGGCCGTTCATGCCTGCCTCCATGCTGAGCTCGATGTCTTTTTCCTCCCCGTCTCCCGAAAGCGCAAAAATCGGAACGAATTTCGCATCGACACGCGACATATCCCGAATAGCTTTCGTTACCTCATAGCCATCCATGATCGGCATATGCACATCCATCAGAATGATATGGATCGAGCCAATCTCCGAATCGGAAAAAACAGAGACCGCCTCGCTCCCATCCGAAGCATAAAGCACCTTCATCCCCTGATGCTCCAACAGGGTTCCCGCAATCTCGCGGTTCAGATCGTCATCGTCGCAGACCAGTACCGTATGCCCCTGCAAGGCAGCGCTGAAATCCTGCCCCGCATGGTTCCGATCCGCAGGGATTCCGGCAGCTGCACCCTCCTGCCATGTCATCCAGATATCGAATCGCGTCCCCTTCCCCGGCTCGCTCTGCACCTCGATGCGCCCGCTCATGAGCGTTACAAGCTGCTTGACGATTGCCATGCCGAGTCCCGTTCCCTTGATTTTTTTCGTCTTCGCATTTCGCTCCTGAGAGAAAGGCGTAAATATCTTCGGCAGGAATTCCGGCTCCATGCCGATGCCCGTGTCGCTGACGACAATATGGCAGTTATTGCCGTCCCCGAACTCCCTCGGCCCCTCGATGGAAAGCGTAACGGTTCCATCCTTCGGCGTGAATTTCACCGCGTTGGACAACAGATTTAGGATAATTTTCTGCATCTTGAGCCCGTCCAGAAAAACATGCTCAAATCCCATATCCTCCAGTTCCAAACGGAACTGCACCCCGTTCAGTTCTGCATTGGAACGAATAGGCGTCAGCACGCTTTCCAGCATTTCCTTGACATCCGTATCCTCCGGCTCCAGTTCCAGCTTTCCGTCCGAAATCTTGCTGAAATCCAAGGTATCATTGATGAGCGACAGCATGAACTTCCCCGTGCTCTGTATCTTCGCGAGATATTCGGACTTCTTCTGCTCGCCCGGCGAATGGATCGCCATATCCGTAAAGCCCAGAATGCCATTGAGCGGCGTGCGCATATCGTGGCTCACATTCGTCACGAAGGCCGCCCGTGCGGAGCTTTCCCGCTCCGCCGCAAGGAGCTTTTCATTCTGTTTCTTCGCAGTCACATCCGTGATAAAATGCGCGCAGGCAAGGCGCCCGTACCAGGAAATCCCCTTCTTCTCGATATTGAGGTAGCTGTCGTTCTCCTTCACATGTCGCACCAGTTCCTGACGGCTCCCAACCTTCAGGCTTTTCAGCTGGCAGTCCGCACAGACGTCGCAGTGCCCAAACATGTAGCCGTGGCAAGTTTTCCCCGCATAGTCTCCCTTTGTCAGGCTGCTCTGCACCGCCGCTCGGTTTGCATACAGGAGTTCCTCCGTCTCCGCATCGCAGACAAAGACCAGCGTATCCATTTCCTCCAAAAGCTCCAGCTGGGCATCCATCTGCTCCGACGCATCCGCAAAGGAAACGACCACGACGGGCATGTCCTGCATCACCCCCGCATGTCTTATGAGCATGCGCACCCAATGCGTTTCCCCCTGCTTATCCGCCACACGGCAGATGCACTCCGACTGGCGATGCGTTGGCAGACTGCAATCCGCAAGCGCTTTCTCCACACGGGCACGATCCCCCGGCATGACGCCCGCCAGAGGCCCCTGCTCCGCAAATGACCGAAAATTTCCTTCCTCCAGACCGCCAACGGGCTCCAGCGTCCTGACAGCAGCCAAAAACTGCATGTCCTGCTCCCGAACAAGATAGGCCACGCAATTTCCCGGCAGCAGTTCCATCATATCCCGCAACTTTTCATCCGTGAATTCCATCGCCATCCCCCCCAAGGTCTTGCACCATATCTTCGATACCTTTTATATTCTATCCATCTCCAAAACATTCCTGCTAAGAACCTGTGCTTAAAATCAAAAAGCAGCATCCCATGTCCCATTGCCACCATGGAATACTGCTTAAACAAAGTATTGCAGGAGAATGACATACCACCTGCAACATCAACCCGGCGGCCACTGCATGGAGCGCCCGCCCAAAAGATGGAAATGCAGATGCTTGACCGTCTGCTGCCCGTCTTTTCCCGTATTCACCACAAGGCGGAAACCGCTTGCATCGACGCCGAGCTGCTTCGCGATTTCCGGCAGCACATCCACAAGGATATGCGCTGCCAAATCCTTATCCTCCTGCTGCAGGCCCAGCACGCTCTCCACATGTTTCTTCGGAATCACCAGCACATGCTCCGGCGCCTGCGGCTGCAGATCCCGGAACGCCACCACCTGCTCATCCTCATAAACAACGGTAGAAGGGATCTCCTTCTGTGCAATCTTGCAAAAAATACAATCTGACATTCCGAACCACTCCTTCGCTCAATCTTACTCTCCCCGCCTTCCATGATAAAGGCACCACGGCTCTTCCGCCATATAGTCCCCTTCATGGTAATAGGCCGCCCTTGCCCTGCACCCTCCGCAGATGCGGTGGTACTCGCAGGTTCCGCAGCCGCCGCCATATTCCAAGGTGCGCAGCTTCGCCAAGACCTCATTCTGTTTCCATATCTCATCGAAGGGCGTCTCCCGCACATCCCCCAGCTCCATATTGAGATAAGCGCAGGGCTGCACCTTTCCGCGCGGACTGATGATGCAGTAGGAAAGCCCCGCAAGGCAGCCCCGTCGGAACCTTGTCTTGACTCCCATCTGCGCCGCAATGCGCAAAAACTGAGGCGCACAGGTCGGCTTGAGCTCAATCTCCACTTCCTGCTGCTTCTTCATGATCCGCGTGAGCACATCCTCGTAGGCCTCCGCGCGAAGGGACTCCTCCTCGATGGTTTTGGCACGCCCTGTCGGCACCAGAAAAAAGAAATGATGGGCCTTGGCGCCGATCTCCACCGCAAAATCCGTCATGGCCTCCAGCTCGTGGCTGTTCCAGTCCATAACCGTCGTATGGATCTGGAAGGGCAAGCCTGCCTCCCGACAGTTTTTCATGCCCTCCACCGCACCCTCCCATGCTTTGGGGAATGCGCGGAACTTATTGTGCTTCTCCTTGTCCAGGGAATCCAGGGAGATTCCCATGCCCTTCGCGCCTGCAGCCTTTAAATCCCTTGCCATCTGCGGCGTGATGAGCGTGCCGTTCGTGCCGAAAACCGGAATCAGATGCAGACTCGCCGCATGGGCAACCAGCTCCAGAATATCGGGGCGCATCAAGGGCTCACCCCCCGAAAAAATCATGATTTTAAAGCCTGCCCGCGCGATCTGCTCCAAAAGCGTCTTCGCCTCCGAGGTCGAAAGCTCCTCCTCCGCCTTGCAGCCCGCATCACGATAGCAGTGGGCACAGTACATATTGCAGGCATTGGTCGTATTCCAGGAAACAATCATACCGCCGCCTCCCTTGCATCATCTGCAAGACCGATTTCTTCATCCGTCAGGTAGCAGGAGGGATCCGACTCCCAGAAATCCCCCGTGCGAGCTTCCGCACGCGTACGGAAATTGCCGTTGCAGAAATCCAGATACTTGCAGGCCGCGCAGCGCCCCTTCAACAGCCCCTTGCGGTCCTTGAGCCCTCGCATGATGGGATGCGTCGTGTCCATCCAGATATCCCCGAATTTCCGCTCCCGCACATTCCCGAACGTATGGTGCTGCGTGAACTGGTCGGGGTGCACATAGCCCATCGGATCCACCTCGCCGAAGGCGATGCCCGAGCGATTCCCGCCGTTCATGGAAATATACTTCCTGACCTGCTTCGCCGTTTCCTCCTTTCCCTCCGCCAAGGCCCGCAAATACATGTAGACGCCATCGCAGTGATTGTCGACGGTCAAGATCTCCTTCTCCAGCCCCCGTTCCTCGAAATCCTTCGTGCGGCGGATGATGATATCCATCGCGCGGCGCGATTCCTCCGGCGTCACATCCTCGTCCATCATTTGATTGCCGCGCCCCGAATAGACCAGATGGTAGAAGCATACGCGGTTGATCCCCTTTTCTTCGATGAAATCAAAGATATGCTCCAGTTCCTGCAGATTATGATGATTGATCGTAAAGCGAAGCCCCACGCGCTGCCCTACGGCAACGCAGTTCTCAATGCCCTGCATCGCCTTTTCATAGGCGCCTTCCACACCGCGGAATTTGTCATTGACCTCCCGCAGTCCGTCAAGGGAGATTCCCACATAGCCGATGCCCAGATCCTTGATGCGCCGCGCCACCTCTCGCGTGATCAGCGTACCGTTCGTGGAAAGCGTCGGCCGCAGGCCTTTCTCTGCCGCGTATTCCGCCAGCTCAAAGAAATCCGGGCGGATCAGCGGTTCGCCGCCTGAAAAGAGCAGCACTGGCACATGGAACTCCGCCAAATCATCAATAAATTTCTTTGCTTCTGCCGTCGTCAGTTCATCCTGATATTTTTTCGCATCTGAATTCATGTAGCAATGGCGGCATTTCAAATTGCAGGTGCGCGTGGAGTTCCAGACCACCACGGGGCCCATGCCATCCGCCGCGCCATTTTTCTGATGATGCGCGTTCTTGGTATATCTGAGCGTATCGCCAAAGTAGTCCCTTGCAAATAAAAGCTTCGTTACACTGATCATTCGTTCTTTCTCTCTCCTAAAATCTTATTTGGAGGAATCATGTCGCTTGCTCCACCCGGATCCCATCCAACAGCAGCAGCGTCTTCAGACGCACATTCTCCCTGAAGGAAATCTGGAGCTTGCTGAAGGAAGCCGCCTGATAAATGGAATGGAACATCTCCGCAATCAACTCCGCAGGCACATCCTTCCGGATCTCGCCATTTTCCTGCCCTTGCCGCAGAATCGACTCAAAAAGAGGCTTGAAGCCGGGCGTAATCTTCCGCATGGAGCGCTCCCCGCCCTCCGGCAATGCGGCGCGCTCGGACCCGCTCAGAAAAAGCGGCAAGACAAAGCGATTCTCATCCAGAAATTCCGCCGTCACCATGCATCCCGTCTGCAGGAGTTCACGCGCGCTGTAATTTTCCGCCCGTCCCTGGTCCAGCGCACGATCCACGTTATGTACCAGCCGCTCCAGCAGACAGACGAGAATCTCCTCCTTTGACTCAAAATAATTATAGAATGTACCGATGCCCAAATCAGCGGCATTCATAATATTGGCAATCGAGGTCTCCCGGAAACCCCGACTGCCAAACTCTTGTACGGCTGCATCCAAAATGGCCTGCCGCGACTGAATCTTCTTGCGTTCCCGTCGCCCAAGCTGTTTCTCCATAAAAGGTCCCCCTTTGGAACATAAACCCAATCCACTCCTAAACTTGCATACATTTCTATACTCGCGTTCAAGGAAATTTACCAAAACGAAATTACTTCCTGTTTCCGAACGCTGTATATGCAGAATCCGTAAACATTTACCTTCGCTTCGCTTGGTAAATATCAACGGCTTCTAGTGTAGCAGGTTTCAAATAACTTGCTGTTTGAACGCAGGATAAATTTTCGTGGACACAGGCAGAGGAGCGCAGTCGTAGCAGAGCTACGTCAAGCAACGATAACGAAGTCCACGGAAATTTAGACAAGTGATTCAGCAAGTTATTTGGAATTTGCTGCACTAGTATATTATAACGCGAAAAACGCCGCAAAGCTAGTCCCCTTGGAAACCGGATTTCGTGTAAGGGTGTCTGGTAAGTTTGCCAAGAAACGTCCGTGCGAAACGATGTGCCGCAAGGAACGGTGCGCAAATAAAAAAGCGCCGCTCAAGCGACGCTCTGATCTCAGTGGTGGGCAGGGATGGATTCGAACCATCGTAGCCGTAAGGCGACGGATTTACAGTCCGTTCCCTTTAACCACTCGGGCACCTACCCACATCATGGTGACCCAGGAGGGACTCGAACCCCCGACCCTTTGATTCGTAGTCAAATACTCTAATCCAGCTGAGCTACTGGGCCATGATATGAAAACTTTATGCAATTGTGGTGGGCCCACTTGGACTCGAACCAAGGACCGACCGGTTATGAGCCGGTTGCTCTAACCAACTGAGCTATAGGCCCATAAATATCAATCCGGCTGACCGGATGCATAAACAGAATGGAGCGGAAAACGAGGCTCGAACTCGCGACCCCCACCTTGGCAAGGTGGTGCTCTACCACTGAGCTATTTCCGCGACATGGAGCGGAAAACGAGGCTCGAACTCGCGACCCCCACCTTGGCAAGGTGGTGCTCTACCACTGAGCTATTTCCGCGTCCTCCTGCCAAGCACTCCCACAGGATCAACAAACAATCCCCCGTGCCAGTGGCTGACTGACAAAGACTATTTTACGCAGTACAGAATGAAAAGTCAAGCTTTTTTTCAAAAAATTTTCCAGGCATCAGAAATTGCTTCCCGCGAGCTCCATTCCCTCCAGCCGCGCTTTTCCGTAGAGCTCCTGCAATGCTTTCGGATGCACCATGACCTCTCTTGCAAAATCTCCCAAATAATCCTCGAAGATCATTTTCTCCCGACAAAGCAGCCATAGATCTTCATAGCTTTTCTCCGCTTCCACCCCGTACTCGATGCGATGCAGCAGCCGCGAAAGCCTTTTCCGCGTCGCAAAGTCGAACATGCCTTTCAGGGATGCCACCTCTGCCGTGGAACGGCCTGCCTTCAGCATCCACTTTTCCGTCCGCAAATCGTCGCTGAAATTCTCAAAGCCCATCTCTACCCATTCCCTGACTCCATCTCCCGCATCCTGCTTCAGCGGCGCAAAGGAAATCTCCTTGAAGATCGCGTCATTCAGAAGCGGAACGATTTCCGACTTCGCATAGAACCTGCGCTGACGCTCCGGATAACAGCCCTGTCGAAGTCCCTCCAGCACGCGCCAGTAACGTATATTGAAGAACTCCGTCACCAGGCTGCCCGTATCCTTCAGCAGCCGCCCCAGCTGCGTCAAAAGCTCATAGGGCTCCAGCGCATCCGTAAGGCACGGCTCCGCGAGCATAAGGTCGAAAGCTCCCTTTTCATAAGGAAGCCTTTCCTTCCGAAAATCCAAAAAAGTCCATTTCACGGGCAGGGCGCGATAGGATGCCAATTCCAATACCTCTTCATAAATCGTCACCACAGAAATCTCCGCATTCGGCAGCATACGGCAAAGCTCTCTCAAGTAAAACAGGCTTTCCACCACCAGCACCTTCCATGGGGCAGGCCCCGGCGCGATCAGCTGAAGCAGCCCTTCCCGACCTTCAATTTCCCGCATACTGCTCCTTCTCCCTCCAAAGCCGCAGATATTCCCGTTCCAGCTCCCGCATCCATCCCTTGGCATCCAGCAGGCGTGACTCCTCCAGCCGCCTGCGCAAGGAGCCTTGCAAATCTTCCAAGTCACGCATCTTTGCGGCAAGGCTGCATACTCTGTAAACATAGTCCTGCCGGGACTCCGCGATCAGCTGCGGCATCCCCGCTGCCGTCAGAAGGCTCATGCCGAATCTGCTTCCGTGCCGGTCCCCTGCCATCGTCACGACGGGAACCCCCATGTAAAGCGCTGTCGCGGTCATAGCACCCCCCGGATAGGGCCAGGGATCGAGCATGATATCGATTTCCCGGTATTCCTCCAGATAATCGTCAGAACCAAGCCGAAGCTCCACCCGCTCCATCGGAACCCCCAGCGCTTCCATGCGCTCCGACAGGCACTCCAGCCGCAGGGGAATGCGCGTTGTATCCTGCAGGATGAGCCTTGCTTCAGGCATAGCTCGCAAAATCTCCCCAAAGCAGCCAAGTACCTCCCGATTGAGTTTCATGAAGTTATTGAAGCAGCCCAGTGTCAGAGGTTTTCCCTTTTCCCTCGGCAAACGCTCCACCTTTCGCATCGCGTCGGAAGGGACAAAGGCAAATGCAGAGGAAAGCCGCAGCAGCCCTTCGGCGAAATCCCGCTCTGCCCCGGCGGGAGCCAGGATCCCATCCGTCAGAAAGGCATCGATCTCCGAAAGCCCTGTCGTATCAAAATATCCGATGCCGGAAAGCTGCACAGGCGCGGCGCAGCAGTTCATGACAGGAAGCGTCGCTCCCCCTGCACTGTGCCCGCCGAGGTCGAACAGGATATCGATTTCGTCCTGCCGAATGAATTCTGCGACTTCCCCTGCGGAAATCTCCGGCACCTCCCGATAGGCTGTCACAGCCTCCCGCACGCGTTCCGTGAACGCGTCCGAGCGCCCGGACAGGCTGTAGCAGAACACCTCGAATGCCGACCTGTCCCAAAGCGTCAACATGGGCTCATAGAAGCGCGCTGCTGCCTGCTCCAGAACATCGGGCGCCAGATAGCCGACACGGAGCTTCCGATGCCGCCTCGGCCCGCAAGGCGGCAACGGCTCCGCATCACGATAGAGCGAATGGTACACCAAATGCTGCTCCATCAGAACCTCATGGGAAATCTCCGGCAGATAGTGCAGGATAAAAAGATAATTGGAAAAATGCTCCCGCTGGCTCCGAAGGTAGCGATCGCTTTGCGCCGCGCGGAAATAGGCCTGTGCCGCGCCCTCCGCGTCCGCCATGTCATGGAAGCATGCCCCGATCAGCTCATGCACGCGCCAGCTTTCCCTTGCCAAAAACTCCTGATCTGCCCCGTGCAGCAGCTCCTTCAGAGACTCGAACGCCTCCCGCGCCCTTCCCCGCAGGAGCATCTGCCTCGCTGCCCGCAGCGCCGTCTCATCCTCTCCCCGCATCTCAGACCGCCTTGCCCTTCAGCGTGAACAGAGCGATTTCCGGCGGGCAGCCAAAGCGGTAGGGGAACCAGCTCCCGTTTCCCACATGCACATACCCGTAGCAGCCGTCTTTTTGCACCATGCCTCTGGTATATTTGAAGATTGGAAAAAGGGGCACGCCAAAAATCCCGAACTGGCTGCCGTGGGTGTGCCCGGTCAGCGTCAGGGGTATCCCGTATTCCCGCGCGTCGTCGATGAATTCCGGATGATGCGCCAGAAGCACGCAGACAGCATCCTCGGGCACTGCCTGCATCGCCGTCTTCAGGTACGCTGCCTTTTCCTGCTGAAAAACCTCCTCCTGACGGTGCATCGGATAATCCGCGCCCACGATATACAGCTTCTGCCCGTCCACGACAGGCTCCGCCGCATTGACCAGCACATGCAGCCTTGTCTCGCGGAGCATTTCCTCGATCGGCCCAATGCCCCGACGATGCTCATGATTGCCATGACAGTACCAGATTCCCCGCGGAAAGGCATCCACAAAGCGATCCACCAGACGGATCGCTTCGGGATTCATTTTCACATGGTCAAAGATGTCCCCCGTGATGACCAGCGCATCCGGCTTCAGTTCTGCCGCTTGCCGCAAAAGCGCCTGCAGCATCTCCAAAGAATAGAACATGCCTATATGCACATCGCTGATCTGCGCAAGCGTGAAGCCCGACAAATTTCCCGGCACTCCCGCAGGTATCTCATAGCGGTTCACCACCGTCTGGTTCCTCTCCCAGAGATTCCCGTAGAGCCCCATGCCAAAGGCAGCCGCCGGATAGACAGCCGCATGCTGCAAGAGTTTCCGTCTGCCTCCGTCAAAGGGAACATCCTCAACGACCAGTTTCCTCGCGCGCCGCAAAAGCAATGCCAGACCAACCAGCACGCAAAAGATGAACTGAACGACAATCAGGACGGCAAAAAACATGACGACCTCAACCGCAAAGGAGATATCCCGCAGGTATTTCGGCCCAATGAAAATAGCCGCAATCATCCCCCCGTCAAAAAGGAGCAGCAGTCCGCGCACCAGCCGCAAGACTTTGCCCTCCGCGACGAAGCCTGTCAGCCAATAGCTCATTCCCAAAGCCAGAGCGATCAGCAATGCGGTCAAAACAAAAAACAAAAACATGACTCCCACCTTCAAAACTGTAGCATGATACTCGCATTGTAGCAGATTCCGCGCGAAAGAGCAATGAACGATTGAACAATCATTCATCTCAAAATTTTTAGAAGTTTCCTCACAAAACCCTTGCAAAAATTTGACGCCTATGCTATACTATGAGCATAAGGAAGGGAAGACTAGCAAACCATCCGGAAACGGAGTCCTAGAGGGCAAAGGGAACGGAAAGGTGCGGTCGTGCCGAAACAGGCTCTCTTCGGTAGTATCAGGAAAGGATGTGAAGCCTATTGAGTTTTGTATCTTTGGTTTCCATGTTCCGGTCTGACTAGCAAGTGCAGCGTATGAAGAGAAAATAATTCCACGGAGACGGAGCAGGACGTAATGCAGTCGGGTGGCTGCAGCGTACCTTGTCATGTGGCGTAGAGGAGCACAGCGTTAGAAATCCGGAAGAGCGTTCTCTGGTCTACAACAATTGTTTGGCTGAGCAATGGAATACACAGCGTGCTTTCGCGAGGCATGCAGGGGAAAACAAAAAAGAGAATAGGGGTTTTTCAATTTATGGTATCCAAGAAATAGAACCGGCGTGCAGGTATGCAGGCCGGTTCTATGTTTTTGTGCTTCAGCCTCGGTAACCGAAGCGATTTTTCTGCATAATTCCTCAATGATCCTCATAGGGACGCACACGCAGGGCAAGTCCCCTACTCTCGCAGATGTTTCGGCACTTCTCGATTTCCTCCGGAGGATTCACATGATCCACGATGGTCAATACCACATGCGGCACATACTTTTTACTGTGCTCAGCAAAACGCAGCATTCCCTCATAGGATGCCATGCCGTATTTCGCCCGGGTCAGCGCAAGATATTTTTCCGCGCTCGAAGCATTGAGGCTGATGGAAATGGTATCCAGAATTCCCTCGAAATCCGCCGATATCTCGCGCCCATAGGCCAGTTCGCCCAGACCGTTCGTATTGAGCCGCGTCGGATGCCCCGGATAATCCGCCTTCACGTGGCGCAAAAGCTCCGTCAGCACATCCAGCCTCGATGTCGGCTCCCCGAAGCCGCAGAACACCACCTCGGCAATGAACTCCCAAGGCACCTCCGACAGTTCCCGCTTGACCTCTGCCGCAGTCGGTTCCCGCTTGAGCCAGAGGGACGATTCCTCCGCCATTTTTTTCATCTGCCGCAGGCAAAAGGTACATGCGCAGTCACAGCGATTCGTGAGATTGATATAGAGATTCCGTTTTCCCTCCGGCTGGATCCGAAGGCTTTCCTGTATCGGAAGATACTTCCCGCCCTTGTGGGTCGCATAGACGATCATTGGCATTCTCCTGTACTCACACTATTCCAACTCTGTCAAATATTCCTCAAACGGCAGCCCGTAATTCCAAGGAAGATCCAATTCTTCCGCATAGGAAAGCGCCTTGCTGATAAAATCCGCCGCCTTTTTGACCGCATCCCGCAGGCTTTCCCCGTTCAAAAGACTTGCCGCCACGATGGCCGCGAAGGCATCTCCCGTGCCGGAACGGTCTCCCCCGATCTTGGCTGCTTCCAGCACTTGTACGGGACATCCGCGTTCATAGATAAAATTCTGCACGGAATTCCCGCGATGAAGGCCGGTAATGACCACTTGCGAGGGTCCCCGTTCCGAAAGCCGCTCCGCCATTTCCTTCAATTCACCGTCGGATGCCTGTCCCTCTTCGGGGTATGCCATATCCAGAAGCTCACAGGCCTCGGTGAGATTCGGCGTCACCAGATCCGCATAAACCAGCATATCCCGCATCCTCACGCACATTTCCTTCGTATAGGAGGAATAAAGCCTCCCATGATCCCCCATCACGGGATCCATCATAACGACCGTGTCCTGCCCCCGGAACTGCCGGATAAAATCAATCACGATATCGATCTGCTCCACGGAGCCAAGGAAGCCTGTCGCAATGCCATCGAAAGCAATTCCGTTTTCCTTCCAGTTCGCCATGTAGGGGCGCATGCGATCCGTATAGTCATCGATGTAATGGGACGGAAACCCCGTATGCACGGAAAGAAGCGCCGTCGGCAGCGGACACGCCTGCACCTTCAGCGCTGAGATAAGCGGCAGCTCCACCGTCATGGAGCATCGGCCAAACCCCGTGATATCATTGATCAAAGCAATTCGTTTCTGTCGTTTCTTCAAAATGCATTCCTCGACTATCTATTATCGACCTTATCCATGCCTGCCATATCATGCTCCGCGAATCGTTTCCATGCCAATTCCTCGAACTTCGTGCCGGGCTTTCCGTAATTCGTGAACGGATCAATGGAAATACCGCCCCTGGGCAGAAACTTCCCCCACACCTCGATATAGCGCGGTTCCATGAGCCGGATCAAATCCTTCATGATGATATTCACCACGTCTTCGTGGAAGTCCCCATGATTGCGAAAGCTTACGAGGTAGAGCTTCAAGGATTTGCTCTCCACCATTTTCCTGTCCGGCACATAGGAAATATAGATTGTCGCAAAATCCGGCTGCCCCGTAATCGGGCAGAGCGCCGTGAACTCCGGGCAGTTGAACTTCACCCAGTAGTCGCGGTCCGGATGCCGATTCTCAAAGGTCTCCAAAAGCTCGGGCGCATAGTCATACGCATAGGGAACATGTTTCTCCCCCAAAAGCGTGATTTTTTCTTGCTGCTTCTCACGAGGCATAACGCATCCTCCAAACCTCAATTTAGAAACTGTAAAAAAACAACTTATTTCATGCCTGCAGAAATTTCAATTCAAAATTCTCGATGGACTCGGGGTGCCCGAACAGATAGCCCTGTATCGTATCCGCCTCGCATTCCTGCGTCAGCACCCGGTACTCCTCCTCCGCCTCCACACCTTCGATGCAGGTGCGGATGCCGATGCTGTGACAAAGATCCACCGTGTACTTCACCAGACGGCGGTCAAAATCATTGTCCAAAATTTTCTTCACGAATTCCCTGTCGATCTTCACGATATCACAGGACAGATTCTTCAGGGAGGACAAGGAGGAATACCCCGTGCCAAAATCGTCCATCGCAATGGCAATGCCCTGATCGCGGAAGGAATCGAACTGGCGGTTCACAAAATTCCAGTCCGCAACGATCTTGCTTTCGGTCAGTTCCAGAACGATAGCCTCCGGCTCGATTTCATACCGCTGAATGCATGCATTCACAAATTCCTTGAAGGACGAGTCCTTCACCTGCTCATAGGACATATTGATGCTCACGCGAAAATCGGGCACTATCTTGCGCCACTTCTTGCAAACACGCACAGCCTCCTCGAAAATCCACTTTCCCACAGGAAGGATGAGCTTGGTTTCCTCCAAAATCGGGACGAACTCCATGGGCGAAACCATCCTGCCCTTCGGATTCTTCCAGCGCAGCAGAGCCTCCGCCCCGATCAGCCTCTGATCCCTTGCGTTGACCTGGGGCTGGAAAAAGAGACTGAAACCTTCGCAGCCGCTCTCCACGCTCGCCCAAAGGCTGTCCCGCATGGAAATCGAACGCACCCAGCGATTGTACTGTTCCTTGCTGAAAATCACATTGCGGTTCTTTCCCTCACGCTTCGCAAGGTCCATTGCCGCTTCCGCGTGCTTATGCAGCACCAGATAATCCTTGCCCCCCTGCGGATAGAATACCGTCCCCGCAGATGCCGTACAAAAATAGGTATGCCCATCGATTTCCTTGGGATGCGACAACCCCTTCTGGATGCTGGCAAAAAGGTCCTGCACTTCCTCTTCGCCTGCCTGGGGATAAATAATCGCAAACTCATCTCCGTCCAGCTTGAACAGCGTCAGCATCGGAGGCAGCAAATTCGTCACCAGATTGGATACATGCTTGAGCACCTGATCGCCCATGACACGGTTATAGGTCTCATTCACGATCTTGAAATTATCCAGCCCAAAGATGAGGATTGCTCCGCCAACACCTGTCGCGCGATACTCTGCCAATGCCATCTTGACGCTGTGCTCGAACTGGTATTTGTTCAGCAGGCCGGTGACTTCGTCCGCCTGATTGCGCTGGGCCATGCGCGTCATCATGCAGACCAGGAGGCCCGGCTTCCGGTCACGGTCAAGCCCGACACGCATGCGGCTCATGAGCCAGAGATACTCCCCTTTCCGGCTCTTCACGCGATATTCCATCGCATTCTCATAGGCCGTCTGCGATTCCATGACATCGCGCATCATGGCCAGATATTGGCCTCGCTCCTCCTGATGCACCAGCGATGACCAGCCTGTGGCAAAATCCTGCACAATCTCTCCGGGCATCTCAAAATCCTGCACCAGATTCGCCGAGAGCATCGCCGTATCCGACTCGAGATCAATGACCGCCATGTAGGCATCCGTTGTCCGCTTGACCAAGTCAAAGAAAAATTTATGCCGCCGCAATGTCTGGCTCAGGGAAACACGACCCATCTTTTTCATGCGCTTACCATCCTTGCTCTGTAATCGTCTCCCCCTATCATACCGAAAATATCAGCTTTTTTCAAGTATTCCGCCATATCCATAGTCTCAAAAAAATGCCCATTTCCCGAAGGAAATGGGCATTGAAGCAACCAAATCAATTGTTGAAGATATTCCGCAGCGCTTGCTTGTTCACATCGCGATTGAGCTGTGCGAGATAAGTCGTGAGCTTGATGTTCTTCGGACAGACCTCTACGCAGTTCTGGCTGTTGCCGCAGCTGGTGATGCCGCCCTTCTCCATCAACGCATTGAGACGCTTCGGCGCATCGAATTTGCCCAGCGGATGCAGATTGAAGAGATACGCCTGCACCGTCGGAGCAGGTCCGATGAAGTCGGACTGCGGTCCCACATTCGGGCACGCCTCAAGGCAGCAGCCGCAGGTCATGCAGTGGGATATCTCATAGGCCGTCTGCGCCGTATACGGATTCTGGATCGGCGCATCCTTGACATCCCAGGAACCATCCAGCTCCACCCAGCCCTGGATGCGCTTCAGGCTCTCGAACATCACGGAACGGTCGATCAGGAGATCGCGGATGACCGGGAATGTGCGTGCCGGCTGCAGATGAATCGGCTGCTTAATCTCATCGACCAGTGCGCAGCAGGCCTGACGGGCCATACCGTTGATGACCATCATGCACGCGCCGCAGACTTTCTCCAGACAGTTGCACTCCCAAACCACAGGAGCCACACGCTTGCCATCGACTGTCACAGGGTTCTTCTGTATCTCCATGAGCGCCGCGACCACATTGAGTCCCGGACGATAGTCCACATCGAATTCCTGAGTATAGGGCTTCTCGTTCGGGCCGTCCTGGCGCTCGATAATAAATCTAACTTTCTTCTCTGCCATTTCTCATGATCCTCCTTTATTTATTTGTAACTGCGAAGACGCGGCTTGATGAGCGAATGATCGAACTCGCGGTAGGTCACCTGCGGCTCTTCCGTCTTCGGATCATAGGAAACAACCGTAATTCTCATGAAATTCTCATCATCGCGGCCCATGAACACAAGATCATTGTTCTCGTCCACTACGCGCTCGCCCTTCTCGTCCAGGACGATCTTGGCGTGTGCGCCGCGGGATTCGTCACGCATACGCGCGCCCTTCGTGATGACCATCGCATAGAGGATCATATTGCGGAGCTGACGCACGAACATTGCTTCCTGATTGGCCGTCTTGGACTGGTCGGTAATGCCGATATCCTCCCAGCGCTTCAGAATCTTCTTGAGTTCCACCAGACATGCATCCAAGCCCTTGTTATCGCGCTCGATGGCAACATACTTGTACATGAGATCGCCCAGTTCATGATGGAGCCTGTGGGCGTTCTCCGAACCTCTCATCTGGAGGATCTTGTCATACTCATCCTGCACTTCCTTGCGTGCCGCTTCCAGTTCCGCATCGGTAAGCTCAGGCCCCTTGTTGCCGGTCCTTGCCCAGTTCATGGCCTCCGGGCCGGAAATCGTGCCGGAATAAGCCGCGGAGAGCAGGGAATTCGCGCCCAAGCGGTTCGCGCCATGGTACTGGTAATCGCACTCGCCGGACGCCATGAGGCCCGGAATGTTGGTATAATGCTTGCGGTCTACCCAGATGCCGCCCATGGAATAGTGGACGGACGGGAAAATCTCCATCGGCACCTCTCGCGGATCCTTTCCGACAAACTCAGAGTACATCTCAAGGATGCCCCCCAGCTTGCGCTCCAGATAATCCGGGGCGATATGGGAAAGATCAAGATAAACGCGGTGCTCGCCGTTGATGCCGAGCTTCATGTGCTCGCAGACCTTGTAAATGGCACGGGACGCCACATCACGCGGAACAAGATTTCCGTATGCCGGATACATATCCTCCAGGAAGTACCAGCGCTCCTTTTCTCCCGTTTCGGGATTCTTGCGCCATACCCAGACGCGCCCGCCCTCGCCGCGGCACGCCTCGGACATCAGGCGGTTCTTGTCAGAACCCGGGATCGCTGTCGGATGGATCTGGATGAACTCCGGATTCGCGATCTCAGCGCCCTGCTGGTACACCGCCGAAACTGCGGAGCCGTTGCAGATCGTGGAAGCCGTGCAGCGTCCGAACACCTGCCCGGGACCGCCCGTCGCAAGAATGACGGTATCCGCGCGGAACGCCTTGATCTCCATGGTGTTCATGTTCTGCGCCACAATACCGCGGCAGACGCCATCCTTGTTCTTGATAATCTTGACGAATTCCCAGAACTCATATTTCTTGACTGCAAAACGCTCCGCGTCCTTGTCCAGCTTCTTTGTCTCCCAGCGGCGAACCTGCTCGTCCAGCGCATAGAGGATCTGCTGGCCTGTCGTGGAGCCTGCGAAGCAGGTACGTTTATGCTTCTGTCCGCCGAAGTTCCGAAGATCCAGAACGCCCTCCGGCGTACGGGTAAAGGGAACGCCCATGCGATCCAACATCTTGATGATCTTCGGGGCTGCCTCCACCATGCCCTTGACCGCCACCTGATCGGCAAGGAAATCGCCGCCATAGACCGTATCATCGAAATGCTCGTAAATGCTGTCGTGCTCGCCCTTCGTATCCATGCAGGCATTGATGCCGCCCTGTGCGCACAGGGAATGGGAACGCTTCACCGGGCAGTAGGAAAACAGATCCACCTCGCCGCCGGCCTCGCAGACTTTGATGGTCGCCAAAAGTCCGGAAATTCCGCCGCCGACAATGATAATTCTCTTTGCCGTTTTATCTTTAGCCATTGCTTTCTCTCCTTAAACTGTACTACAAACCACAACACCGCATCAAATGAGATAGCTGCCCATGAAGGTCAGCGTGATGAGGCAGAGCAGCGCGCAAAGGCACATGCTCAGATAGCTCACAACCGTCTGCGCGCGGGGGCCTTTCGTGATGCCCCACGTCATGCAGAAGGTGGTGATGCCGTTGCAGAAGTGGAAAATAGCGGCAAACATGCCAAGCACATAGAGCAAGACAACAATCGGACTCTGGAAATAGTTCTGCAGCAGCTCATAGGAAATCGGCGTGCCCGTCACGCCCTTCGTGTAAAGGCGCAGATAACCAACATGCCAGATGAGGAACACGACAAGATACCAAGCCGTCCAGCGCTGGAGCGTGAAGTTCCAGTTGCGGACATAGCCGAAACGTCCCGGATTGTTCTTTGCCTGCAAAGCGATATAGATACCATAAATGCCATGGAACAGCAAAGGAATCGCGATGCCGCCCACCTCAAGCCCCAGGAAAATCGGTTTCGGAATCAGCTCCATCATAGCCAGTGCGCCATTGAGAGCCTGGGGGCCGAAGATGGCCATGGAGTTCGTGAAGATATGCTCAAAGAGCACCATACCCAGAACAAGCAGACCACACAGCGAATGCAGCCGGCGCAGATAAAAAGTTGCGTTAAACATTCTATACCTCCTCATAATTTCTTACGACAGCCAAGGCACGCAGATATGGAAACCTGCCGCCCCGGCCAGTCGAAAACTCATTCATAGCCCTGCAGGGTACGATATTTCTTCTGATTCGTCTCATACAGGCTGTTCCCCTCGCAGTCAATGACCACGATAGCGGGGAAATCCTCCACGGTGAGGCGGGCCACTGCCTCAGGCCCGAGCTCCGGGTAGGCAAGTACTTCGTATTTCTTGACGGACTTCGCGATGAGCGCCGCTGCGCCGCCGACTGCCGCAAAATAGGTCACGCCGTTCTTCTTCATGGACTCGATGACTTCCTTGGAACGGGAGCCTTTGCCGATCATGCCCTTGATGCCCTGATCCAGCATGGTCGGCGTATATGCGTCCATACGGCCGGATGTCGTCGGGCCGCAGGAGCCGATCGGATCGCCCGGTTTTGCGGGGGTCGGCCCAAGGTAGTAGACCATCTGGTTGTTCCAATCTACCGGAAGCTTCTCGCCGCGCGCGAGCGCCTCTGTCATAGCCTTATGCGCCGCATCGCGTGCGGCGATGATCTCGCCGGAAATGAGCACCGCATCCCCTGCTTTGAGCTTGCGGGACATCTCCTCCGTAAAAGGTGTCTGGATTCTAATCTGTTCAGCCATATCTCTTCCTCCTGATCCTCAAAGCACACGATGTGAATGGCGCATAGCATGGCAGCAAATCGTGACTGCTACCGGAAGCCCGGCAATATGGGTCGGTCCCCATTCGATATTCACAGCGAGCGCCGAGGTCGTTCCCCCAAGCTGCGGCCCGATTCCCGTCTGATTGATGAGCTCAAGGAGTTCCTCTTCCAGCTTTGCGTATTCCGGCATCGGATTGCGCTCGTCAATGGAGCGCGTGAGCGCTTTTTTGGAGAGGAGCGCCGCCCGGTCCATCGTGCCGCCGATGCCGACGCCGACAACCATGGGCGGGCAGGGATTCATGCTCGCATGGAGGATGATCTCCATGACGGCCTTCTTCACACCCTCTACCCCATCGGCAGGAACCAGCATCTTGACGCCCGACTTGTTCTCGCTGCCGAACCCCTTCGGCGCAATCGTGATGTCCAGCTTGTCTCCCGGAACGATTTCCGTATAGATGACGCCCGGCGTATTGTTCTTCGTATTCACGCGGTTGAACAGCGGCTCAGACACGACGGACTTGCGAAGGTATCCCTCCGTATAGCCCTTCGCGATGCCTTCATTGACAGCATCCTCCAGATACCCACCCGTGATATGAAGATCCTGCCCGATCTTCAAGAACACGATGGTCATGCCCGTATCCTGGCAATACGGGCGATCCTCTGCACGGGCGATCTCCGCATTCCGGATGATCTGGTCGAGCACGTTCTGCCCGACCGGCGATTTTTCTGTCTCACGCCCCCGTTTCAACCCTTCATAGACATCCTTTGGCAGATAATATGCCGCTTCCTTGCACATCTCTGCCACGGCTTCCGTGATCTGTTTCGCGTCGAGTTCTCGCAAAGTAATCCCTCCCATAAAAATATAAACCGCAATGGGTTTTCTGGCAAATCATGCATCCGAGACATTCCTTACATCAACTTTATATATTAGTCACAAAATCTAAAAATCCTGCATGGGAATCCAACTTTACCAAACAAAATTTTCGGCAGCAAAAAGCGGACAAGGCATCAAAACATCAATGCCTTGTCCGCCCCCTCTCATGTTCTATGGATGCATGCGGATAAGCTCCACGCTGGGCACCTGCCCCGGTTCCAGCTCGGCAATCATGAAGGACGGCCGCATCTCGTCCCTCGGACGGGCAGCGCTGCCCGGGTTCAGCACAAAGATCTCGCCGGGCGTGATATCCGCGATATGCGTGTGCCCGTAGACCGCAATATCCGCGCCCTTGCTCGCCGCCGCCTGCTTCAGAAGATCCGTTTCATAGCGTACCCCGTAAAGGTGCCCATGAACCAGAATGATACGGTGCCCGCCTGCCTCCACCATGCGCTCGTCCGGCACATCAGCGTTCGGCCAGTCACAGTTTCCCGCCACGGCAAACACGGGAGCATCTGTCATGCTGCTCAAATAGCCCGCATCCGGCGTGCAGTCTCCCGCATGGAGCCACATCTCGACCCCCTGCGCAGCGCCCAAGGCCTTTTCGACAGCTTCCATGCTGCCGTGCGTATCGCTGATGATTCCGATCCTCATTTTAGATACTCCCCCAAAAGCTGTACCATTCGCCGAAGCGCCGCCCCCCGATGGCTGATCCGGTCCTTCTCCTCCAAGCTCAGCTCTGCCATGGTTCTGTCCTTGGCCACATAAAAATAGGGATCATAGCCAAATCCGTTGCTTCCCTTTGCCGTCATGCGAATCACGCCGTCGCAGCGGCCATCCGCATGAAGTTCCTGTCCGTCCGTATCCATGAATACCAGTGCGCATCGATAATCCGCATCGGACTCCGTCACGCCTGCATTTCTGAGTTCCGCAAGCAGTTTCTCATTGTTCGTGCCATCATCCGCATGAAAGCCCGCAAAACGCGCGGAATGCACGCCCGGCGCTCCGCCCAGCGCAGCAACTTCCAGCCCCGAGTCATCCGCGATACAGGCACAGCCGGTCTGTTCCATGAAGAATCTTGCCTTGATGCGCGCATTTTCCAAAAAGGTATCCGCATCTTCCACCGCATCCGGCAGAGCGCCGAAATCCGCCAGGGACACAATCTCCACAGGCAGATGTCCCAAAGCCTGCTTCATTTCCCGAAGCTTGCCCTCGTTCTTGGTCGCTATGACAACTTTCTTCATCCGACACGCCCTACTTTCCACACGAGCTGCCCGCCCAACACATCCTTCTGATAGGAGATCAGCTCATCAATCCCCTGCTCCGCAAGCTCCAGCAAGGCATCCAGCTCTTTCCTCGAAAAAGGGCGCCCTTCCCCGGTTCCCTGCAGTTCCACGAACTGCCCCTCGCCTGTCATCACCGCATTCATATCCACGATGGCCTGCGAATCCTCATCATAGCAAAGATCCAAAACAGGCTCCCCTTCCTGCGAGATGCCCACGGAAACGGCTGCCAAAAAATCCTTGACGGGAAAGACACCGCCCGGCTCGTAAAAGCTCGCACACGCTTCCACCAAAGCGATAAAAGCTCCCGTAATCGAAGCGGTTCTCGTGCCTCCGTCCGCCTGAATCACATCGCAGTCCAACGTGATCGTGCGTTCCCCTAAAGCCTTGAGATCCACTACAGAGCGCAGCGACCTTCCGATGAGCCGCTGGATTTCCTGCGTACGCCCGCTGATCTTCCCCCTGGCCGAATCCCTCTGCGTACGGACCGATGTCGCGCTGGGCAGCAGCGAATACTCCGCCGTCACCCAGCCCTCGCCCGTACCCTTGCAAAAAAACGGCACGCGATCCTCCACGGATGCCGCGCAAATCACTTTGGTATTTCCCATTTCGATCAGAACAGAGCCTGCAGGATATCGCTGGAACTTTCTCCGCATCTTCACCGGTCTCATCTGATCGGCCAATCTCCGGTCCGGTCTTGCCATCCTGCCGCCCCCTGCTTCATATGCGGAACTGTTCATAAATAAATTTTAGATTTGACTTGTCTAAATCTTCATAGGCGTTGTTGTCGGTCGGACAATTCTTCGCCGTTGGCTCAGAATTCTCGCTGACGTGCCACCGGCACATCAGCCAGTCGACATAGCCCCGCTATGCCTCCTCCCTCCGCCTAGCCTATGAAGATTTACCCTGCGTCCTATCTTAAAATTTATTTATTACCAGTTCCTACGCAAAAGAAAGCCCTCTCTGGTTTGGGAAGGCTCCTGCTGCAACTTGCCAATCAATGCTGCTCCTGATACTGCCTGAAATTCTTCAGAATACAAATCGGCGTTTTCTGGGAGGCATTGCCGAACGGATTGTCGATCAGAAGATTCGCCGCCAACTGCCCATTCATGCCATCCGTTACGCCTACAATGCGCGAACGCTTCAGGTCATTGACATCCGCAATGATCGCCCCAAAGCAGCCCAGACGCTCCTTCAGCCGCTTCACGACGTTCTGCGGATCCTTTGGACCGTAGACAATACTCTTGTCATAAGGCGGCATCGTGCCCGTCACATCATCAATGAGCGCCGTTTGCTCGCCGCCCCACTTGTAAAAGAGTCCTCCCTGTCCGATGAGCTTTCCGAAAAAACCTGCCAGAAGAGCGAACGCCACGCGCCAGGTTCCCTCCACATCCATCAGGGACTGCATCCCGTGCGGACTGGCAAGGCTGCCGTAGTCTGGTATGAACCTGCAGCAAAGCTGCGCAACGGGGCTGATGGTCAAATCCTCCGGACGCACGACACGCCCCTGCGTGATTGCCACAACGCTTTCCGCTACGGAAATCACATCGTTTTCCCCAATCTTGTCCTTCGTATATTTCTCCACCTGGTCGATGATATCATCCCGCTCGGTCAGGATGCGTGTCGGCACAGGAATGATCTCTACATCTGCCATCAAGCTTCCTCCTCAGTCCTCCGCCAGATCCACGCCCGCAAGACGCGCGATCTCATCCGCAGTCAACAAGAACCTCACCTTTTCATAGCGCCACGGCTTGCGGTCGACAGTCATATAGATGAGTTCCACCGGGAGATCCACCATATGGGAGAGAGCCTCCCTCAGCTTCATGCCCTTGCGCGCAGTGAGCGTCACCTTTGCATGGATGAAGATGCTCTCGCTCTTTTGGATCAAAACCGCTTCGAAGTAGTCATCTTCACGCGGCGCGCCCTCCATTTCGGCCTTGCCACGCACCTCGATGCCATCGTACTGCTCATAGGGAAGCTGCGGGCGGACTATCGCATCCATGATCGTCGCACACTGCTTCCCGACATTCGCGAACTCCAGTTTTGTCGAAAGCACCACACTGGTATCCGTCTGCTGTTCCACGATCCAAGGCGTACGATTCTCCGTCCGGACCTCAACCTTTGCATTCCCCTCAATCGAAAGAAAAATATTCACGATAACGATCAGGGCAATTACAATGCCCAGAATCACGTAAAATGCTGTCACGCAGCACGCCTCCTCATTGCTCCTGCTTCTTCTCGGCCCGCTCCTGCTCCATGGCCTTCTGCAGCCGCTCATGATATTTCGCGGGCAAGCGGACGATCTGCCCGCTCTCCCGGCTGGTAAACACATTCTGTGTATGGCCTGTTACAAGGGTCGTGCCATCCGACTTGCGATAGACGCGATAGTCGAACGCCATCTTCACCTTCGTGAGCGCCGTCGCCCGCGTCTCAATGCAAAGCACATCGTCGAAATATCCCGGCGAGACGTATTTCGCCTTGACCTCCGTAATGGGGAACACAAAGCCGTCCGCCATCATGTCATCCAGCGTAATCCCCAAGTTCCTCAGGTATTCCACGCGTCCGATCTCGAACCATCGGATATAATTCGCATGGTGTACCACTTTCATCGCATCCGTATCAAAAAAGTTCACACGATACTCTGCAACAATCGACAAAACAATGCCCTCCCTGTACAATAGCGATATGGCATAGAATCCATACGCAAAACACATTGTATAGCCTAGAACAAATCGCTCGCAATGTCAAGGTTTTCTTGTTGCTGAGAGCACCTATCCGATTGTATACATTTCTTCCAAACGCCCCATATACGCTTGGAGGCGCGAAAGCTCCGCCGCATCCCGCACTTCCCTGCCGGAATAGAAACAAGTGACGGTCTGCGGCAGATGTTCCAGTGCGTCACGCTCCTTCAGTCTGCGGATCAATTCATGGACGGTGCCCGCATTCCCGTCCACGAAGCGCACATGCTCCGGCAAAAGCTCGCGCATGCTGTCCTTGAAGTAGTTGAAATGCGTGCAGCCCAGTACGACAGACGAGAATTGCGAGAAATCATAAGGCGAAAAAGCCTGTTCCAGATAGGACTTCACCTCAGGAGACCGAAATTCCTGATGCTCGGCAAAGTCCACCAAACGCGGAAGCGGCAGCCGGTCAATGAGCCTTTCCCGGTTCAGCTGCTCCATCAGCATGCGCATCTTCTCGCCACGCAGCGTAATCGGCGTCGCCGTGACCAGCACCCGCCGGTTTCCGTAAAGGTCCATCGCCTGTTTCACCGCCGGCTCCATGCCGATGATCGGGATCTCATATTTTCTTCGCATCTCAGCAGCCGCCACGCTGGTTGCCGTGTTGCATGCCACAACGATTGCTTTCACGTCCTGCGTCATCAGAAACCGGAATGCCTCATCCACATATTGGAGCACCTGTTCCTTTTCCTTCACGCCGTAAGGGACATGATCTTCGTCCGCAAAAAAGACGAACTGCTCCTCCGGCAGCGCCTTCATTGCATGATGAAGCACCGAGAGACCGCCGACACCCGAATCAAAAAAAGCAATCTTCACAGCCGCATCCTCCAAAATAACTTTCTACATTACATTATACTAGCTTCAGAAAAAAGAAGCAATCAAATTTGACAAGCAACCTGCCGACCTGCTATAATGTTGCCCTACGGAGAGGTGTCCGAGTGGTTTAAGGAGCTGGTCTTGAAAACCAGTGATGCCCTATGGCACCGTGGGTTCGAATCCCACCCTCTCCGCCACGGAGTGGTACTCAAGAGGCTGAAGAGGACGGTTTGCTAAATCGTTAGAGTCGCAAGGCTGCGAGAGTTCGAATCTCTCCCACTCCGCCATTTTGCAATGGTTCCGGGCATCGGATGATTTCGATGCCCGGTTATTCTTTACCGTAATGTCAACCGCTATTTTGTAACAAGTTGACAAAATGGTGCCAACGGAGTATCGTATTAAGCGTAGAATTCAGGAATTGTGCAACGATAGGACAGATTTAATGGAGGGCATTCGATGATTTGGTATCCTTATGAACAAATGAAAACGATGAAGAAACCTTACGAGATCATTGCTGCCGAAGGGGCGTATCTTTACACACAGGACACGAAGCTCTTGGATTCCATTTCATCCTGGTGGAGTGTGATCTACGGCTATCACCAGCCGGAAATCACGGAGGCCATCTGCAAACAGGCTGCCAAATTCTCACATGTGATGCTCGGCGGCCTTACCCATAAGCCTGTGGAAGAATTGTCCGGGAAACTGGCATCCTGGCTGCCGGGGGATCTGGATTACTGCTTCTTCTCCGATTCCGGCAGCGTCGCCGTGGAAGTGGCCTTGAAGATGGCGCTGCAGTATTATGTGAATCGCGGCGAGAACCATCGCAAAACGGTGCTGGCATTGCATCATGCCTATCATGGCGACACGTTCAAGGCCATGGCTGTCGGCGATGACGAGGACTACCATTTCGTCCTGCAGGTCTACGGCGACAACCCCTATGTCGTGCATATCCCCACGGATATTGCATCTCTTGAGGCGGCCTTTGACCGTTATCATGATGAGTTGAACTGTTTTATCGTCGAACCGCTTTTGCAGGGTGCAGGCGGAATGCGCATGTATGACATTGCCTTTCTCAAGCGAGCGAGGGAGCTGTGTGATACCTATGGCGTACTGCTGATCTTCGACGAAGTAGCCACGGGGTTTGGACGGACCGGCCATCGTTTTGTCGCCGATGTGGTCCTGCCGGATATTTTGGTGCTGGGCAAGGGGTTGACCGGCGGACATATCGGCCATGCCGTCACGGTAGCCAACCAGAAGGTCTTTGCCGCGTTTTACGATGATGCGCCGGAGAAAGCTTTGATGCACGGCCCGACCTTCATGGGCAATGCTTTGGCCTGTGCCGCAGCCAAGGCTGCTGTCGACCTCTTTGACCGACTCGATGTTCCATCCAGGGTTGCCCATATCGAGGAACTCACCCAGCGAGAGCTTGCGGGCTTTACCGACCCACGCATCCGCGAGGTCCGCATCATGGGCGGATGTGCCTGCATAGAAGTCTATGATGCCGAGACATTGGCCGGATATCAGCAGTTTGCCTATGAACACGGTGTCTTTGCACGGCCTTTCCTGAAGTATCTGTATTCGATGGTGCCTTACATCCTTACGGACGACGAACTCGTTCATATCTTCTCTGTGATGAAGGAATGGTTCCGGCAGGGTTAAAGAACGGTCGAAAGCATATCCGTTTGCGGCCAAGTAAATATTTATAAAAAGTTAGTTACAAAGGGGACGAAAATGAATCATCTTTCTGTTCGCGAAATCGTTCTGTGCGGCTTGTTTATCGCCCTGATCACGGCAGGGACCTTTATCCGCATCCCTGTCGGCACGGATGTTTATACCCTGCAATTCATGTTCACTCTGCTGGCCGGGCTGGTCCTTGGTGCCCGCTTGGGTGCCATTGCCGTCGGCGCCTATGTATTGCTGGGCTTGCTTGGTGTCCCGGTGTTTGCCTCGGGCGGCGGCCCCGCCTATGTCCTGCAGCCAACGTTCGGCTATCTGCTGGCTTTCATCCTGCAGGCCTGGTTTTGCGGGTTCTGCGTGCGCCGTTTCTCGGCGGTATCTTATTCTGCTTTGCTGGCGGCCAATTTAGGCGGCATGGTCATTGTTTATGTGATCGGCATCGCCTGGTTTTATCTCGTCTCGAATTATGTGATCGCTGCCCCCATCCCCTTGTGGACTGCCATATTGTACTGCGGCGTTTTGCAGGCCCTGCCCGATTTCCTGCTCTGTCTGACAGCGGCAGCCATCGGTCTGCGCTGCTATAAAAGCGGAGTCTGGATAACCGAAGAAAAATCTGCCGTCCTGCATGAGGATGCGTGTGCATGAACCACCTGCCGATACGCATTCGTTTGTTGATCTCTCCCATTCCATTTTGATATAACAGGACATGCCTGACAAACGCCATAGGGTATATTTTGCCTATGGCAAAATTTGAACAATTGCGTTATGTCAGGACAAGCCTGACGAAACGCCATAGGGTATATTTTGCCTATGGCAAAATTTGAACAATTGCGTTATAATGAGTTCAGCGTGTTTCACGAAAAAATTCATTTGGGATGGGAGGGAGCAGATAGGATCTCCGCTCATGGGGATTTTATCAAGGCGAAAATGTATGGCAAATGAACACATCGGTCTGGTGGCACATGACGGGTGGCTGGAGCCCTATGAGGATGCGATTCGGGGGCGCCATGACCATGCAGTATGGAAACTGAACCAGCTCACGCAGAACGGAAAGCGTTCTCTTTCCGATTTTGCCACGGGGCATCTGTATTTTGGCCTGCACAGAACCGACAAGGGGTGGGTCTTCCGCGAATGGGCGCCCAATGCCACGGATATCTATCTCATCGGGGACTTCAACGGCTGGAAGGAAGATGACGCCTATCGCTGCAAGCGCGTGTCCGACAGCGGCAACTGGGAAATCGAACTTCCCGCGGACAAGCTCAAGCACGGCGACCTCTACAAGATGAAGGTGCACTGGAACGGCGGCGAGGGCGAGCGCATTCCCGCATGGTGCCAGCGCGTCGTACAGGACGACCAGACCAAGATTTTCTCCGCACAGGTGTGGGATCCCAAGAAAAAACACACCTGGCATGACAAGGGCTTCAAGATCAAGACCGATCCGCTGCTCATCTATGAGTGCCACGTCGGCATGAGCCAGGATGCGGAAAAGGTCGGGACCTATACGGAATTCAAGGAGAATGTGCTCCCCCGCGTCATCAAGGACGGCTATAACTGCATCCAGATCATGGCAATCCAGGAGCATCCCTATTACGGCAGCTTCGGCTATCATGTGAGCTCCTTCTTTGCAGCCAGCAGCCGCTGCGGCACGCCGGAAGAGCTCAAGGATCTCGTCGACACGGCACATCAGCAGGGCATCGCAGTCATCATGGACATCGTGCACAGCCACGCGGTCAAGAACGAGGTCGAGGGGCTCGGCAATCTCTGCGGCGATCCGAACCAGTTCTTCTATCCGGGCGACCGTCACGAGCATCCCGCCTGGGACAGCCTGTGCTTTGACTATGGCAAGGACGATGTGCTCCACTTCCTGCTTTCCAACTGCAAATACTGGCTGGAGGAATACCACTTCGACGGATTCCGCTTCGACGGCATCACCTCCATGCTTTACTACAGCCATGGGCTCGGCGAAGCCTTCGGCGGCTACGGTGACTACTTCAACGGGCATCAGGATGACAATGCTATCTGCTATCTGACCCTTGCCAATAAGCTCATCCATGAGGTGAAGCCGGAAGCCATCACCATAGCTGAGGACGTGAGTGGTATGCCCGGCCTCGCAGCGAAATTCGAGGACGGCGGCTATGGCTTCAACTACCGCCTCGCCATGAACATCCCCGACTATTGGATCAAGACCATCAAGGAGCAGAAGGACGAGGACTGGAAGCCCTCCAGCATCTTCTGGGAGGTCACGAACCGCCGCTCGGATGAAATGACCGTTTCCTATGCGGAAAGCCACGATCAGGCGCTGGTGGGCGACAAGACCATCATCTTCCGTCTCATCGACGCGGACATGTACTGGCACTTCCGCATCGACAACCGCAACGGCATGGTGGATCGCGGCATCGCGCTGCACAAGATGATCCGCCTCGTGACAGCCTCCACCATCAACGGCGGCTATCTCAACTTCATGGGCAACGAGTTCGGACATCCCGAATGGATCGACTTCCCGCGCGAAGGCAACGGATGGAGCTATAAATACGCGCGCAGGCAGTGGAGCCTGGTTGATGACCCCGAGCTCTGCTATCATTACCTTGGGGACTTCGATCGGGAAATGCTCTCCATCATGAAGAGTGTCAAGGATTTCCAGAAGCTGCCCGTCATTGAGATCTGGCACAACGATGGCGATCAGATCCTCGCCTACATGCGCGGCGATCTCGTCTTCGTGTTCAACTTCTCGCCCACCCAGTCCTTCCCGGACTACGGCTTCCTCGTGCCAAAGGGAGAATACCATGTGGTGCTGAACAGCGATGCGACGAAATTCGGCGGCAACGGTCTGGCGGATGACAGCGTCCCGCATTTCACGAATCTTGACCCGCTTTATGAAAAGGACAAGAAGGAATGGCTGAAGATTTACATCCCGGCCCGCAGTGCAGTTGTCCTGCGTAAAGTAAAATAAATCACTGCCGGTATCAGGCACAGGAAAAGCGCAGCCTTGCAAGCTGCGCTTTTCCTGTGTCTAAAACTTCCCCATCAATCGTTACGATGCTTCAATGCTGTCCCAATCAATGCCCAAGATCTTCTCCATGAGCTCTTCTTCCGTATCCGCCTCTACCATGGCTTTCTTGACGGGCATATACTCCCATTCGTCCTCATCTTCCGGCTTTTCGGCTTTGTCTTTTTCCGCCTGCTTCGCAGCCTCCTCGGCTTCCTCAGCACGCTTTTCCTTCAGCTTCTCCAGACGTTCCTGCTGATCGGCGGACAGCTTCTCCAGCTGTGCGAAGAGCTTCATATTGCCGTCGTTGTCAAAGGAAATGCCGATATGCGCGAACTGCACGCCTTCGCCCAGCCCGCCTTTTTCCGCGATCCCTTTCAGCTTGTCAATCGCAGTCTCCACATTGCCCATGACCTTGTCGGCATATTCCTCGTCATCTGCCATCTTCTCCAGCTCGTCGTTGGTGAGGATGACGGAATACTGCTTGGTCCCTTGCTCCATCAGGCCCTGTGTGTCATCCATATTTTCTGTGATGATGAAGTCATAGTCTCCATATTTTTCGCGCAGCTTCGCCAGAAAATCCTGCGCCTTCGCGGAAAGCTTCTGTTCCGCGCCGACCGCGTTCCCGCCGCTACTTTCCTCGTTGTTCACCGCTTCCTTCCGCTGATTGGCCAGTGCTGCCAGCCCGTCACCGGAAAGCTCCACGGAAACATCCTTCCCGAACATCGCGGACAGATCCTTCGCTGCCTCCGAAGCCTTTGCGGATGCCCCTTTCACTGCATTCGCGCCTTTGCCGAGCTGGCTCGTGCTCTTGTAGAGCTGGGCATAGTTTGCATTGATCATATTCGCCATGACTTTTTCCTCCCTTGAACAATCACGAAATCCTTTTCCTATGGAAACGCTGAATGAATCAGTGTTTCCGTGTATTGCCGCGTCAGCGCTGCGACAATACTCCACTATGTATATCGAAGGATATCCCCGAAAAGTTAAGTGGAAATTTTCACCTAATCCACCTTGTTTTTCTTGCTTTCCTTTTGCTTTTTCCACCGTGTCAGCCGTTCTTCTTCCTGCTGCGCCTGCGCTTTCTCCAGTTGTTCGGCTTGCTTGGCATCGATTTCTTTCAAGTATGCCATGGGAACAATCTCCGGATTCTTCGTGAGCTCATAGCAGGAACGATAGCTTTCCAGCGCTCCATCATGATCCGCAAGCTCATCTCGGAGCATGCCCTGCATGAAATAGGCTGCTGCATTTTCCCCGTCCAGTGCCAGAGCAGACGCGACATCCTGAAGCGCAAGCGCATAATCCCCCTGCATGTGATAGATATCCGCGCGATTCAGGAAATTATAGGGATTCGTGGCATCCATCTCCAGAGCCTGCGCCGCGTCCCGCAGACCTCCCTCGAAGTCCCCGCAGATCGCCTTGGCACGCCCACGGATTCCATAGGCCTCCGGCAGATTCTCCTGCTGCTGGCTCGCGAAATATCTGGATATCTCCATCAGCGCATAATCGCCCATCCCATAATCGCTGTAAGTATCCGCGTTCAGGTAAAGCTTCCTGGCCGCATTCACCTTCGCAGCCAAAGCTGCCTGACGACGCTTTTCCCATTCCGCCCTGCGCGCTGCCTCCTGCTCCCGCTGACGGATCCGCGCTCCGCTCGCCGCCTCGCCCGCATAGGCCGCAGCGACGATCCCATAGAGTTTTTCCATGCCCGAAGTACGCCGGATATATTCCCTCAGAACCGCATAGCTATGGTCCTCAGTCAGCAGATCGTCCCGTCCATCCGCCCCCTTGCGGAAATTCCATTCCTCCGCCGAATCATAATCATGAAAAGCCTTTGCCAGAGCGCCTGCCACATAATAGGCATTTTCCGTACGGTTGTCGTAATCATCGCTCGTCATGGCCGACGTATAGACCAGATTCCCGTCAATCAGCACATTCCTGCGATTTTCCACGGTCACATGCCCGCAGCCGTACTCGGTCATCATGGCGGCGAACCTCTGCTCCCGCTTGTCCGTCTCCGGATGGTCGCTGAAATTCTCCTCGTTCGGCTTCGTATCCTGCGCATCGTATTCCCAAATGTCCGTCGTCTCATATTTCACGTAATGGCTCATGCGCGCCATTGCCGCCGCCGACCCGCCGGGATTGAAGCCCGCGCTCGTCATGAGATAGAAGCCCCCTGCATCCGCTTCATATTCCGTGGGAAGCGTTACATTCTTCGCAATGGAGTAATTGACGATGCCGTTCAGCCGGTTCCAATCCGTCGCCCCCGTTTCCATGTTCAGGAGGCTCAAACCCACGTACTGCGCCATTGCCTTCGCATAGTTCTTTGCGCTGTGCTGCTCAATGCCGTGGGTCATCTCATGCGCCAGCACCGCCGCCAATTCATCCTCGTCACAGTTCATTCCACGCACCAGTCCGCGGTTGATACTGATATAGTTCGTCGGATAGCACGCCGCATTGAACATCGGATCATCGTTCACAAAATAGGTAAATGGCAAGGAGTTTACCTGCAGCTCATATTCCCCTTGATTGATCAGCTTTGTCATGACGCGGCGCACCACGGCCTGATCGTGTTCGTTCGGATCCATCCCATTCTGCTGCTCATCCTGCACACGCCCCGAGACCTGTGCGTTCACATCGTTCCCGATGGAAAGCATGGAAGCCAAACTGGACTGATATGCCGCCAGCACGCCCAAAGCCTCAGCCGCGACCGTCCACGCATCCGCTGCCTTCGCTCCCCCTGCGGGAAACAAAACGGCAAGCATCACCAGCAATCCCGCAATCCATCGATATAATTTCATCCGATACCGTTTCATAAAGCTGTAATCCTTTCTCTCAGGAACTGTCCCTCATACAACATTGTACCATAGCTTTTGAAAAAAGAGGAACACTTTCGTGTTTATAAACTCTTCCATTTCTGCTATACTGAAGGCACGTTCCCAAGAAAGAAGGTATTTCTTATGCCAGACGAACAGACTTCATCGAAAACGGTCGATATCACGAAGCCGCATGGGAAGCAGCAAATCATGAAAATGGATCTTCTGGACATGATCCATCGTGCGGAAAACCCCTTTGACATCATCTACCATCTCGCTCGCCAACTGGAGCAGGAGTCCAGCGAGCCGGGCTATGCCGCCTATGTGAAGGAGCAGCTTCTTGCTGTCTACGGCTTTGCGCTGCAGGACAAGAAACTCATCACCGACGAACTCCACGAGGTCGAGGCACGGCTCAAGCGCATCGAGGAGGCGCAGCAAAAGCCCGAGTTCACAGAAGAAGAGCATGTCCGCATCGGTTTTGCGATTGAGCGCCACAAAAAGAACATCGAACGTCTGAAGCTCCTGATTCAGCGCGCAAAGGACGATCCCGCACAGCTCTACCTCAAGAAAAACTGACAAAGAACTTCGTGCGAAACGGTGTTTCGCCCTACGCCCTTACACGAAATCCAAGCTCATACTGCGCCTTTGGCTTGTATTTGCTAAGATTTCATAGCAAAGAACCGGAAAGGCGGTGCCGCCCTCTCCGGTTCTTTTGTTTGACGATATCTACTGTGTGATTTCGTGGATGAACGCATAGCAGAGATGACTATCCCCGTCCTTCCCGATGCTGCAGAAGGTGGCCTTGAGCCAGATATTCCGCTGGTCTGCCGTCTTGAACGGATACTCCATGGTGACCAGCCGCCCGGTGCGGCCGGCCTCCTTGATGGCTCTCCGTATATTCCCGCAGACACTTGCCGGGACAGCCGTTTTCAGGTACTCCTTATCAATGCGTCCATCTGCGTCCATCAGCTGCTGCCCATTGATGTCCGTGAGCCATTTGCTCAGGAAATGGCAATAGATATCCTCGCCCTTCAGCTCATAGACGCCAAAGCCTCCCGTCATGCTGTCCGACATGTTCTTGATCTGCATGCGGTCCTGCTCGGCCGTCGTAGCTTCCTCCATCACGAGATACAGCAGCTTCCGCATCTGTTCCACGAAAATGATGCTTGCGCGCACCCTCAGCCAGAGCATCCGCCCATCCACGCAGTAGCGGCGGACCACACACTCCGCAGGCTTTTTGGTTTTCTCCGACTTCTCGATGGCCGCCCAAAGCGTATCCCGATCCTTCGGGTGCACATCATTGATCACTGACCGGTTCGCATCGTAGACCGTATCCCTGTCATCCCCGAACAAGTTGAAATAGCCGTCATTCGCGCGCAACAGCTCCAAATGGTCGCCCATGATCTCATACAGCCCGATGCCCTCCGACGTGCTGTTGAAAAGCACTGTAAGCTGGGCGCTGAGGCTCATCATATCCACGGTATCGCTGTATCCCAGATGCACCTCCGGCACCTTCTCGAAGCTGTTCTTCTCAATGAGCTTCTCATAGACATCCACAGGCACAGGCTTCGAGTAGTAGTACCCCTGCACGCACTCGCAGCCGATCGTGCGCAGGAAGTCCACCTGCTGCCGCGTCTCCACGCCCTCTGCAATCACCGGGATATGCAGCCATTTCGCCATCCGCACGATGGAGTTCAGGATATTTCCGGCGCGCCCGTTGTCTTCCCCTTCGTCGTAGCTCAGGAATTTCAAATCGATCTTCAAAATGTCCACCGGCATGTCCTTGAGCATATTCAGCGAAGAATAGCCGCTGCCGAAATCATCCATGAGAATCGGGAATCCCAGCTTCTGCAACTGTTTCGTGATCTCGATGATATGCTTCGGATTCTCCACATAGGCGCTCTCCGTCAGCTCCAGCTCCAGCAAACGCGGCGGCAGCCGATAGCGTTCCAGAAGATCCGTGAAATCCTGTATGATGGTCGGGCTGTAGAGATCCACACGCGAAACATTGACGGAAATCGGCATGACAGGCGTTCCCCGGTCCAAATCCTGCCGCAGGAGCTGGCAAGCCTTTTCCCAGATGTACTTGTCCATGCGGTAGATGAATCCCGTGTGCTCAAAGATGGGAATGAACCGATCCGGCGGGATATTTCCCAGCTTCGGATGGATCCAGCGCACCAACGCCTCCGCGCCCACGATTTTCTCCGCCATGAGTTCGTACTTCGGCTGCAGATAGAGCAGAAAATCCCCGTTCTCCAAGGAATCCGCCATATTGTTCACGATGACCTGCTCATTCACGATACCGTCGCGCATCTTCTCATCGAACACCGTGCAGGTCACGAACCCGTTATTGTTGCTCTTGGCCAGCGCCATGCTGGCGCGGTCGCACATCGCGCTCACCGACAGGCTGCGATCCGCCACCACATAGACGCCGAAGTAGAAATCCACGCGGTAGTCCAGCGCGAAACTGGCAGCAAGCATCTGCAGGGAATGAACCAAGCGATTGCGGTTATCCGTTCCCGACGGATAGCAAATCACGAAATTGTCCGAGTGCAGCCGTCCATAGGTACAGTTCTCCATCTTCATGTTTTTCAGGAAGCGTGCCACATAGGTCAGAAGCCGGTCTCCCGTCTCCTCCCCGAAAAGATCGTTGATGATCTTGAAGCGAGCGATATCCATGCACATGATCTCGAACCCTGTGTCCGGATTCCTTGTGAGGATTTCCTCTGTTTCCGCAAAAAAAGCGTTTTTGTTGAAAATTCCCGTCAATGCGTCATGGCGGAGCGTAAACAGGTAAGTATCATGGGACTGCTTGAGCGGCGTAACATCCGTGACAATGCCGTTGAGCGTCCCGATGCCTGCCTGCTTGTCCAGCACATAGCGCCCGCATTCCATGATGCTGAGCAGTTTTCCCGACTTCTGGACCAGATGATACTCGATCTGATAGTCCTCTTTTTTCAGCAGCTGCTTCCGGAGAGATTCCCGTATGTCCTCGCGCTCGTTCTTTAGGATGGCATCCATGTACCCGTTCGGGCAGGCCGCCTCGAATTCCTGCGCATCGGCATAGCCCATCATGCGCCACAGCTCGTCGCTGTAATAGCTCATGCTGTGCATCTCGTCCGAGCGATAGACCACATAGGCGCAATTCACATAAGAGGACACCATGTCCATGATATCCTCCGCCGTGTTCTCGGCGCCCTCGTTCATGATGCGGGTGCTGATGAGCCGATAGGTGGCCTCGTGCCGCACATCACGCACGAAATGCAGCCCGCGAATGGAATACACGCCCTCACCGCTCCGGCGGTACATCACGCGCACGCGGTGCATGTTCGCCAGACGGTCCTTCCGGCGGAAAATCAGGTTCACATAAACCGTGCAGCCGCCGTCATCCGACGCTTTCTCGGTGCATCCCATCTTCGTGATCGTGCACGGCGCTACCAGAAGATGCTCTTTCTCCAACAGTTCGCGAACCGCCTTCGGCCCTACATGGTAGTCATCCGAACGGATTCCAAAGGCAATGGCATCCTCATCCAGGATATCCATGATATTTTTGATGCTGCCATACTCATAGTATTCCCGCAGCAATGATTTCGTCAAAACAATCGCCCTGCTCCGTTCCATGCCCTTCTCCCCTTTTATGCTCGCGTTCAGAGAAATTTACTAAAACGAGACTATTTCCGGACGCTCGATATGCAGAATCCGTAAATATTTACCTTCGCTTCACTTGGTAAATATCAACGGCTTCTAGTATAACACGTTTTAAATAGCTTGCTGTTTCACGCAGGATAAATTTTCATGAACAAGGATGAGGAGCGCAGTCGTAGCAGAGCTACGTCAAGCGTTAGACAAGTCAAACAGCAAGTTATTTGGAATGGGTTATACTAGTATAGGACTTAAGAACTTGCTTCCATAAAGTTTTTCATCTGAGAATCAATATTCCCCTGTTTTTATTCTTCATCATCCGCTAAAATCCTGCACCCTTCTCTTGAATTTCCCCCATTCCCGTCCTTCTTTTTCAAAAAAGGCAGCCATTGCAAAATGCAATAGCTGCCAATTTGTTTACTGAAGCACATACACCGTAACGGGACGGCGTCCAAACTGCATGGCCTCGCCGTAGCTTTCCATGCAGAGGTCGATCATATGGCCGTTGATAGCTCCGCCCGTGTCCGCCGCAATGGCATCGCCATAGCCCGGAATATACAGGCGCGTCCCAAGGGGAATCACCCGCGGGTCGACCGCCACGACACCGCGCTGTGCGCGCATGCCGGATGCCGTCACCCCGCTTCCGCCGCCATCCGTCGGCAGGTAAGCGCTGGCCTCCATGGTCATGGCATGCGTATAGCGCACTGCCCCTCTGGAGGTTTCGATGATCTGATTGCGGAGACGCTCCTCCTCCGCCTTTCTTGCGGCCGCAGCCGCCTTGACAGCTGCGCTGTCTTCGAGCTTTATATTGATATTTTCCTGAACTTTCGTATCCAACCCCGGAACGACCTGATAGTCGTTCACGTTATAGCCGAGGTCGCTCAGCGCCTCGCCTACCGTCGCTCTGCTTGTCAAAACCTGTTCTTTTGTGCCGTTGTACTCGATGACGGCCGGCACAGCCCTTTGTACGATAATCTCTGTTCCATTTCCTGTTTTCTTCGCATAATACTCGTCTTTTTCGTTCAATTGAATCCCTGCACGGTCCAGGATGCCCTCAGGGTTCGTAGCTGTTGTGTGCGTTTCAATCGTCTGTCCATCCACAAGGATGCGTACGTTCTGAAGATTGTTCGGTGTAAAGCCGGTGGTCAGTGCCATCATAGAACCAAGCATGAGGCAAAGCATCGCTTTCTTTTCCTTTCGGTTGAATAATCTCAGCTTCTTGAAACTCATTGAATACCCCCTTTGCTCCTAATTTGTCGATCCATTACTGATACAAAAGCACAGAACTTTAGGTTTCTGTGCTTTGCATGATGCTATTCTCCCACTTTTATCTGAAAACCACATGGAAAAATGGGAAAAATTAAGTGGCGAGCCGTTCTTTTTTGAACCTGCCCACCACTTTCACAAAAAACCAACAATTTATTCTTCTTATTTGATGCGATACAGTCGCATTGCATTCTGGGTTGTTGCGGCAGCAATTTCCCCCAAGGGGACATTTCGGAGCTCTGCCACCTTTTCCGCCACGTGGACGACATAGGCCGGTTCGTTGCGCTTCCCGCGCTTCGGAACAGGCGCGAGATAGGGGGCATCCGTTTCCAGCAGAAGACGGTCCAGGGGTATCTTCTGCACGATTTCGGGCAGCTTCGCCGCGTTCTTGTAGGTCAGCGGCCCGTCCACGCCGAGATACCAGCCCATGCGCAGAACTTCCTGCGCCATTTCCCAGCTCCCGGAAAAACAGTGCAGCACGCCGGTCATGCCCCGCGCTTCCTTTTTCAAGATAGCAAGTGTGTCCCCGTGCGCCTCACGGTCATGGATGCAGACGGGAAGATGCAGCTGCCGCGCAAGATCCAGCTGGCGGACGAACACGCGCTGCTGCAAAAGCCGCTTCTCCGCATCCTTTTCCCAGTAGTAGTCCAGACCGATCTCCCCGATGGCCACGACCTGCGGCTTTGCCGCCCATGCCGCAAGCCTTGCGTCATCCTCCGCCGTCATCTCACAGGCCTCTTCGGGATGGATGCCGACACCCGCGAACAGCCCCGCATATTCCTCCGCCAGCCTCACGACCGCCTCAGAAGACTGCATCGTATCCCCGAAATTGATGATGCGGGATACGCCCGCAGCCTTCGCGCGCGCCACCGCCTCCGCACGATCCTCATCGAACTTCCCATCGTTCAGGTGGGTATGCGTATCGACAAACTCCATCATCGCACCGTTGCCCCGATGGGCATATCCACGGAAAGCACCTTCAGTTCATCGCCCGCGGATGCCGCCAAAACCATGCCATGGGACACGATGCCGCGGATTTTCGCAGGCTTCAGGTTGATGACCATGACCACATTCTTGCCGATCAGTTCTTCCGGCTCATAGTGCTTTGCGATGCCGGACACGATTTCCCGCTTCTCATTGCCCAAATCCACCGTCAGCTTCAAGAGCTTGTCCGTCTCCGGCACTTTTTCCGCCGCCAGGACTTTCACCACACGCAGGTGGATCTTGGAAAAATCCTCCATGCTGATCTCCGCTGCCGGTTCCTCCCGCTTCTCCGCCTTTTTCTGCTGCTTTCCCTGCTTTTGTGTCTGCTGCGGCTTTGCAGGCTGCGCCTCTTTCTCCACCTCAATGCGCGGGAAAAGCTGTTCGGGCGCACCGACCCGATGGCCGCCCGCGATGCCGCCCCATGTCTCGATATCCGAGAGCTGCACCTCGTCAAAGGGCTGCGGCAGCGCCAGCTGCTCCCAGATGCGTTTTGCCGTGAAGGGCATATAGGGCGAGATGAGCACGCTGATGAAGCGCAGGGATTCCGCAAGATGGTACATGGTATTTGCCAGCACCTGCTTCTTCTCAGGATCCTTCGCAAGCGCCCAAGGCGCCGTTTCGTCGATGTACTTGTTCGCGCGGCTGACGAACGCCCATACCTTCTTGATGCTCTCGCTGAGCTTCATCTGCTCCATGCCCTCACGGAACGCCCTCACGGTCGCCATCGCGTCCGCCTTGAGGGACGCGTCGATCTCGCTCTCACCCTCCGGGGCCAGCACGATGCCGTCCTGGAATTTCCCGATCATGTTGAGGGTTCGGTGCAGAAGATTCCCAAGGTCATTCGCCAGATCCGCATTGATGCGCGTGATCAGCGCATCACGGGAGAAATTGCCGTCCTGCCCCAGATTGATTTCCCTCAGCAGGAAATAGCGGATCGCATCTGCGCTGAACTCGTCGATGAGCAGCAGGGGGTCCACCACATTCCCCTTGGACTTCGACATCTTGTCGCCGTCTACCACGAGCCAGCCGTGCCCGTAGACCATCTTCGGCAGCGGCAGATCGAGGGCCATGAGGATGCAGGGCCAGATGATCGAGTGGAACCGCACGATCTCCTTGCCCACCAGATGCAGATCCGCGGGCCAGTATTTCCCGAACTTTTCCGCGTCATCCAAAAAGCCGATGGGCGTCAGGTAATTCGTCAGCGCATCGAACCATACATAAATCACATGCTTCTCATCCATCGGCACGGGAATCCCCCAGTCGAAGGACGTGCGGGAGATGCAGAGATCCTCCAGCCCCTGTTTGATGAAATTGATCATCTCATTGCGGCGGGAGACCGGCTGGATGAACTCCGGGTTTTCCTCAATGTATTGCAACACGCGGTCCGCATATTTCGACATTTTGAAGAAATATGCCTCCTCCGACACCTGTTCCACCGGACGGTGGCAGTCCGGGCAGCAGCCGTTCTCGTCCAGCTGATGCTCCGTCCAGTAGCTCTCGCATGGCGTGCAGTAAAGCCCCGTGTAGGAGCCTTTGTAAATATCCCCCTTCTCGTAAATACGGCGGAAGATCTCCTGCACCACCCGATGATGGCGCGCCTCGCTCGTGCGGATGAAATCATCGTTGGAAATGCCGAGCCTCACCCAGAGCTTCTGGAACTCCGCCACAATCCCGTCCACGTACTCCAGCGGCGATACTCCCTGCTCCTCCGCCGTGCGCTGGATTTTCTGCCCATGCTCGTCCGAGCCTGTCAGGAAAAACACATCGTAGCCCGCCAGCCGCTTGAACCGCGCAATCGCATCCGCAATCGTCGTACAGTACGCGTGCCCGATGTGCAGCTTCGCGCTCGGATAATAAATCGGCGTCGTAATATAAAAGGGCTTCTTCTCACTCACAAAAATTCCTCCCATCGCATGCAGTACCGATGCACACGCTCCGTTTTGCTTATCATCACAGAAAAATCCGCTACCATTTTATCAAAAAAAAGCTGTTTCTTCAACCTGGCAAAGTATATTGTTTTTATAAGATAGACAAATGTTTGTTCTGCATCAACATTTCTCTTCCATTTCTCCAAATTCATGATATAATATTTGTAAGAGAGTTGTACATAGAGGAACACAGAATGGATACTAACGAATTTCAGGAATTGGTGCTGAAGGGACTCAAGTCCAATAGTGCGTATCCAAAGGAGTGAGTGAAATGGCAGGGGGAACGCGCATGCAGGAGCATGTGAATTGGGCAGAGAAGTATGTCGAGAGACTTGCCATTGACATGGACAGCATCAAGCAGGACATGAGAGAGTTGCGCGGCATGGAGGCACGTCTGGCAGAACGAATCGAAGCGAACAATAAGCAGGTACAGAACCTTGTCCTTGCTACGATCATCGGCATTGGGGCAATGACGATAGCCATAGCGATAGCACTGAGATAGGAGAGTGCAGAAAAAAACAAGCCGTCCGTGATGGGCGGCTTGTTTGCGTTGTGTTTCGCTGTAGGATTCTATCCCTCACTGCAAAAGCGTCATGACATCCATGCTGTTCTGGTTGGCCTGAGAGAGCATGGATTGGGATGCCGAGAGGAGGACGTTGTTCTTGGTGTACTCGGTCATTTCTTTTGCCATGTCTGCGTCGCGGATGGTGGATTCGGATGCCTGCACGTTGTCGCTGGCGACGCGCAAATTCGCCGCCGTGTATTCCAGACGATTGCTGATGTTGCCGATGGTTACCTGCTGGTTGAGCGCTTTTTGGATAGCATTGTCCAGCACATTGATCGCCGCATTCGCCTTGCTCTGGGTGGAGATATCGAGTTTCGTGCCATCCGACCCCTTGAGTCCCAAAGCCTCGGCACGCATATCCGACAGGCCGATCTTGATGGCGACTCCCGGATCCGCACCCACATGGAGCACCAATGCATTGTCCTCCGACTCATCCTCCGCGCGGATGCTTTCACTGAATGCATCCAGATAGGCATTCACGGATTTCTTGACATTTCCATCCTTGTCCGAAACACTGATGGAGAAGCCGGAAATCTGGTTCGTGACTCCCGATTTCATGGCTGTGATGGTCAGCGCCTTTTGTCCATCCACCGTCGTAAGCAGGAAACCCGATTTCTCCAAACCGATATTCGAACTGGAAACAATCGCGGGACCCGCCAGACTGTCCACATAGGCCTTAGCACTATTATAAACGCTTGTCGCACTGGAAGCATAATCTGCATACGAACCAGTATTGTACGTTGGTGCCGTATACTCTGAGGACACCTCAGTGGGAACTGATGAACCATTGGGAGGTTGCGTTGTATCCATCGCACTTAAATCGTGGTTATTTTGCCAAGTTACAGAGTTGTTATATGCTGCTACATAGCTGTTATAAGTAGTATAAAGTTGTGCAAGACCGGCTTTTTCGCCATCACTGACCGAAGGCGGAAGCGATTGACCATTTGCAGCTCGCGTGGCATAACTGAAAACTGTAGCGAAATCACCAGAACCCGTTGTCGGCAACCCTGAGGGATTTAAATCCCCCGTCAACCACGCTTGAAATTCAGTATTCGCATCTGAATACAGATATGAAATCGCTCCACCACTATAATTACTCACCAATGTCGACATCGCGCCAATCAATCCATCTAAAGCCGCATTCGCCGCACTGGTCACGGAATTATATCCCGTTAACCATGTCGCTGCAGTCTCTTTCGCAGTCCTCGTATCCTCCAAATAGGATCTCGCTGCGGCAACCTTCGCCTGTAACGTGGCAATATTGGTTTCTCCGTTGGCTTTCGCTACACTTTCATTGTACCGATCTGCAAAGACGTAGCTATCCCCATCAATATCCTCCGCCTTTTGGAGAATCGTCGCAAGCGAAGAAGACCCCGTCACATCAAAGGTCGTCGCATAGGTTTTTCCGCCTTGTACATAGGACACGGTAACCTTATCCGTGGTCAGGATGCCAAGATCACTGCCCGTACGGCTCTTCAAGGATGTCAGCAGTGTCGCTGCCGATGTGTCCGTGGAAAGGCTCTGGTTGGTCAGCGCTGTATAGGTGGCGTTGCCAATCGTATTCTTCGTGCCATCCACAAGGTATTTTCCGTTGAAGGTCACATTCGCATTGTCATCGATCTGATCAATGGACTGGTTCAGTTCCTTCTGGATGGTCTGGCGATCCGCATCTGTATTGGAATCATTCGCAGCATTGACAGCCTTCTCTTTCAGCGTCTTCAGAATATCCACGGTGGACTGCACCGCACCCTCCGCGACCTTGAGCATACTCCGCCCGTTCTGCGTGTTCTGATCCGCCTGGTCAAGCCCCCGTACCCGCACCCGCATGCGCTCGGAAATCGCCCATGCGGAGTTGTCATCCGCTGCACTGTTGATTTTCACGCCTGTCGAGACTTTTTGCAGGCTTTTCGACACCGCAGTCGAATTCCGGTTCAATGTTCCCAGCCCGTACACCGCGGGAATATTGTTTTTCACCACCATTGACATATCGACTCATCCTCTCCCTGGTAATAGAGACTCCAAAAAGCGCCCTACCGGCAATCCTTCAAAGCCCCCTGCTAACTCCCTGCATCATGGCATCTTCACGCATCCGCCTTCCGGGACGCATCCTGCGCCCCCTTGGCCGCCCTCCATGGCGCACGTATTCCTTGACACCACGTTCTAATCTGTATATCGAAAGAAAAGGGGATTTCCTTAAGCGATTTTCAAAAAATTCATGCCCCCTAAAAACCAACGCATCTCATCGGCGCTTCCCCGCATCCCTCCGTTTGGATTCCCCTGCATTCACAATCCTTCCAGCAGTCGGCACAAGGCATCTCCATCCTGCACGAAATAGTCCGCCATGGAAATCGCCGCATCCACGGGCGGATGCACTCCGCCATAGGCAATCGACACATCCGCCTCCCTGAACATGGGAATGTCATTGAAGCCCTCGCCGATGGCAATGACAAAAAAACCCTGCCGTTTCATTTCGCGAACCGTCTCGCCCTTGTCCAGTACCCGATCCAGCTGCAGGAGCCCTCCGTCATCCCATCGGCTTGTCGAAGCATACCATTGGCAGCCCAGCCGTTCCGTCAAGGGCTGCACCCACGCATCCAGATTTCCCGTCACAATGGCACATTCTTCCGCACGCTCCCGGATAAATGCCTCAATCCGCGCATCAATACGTACCTCCGCCATAATCCGCCGGATATCCTGCAATGGGATCTTTCTCAGAATATGAACACGCATCCGCAGAGACTTGTCAAAGGCAACCCGCCCCTCCATCGCAAGCCGCGTCAGCAGCCCCATTTCCTCCATCAGCCCCAGTTCCCGCGCCAAAAGCGGCAATGTCTCCTCCAGCGTGACCGTTCCATCCAGATCAAAGGCAAACATCTTCTGCATCTGCTCATCCTTCCATGCCTTACGCTCTACCGCTCGACGAAACACACACGTTCATAAAGCTGCTCCATTTCCCTTGCATACAGCGCTCCGTCCATCAGCGGCGACTGCTCCATCCGTGCGCGGAGCGTCCGATGCAGTGCATCGAGCAGTTCCCAATCCTTCGCAAGCATAACAGCCGTTTCTGCATAGGCCTCTGTCGTGGGAACGGCCAACTCCCCCAATCCGATATTCTGCAAAAGACTGTAGCCGAATCGTGTGCCATGCCTCCTGCCATAAAGGGACACTAAAGGAACCCCCATATAAAGTGCCTCGATACTGGTCATGCCTCCCACATAGGGGTAAGTATCCAGTGCAATGTCAATTTCCCTATACTCCTGCAAATACTCTGCAGAGAACCCACGCAGCTCCACCCGATCGATGGAAAATCCCAACCGTTCCAGTTTTTCAATGGCAAACTCGCGTCCTTCCTCACTGTCGAAGAGCTGATGCTTCAAAATCAACCGGCTGTCAGGAACGGTCTGCAAAATGCAGTTCCAGAGAGAAAGCATTTCATCCGTCACTTTGCCGAAATGATTGAAACAGCCAAACGTGATCCGCCCCTGCCTGACGCATGGCGCGGACTCATTCGGCTTTGGCATGGGCTTCAGCGGCGCATAGCAAAAATGGCTGTGGGGCAGGCAGAGCGGCTGCTCCGTGAAATACGCCTCCATCGCCTCCGCATCCTCCGCGCAATAGCGGTCTGTCAAGAAATAATCCACCATGGGCAGTCCGGTGCTGTTCACATCACCAATGCCTGAAATCTGCACACCGGCAGGCCGATAGGCGAGCACCGAAAGACGGGTATCACTCGTATGCACGGACAAATCGAACAGGATATCGATCTCATCCTGCCGGATCTGCTCCGCTGCCTCCGCATCCGAAGTCTCAGCGATACAGCGCCAAACATCCGCTTCCGCCCGAAGCATCTCCGTCACCCTGTCTTCTTTGGCGTTGGCCGCATAGCAATAAATCTCAAACTTCCTCTTGTCATGATGTTTCAGCAGCGGATAAAGCAGACTGGCCACCGGGTGACTTCGGAAGTCAGGAGAGATATAGCCGACGCGCAGCCGCTGATGCCGATACCCCACAGATTCATAGGGAGTGACATGCTGAAACTGTCTTTGATAGAAATCATACAGATAGCGGAAGTCCGCAGCTCGATAGTCCCAAATGCCGCTTGCGGAAAACAAGGCGTTGCAGCACTCGGTTCTCGCATTCTCCGGATTCCGTTCCAGATCTGCCGACCGCAGAAATGCTTCCACCGCCTCCCGCTGCTTTCCTATCGTCCGATATGCCGCCCCCAAAAGGCTCCATGCCGTCGCGGCCTGAGCCCGCTCATCCTCCTGCGAAAGCTCCAACTGCCCCAGACACTCCCTCAGCACAGCGATCTCCGACAAAGGCCGTTTCGTCTCCCGATAAACATACGCCTCCAGCAGCAGCATCCGAGGCCACTTCCGCACAGCAGCCTTCAAATCCGTCAAAATCCGGAGCGTTTCCTCGTATTTCCCTGCCCTGTAACATGTCAGCGCATGCTGATAAACATTTGCAATATCCATTTCTGCTACGACCCCATTCTGACAAAATAATGCAACGCGAATCTTTCCGGATCCTAAAAACTCAGAGACAATACTTGCAGGATTTCTTGGAACGTGCAACGAATTAGAAAACATAGAGTTTAGCAAAGGAGTGTATGTCATGGAGGAAGAACGTATTTGCCTGCAGCCGGAGTATGTGAGCCGATTCCAATGCGACGGCACTGCCTGCGATGCAAAATGCTGCAAGTTGGGCTGGAGAATCAGCATCGATCCCAAGACCTATCAGAAATACTGCAATCTGGAACCGATGAGCTTTCGGAAGCGTGTCATATCGAAACTAAAATACGAAAAAGGGAAGAATCATTTTACCATCCGATTGGACAAGAAAGGGCGCTGCCCGTTGTTAGGGAAAGATTTGCTGTGCGAAATCCAAAAAAATTACGGAGCAGAATACCTGTCCAGAACCTGCCAAGTCTACCCGCGCGTCATCAACGATTTTGGGGATATGATAGAAAAGAGCCTGACCCTGACCTGTCCTGTCGCCGCGAAACTGGTGCTGCTGCAAGAGGAGCCGATCGCCTTCGAGCAAGTCAAGACAACGCCGGAAGGCATCTGGCGAGAATTGCCGGAGGATGTCCGCGACTATGCCTTTGATGTACAGTACGGCTGCATCTCGATCTTGCAAAACCGGAAGCTTTCCATCGACCAGCGGCTGGTCGTGCTGGGCTTTTTCCTGGACCAAGCCAATGACATGGTGACAGCGGGCAAGACCGAGCAGCTGAAGGAGCTGTCTGCATTGTATGCATCCGACGGTTTCATGGAAAACGTGCCCGGAATGCTGCAGGCCATCCGGTTCCAACCGAAGGAGTATTTCCGGACGATGTTCGTATTGCTGGAGGAACTGTATGGCGCAAAAAGCAAATTCTTTCAGCAAGAGCAGTGGGCACTGCGGGACGTGAAGCGCGCCTATCGGATCCCCGACGAGACAGTCAACATCGACCTTGCGGACGCGCAGGAAGTGTACCTGAGCCATGCCGGCAAAATACGCGCAAAGTTGCTGGAGAAGTTCTCCTACATACTGGAAAACTTCTTGGTGAACGAGTTCTTCATGAACGCCTGTCCCTTCCGCATACAGGGAAATTTCATCCTGAACTACGAGGTTTTCCTGCTGATCTACAAACTGTCCGAATTCATCTTTTGCTCCTCGGCAAGTGTCCGGCCTCTCCCCAAGGAGGAAATCGTAAGTTTCTTCGTCATCTTCTCGTATCATCTGGAACACAACGCTAACTACATGCATGAGTTCGCCCGTGCCGTCCACAAGCAGAATCAAGACATCGTGAGCATCATGAGAAATCTCTTGGACGTAACGCCAAGGGATTGAGCCGCTGTTTCGCCGAGCAAGCCCTATCCTTGCCTACCCCTGTACCAGCCAAATCCTTTTTCCGCAGAAGGAAATCCCATACTGCCAGACCTGTTCCACGCCCTCGGCCTCGAACTCCGCAAGGTAGTTCTTCTCCCCTACCTGCGAAAGCGCATCCTTCGC
>CACZZN010000012.1 GCA_902785705.1 uncultured Veillonellaceae bacterium
TTCTCACAACCAAATCGCAAGGGAAAACCCCGTGCCTTTGAAAAAGGGGCACGGGGCTTTCCCTTGGATATTGAGAAGCGAGAATAAGAATCTCCAAGATAACCAAAAAGGGAAGCCATATCTTAATCTGATTAGGATATGGCTTCCTTTCCGATTTTTTGGGGGATGAAACTGTCGATGTGTCGGACACAGTTCTCCCCTGTGAAGATTTTGCATATTGGGCGTCAGGAACTCATCGAATAATTTCCAAACGGGGCGGGTGTTTCCCTATAGAAATGCTTTATCGATGGGGACATTCGTGGTATAATGCACCATGTATCATAGGAACTGTTCATAAATAAATTTTAGATTTACCCTGCGTCCTATCTTAAAATTTATTTATTGTCCGTTCCATAGCATCGATTTTTTGAAAGGTGGAAACAATTTATGAACGGAAAAAAGATTTTGGCGCTGGCGCTGGTCTCCATGGCTCTTTGCGGGGGGAGCGTCCCATATGGAGCGTCCGTCCTGCCGTCCTTCGGCGTGGCGCAGGCTGCGGAGACAAAGCCCGTCTGGCAGGAGGATATTGATGAAGCGACGCGGGATGATACCATGGCTTTCGGCATCTATATCGGCAAGTCCATGGACGCATTCATCTCCGATTTCCAGAAACGGGGCTGGACCCGGGCCGATGAAAACGGGGCCGTGGTGTTCACCAAAAAGTATACGGACTATGCCATGATGGTCGCTGTGCATCCCCATTCAGAGAAAAAGACTCTCGTGGGCAACTATCGCATCCGTTTCTACGGCAAGACCAGAGACATAGCAGATGAGATGTACATGCGGGCAGAAAAGAACTTTGCCTACAATTTCGGCCGCCCCAACCTGAAGCGGGGGACCTCCAATATGACCTGGTTCCTGAACGACAGCTTTTCCATCGTGGTGGAATACAACGAGTACGATGCCAGAATGCCGCTGGTCAAGCGTTTCTTCCCCTACGAGATCGTGATCAAGCGGGAAGTGGGAGATTTCAGCAAATTCTTCCAGCAGTAACATTTTGGGGAACTGGAGGCACGATGAAAATGGGATTGCGGCCGATGCCGAGGGAAATCTCCTTGACGGGCTGTCCTTGCGTAGGAAAGGGAAAAAATGGCGCGGTCTACCGTCTGGATCGGGATACCATCGTGAAGCTTTTTCGGATGGACGAGGAAACGGCTTGGAAAAGCGCGGAGCAGGAGAAGCACAATGCCCAGACTGCCTATGACCTCGGTGTGCCCACCGCACGCTCCTTTGATGTGGTGCGGTGCGACGGGCATCCGGGCATCGTCTTTGAGCTGCTGGAGGCAAAAAGCCTGCGGGAGCTTGTGGCGGCGGAGCCGGAGCGTCTGGAGGCGCTGGCGACGAAAAGCGCCGAGCTGCTCCGCGCCATCCATCGGATCGAGGTTCCGAAGGGAGCCTTTCCGTCTATCGCCGACACCTATCGCCGCCGTGCGGAGAGTCTGGACGGCTGGCTGACAACGGAAGAAACAGAAGCGCTTTGCCGGGTGATTGCCTCCATCCCGGAACGCTGTGCCTATGTCCACGGGGATTTTCACCGGGGCAATCTGATGGTGCGGGGGGAAGACCTGCTCCTGATCGATATGGCGGACAGCAGCACGGGGCATCCCTTCTATGATGTACTGGGCTTTTATACGCTGGGCATGGATATCGTGCGGATGGTGCCTCCTGCTGCCGTAAAGCGGATCATCGGCTGGGATGTGGCTGAGGTCCAAAAGGAGTGGGACGTGTTCAGCCGCTGTTATTTCCGCGGCAGGAGCGATGATGAGCGCAGGGAGGTGGATGCCATGCTGGCCTTCTATGCACAGATGCGGCAGCTCGTCTTCCTCAAGATCGTCCCCGTTCTGACCGACGAGATGCGCCGGCAGATCGTGGCGGATGCCAGGGAACGTTTCTTTCCGATGGTTCCCGGGTGCATCGAGCGATTCGCTCCGCTCATGGAAGGCATGTGATGAAGACGAACGAGATGTTGCTGCAGCGTACGTTTCGGCGGTTCATGCGGAAAATGATCGCCAATAATCTCATGATATTCCTGGGCTCCATCGTGAACGGTATCGTCATCAGCCGATGGCTGGGCACGGAAGCCATGGGAGCTTTTCAGCTGACGCTTCCCCTCATCTTCGTGGTGATGATGTTCAGCCAGATCCTCTCCATGGGTGTGCAGAACTGCTGCGCCAAAAGCCTGGGGGCAGGCGACAGGGAAAGCGCTGAGCGCTATTACACTACCGCTTGTTTGGTGGGACTGCCCTTTTCCCTTTTCTTGGCGGCGGGCATGTTTTTTTGTGCCGATGGGCTGGCTGCGCTTCTCGGTGCGGAGGGCGCGGCAGGCGGGCTCCATCGGCATGCCGTCGACTACCTTCAGGGCATTTCTTTCGGGATCCCTTTGCTGCTCTTCATTCCCATGCAGGTTTCTGTCCTGTTTCTGGCGGGCGGGGCCAAATATGCCATGCGGGCGATTGCCGTTCAGACTGTGGTGAACATCGTCGGCGCCCTGCTGAATGTCCTCTGGCTGGAGGGCGGTATGTTGGGCATGGGGCTGGTCATGTCCGTCACCTATCTGGTGTCCCTGGCTGTCATGGTACGGGGAGGAGGAAGCGGCTGTATCGGCTTGCGCCGTCATGGTATGAGCCTGCGCTATGTTTGGCCCGTTCTCCGCATCGGGCTGCCCTCGGCCGTGGATCGTTTTTACAAGTCCGTGCAAATGTTCGTGGTCAACCATGCGCTGCTCGCCGCAGCTCCCGGCGTGGCCATCGCCGCCTTTGCCGATATCAACGCGCTGAACAACATCCTGAATCCCGTGGTCATGGGTCTGAGCGCGACGACCCTCACCATGGCGGGGGTTTTTGTCGGCGAGGGGGACCGATTGTCCCTTTGCAGTCTCCTGAACATCGCTGTGAAGCATACCGTTCTGGTGACGCTCGCGGTCGCTCTTTTGGTTTTCGCCGCAGCCCCGCAGCTCATCGGCCTTTTCGTTGAAGAGGGCGAGGCCTTCGATGCCGCAGTGGAGGCTCTTTCCATTTACATCTGGTACTTGCCGTTGTATGGGGTCAATAATGTCCTGCAAAAATACTATCTCGGCGTCAACGCCATGAAGATGACCTATCTGACCTCCCTGCTGGACAATCTGCTGTTCATCTGCCTGCTTGCCTGGGGACTGGGACAGCGGTTCGGCGCCGTAGGCGTGTGGTATGCCTTTCTGCTTGCCGAGCTCCTCACTGCCGTCACCCTGCTTTTGGTGATTGCATGCAAGAACGGGAGATGGCCGCGGTCTGCCTTTGACTATGCCTGCCTGCCCTCCCATGTCGCTGCCACGATGCCCGCATTTGCCGCCTCCGTCTCCGATATGGGAGAGGCGGCAGCAGCGTCGGAAGGCGCGCGGCAATACCTGCTGGCCCACGGAGCCTCTGAGCGGGATGCCGCGCTGATGGCGCTTTGCATCGAGGAAATGGGCGGCAACATCATCCGCTGGGGATTTCAGGACGGGAAAAAGCACAGCGTCGATATCCTCGTGACGAAAAAATCGGGCTGGACGCTGCGCATACGGGATGACTGCGCTGCCTTCGACCCGAAGCGGTGGCTCCAGATCCATGAGGCTGACGATCCGATCAAACATATCGGCATTCGTACCGTGTGCGCCATGGCGGATGATGTGCGCTATTCCAGGCCCTTGGGCCTGAACTATTTGTTCATTGACCTCGGAAAGGGGAGTCCTGCCACATGAATCTCATGCCTGTCGGTATATCCAATCAATTGTTTTACTTCATGAACGGGGGGGAAGGGTCCGCTTTCGACATCTGTTTCCGCTTCGTGTGCGAGGCGCCGCCGGATCGGGCAAAGCTCTGTCGGGCGATTGAGGCCACGCTGAAAAACTTTCCGGAATTCGCCCTGCGCCCGGCGATTCGTGGGAACGCCGTCTGGGGGATGCCGAACGAGAATGAGGTTCCGCTTCTTGATGATGACGGGAGCATCCTGCACTACGGGACCGAGGAGACGGCGGGCTACCTCTTTGCCTTCCGATGCTCCGGTACGGGCTTTTCCTTCTCCTACTTCCACGGGCTTGCGGACTTTCACGGTGTCTGGTGTTTTCTTCGCACTTTGTTTTATCACTACGCGCTGGAGCAGGGGCTGTCCGTACCGCCAGATGACTTTGTCCGTCTGGATGCGGCGCAAATGGTATCTGCGGACGAGCAGGAACGGCTGGATCCCTATCGGAGATTCGCTCCCGTCGGGGACGATGCCCTGCCGCCTTCGGATTTGAGCGATGCCTTTGCCTTGCCGGAAGATTTTTACGATGATGATGTTCCGTATTGTACCAGCTATGAGATACGCACGCCGCTGAAGGATTTTTTGGCCGCCGCCAAAGAGCGGCAGACCTCGGTGTCAGCGCTTTTGTCGCTGCTGGCTGCCAGAGCCGTCGCGGGGCTTTACGACAGGTCGGGAAAGCCTATCCGCATCATGACATCGGCCGATATGCGGAAGTATTATGGCGCCGAGACCATGGTGAACTTCTCCGATGCTGTTTTCCTCGACTATGACGACACCATCTCCGACCTTCCCTTCACGGAGCAGGCCGGACGCCTGCGGGCGGCGCTGAAAGCCCAGATGAGCAAGGAACACTTCGATCCGCTGCTCCTTCAAAAGACAAGGACCGTGCAGGGCTGGCTCCGGTCGGGGCTTCCCATCACGGAGTGGAACCGCCGCTTTCGGGAACCGCCCCCAAAGAATGTCATGACCATTGCCCTGACCTATCCCGGCAGTCTCGACCTTCCCCCGGCGTATCAGCCGCTGGTCAGGGAGATCACCCGGGACATATGTATCCTGGGGGCCAAGGTGTTCGGCCTTTCGGTGATGACGTTCGGCGGTGTCATGTACATCCGCTCCAGCCAGCGGTTCGCCTCCGATGCCATCATGCGGGGGATGGAGCGCGAACTGGGCGCATTGGGATTGCAGACGGATTTCAGCGGCCTGGAGCCGTATCGGGGGAATCTGGTTCTGACCGAGCGTTTTGCACAGTTATGAGTCTTCTGTCGTCATTTATGCATCTTCTGCTATTGTCCCTGAAGGAGGAAAAGCGTGTACCAGATTTCGATTGTTACTCCGTTTCACAATGTGGCTATGGAGCGGTTTCGTCGCAGCTACGAGTCCTTGCAGGCGCAGACCCTTGGATTCCAAAACATCCAGTGGATCGTCGTCCTGCACAATACAGAGCCGCAGTATCAAGAGGCTGTACATGCCCTCCTGCGGGAGCACGATAATGTCATCATCCAATCCATCGACAACGATATCCACACCCCGTCCAGTCCGCGCAATCATGGGATGAAGCTTGCTACGGCGCCCTATCTGGGCTTTCTCGACGGCGATGACAGCTACACGCCCGACTGTCTGGAGACGGCCATCCGCCGCATGAGGGCGGCGGATGCGCAGATGGTGGTGTTTCGCAGGGAGTTTCGGATGGAGCAAGAGGATTTGATGCCCCTCACCGAGATTGTCATGTGGGATCAGACGCAGGAGAAAATCATCGTTGACCGTGAGCATTGGGAAGACAAAAAAATGTTCAGCGGTGTTTGGGGCATGGTGACCTCCCGCATCTTTGACCGGCTGTTCCTGGAGAAGCACCATATCACCTTTGACGAGGAGGTTCCCTTCACCGAGGACAATCTGTTTCTCATCGAAGCCTACGGGAAGGTGGATCGGGTATGCTACCTGCCCCAATTCATCGGCTATCGCTATTTCATTCATGGGGACTCTCTGGTGCAGAGCATGGGAAAGCGCTCCGGCGCCGAGCTTATTTCCTATGCCAAGGGATTCTGCAAGATTTTTGACGCGGCCTTCCGCAACGGTATCTACGCGGACTGGTTCATGTCCTTCACCCTCACGGCCTACGCTCAGGCCATGCTGCACGCGCCGAATCTCACGCTGGCGGATCGGCAGGCCATCAAGGAGATTCTGGAGCCTTATGTCCACCAGATTCCCCTGCTGCCCGTCAACAAGCTCACCTCGGAGAGCGATGCCCGCATGTTTTTCCAAGTTCCCAGGGATGTCATTCTGCACCCGGAGCATTTCGACCGGGGCGGACACATGCAGACCATTTGGAACGGGCAGGATGTTCTGCTTTCCATTCTCCGGCGCAACCAAAGCACCGATTACGGTGTCCGCTATCATTTCGAAGCCCTGCGGACGGCGGAGGGATACCAGAGGAGAGTGCCTTTCAGCTCCTACGATACCTATGCGCCCCTCGTCGAATTGCAGACGAAAATCGGGGAAAGGGGCATCTTTTCCGCCGATCCGACCGTCTGTTATCTCCTTTCCGCCGATGCCGTGGGCGCGCCGCGGCTGATTCCCGCTACGGAGAAGCATTTGGAGCCGTATCTGCGGCAATTTGCACAGGCTGTCCGCAATCGAACTACCTTTCTTCTGTTCGAGAGTCTGCCCATGAGAACGCAATACAATGATCGGACCGCATTGAATTCCCTGTCCGGCATCATTCTGTCCGCCTTTCTTCGGGAAGAGAGGGACACGCTTTACGCCGGAGGTGCGAAGTTCACGTCCCCCGAAATTCTGCTGGCTCCGCCGTCGGCCATGGACACCCTCTATCTTCGCCTGCTCTTTGCACTGAAGGAAAGGGAGGTGGAGCAGATCGTGTCTCCTTTCGTCTGGGGCATTGTGGAGGTGCTGTCCGTTCTGGAGCGACGTCATGAGGACTTGTGCAGCGATATCGAGCGAGGGCGGATCGATACGCCCCTTGACATCCCGGAGCCCTTCCTGCGGCAGATCAACGGCCTCCTGCATCCGGACCGGGAACGGGCAGGGGAATTGCGGCGGATTTTCCGTGAAGGCTTCCATTCTCCCGTGGTGAGGAAAATCTGGCCGCGCATCCGGCGCATCGTTGCATGCGGCACGGGGGGTTTCCGCATCTATCGCGACCGACTGAAGCGCTACGCAGGAGACATTCCCTTTTCCAACGGTGTCCTCGCCTTTTCTGCGGCGCTTGTGGGGAAGGCCATAGGGGAAACGGAGGATTACGAGATGGTCACGGGCCACTGCTTCTACGAATTCCTGCCCTGCTGTGACGGAGGTCGGGAGCCCGCGCCCCTCATGCTCAGCCAGCTGCAGGCGGGGGAAGATTATGAGTTGGTGGTTACCAATCAGGCGGGGTTTTACCGCTACCGCACAGGCTGTCTGATCCGGGTGAAGGAGAACAAAAACGGACGCGCAGTGTTCCGTTTCCTCGGTCATAAATCTCAATTCGCAAGGCTCGATTCGGTCATTTTCGGTGAAGATGATGTTTACGCGGCGATTGTCGAGGCGGCCGACGGCGCTGTCCCTATTGCCGATTTTGCTTTCTATGCCGATTCCGGGGAGCGGCGCTGGGTCATCCTGCTGGAACCGGAAGAACAGGGCTTCGATGCGGACTGGCTCTCCCCCGATAAGACGGATGCGTTGGCGCAGAGGCTGGACACTGCCCTCGGCAAAGTCAACCCAGCCTACGCCGCAGCTCGCGCGGCAGGGCTTTCCCCTTGCTGCCTGGGCTGGAACGAACCTCAGACACATTTTCTCTATCGGGATATGACGCGGTTTCGTCATCAGACGGCGCCGGATCAGATCAAGCCGGCTCACTGCCTGACCGATCCTCGGCAGATCAAACTCTTTCGGCAGATGAGGTACGGGAGAGGCGTCTGAATTTCTGACGATATTTGTCCTTGGCAAAATCTGAACGCCTGCGTTATGTCAGGACAAGCCTGACGAAACGCCATAAGGTGTATTTTGCCTGTGGCAAAATCTGAACGCCTGCGTTATAATGAAACCTGAATCCGTGAAACTGGATGGATATGATGTACTTGCTATGTCCGCCCCCTTGGGGGCGGGGAACCATCGAAGATGGTGGTGGGGGTGACGATTTTACGGTAGGAGACTGCATTCATTGACAGACGGACAGTGTTCGAGTTTCACGGATTCAGGTGAAACATATGAATTTGAACGCAGAGAAAGGACGATGGCATTTGGCAACATCATCAACCCCTTCCCGACGGGATCGCAAGGAGGGAAAGAAGAAGCGCAGGATCTGGCCTTGGATCCTTTTGCTGGTGTGCATTCTGGCCGCAGCGGCAGCAGGGTGGATCTTTGCTTCTTCCAGCCTGCTGGACAAGCCCAAGCCGAACAAGGTAGAGCAGCAGAAGGAGAAGCTGCTCACGGCGCACGACAAGGCGACCATCATGATCATGGGCGTGGACGAGCGTGTGGACGATGTGGGCCGCTCCGATACCCTGATGCTTGCGACCATCGACCCGGACAGGAACAAGGCGGCGCTTCTCTCCATCCCCCGTGACACCCGCGTGCGCATCAGCGGCTATGGCTACGACAAGATCAATGCCGCCTTTGCCTACGGGGGCGAGCGGCTTACGCAGAGTACGGTGGAGAATTTCCTTGGCGTGGACATCGACCACTATGTCATCATCAATACCCGCGCCTTCGTCAAGATCATCGATGCCATCGGCGGCATTGACATCAATGTCGAGAAGCGCATGTACTATGAGGATCCCTGGGATGATGACGGGGGGCTCGTCATCGACCTCTACCCCGGTTTGCAGCATATGGACGGCAAGACAGCCGTTACCTATGTGCGCTATCGTGACGAGGAGGGGGATATCGGGCGCATCAAGCGGCAGCAGAAATTCATGCAGGCCTGCATGGACAAGATCACCAGTCCGGCCATCCTCATCAGTCTGCCTTCCGTCATCAAAGAGGTCATCGGCTCCGTGCGCACGGATCTTTCCATCCGGCAGCTGCTGGAATTCGCGGGGACACTCAAGGAGGCGCAGGCGAACGGGCTGCAGACGGAGATGGTGCCGGGGCGTCCGCTCTATATTGACGAAGTCAGCTACTGGATCCCCGATGTGGGAGAGATCCGCAGCTCCCTCGCAAGGATGCTGGGCATTACCATCAACAACACGATGCGCTCCGACTTCGAGCGCGCCGCAAGGGAATATGAGGATTCCATCCCCTCCAATGCGACAGAAGTACCGGAAAGCGACAATTCCATCGGCCATGCCGTACGAAGCAGCGACTTGGAGCAGGAGCGCACCGAAAAGGAAAAGCGCAGGGGCAAGGAGCCGCAAACGGGAAAGAACAAGGATAACGACGGCGGCAAAGACAAAGACACGGACCGCCGTGAGCAGGATGTGCTGATCCGAAACGATTCCCGACGGCAGGATACGCAAGGCGATTCCCGCGATGCGGTCTCAGGTGATGCCAAGGAGGATACCGATTCCATCAGCACCCGCCCGGAGGGCGTTCCTGCCCTTGACAGTTCCGAGACGCCAAGCAGGGCAGGGGATGGCAATATCAAAACAAGGTAAAAAGGCTCATGTATTCATAATTCTTCCGCATTTTGCTTGCATTCCCACGGAAAGTTTCCTATAATGAGGGGAGTTTATGCTAGTGTAGCAGGTTTCAAATAACTTGCTGGTTGAACGCAGGATAAATTTTCGTGGGCACAGGCAGAGGAGCGCAGTCGTAGCAGAGCTACGTCAAGCGACGATAACGAAGTCCACGGGAATTTAGACAAGTGATTCAGCAAGGTATTTGGAATTTGCTGCACTAGGTCATTTGTAAGCAAGGAAAGGAAGTATATATATGAGCAATGTCAATGAGGAAGCATTAGCGCTGCACAAGGAGCATGCGGGCAAGCTGGAGGTTTCCAGCAAAGTGCCGCTGGCTTCGTCGAAGGATCTTACCCTGGCCTATACGCCGGGCGTTGCGGCGCCCTGTCTGGAGATTCAGAAGGATTTCAGCAAGATTTATGACTATACGACGAAGGGAAATATGGTCGCTGTCGTGACCAACGGAACGGCGGTGCTCGGCCTTGGCGATATCGGCGCAGGCGCAGGCCTGCCGGTCATGGAGGGCAAAGCCATCCTGTTCAAGGGGTTTGCGGGTGTGGACGCTGTCCCCATCTGCCTCGACACGAAGAGCGTCGATGAGATTGTGAAGACCATCCAGCTCATGGCGCCGAGCTTTGGCGGCATCAATCTGGAGGACATCAAGGCTCCGGAGTGCTTCGATATCGAAAGTGCGCTGAAGGAAAGCGTGGATATTCCGGTTTTCCACGATGATCAGCATGGCACGGCCATTGTGGTTTCCTCCGCGCTTATCAATGCGCTGCGCTTGGTCGGCAAGAAGTTCGAGGACGTGAAGATCGTCGTGAACGGCGCAGGCGCGGCGGGCATGGCCATCACGCGTCTCCTGCAGCGCATGGGCGCAAAGGATATTCTGCTCTGCGACTCCACGGGTGCGATTTTCGAGGGCCGTGCAAAGGGCATGAACCCCTATAAGGACAAGATTGCCGCCATCACGAACAAGAGTCATCAGGAGGGGCAGCTCGCGGATGTCATCAAGGGCGCAGACGTCTTCGTCGGCGTTTCCAAAGCCGGTCTGCTCACGGAGGAAATGGTTGGCACGATGAACAAGGACGCCATCGTCATGGCGATGGCAAACCCGACACCCGAGATCCTGCCGGATCTTGCCAAGAAGGCAGGTGCGCGCGTGGTTTGCACGGGCCGCTCGGATTTCCCGAATCAGGTCAACAACCTCCTGGCATTCCCCGGCGTCTTCCGCGGTGCGCTGGATGTGCGTGCGAAGGATATCAACGAGGAGATGAAGGTTGCTGCGGCCTATGCCATCGCTTCCTTGATTGATGAGAAGGACCTCAAGGAAGACCATGTGATCACCGACCCGTTCGATGCCCGCGTGGCACCCGCGGTCGCTTCCGCTGTCGCAAAGGCAGCCATCGAGAGCGGCGTCGCGCAGCGCAAGGACATCACGCCGGATCAGGTCGCAGAGCACACGAAGCAGCTTATGAAGAAATGAGCGTAAGTCGTACAAGCAGTCTGCCAGTCAGGTCAGTGGGCTATGAATGCAAGCAAGAGCTTTTCCTCCGGAAAAGCTCTTGCTTGTTCTGTATTGTGCAGCACGCAGCGTTTGAAAGGGCAAGGGAAACACTGATGAAACAAAAAAAGAAGTGCATGGCGTGGCCGGATGCCGTCGAGGAGGGCGCATGATGCAGGAAGCGGCTGTCGGTTTGGGTCAACATCGTCGCCGGCCGGCAATTGATATCTTTCGGGGGCTTGCCATATCCTGTATGCTGTTGGTGAATGAGCTGCCTGATGAGGCGGGGGCTTACCCGCTGCTTCTGCATTCTCGTTGGGAGGGAATTACCTTTGCCGATTTGGCTTTCCCGGGGTTTGTCTTTTCCATGGGCCTGGCAGGTGCGCTATGGTTTCCGAAGCACAGCGGGGATAGTGCCTGGACAAAAGCGGGCATTATCGTGCGGCGGGGCATGCTTTTGTTTTTGCTTGGCTGTGTCTTGAATCAGGTTCCCATGATTCTCCGCCATATGCTCTATCCCGAAACAGGTGGTTCCCTTTGGGCGGATCTTGTCGACCATGGACGTATTCCGGGCGTTCTGCAGCGGCTGGGGCTGGTATATGTTTGCGGCATGGCGGCAGTCTGGCGGCTGAGAAGAGACCTTTGGATCGGAGCCTTTGCGCTGTTGCTGCTGGCGGTATCTTCTTCGGGCTTTCACTTGTATCATCCGGCTGCTCCTTTCAGCCCGGAGGGGAATATCAGCATGGCGCTGGACAGTATTTTTCCCGGCAGGGCGCACTGCTATCTGCAGGGGGATTTTGATCCGGAGGGGCTGTACGGGACCATCGCAGCCACATCATCCTTTTTGTTGGGATTTTTGGCCGGACGGTATCTGACGCAGGGCTCCCATGATGATCTCAGCAGCATAAGATTTCTGCTGCCGGGCGGCATCTCGCTCATGCTGCTGGGATACTTGTGGAGCATGGAGGACCTTGTGTGCAAGGCTCTTTGGACGGCGCCCTATGCCCTTTTGACCGGGGGCGGGTTCATGCTTCTTTTGGCGCTGCTGCAAACGCTGCTTTGCCTGCAGCCTGCCTTGGCAAAGGTCATATTTGCCCCCTGCCGCATCATGGGAACCAACGCTTTGCTGCTGTACCTTTTGTCGGAGATGACGATATTGCTGCTTTGGACGCTGGAAACTTCCTCCGGGCAGCCCGTCTTCGTGTTTTTGTGGGAAATTTCATTGAAGGGACTGGTGGACATCCCCTTCAGCATTTTCCTCTATGCGTTCTTATGGCTCAACGTATGGCTGTCGGTGGCCATTTTTTTCCACAAAAAACATATTTACCTTAAAATCTGATTGTGAGGAAGAAAGGCGGGGGACATTTTTTCCATCCGCCTTGAAATTCGTTGCAGGATCGATGCAGAAATATGCCCTGCACCATGAAGGAAATCAAAATTCTTTGTCGAAACGTCATATTGAGGTCATGTTCATCTTGTATAATTCATGCAGGACGGAAAGGTGGGACAGCGCATGTTTTCCATTTTAGTTGCCGAGGATGACACCACCCTGAACCGCATGATATGTGCCAAGCTGAAGCAGGCGAATTATGAGCCTTTTCCCGCCTTTGACGGTGAGGAGGCTCTGTCTGTGTTGGAGCATGAGCATATCGACCTCATTATCAGTGATGTCATGATGCCTCATATGGACGGATTGATGCTGACACGCACCCTGCGAAATGCCAATTTCCATTTGCCGATCCTCATGATAACGGCCAGAGATCAGCTGGAGGATATGGAAAAGGGCTTTGTGGCAGGGACGGACGACTATATGGTGAAGCCCATCAAGCTGCAGGAAATGCTGCTGCGTGTGGGAGCCCTTCTCCGTCGTGCCCAGCTGGTCAACCAAAAAAAGGTGGTCATAGCGGGGACGACGCTGGACTACGAGTCTTTGTCGGCGACATGGGGGGACACTGCGGAGCAAATGCCGCCCAAGGAGTTCTATCTGCTGTTTAAGCTGCTCAATCAGCCCGGCAAAATATTCACAAGGCAGGAGCTTTTGGACGAAATCTGGGGACCGGACAGCGAGTCGGACTGCAGGAATGTGGATGCCCACATCAAAAAGCTGCGCAGGCGCTTTGCCAGCAATCCCGATTTTGACATCGTGACTGTGCGGGGGCTTGGATACAAGGCGGTGAGGGCATGATATCGTACTGTCTTTGGCATAGCGGTTGCATCGCAATCTGTATAAATCGATACTTGGAGGTGTTTCTGTGAAAAAAATCATAGCCATCAACGGCAGCCCGCGAAGAAACGGCAACACGGCGGAGCTTTTGACCCGTGCATTAAAGGGGGCTGAGGAAGCCGGGGCAGAGACGGAGCTCGTCCATCTTTACGGGCTGAACTTCAAAGGCTGTATCAGCTGCTTTTACTGTAAGCGAAAGGACAAAGAGCACGGCCACTGCGCCATGAAGGATGACCTTTCGCCCATTTTGGAGCGCATTCGGGAAGCAGATGCACTTGTCCTGGGTTCACCCGTCTATTTCATGAATCTGACTTCCGGGATGATCGCTTTCATGGAGCGGCTGTTCTTTTCCAACTACCTTTACAGCGATGAAATCCCCACCGTCTTTCCGAAACCTTTGCCCCACGCCCTCATCTATACCATGAACATGACGGAGGAGCATGTGAAACAGTATGGCATCCGGGAGCGGTTTGCCTTCCACGAAGGCGCAGCAGAGCGTTTCCTTCAGGCAAAGCCGCATATTCTTTACGCCTGCAACACTTACCAGTTCAGCGATTACGCCAAATATGAGTCCTCTATCTTCAATGAGCCGGAAAAGGCTGCCTATCGCAAGGAGTTTTTCCCGCAGCAGTGCGAGGAAGCGTATCGGCTGGGCAGGAATTTGCTAACGCAATGAGGTGTGCCATGAACCGCAGGGAATTTATCAAAACTGCCGCCGTCGGCACCTTGGGGCTGATGGCGGGTGAATTTACATTTACAGCGGAAGGAAGTGCCAAACACATGGAAATTAAAGCAGTCAAGTTCAAGGAAAACGGATTTATGACCCAGCCCTTTGCCTTTGGAGGCGAGGAGGGACCGGAGAAGTTCGATGCATCGGTGCGCTATCGCTCCTGCCTCCAGAATTTTGTCATTGACACGGGAAGCGAAGTCATTCTGGTCGATACCGGCATGCCGAAGGAGTCGCCGGAAATGGTGGTGGATGAAAAAACGCAAATCTACATCGGCAGCCCCATCAAGGACTACATGTCCGCTCTGGCAGACCTTGGCTATCAGCCGGAGCAGGTGTCGAAAATCCTCGTCACCCACAAGCATGAAGATCATACCGGGGAACTGCGGAGCTTCCCCCATGCGAAGATCTACATTGGCCCGGAGGATGCCGATGCTTTGAAGCTGACGGGGGAAAATATCGTTCGGGCGGAATACAAGGACGGCCCTTACTACAATTTCCCGGAAGCCCAGAAAATCGCCGAGGGAGTTTGGCTCATCAAGGCCAAGGGGCATACGAAGGGCAACAGCATCATCATTGCTGAATCGGACGGGCTGTTCTACATGATGCACGGCGATGTGACTTACACCGATGAAGCACTCTATGAAAACAAGCTCTCCGTGGTCTATGAGGACAAAGAAGCCGCCAGGGAGACGCTGGATCGTGTGCGGGAATTCATCCGGAATCATCCCACGGTCTACTGCTCTACGCACACTCCCTTGGGCTATGAGAATTTGGAGGCGCGGAAAACCGTTGACCTTGCGCGTCCCCCCAAGACCATCCCGCCCGGAGAAATTAAGTCCGGCAAAGCCACAGGGAAGTACATCTGCTCCATCTGCGGTCAGGTCTACGATCCCGCCGTCGGCGATCCGGAGCACGGCATCCCTGCGGGGACGGCTTTTGAAGATTTGCCTGCCGACTGGAAATGCCCGCGCTGCAAGCAGTCGAAGGACAAGTTCAACAAGGCGTGATGGGAGTTTACTGCCCATGCAAATAAGCTAAGGAATTGGAGGAGGAAGATATTATGGTAAAGGTTTACTCGATCACTACTTGCCCTTGGTGCGACAAGGTGAAGAAATACCTGAAATCCAAAGGGGTGGAGTACGAGGAACGCAACATTGAAACAAACGATGAGTTTTTGGCAGAGTGCAAAGAACTTTCGGGCGATGAAATGGTTCCCGTCATCACGGCAGACGGAAAGAATTTTGTCCTCGGATTTGACAAGGCGAAATTGGATGAGATGTTGGGGCTTTCGGCATAAATACAGAAGGGAGCGTTTTCCATGAGCGTATATGATTTCACGGCAAAGACCAATAAAGGCGAAGAGAAGTCTCTGGCAGAGTACAAGGGGAAAGTCTTGATTATCGTGAACACGGCCAGCAAGTGCGGCTTCACCCCCCAGTACAAGGAACTGCAGGAACTCTACGACAAGTACAAGGACAAAGGGCTGGAGATCCTGGGCTTCCCCTGCAACCAGTTCGGCGAGCAGGAGCCGGGCTCCAACGATGAAGTGCAGACCTTCTGCCGCCGGAACTACGGTGTCAGCTTCCAGATTTTCGAGAAGGGTGATGTGCGCGGAGAAACGGCGCATCCTCTCTTTAAGTATCTCACGCAGGAAAAGAAATTCGAAGGCTTCGACGAGGGGCATCCCATTGCCGCAAAATTAACGGAAGCCCTCAAGGCCCATTTCCCCGAATATCTGGAAGGAGACGGCATCAAGTGGAATTTCACCAAATTTCTCATTGACCGCGAAGGCAACGTGGTGAAACGCTTCGAGCCCACCACCACTCCGGCGGATATGGCGACAGATATCGAGAAATTGCTGTGATATGCGCCGAGGTGGCTGACTCCTAGTATAACACGTTTTAAATAGCTTGCTGTTTCACGCAGGATAAATTTTCATGAACAAGGATGAGGAGCGCAGTCGTAGCAGAGCTACGTCAAGCGAAAGACACAGTTCAGGGAAATTTAGACAAGTCAAACAGCAAGTTATTTGGAATGGGTTATACTAGGGTTCGCGCGGTGTTTCCGTGGAGCGGAAAAAAGAAAGGGTTGTCACATTTTGCTATCAGAGGGATAACAAACGTGGCAGCCCTATTTTCATGCCTGTGGACAGTTCCTAATCCGAAATATCGACATCCGGCACGATGCTGAGTCTGTACTGCGGGTAGGCCCTGCCGATTTCTTCATACAGAATGCGCAGCCCTTCCTGCGGACGGATGTCAAAGTTCATAACCACGTCAAAGCGCATTTCCCCGCTCTCGGCATCCAGATAGAAGCCGTGGAACTGGAGCGCCCATTCGTGGGCAAGTACCTTTTCGCGGACATCGTTTCGTATGTTCGCCGCTTCCTTGTCCTCGGTATTGTAGGAATATACCCCAACGCCCGCGAGGATGATGCCGGTTTGCGCATAAACCTTGGCCTCTGCCCTTCTGGTGATTCTGTCCACTTCCTTTACCGTCATATTATCGGGAAGCTCGATGTGGACGGATGCCAAATCCTTGTCCGGCCCGTAATTGTACAGAACAAGATCATAGGCGCCCCGAACCTGCGGGTCTTCGCGCAGAATCTCTTTGATTTTCCTGGAAATTTCCCCGTCTGTGCGCTTGCCCAAAATTTCATCCAGTGTATCCCGTATCATATCAATGCCGGACTTGATGATAAAACCTGAGATGACCGCACCGACATAGGCTTCCAGCGACAGGCCGGTGGTGAGGAAAATGATGGCAGAGACCAGGACGGAAAAGGAGAGTACGGCATCAAACATGGCGTCCGCCCCGGAGGCGACGAGGGAACCGGAGTTCACTTTTTTTCCCTGGGCGGATACATATTTGCCGAGAATGATCTTTACGACAACGGCTGCCGCGATGATCACAAGGGCAGTCATGCCATATTCCGGCTGCTCCGGCTCCAAGATTTTCTTGACCGATTCCACCGCCGAGGTAATGCCGGCATAAAGCACAATGCCTGCAATGATCAAGGCGCTGAGGTATTCGATCCTGCCGTAGCCCAGCGGGTGTTCTTTATCCGGATGCTTGCCCGCCAGCTTTGTTCCCACAATCGTGATGATGGAGGAAAGGGCGTCGGACAAATTGTTTACAGCATCCAAAATCACCGCGATCGAATTGGACATGAGCCCAATGGCCGCTTTGAATGCTGCGAGAAGCACATTGGTGAAAATGCCGATGATACTGGTTTTGATAATGATACCGTTCCGATTCGAGGCGGTTGTTTCGGTGGACGAGATAGTGTCACTCATATGGTATTTGCTCCTTTATGTTTACTATGAAATCTTAGTGAGTGCAAGCCGAAGGCGCAGCAGGAGCTTAGATTTCATGTAAGGGCGTGTGGACACCGAAGGTGTCCGGTAAGTTTACTATGAAATCTTAGCGAATACAAGCCAAAGGCGCAGTATGAGCTTAGATTTCGTGTAAGGACGTAATGCGAAACACCGTTTCGCATGGAGTTTGTTATGAATTAAGGAGCGGCGTCGTTTTGAAGCCGCTCCTTTGTTTCCCTGAGAGTTCTGCTTTTCGTTGTTGTCTGCCGTATTACTTGTTCGCTATATCCTTTACGATGTCTTTGTCGATGGTTACGTTCTTCGCTTCCTCGTACTCCATGGCGATGCCGATGCTGAAATGGAGCATCCACTCCGGCTTTTCCGGCAGCGGAATCCAGTAGCCGTAGGCATCCTTGCCGAAAGGCCCCGGATAGGTGATGCAGATTGGTTGTTTCGTGTCTGCCGCCTCGTTGGCGCGGCAGCCTTTGTGCTGTTCCGGCTTGCCGTAGGACGAGCATTTCGTCCCGGCCTTGATACCGATTTCCTGGGCTTTCGTGTTCGCGGCAACAATTTCCCGGCTCTTCTTGATCATCATGATGGGCTCGGGGAAACCGTCCCACATGCAGTGGAACGCGCGGATGATTTCTTCGTCTGTCATACCCTGGCTCCTTTCCTTTTTTATTTTACAGAATGAGCTCTTTGTTGTCCAGAATCGCCCGGCCCGCTTTGCAGGCGGGGCAGTCGCACCACTTTCCGCCGGCAGCCTTGACTTCCTTGAAATGTGCCAGCATGTTCGCTGCCGCTTCCGCGCCCACGGCTTTCCTTCCCGCCTCCGAGCCGAAAAGCTCGATCACTTCGTCAATGGTCTGCACGTCAGCTTCCAGCTCAGCGACCAGCTTCGCGCTGAGCGCCTTTTCCTCCGGCGTGCCCACCGCTTTCAGCCACTCTTCCGCCAAAGCTTTCAGCGGCGCGTAGCAGCTCGGAGCCGCCGCCAGATTTTTGACTTGCTCGATGATGTCTGTTTTTGTCATGTCGTTTTCCTCCCAATTTGTATTGTAGCATAAACTTAGGGGAACTATCCTTCAATCCCTTTTTTGAACATGGACAGTGTCGTGTCCGCCGCGTTGGCAAGGAACGCCGTGTCCGCGCCGAGGCCAAGGAAGCTGACGCCGAGATCGACGAAGTGCTTCGCCTGCTCCGGCGTGACGGCAATCGTTCCCACCGGTTTGCCCAGCGCTTTGATGCGCTTGATCATGTCGTCCATGGCAGCCGCAACTTCGGGATGGAAAATATCAATGCCGTGTCCCATGTCCACCGCTAGGTCGATAGGACCCAGAAAAATCGCTCCGACACCCGGCGTTTTCACGATGTCCTCCAAATTCTCCATGCCACGCTTGCTTTCGATTTGCGGCAAAATGCAGATCTCGTCGACATTGCGCTCCAAATAATCGGCATGGCGGCCGAAGCGCCCCGCGCGGACGGCCGTCGCCCCGAAGCCCCGGTTTCCCCTCGGCGCATAGGACGCCCAATACATGATGCGTTCGGTTTCCTCGCCCGTTTCGACCTTCGGGATGATGATGTTTTGGATGCCGCTGTCCAAAAGCTGCTTGAGGATGCCCGTACCTGCCTCCGGGACGCGGACTACCGGTGTCATATCGTAGGGCGCAATCGCCCGCGCAACATCCAGGATCGTCTGGACGGTATGCGGCCCGTGCTCGCCGTCGATAAACAGCCAGTCGTATTCGGAAGTCGCCAGGATCTCCGCCACGTCCGCCGAAGTCGTCTCCTGCCCCACGCCGTACTGCAGGATGCCCGCTTCAATGCTGTGCTTGAATTTGTTGTGCAAATAGTCTTTGGCCATCGTCATAGGTTTTTCCTCCCGTTTCTGCGCAAAATAAACTTCCTATGAAAATTCTACCATTTGCGGTGGTATTGTCAATTTACGATTTCGCCGAATCGTCAACTTATTCGCCGTATACGCATGGCTTTAAGTCCTCCGGGATGCCGGCCTCCAGATAGACCGCAAACGTTTCCGCCGGGATCGGTGCTCCGCCCAGCATCCATTCAGCGACCATCTGTACCGTGCCGTAAGCGTACAGCTTCATCAGCGCCTCCAGTTTCGGCGACGGCGCTGTGCAGCCTCTTGACGCGATAAAATCCCGCAGCACAGTGAAGTGGATCCGCGCCACATGGTGCAGGAAATAATTTTGTCCCGAAGTGTTTTTCAGCGCATTCAGGATGAATTTTCGATTTTCGTCAAAATACTGCACAATGCCTAAGATAGCGTTTCCGATGGTATATCCCTCTTCTCCCAGACGTTCCACGATCTGCTTGACCGGTTCGGCGTAAGCCCAGACAATGAGGTCGTACTTATCCCGAAAATGGTTGTAAAAGGTCGTCTTGGTCAGACCGCAGGCTGCGGAAATCTCCTGTACCGTGATCTTGTCGACGCTTTTTGTCGCCGAAAGTTTGACGAGGGAATGGGCAAGCAGTTCCTTCGTGTTTTTTTTTGTTTTCATGTCTTGTTCCGCCCCTATGCAGCCATGTTTGGCTTGATGCCTGAGATTGTGAGAAGAACTGTCTAAAGCATAAATTCGCTGTTAGGAGTGTGGATTCCTGCTTTGGGGAAACGTCAGCTAAAATCCTGCTTGCCGTCAAGGGGCAAACTGTTGTATAATGAGCTTTAATGGCTTGAACCTTGCTATCGGCAGGGGACAGCAACGACGATGGATTTATGCGCGACAGCATAGGTCATGGCGAACACAGTAGGAGGATAGGGTCATGTCATTGCAGCTCGATACACTTTTGAAAAAGATCCTCAGCACGACGCAAACCGCTATCTTTTGGAAAGACAAAGATCGCCGCTTTTTGGGCGCAAACAAGGCTTTTTTGGACTATTACGGGTTCCCGTCCGTGGACAGCATCCTTGGAAAGACCGATGAGGAGATGGGCTGGCACGAGGAAAACGAGCCGTACAAAAACGATGAGATAAGTGTCCTGCAGACCGGCAAGTCCACGCGGCGCGTGCTGGGACGCTGCATGTGCCGTGGCGAGATGCGCGATATTGTGGCAAGCAAGAGCCCGATGTACGAGAACGGGGAGATCATCGGACTGGTCGGCACCTTCGAGGATGTGACGGAGGCGCTTGCCAGCCATCGGAAGATCAAGCAGCTCAATCGGCAGCTCCGCGTGGCGGCAAAAAAAGCGCAGGCCGCCGACAATGCAAAGACCGAGTTCCTTTCCAATGTGAGCCACGATATGCGCACACCGCTCAACGGCATCCTTGGCTTTGCGGAACTGGCGCTCCTTACGGACGACCCCGGGCTGCAGCGCTCCTACCTGGAAAAGATTGCCGCTTCGGGGCGGCTGCTCAGGAAGCTCATCGACGATACGCTGGAGCTTTCGCATATCGCCAGCGGGCAGACCGAAGCGAATGTCACGGATGTGGATGTATCCGCTTTGCTGGGCGATCTGATTACGACCATCGAGCCGCTGGCGCATTCCAAACAGCTGGAGTTCCATGTGGACAATCAGCTGCAGGAGACGCACATGATCCGCACGGATCCCGTGCTTTTGAGCAAGATCCTGCTGAACCTGCTTTCCAATGCGGTGAAATTCACGCCTGCAGGAGGGAAGGTGGAGTTCCAGATCACCAGCCACGATGCCTATCGCCAGAATGACATTGCGCATTACTGCTTTGTCGTACGGGATAACGGCATCGGCATGAGCGAGGAGTTCCAACGGAAGATGTACGAGCCCTTCACGCAGGAAATGGACAGCGCTATCCCCCTTTCCGAGGGAACCGGTCTGGGGCTTACCATCACACGGCAGGCGGTGGAGCTTCTGGGCGGAAATCTGAGCGTGGAAAGCCAGAAGGGGCACGGGACTTTTTTCACGCTGGAGCTGACCCTGCGCGCAGCGGAACAGAAGGATACTTCGACGCCTGAGACGTATCTCTCGGCTCATGCCCTGCAGGATGCGAAGCTGCTCCTCTGCGAGGATAATCCGCTGAACCAGGAAATCGCGAAATCGCTGCTCGAAATGAACGGCATGCAGGTCATCTGCGCCGCCGATGGCGAGGAAGGGCTGCGTACGGTGCAGGAATCCGATCTCTACGGGCTGGATCTCATTCTCATGGATATTCGTATGCCGGGGATGAACGGTCTGGTGGCCTCGAAGGCAATCCGGGCGCTGAACCGTCCGGATACGAAGAAAATCCCCATTGTGGCGCTCTCCGCCAATGCCTTTCAGGAAGATATCGCGGAATCCCGCGCCGCGGGCATGAACGCTCATCTGACCAAGCCGTTCCAGATCGAGCGGCTGCTTTCCTGCATCACGCCCCTGATCGAAAATTACCGCAGGGAAAAAGAATCCGTTCAATAAGAACAGCGTCCCGTTTCAAATCAAACGGGACGCTGCTTTTATTGCCTTGCGTTGTTACTCGCTTTTCTGGTCGATGGCCGCCATGGAGGCAACCTTGTCGTTGCTGTCGGTCTTGATGAGCAGGACGCCTTGGGTGTTGCGCCCGATGACCGAGATATCCGATACATTCGTGCGGATCACGATGCCTTCCGTTGTGATGAGGATAAGCTCCTGATCTTCATGCACGACCTTGATGCCGATGACCTTTCCGGTCTTTTCCGTGACCTTCATGTTGATGAGGCCCTTGCCGCCACGGGTCTGGGAGCGGTATTCGCTGGTGGGCGTGCGCTTTCCGTATCCTCCCTCCGTGACCGTCAGGAGTTCTGCATTGCGGCTCAGGATATCCATGCCGATGACTTCGTCGCCTTCGCGCAGGCGGATCCCCCGCACGCCGCGGGCCACCCTGCCCATCGCGCGCACATCGTCCTCCGAGAAGGCGATGGAAATGCCCTCGCGCGTCGCCAGCATGAGATAGCTCTCGCCATCCGTGAATTTCACGCCGATGAGATCGTCGTCCTCATCGAGGTTCACGGCGATGAGCCCGCCTTTGCGCATGGAGCTGAACTCGGAAAGCTGTGTCTTCTTCACGATGCCCTTGCGGGTTGCCATGAAGAGATAGCGCTCCGGATCGAATTCCTTGACCTGGATGACCGCTGTGATCTTTTCGTCCTTGTCCAGCTGCAGGAGATTGATGATTGCCGTGCCCTTCGCCTGACGGTTGGACTCTGCAATCTCATATGCCTTCAAGTAGTAGACGCGTCCGCGGCTGGTGAAGAACAGGATCGTATGATGGGTGGTGGTCACCAGCAGATTCTCCACGAAATCCGCTTCCTTCGTGCCCATGCCGGTCACGCCGCGTCCGCCGCGCTTCTGCTTGCGGTAGGTGTCGAGGGAAATGCGCTTGATATAGCCGCCGTGGGTGAGGGTGATGACCACATCCTCCTCCGCAATGAGATCCTCCACGTCGATTTCCGAGGTATCCACCACAATCTGCGTGCGGCGCTCATCTCCGTACTTTTCCTTGACAGCGGTCAATTCCTCCTTGATGATCTGCAGGATGCGCATCTCATCGGCAAGAATCGCCTTGTATTCCTCGATGGCTTTCAAGGTTTCCTGATACTCTTCTTCTATCTTTTCGCGCTCCAGCCCCGTGAGGCGCTGCAGGCGGAGATCCAGGATGGCCTGCGCCTGCTTTTCCGACAGCTTGAAGCTCGCCATGAGGGCATCACGGGCGATATCCGCCGTGCGGCTCTCCCGGATGGTGGTGATCACGGCGTCGAGGTGGTCGAGGGCAATGGTCAAGCCTTCCAAGATATGCGCCCTTGCCTCGGCCTTCGCAAGCTCGTATTTCGTCCTGCGGGTGATGACATCCTCCTGGTGGATGATGTAGTAGTGAAGCACCTGCTTCAGATTCAGCACTTTCGGGCTGCCGTCCACCAAGGCCAGCATGATCACGCCGAAGCTGTCCTGCAGCTGGGTATGCTTGTAGAGCTGGTTCAGGATCACGTTGGCGTTCGCGTCGCGCCGGAGGTCGATGACGATGCGCATGCCCGTGCGGTCCGATTCGTCGCGGAGGTCTGTGATGCCTTCGATGGATTTCTCGCGCACCAAGTCCGCAATCTTTTCAATGAGACGAGCCTTGTTCACCTGGTACGGAAGCTCGGTGACGATGATGCGCGGCTTGCCGTTGGACAGCGTCTCGATGTGCGCAAGCGCCCGCATCTTGATGACGCCGCGTCCCGTCATGTATGCCTCGCGGATGCCGTTCGTGCCGAGGATCTGCCCCGCCGTTGGGAAATCCGGCCCCTTGATGGCCGTCATGAGCTCCTCGATGGTCGCATCGGGATTGTCGATGAGCATGAGCACGCCATCGATGACCTCGCGCATATTGTGCGGCGGGATGTTCGTCGCCATGCCCACTGCGATGCCTGAGGTCCCGTTCACCAGAAGCTGCGGGAACTTGGAGGGGAGCACAGAAGGCTCCTTCAGGGATTCATCGTAGTTCGGAACGAATTCCACGGTTTCCTTGTCGATGTCCTGGAGCATGAGCTCCGAGATTTTCGACATGCGAACCTCTGTGTAACGCATGGCAGCCGCGGGATCGCCGTCCACGGAGCCGAAGTTTCCATGTCCGTCCGCGAGCATGTAGCGCATGGAGAAATCCTGCGCCATGCGCACGATTGCATCGTAGACCGAGCTGTCTCCATGGGGATGATATTTACCGAGAACCTCGCCCACGATACGGGCCGATTTCTTGTAGGGCTTGTTCGAGCCCATGCCGGCCTCCTGCATCGCGTAAAGGATACGCCGATGGACAGGCTTCAGACCATCGCGGACATCCGGCAATGCACGCGCCACAATGACACTCATGGCATAGTCAATATAGGAGTTCTTCATTTCGCTCCCCAGATTGACCGGCACTACCTTGCCTTGACCAAAATCCACACTCTCACCTCATTTTTCTCAATCCGTATAAACCCATGACTAATAGGAAAATAATATATCACCCAATCGAAAATCTATCTGCTCTTGAAAAACAAATCCTCAAATGATATAATAGCAGCAGAAGGAGCGAAGTGGCGTGTTGCAGCGTCAGTCGCCTCCAAGATGGTTTCTTAGAGGGGAGAGGCTGTCCGGTTTTGGGCGGTCTTTTTCTTTGCCTTATTTCAAGGCTTGGATTATAGCGACTAACAATGCCGCTGCTGCCAAAGCTAAGGAAAGCTTCTCATACATCGTCATACGCGCCACCTCCTGCAAAGGAGGCAAACCGACTCGCCATCTCGCTCCCGCGACTATTCTATCACAAAAGCCACGGTTTCACAACCGCGGCTTCAACTGTATGTCGTTATATATCGCTCAAGACTTCGCTGTAGATGAACCCTTCCCGCACGCCGGAGTCGCTGTAGACAATCGATGTGCTCGAAAAGCGCTTGGCCAGCACATCCGCGATGATGAGCCCCGGGATGAAGGTGTGCAGGCGGTCGGGAACCGTGCGCATGAGCAGGATGGTATCCTGCTGGGTCATCTCGCTGTCCCGCAGGAAGCGCCGAATGATGCTCGGTATGCGCTTTGTATCGATGCGCGTATTGACGCGCCTGAACCCGTACATGGAATTGTAAAGCGCTGTCGCGCCCTTGAACGTGCCGCCGATGCCGCAGATCTGGGCGTGGGAAAGCGCCTGGAACTCCTGCACCGCCCCGATGGTCGCCTCTGCCTCGGCGCGCATGGCCATGGCCTCTTCCAGCGAGGGGAAGATGGATGTCGCATACCTTGTATGGAAGCCCAAGGAGCCGATGGGGAGGCTTACTTTTTTCTCGATCTCGCGATTTTTGAAATGGACGATTTCCGTGCTTCCGCCGCCGATGTCGATGAGCAGCCCTTCATCTTCCTCCAGATTGTGCGTCGCGCCGATAAAATCATAAATCGCTTCCTCGTCCCCCGAAATCACACGGATGCTGATTCCGGTCCTGCGCGTGACCTCGCGTATAACGGCCTTGCTGTTGCGCGAGTTTCGGATGGCTGCTGTGGTGAATGCCACATATTCATGGATTTGGAGACATTGCAGGAATTTCTTGAACTCTTGGAGAATCTCTACCAGCTTGTCAATGCCGGCTTTCTGCAAGGTGTCATTTTTTACATAGGCTGCTAAACCAACGACATGCTTGCGCTTCATGATCATCTCCACGCGGTCTCCTTCCAGCTCGTAAATCGCGAGCCGCACCGTATTGGAGCCGATGTCCATCATTGCATACAGCAAGAAAATCCCTCCCATTCCCCAACTTCCGAATGTGAGTCAGCAAAAGCGCAGCCGCGAGATGCAGCTGCGCTTCCGTGCAGTGTCAGCGCTTCAATCCATGTCCCGTGATCGGAAGCACGACCCGATAGTTATCCGGCTTTCCCGCCTGGAAATACGCCAGCGCGCCGGCCAGCACCGCTGCCGAAGTCATCTCCACATAAATGCCGCGGCTGGACAGATACTTCTTTGCCCGTACGATTTCCGTGTCCTCCACCGCCACGACATCGCCATCGCTGTTCTTGATGGCCCGTACCATGTCATGCAGGCGTTTCGGCTTCTCGATGCGGATGGCGTCTGCAATCGTTGTGCGTTTCGGCTGCTCCGGCAGGCCGTGGAACGCCTCATAGAGCGGGTCGCATTTTTTGCTCTGGACCGCCACGAAATGCGGCATGCGCCCGATTTCCTCGAATCCGTAGTAGAGCCCCAGCAGAAGCGTTCCGTTTCCGACCGGAACAAATACGTAGTCAGGGACGGTATTGCCAAGCTGGCGATAGGTTTCATGGGCAATGGACTTCATGCCCTCGAAGAAGAGCGGGTTGTACACATGGGAGGCGTAGTAGGCATCCCCCAGATTCTGCTTGACGGCCGAGCATGCCTTCATGCGTCCGTTCGGCACCTTTACGGTCTTTGCGCCGTAGGCTTCGATCTGCTCGATTTTTTCCGGCGAGGCATCGTCCGGCACGTAGACCGTGCAGTCGATCTTCGCTGCGGCCGCGTAGGCCGCGATCGATGCGCCCGCATTGCCCGCGGAGTCCAGCATGATCTTGTCGATGCCGAGATGCTGGATCTCGTTGATCAGCGTATAGGCGCCGCGATCCTTGAAGGAACCCGTCGGCTGCATGCTCTCCATCTTCAGCAGGAAATCCAGGTTACCGACGCTGAACGGCAGCAGCGGCGTCTCATGCTCGCCGATCGTGATTTCATGCACAGGTTCATCCTTGCTGTCTTTGTGCAGGTGGAACATGCCCCCGCATTCGCACATGTAAGAGCGGCTGTTGAGCGGATACTGCTTTTTGCATTTTTCACAGTAAAAATACATACAAATCGTCCCCCTATCTGTGGTGATCCTGTCACTCATTGATATCTGTTTGTATATATTCGGCATATTCTCCTGATTTCCTCTTTGCGTAGGGTAAGAAATATACTCGCGTTCAAAGAAATTTGTCAAAACCTGCTTCCAGTACAAATTTTCGATTTCCGAAAAATTTTTCCCAAATTTTTTTATTTGCCCCTTGCAAAAATTCGTTGGTTGTTGTATCATAGTCCGTGGGGAGACGTATTGCAGTTACTTGCAATATGAGGCAGAAGGTATAGAGGCGGCAAAAGCGAGGGCGTTCGGTAGCTCTCGCTTTTGTGTTTCCATGGATTGTTCGGAGCTTCTTTGAAGAATATGTGCACAATATATTCATAGCATTCTTTTTCAAAGTATGCTACAATGGTTCTCAGAAAGGTATCCGCTATCATCTCCAAGGAAGTGAACAAGCATGGTCAATCAGGTTTATGCCCTCGTAGGGCCCCACGCTGCCGGCAAGACCACAATGATTTCTCAGCTGATCTCCATGGGCATTAATTATGTACCTACCTATACGACGCGCAGGTACGGAAACCAGCAGCCCGCGAAGAAAGTCCTGTATCGCACCCTCAAGAAGGAGGAATTCATGGAGCAGGATTTTATCGTGAAGGTGCCCTATCAAGGCGAATATTACGGCTTGAAGAAGGACGAGCTGCTGACCTCGATCCATACGAGGAAGATCAGTCTGATCGTTTTGGATGCTGTGGGCATCAAGCAGTTGGACAAGCTTGTCAAGCAGAATCTCAGCACCATCTATCTGATGGTGGACTATGTGGCGCTCGTTGACCGCATGCTTCGCATGGGACATTCCAATGATGAGATCAAATACTATCTGGAGTACGCGGAGAGCAACAAGGAATTCGACAGCTGGAAGATCACGGACTATGTGGTGAAGAATATCGGCAGGCCCCAGGCCACGCTGAACCAGATCCTTTCCATCATGGGGCTCACGATGCTGCTTTCGCCAAAGGAATTCGATGCCCTTGTAAAGAAATAACAGATTTGAAGGCCTGGCAGACATTGCGCTGCCAAGCTTTTTGTTTTGATTCGTCTTATTTTTATTGCCGGGAGGGAAGAAAATGGCGGTACACGCACCGAGTGCACCGACGCCCCCGACACCGCCATCGGTCCCGAAAGTGACGCTGGGGGAGGGCGGCTCGACCACGCAGACCAATGGGCCGCACCCGAAGCAGGTGATGGACGAGGAGGCGCAGGCGAGGGCGTCGGTGGCCCAGGGGAACGGCAAGCTTTCCAGGACGACGACGGTTACGCCGGAGGAACAGCAGGAGCAAGAGCAGGCGCAACAGGAAAAACAGCAGACCTCTGATGCAAAGCCGCAGGCGGAAACGCAATCGCGACCGGCGGATACGCAGACGGAACAGGTGCCGAATGCCATTCCCGGCATGTTGGAGGATCTGCCGCAGGAACGAAAAACGGATTTGTCCGCCCTTACGGCGGGGGAGGAAACGACACAGCCTCCGCTGCAGACAGGCGGACACGGAACGGCGTATTGGCTGTTCAGCGCGGCAGCCGTCATCCTTATGCTTGTGGTGATCGTGCAGACGGTTCGGAAGAAAAAAGGATCGCGCCCGCAAAAGACACCGGTGTCCGTGCAGACTTCCGGACAAACTGCGGAAGCAATCCTTCGGGCCATGGATGCGCAGGAGAAAGCCCCGCCCGTGGCAGCTGCGCCTGCGGTGGCAAGGCAGTACCAATCGGAAGCAGCGCGGGCAGCCCGGTCATCGCCACAGGAAGCGCCGAGGAAGGGACGCCCCGGGGGTGCGGGAAAAGGGAACGCGGATGAGGAAATTAAGCATTTTGAGGTGAGGGTCTGAATTACAAAGTGTTTGAAAATTTGTGTGCAATCGCATATAATAGGTGAAGTGTGAAGTACATGCGTTGCGGGTGGACTGTGGCGCTTATTTTGGAGGTTTTGAGCAATGCTGGATATGAAATTTGTCAGGGATCATCTGGATGATGTGCGGGAGATGCTGAAGAACCGCTGCAATCCTTTGGATCTGGGGGGCTTTGCAGAGCTGGAGAAGCGCCGCCGTGAAATCCTGAATGAGGTGGAGCAGCTGAAGGGGCAGAGGAACACGGTCTCGAAGCAGATCAGCGTCATGAAGAAGAACAAAGAGAATACGGATGATATCGTCAAGGAGATGCGTGAGGTCGGCGAGAAGATCAGCGCGATGGATGCAGAGCTGAAGGCCGTGGAGGAGAAGCTCAGGGACGTGCTGCTGCATATCCCGAATATGCCGAAGGTGGATGTTCCTATCGGAAAGGACGATACGGAGAACCCGGAGGTACGCAAGTGGGGGACGCCAAGGGAGTTCTCCTTTGAGCCGAAGGCGCATTGGGAGCTGGGCGAGAAGCTGGATATCCTGGACGCGGATCGTGCAGCGAAGGTCACGGGGGCGCGCTTTACTTTCTACAAGGGGCTTGGCGCAAGGCTGGAGCGTGCCTGCATCAATTTCATGATGGATCTCCATGCGACGAAGCATGGCTACACGGAGATGCTGGCTCCCTACATCGTGAATCGGGACAGCATGATCGGCACGGGGCAGCTTCCGAAGTTTGCGGAAGACATGTTCAAGCTGGATGGCACGGATTATTATCTGGTGCCGACGGCGGAGGTGCCGACGACGAATTATCATCGGGATGAAATCCTGTCAGCGGAGCAGCTGCCGGAGTACTACAGCTGCTATACGGCCTGCTTCCGAGCAGAGGCGGGCAGCGCGGGGCGCGATACGCGCGGCCTTATCCGCCAGCACCAGTTCAACAAGGTGGAGCTCATCAAATTCGTGACGCCGGAGACTTCGTGGGAGGAACTGGAGAGCATGGTGGATGCGGCTGAGGATGTGCTCCGTGTGCTGGAGCTCCCGTATCATGTGGTGCAGCTCTGCACGGGCGATATGAGCTTTACCTCTGCGAAGACCTATGATATCGAGGTCTGGATGCCGAGCCAGGGCAAGTACCGCGAGATCTCGTCCTGCTCGAACTGCACGGACTATCAGGCGCGTCGCGCGAATATCAAGTTCCGCCGGGATGCGAAGTCCAAGCCGGAATTCGTGCATACGCTGAACGGCTCCGGCCTTGCGGTAGGACGCACGGTGGCCGCCATCCTGGAGAACTTCCAGCAGGAGGACGGTTCCGTTGTGGTGCCAAAGGCGCTCGTTCCCTATATGGGCGGCGTCGAAGTGATTCAACCCGCGTAAGCGAAAATGATTGTAAATATCGTGGGCAACGAGGTATCGAACATATGGGAAATACACCGCCACGCGGCATTTATTGCTTGGCTCCGTTGAATGGATGGAATAATCAGCAATTGACAAAAAATTGTGGAATCGTTCCGTATTTATTTCATAAGTTATATGGTTTTCACGCAGTGATGGTTGGAACAAAGCTAGGCGATTATCCGGATTTGGACACTTATGTGAAAGGGCTTCAGATGGATTTTTTGCCGGATGCTTCAGTGGAAACCGAAATTTCCTACATACAGTCGCATGCGAAGGACATGGATGTTTTGGTCTTGCACGGTGCGTATGATTTTTATTTCCCCATTGTGCAGTGTTATCGTGCATTGCGTCCGGATGGGAAAATTTATCTGGAGCTTGATACAAATATTTACTGGGCTGATCGTATGGAATGGGACAGAGCGGCGTTTTTGGAATTCCTTCAGTGTTGCGACGTAGTTGGGGCGAGCTGTCGACGGATGCAGAAATATATCGGTCAAAAATGGCCGTGTGTGGTGGAGTATATCCCGAATGGGTTTTATGATTTTTCGCAGATGGATTTGTCTGTGGATTTCACGCAAAAGGAAAATATCATCTTGACGGTTGGCCGTATCGGTACGAAACAAAAAAATAATGAGTCGCTGCTGGAAGCTTTTGCAGAGGTTGCGATGGATATTCCCGATTGGCGCATCCGTTTAGTGGGTCCTGTGGAAAATACATTTTTTGAATATCTTCGCAGTTATGGATTGCAGTATCCAGATGTGATTCATCGGGTGGAATGTGTTGGATCGATTCAAGATAAAAAAAGGCTGATGTCAGAGTACCAACGGGCAAAGATTTTCGCGTTGACCTCACGGCTTGAGGGTGGGACGCCGAATGTAGTGGCGGAAGCTCTGTATGGAGGATGCTATATGCTGACATCCGAGATTGATGCATCCGAGGATATTACGGATCAAGGTCATTGCGGAGCAAGTTTTCCGATTGATGGAAAAGAAGACTTAGCTCGTATTTTGCGGCGCATCTGCACGAGTGAGGATTGTTTGCAGAAAGGAGGGCAGCGTGCTGTTCGTTATGGAAGAGAAACTTTTGATTTTTTGAAGATTGTCCAAAGGCTTTATTATTTGCTTTTTCAGGAGGCGCCTACATGGGGAAAATAGTACTTCACGGGAGTAGAGTTCGGTTTTTCCATGATGACGGTCATATGGAGACATTGTTGGATTTATGGGATTTATATGCAAATAGCAGCAATGTTGCGATGCATATGGAAGAGGAGAGCGAAGGAAAGGAAAGCATAAGCTATCCTTTTGCAGAGCTTATGCTTCCTTTGTTGGGGCTAAATCAGAAAACAGGAAAAAAAGCCCTTGGTGACAATATTTTTTTCGGTGCAGCGAAACTGTTTCTCAGAAAGCATCAAGCCTATCAAATGCTCGTGATTGGGGAGATTCCGTGGGAAACGGCAGACTATTTTGGCATGGTAATGCGAGTGTTTCATAAAAAGAGTTGCCTTTACTGGATGAAGAGGAATCATGAACGGTCAAGTACGAATTTTGTCAGTATGATGATGCCGTACGAACATCTGCTTTTGCCTCAAAATTTTTTTCAGCATGTTTTTATCGGCGACTTGGGGGAGTTGGGATTTAGCGATTTTCGCAAATTTTTTGACCAGTTGATTTTATCAATGAAAGTATATGGACAGGTTACAGCTGTGTGTTCTTCTCAACTGGAACGATATCTTTCCATCAGAAACATCGAAGGAAAAAATTATAACCTAGAAAAAACATATGTGATATTCACCGTATCCAAAGAGTTGCAGATGGCATTACATGAAGATACTATTGAATTCGCTGTTGGAACGATTTTTGATACGGTGTGCGAAAAAGTGCACACGATCAAGGAGGTGATGATGGAACGATTATCCGAGGACTATGATATTGTTGTCCAAGGAGCAAAAGAAATTGAGGAGTTGCTGTTAGCAATATACTCTTTCTTGGAGAGTCAGGAGATTAAATATATTGTGAATCGTTGGAAGGAGGCTTTGATTCAGTACAGATTACAGCTTGGCAACAAGACGGATATCCAGATTTGGTATGATCGGCTGTACCATGAATTAGAGAAAGAGCCGATGAGTGTTTATCATCTTGCCATACGGAAAAAAAGTGCCTTTTCATTCGGATAGGTGTAGTGCGAAACAGTGTTTTGCGCGAAGTTTGCTATGTACAAGGAGGAATTTTGATGGAGCTGAAGGGTTCACAAACGGAGAAAAATCTTTGGGCGGCGTTTGCCGGGGAGTCTCAGGCGCGCAATAAGTACAGCTACTACGCGTCCAAGGCGAAGAAGGATGGCTATGTGCAGATTGCCAATATCTTTACGGAGACCGCTGACAATGAGAAGGAGCATGCAAAGATCTGGTTCAAGCTGGTGGAGGGCATCGGCGACACGAAGGACAATCTGAAGGCTGCCGCAGCAGGCGAGAACGAGGAGTGGACTTCGATGTATCCGGGCTTTGCGAAGACCGCGCGCGAAGAGGGCTTTACGAAGATCGCGGCGCTCTTTGAGGCTGTGGCGAAGATCGAAAAGGAGCATGAGGAGCGCTATAAGCTGCTCTTGACCAATATCGAGGAGGACAGGGTATTCAAGAAGGGCGAGAAGATCATCTGGCAGTGCCTGAACTGCGGCTACGTCTGCGAGGCGGAAAATGCTCCCGAGGTATGTCCGGTTTGCGCCCATCCGCAGTCCTATTTCCAGCAGGTCGCGAAGAATTACTGATTGACCTGACGAAAAACAAAACAGGGAGAATGGTACCTTTTGTGTGCCACTCTCCCCGTTTTTTTTTCTAACGGTTCCTTTTCGATTGATTCCACAAATCCAGTCAAAAACAAAAAAATCGGGCATTCATCCCGGTTTTCTCCCACTTTCTGCAAAATGCTCGATTGCCGTCCTGCCCCGGAAGGATTTCCCCGTCCCACGGCGAAATTCTACAGGGAGACTCGGTTTTGCCGTGAAACTTTAGTATTGCTGGATTGGAGGGACTGCCGTGGAGTTCAAAGAGTTGAAACTTGAGATATTCATTCCGGAATCCCATCTGCCCGTTTTGCGCTCGGTACTCCAATCAGTCGGAGCCGGTCGCCTCGGGAATTACGATTCCTGCTTGGCCTGCAGCAAGGTGGTGGGTTCGTGGCGACCACTCCGCGGAAGCCATCCTTACTTGGGGACGGAAGGTGAAGTGAGCGAGGCAGAGGAAATCAAGGTGGAGGTCAATATCCGTGCAGGAGATCTGGAGCGGACGTTGAATGCTGTATACGAGGCTCACCCCTACGAGGAGCCGCTGGTAAATGTGATTCCGATTCTCAACAGAAAGAAGGCGCAGAGATGAGCAAACCGATTTTCGTATGCTATCCCCGTTGTACCACTTGCAAGAAAGCAGAAAAGTGGCTCGCCGACCACGGTACAGCCGTGACGGTGCGGGACATCAAGGAGAACCATCCCACCGAACAGGAACTCCGCTCTTGGCATGAAAAGAGCGGCTTGCCACTCAAAAGATTTTTCAATACAAGTGGGCAGAAGTACAGGGAACTGGAGCTTAAGGAAAAACTGCCCACCATGAGCGAGGATGAGCAGTATGCACTCCTTGCCACGGACGGTACGCTCGTAAAGCGTCCCTTGCTCGTTGATGAGGATAAAGTTCTCGTGGGATTCAAGGAAAAGGAATGGCAGGAGAAGTTGGGGTAGCGAGAGATTTGTCGATTTACGCCCAGACTTTTGGGGCAAAGCTTTTTCACTATCAGGATTATCGCAATCGGGAAATAGATGCGGTGATAGAGCTGGAGAATGGGGATTGGTGTGCCTTTGAGGTAAAGTTGGGAGCGAACCAAATCGATGCGGCAGCGGCCGGTCTCCTTAAGATACGCAATCAAATAGCTGCAGAGGAGGGCGGCAAGCCGCCTAAAGTTTTGTGCGTGATATGCGGCCTTTCGAATGCAGCCTATCAAAGGGAGGATGGCGTGTTCGTGGTGCCTATCAGCGCATTGCGGAACTAGCGGCAGCGGCTTCCTCAGGTCCATTGAAAACAACCTGCTCATGTGGTATATTTTCTCTCAAGCGACAGGTGGTAAGCATTCAGTGTAGGGTGATGATGGTGAACACTTCAGGAACGGCGGCTGCCTTTGTCGAATGTCACGATGTCATATGGTATACGAGGAGGGGTAAGTTTGGAGATTCGTGATACACATTGTTTTGCCTGCGGTAAGGAGAATCCGATTGGACTGAAGCTGGATTTTTCCTTTCAAGGCGGGAAATATGTAGCGGTAAAAAAGTTGTCCAGAGACTATCAGGGATATGACGGCATCGTGCACGGCGGTATTTTAACGACGATGATGGACGAGGCCATGGCCGGTTATCTCAATAAGGAGCTGGGGCAGAAAGCCGTTACGGCACGTTTGGATGTCAGATACCGCAAGCCTGCGCCTGTCGGGGAGGAACTTACCGTCACCAGCTGGGAAGAGTCTCGCAAGGGCAATTTTGTCAGCATGAAAGCAACCGTTGCATTGCCTGATGGTACGATCACTACGGAAGCTGCCGGAAAAATGGCCATTGTCGAAGGCTAGTGTCCCGACTGGGCTTTGCAAAGGGAATCAGGGCGTAGTCTGCTCCGGCTCATGAGGTTTCCATGTATCTCATCGCCTCCGCCTTGGCCAATGCGTCGCATCGCTCGTTGTACTTCACGCCAACATGGCCTTTGACCCATTGGAACCGCACCTTGCGCGTCCGGAACAGTGCATCGAGCTGAAGCCAGAGGTCTTTGTTCAGCACGTCTGTTCCCTTGGCGGTTTTCCAGCCGTTGCGCTTCCAGTTCGTGATCCAATGCTTCGTGAAGGCATTTTTCATGTACTGGCTGTCCGTGTAGAGCAGTGCGGAGGTGCCTTCCTCGATGGCGGAGAGGGCTTCGATCGCTGCGGAAAGCTCCATGCGGTTATTGGTGGTGGAAGGGCTCCCCGCGTGCAGCTCCGTCGTTTCCCTTGTGGACTGCTTCAGCAGGACGGCGGCCCAGCCCCCGGGACCATTGGGATTCCGCAGGCACGAACCGTCCGTGTAGATGATATAGTCGACGTTTTCTTTCTCATCCGCCGCGGGCGGATCTGCGAAGGAAAACGTTTCTTTTTTTGCGCGCACTGCGGGAGCTGCTGATTTGTTTTTTCGACTTGCGGCGGATGCGTTTTTCTCCGTGGACGGGCTGCCCATGCCGAGCCAGGCGAGCGCTTCGCTCATTTCCGGGAAGCCTTTGAACTTCGCGCCTGCGAATCCCTTGACCTGTGCTTCGCATTCTTCCCATGTGGAGAAAATTCCGGTTTTCCGCCCGATCCGGACGGCATATACTTTTTTCATGCTGTCAGCTCCTCGAAAATGATGGAATCATTTTTCCACATTATATAATACGAGGTTCCAAAAGAAAAGGGAGAGACAGTTTTATGAAATTTTAATGAAAAAAACGCAGAAATTTACCAAATATGTCTTTACTATCGCCGCCGAACTTGCTAAAATCGTAGGGTAGGCTTGGTGCACTGTTGCATCGGCAGCGCACAGAAGGGAGGGGCGGCTGTGGTCATACGCATGATGGAGCTGATCGGCTCTTTTGTGCTGCGAAGGCTGGAAGAACTCGGCATCGTTGTATTGCTGTACGGCGAGACCATGAAGCAGCTTTTCCACCGTCCCCGCATGAGGCATATCATCGCGCAGATGTCGCACCTGGGCGTGGATTCCCTGTCCATTGTGTGCCTGACGCTCTTGTTTACGGGCGTGGTGTTCACCTTACAGACGGCGGACCAGTTCATCCGGTTTGGGGCGCAGTCTACGGTGGGGGGCATCATCTCCATTGCCATCGGGCGCGAGCTGGGGCCCGTGCTGGTGGGCGTGGTGTGTGCGGGGCGCGTGGGCGCGGCCATTACGGCGGAGATCAGCACGATGAAGGTCACGGAGCAGATCGACGCGCTTCGCGTGATGGCGGTGAACCCCGTCAATTACCTGATCGTCCCGCGCATGATTGCCTGCATGATCGTGGTGCCGATGCTGACCATGTTCGGGGATATCATCGGCGTACTGGGCGGATGGCTCACTGCGGTGTATTATTCCGGCATCAGCTCGGATATCTTCTGGTCTTCCGTGAATCGGTTCACGGATGCGTTCGATTTGACGGGTGGCATGATCAAGGCTGTCTTTTTCGGAAACGTCATTGCCGTGCTGGGATGCTACTATGGTCTGCATTCTCCGGATGGCGCGGAAGGCGTCGGAAAAGCAACAACCAAAACGGTGGTGACGTCCATCATTGTCATTTTTATCTTGAATGCGCTTCTGACGTTCCTATTGTATTAGGGAACTGTCCCTAAATAAATTCCGTTTCTTGCTTGCCTAAATTCCATCTGTCTGCGTCAGCGAGAACTTGACGTAACTCCGCTACGACTGCGTTTTCGCTTCCTTGCCAGACGAAATTTATTCTACGCCATAAGCGGAATTTATTTACATCCAGTTCCTAATAGAGAGTGCAGGAAAAAGGAAAGTATGATAAAATTAATCGATGTCTGCAAGGATTTCCGTGGGAAGGCTGCGCTTCAGCATGTGAATCTGGAAATCCTGGATGGCGAGACGCTTGCTATCATCGGGGGATCCGGCTCCGGCAAGAGCACGCTTCTGCGCCTGCTGATTGGGCTGATCCGCCCGAGCAGCGGGGAGATCTGGATCGGACAGGACGAGATTTCGCATATGACAGATGCGGAGATGGACAGGCTCCGCCTCCGTATGGGGATGGTGTTCCAGTATTCGGCGCTGTTCGATTCCATGACCGTCGGCGACAACGTGGCCTTCGGCCTTCGCGAGCACACCGATTACGACGAGGCCCGCATCCGGTCTATCGTGGAGGAAAAGCTCCATCAGGTGGGGCTGGAGCATGTGGCGCATCTGATGCCGAATGAGCTTTCCGGCGGCATGAAAAAGCGCGTTTCGCTGGCGCGGGCCATCGCGATCGAGCCGGAGATTATCTTTTACGACGAGCCGAGCTCGGGGCTGGATCCCATCATGACCTCGAAGATTGACGAGCTGATCGTGTCAACGCAGCGGGCGCTGCATGTGACATCCGTTGTGGTGACGCATGATATGGCAAGCGCTTGCCGCATCGCGGATCGCATCGCTATGGTCTATGAGGGCGAGCTGATTGCGGTGGATACGGTGGAGCGTTTCTGCCAGATGAAGGATGAGAGAATACAGGCGTTTTTCCATACGCTGCGCACAGAGAAGGAGGTGGAGCCATGTCTGCAGAAGCAAAGGTAGGAGTGTTTACCCTTGCCGGACTGATCACGGTCATTGCGGCTGTGGTCTGGCTGGGCCATTTCCAGCTCTTTGACAGCAAAGGCTATATGGTCTATGTCGGATTCCGCGAGGCAATTGGGCTGGCGCCTCAGTCCAGCGTCCAGCTTTCGGGTGTTCCCATTGGCACGGTCAAAGACATTGAAAACGATGGCGTCGGGGTGACGGTCACATTGGATATCATGTCGAAGGTGAAGATACCCCAAGGGTCGCATATTACGATCACCAGTACCGGCGTCATGGGAGAAAAATTTGTCAATATCCATCCGGGGGAGGATTTTGGGGAATATCTGCAGAATGGCGATTATGTCATTGGCATCGATGAAACGACGATGGAGGTCATGTTCGACAATATGAACAAGGCGGTGCTGCAGGTGCGCGAGATGCTGGCCTCGATGAACAGCATCGTGGGCGATCCGCTGCTGAAGAAGTCCCTGCTGGAGATGAGCGTGAACATGAACCAGGCCACGGCGAATATCGCGGGCATGACGGGCTCCTTGGAGCGCATGGCTCTCGGAAGCGAGGAAAATGTCCAGCAGGCGGTGCGGCAGCTGAATGTGGTGCTGTCCGGCATGGAGCGCACCATGGCAAGCGTGGAGCACATGATGGCGAACATCGACAGCGTGGCGGGAGATCCGCAGGTGGCCGAGAACATGCGTATCACATTGCAGAATATCACGGTGACGAGCGAGAAGGTCGCACAGATCGCGGACAATATCCATCAGATTACGGGAGATCCGCAGACGGTGGAGGATGCCAAGGCCATCGTCCATAATGCGCGTTCAATCACAGAACGGGCCGATAAGATGATGGGCGGCGTTTCCAAGATCGGTGTCAAGCCGTCGGTGGACGTGCTGTACAGCGGCGGCGCCCATCGGTGGTCCGCGAATGCGAATGTGGAGATCGGAGCGCCGGATGGGCCGTTCCTGGCCCTTGGCCTGGATGATATCGGTGAGGACAATCTCGTGAATGCGCAGGTGGGAAAGAAATTCGGCGCAATCGGCGCAAGGGCCGGCGTTGTGGCCAGCAAGCCAGGCATCGGGCTCGATGCCTACGCTGGCGACCGCTTCAAGTTCTCGGCGGATGCATATAATGTGAATGATGCGACACTTCGCCTGCGGGCGCAATACAGGATCGCCGGAGGAACCTACCTCATGGGACAGTGGAATGAGGTGAACCATGGGGAGAAACGCAAGGCATTTGTAGGCGTGAAACAGGAATTTTGATAGTATTTCTGAATTGTGGTATAATCATGCGGTACAGAGATTTCGTGTAAAGACGTGTGGACACCGCAGGTGTCCGGTAAGCTTGGCATAAGCATGGTCTGTAGGGGACATAAGGAGGAACTCAGCGTGAAGAAAAACAATCGGTTCTATAAAAAACTCACGGCGTTGGTGCTGGGCAGTCTGATGGCCTGCTCCGCCGCAGGGGTGGCGGGAGCCGCTCCGGTGCGTGATATCGACTTGGATGAGAGCGTGTCGCTGGCTTTTGCCAACAACCGCGATATCAAGCAGCAGGTCGCGAATGTGGATGCTGCTGCATGGTCACTGAGCAAGGAGCGCCGGACGGATGCGCCGACCCTGAGATGGAATTCGGGATTTACCCGACAGGGCGGGAAGTATTACGGCTTGCAAGGCACGGATGGCAATGTGTGGAACAATACTTTGGGATTGAATTACTCGATTTATACGGGCGGAGAGCGCACGCAGAAGATCAATCAGGCGCGCTATGACGTGAACAGCGCGGATCTGACACTGGAAAATACGCTCCAGACGGTGCGGGCGACGACGATGCAGTATTACTACAACGTGCTGAATTACCGCAATATGGTGGAGGTCGAGGAACAGCAGGTACGCAACTACCAGATGCATCTGGCCAATGTCAATGCGCAGTATCGCGTGGGAACGGTGGCGAAGTCTGACGTGCTCACGACGGAAGTGTATCTGGCGAATGCCCAAAAGGCTCTTGTGGATGCGCTGAACAACTATAATGTCGCGATTGCGACGTTGAACCGTTATATCGGGCTTCCGACGGATACGATGCTCAATTTGAAGGATCAGCTCGCTTACACGAAATACGATTTGAATTTGGATGATTGTACCCTGTACGCGCTGGACAACCGTCCGGATGTGATGTCGGCAGACTATGCGGTGAAGAAGGCAGAGGCCACCATGGAGGCAGACAAGGCGGGATGGCGCCCGTCTGTGGCTGCGGCGCTTTCCACGGGGCGCGGGGACAGCTGGTACGGATCTAACTCAAACGATCACACGAACGCGGGTCTTTGGACCGCAGGCCTCACGATGAACTGGAATATCTTCGATAACGGCACGACCTCTGCCAACGTGAACTCTGACAAGGCCAAAATGCGCAGGGCAGAGGAAGAGGCTGCATCGGCACGTGAGGTCGCGCAGTTGGAGGTGCGCTCTGCTTATCTGAGCTTGCAGGCAGCAGAAACGACCATCGAGACGACACAGGTAGCGGTCAGCAAGGCAGAGGAAGACTATAAGATCGCACAGGCCCGCTACAGTGCAGGTGTGGATACGAACCTTGCCGTTATGGATGCCGAGAAAAAGCTGACGGAGGCGCGTCAGAACTACTATTCTTCCCTTTATAACTACAATGTGAGCAAGGCACGGCTGGACAAGGCCATGGGCATTCCGGTTCTGCTGGATGTGCCGCGCTATGTAGCGGCGGAGCAGGAGGGCAAGAGCCCGGCAAAGGCGCATGAGACAGCGGCGCTGACGGAAGCGCAGAAAGCTATGCCGAAGGCAAAAGAAGCTGCTCCGGCCATCCTGATCGAGAAGGCAGAGGTAGCGCGCATGATTGAGCAGGCTAAGGCAGAGAAAGCCAAAAAGGCGGAGGACGCAGGCAGGACGGCTGTACAGAAGCCGCCTGTGAAGGAAGAAAAACAGCAGACAAAGACAGAAACGGGGACTGCGGCAGAGATGCAGAAACTGTCAGAACAGGTCGCGGAGTCCCAGGCTGAGGTCGCGCAGGAGCTTGCAAGCTGATGGAGGCAACTGTGGATTGACCATCATCGTCGGAGGTTTCGGATGAAAGGCAGAACAGCAGGTATTGCGGCAGGCATTCTCTTTGGGATTGTCCTGCTCGCCATGACAGGTTTGTGGTACTTTCAGCAGCAGCGGGAGGCACTGTTCCGGCAGGCGGGGCAGACTGCCTCCGTCATGGCTGCGGAAGCATTGGGGACGGAAGTGTCTGTCGGCAGTATCGCTGTGGATTCACTGGACGAGCTCACGATCAAGGATGTTGTTCTCTATGATAAGCAGGCGGAATGCATTGCGCGTGTCCGGGAGGCGCAGGTGCATGTCCGCCTGCTTTCTGCGCTTCAGGAGCCTGCCGCGGCAGTGGACGAGATCGTTGTGCGGGGCGCGGAGGGCTATCTGGAGCAGCGGGGAGACGGGAGCTGGAACGTGGAAGACATCACGACTTCAGATGACAGCGAAAGCGCGTTCCGGGGGAAGATCCGCATTGAGGACAGCCAGCTGACCGGCAGGATGCAGGGCAAAGAAGTGAAGCTTTCGGAGGTCAATGGCACGCTGGATCTGTCCTCCTATCCTGCGATCCGGACGAATTTCGCAGCGGTCAGCGGGGGAACGCCCATTGAAGGTTCGGGAACGCTTTCCTCGGATCGTCAGATCTTGAATATCGAGCTTGGTGCGGCGGACCTTATGGAGTATATCGGGCTTCTGCCAAAGGATCTTCTGCCGGAGGGCGTGGAGATCCGGGCAGGCAAGCTGGCCTATGCCAAGGCTGCCATCCTGCGGCAGTATGATACCCTGAGCTTCAGCGGCGAAGCTGCCTATGAGGCAGGCAAAGTGAAGGTGCTGGATACGGTCGTGGAGAATATCCATGGTTTTGCATCCTTTACGGATGCAGAGGTCCTGCTTTCTGCCCATGCGGAGGCAAATGCGCAGAAGGCGTATGCCCATGGCAAGATCCGCATCGACTTGCCAGATCCGCAGCTGGATTTGAAGGTATCCTCGGATTCTTTTGCCCCCCATGAGGTGCTGGCCGCTGTTCCCCTTGAGGGCGCGGCTGCTTTTGAGGCGCACGTCACGGGAACGGCCGCGTCTCCCGTGGTGGACGGCACCGTGCGCTCGGATCGGATGGGTGCATATGGAGTGGCTGCCGAGCAAATTTCGGCGCGTGTGCACTATGCCGACAACATGGTCCAGATCTCCGAGATGAAAGCGAATCTTCTGGGAGGCTCTGTGTCCGGTGATGCAGAGATACTGGCAAAGGATCTCGCCTATACCGCGCACGTGAAAGCAGAGGGATTGGATACGTCAAAGCTGGGGGCATTTTTGCCCGCTGCCGAAGGTGTGACGGGGCGGCTGACGGCAGATCTTGGCATCCACGGAAGGGACACGCATTGGGAGGAAATGCAGGTCTATGGCAGCGCATCCGTGGCAGACGGCTCCTACCGCGATTTGCCGATTGAGCGCCTGGACACCTCCTTTTTCCTGACGCGGGATGAAGCCAAAATCGACTACTTGAGCCTGCAGATGCCGAATCGGAGCAGTATCGGGCTGGAGGGAAGCATCAGGATCGAGCAGGATCTCGACCTGGCTTTTTACGGTGGGCATGTGGATCTGTCCCTGCTTTCCAGGCTCATTCCCCAAGCGGATATGAGCGGCCTTTCGGATTTTCAGGGACGCGTCAAGGGTGTGCTGTCGAATCCGCAGGTCGATATCAAGTTTTCCGCGTTGCATGGCACTTTGTTCAAGCAGCCTTTTGACAGCTTGAAGGCACAGGCCTCCGGCAGCTTGGATGGCATAGGTATTGATGATTTCCAGATGGAGCGGAACGGAAAGAGTGTGTGGCAGGTGCAGGGAGCGGTCGGTTTTGTCGGCGAGAAAAAAATCCGCCTGCGGATCGACACCGAGGGAGCCAGGATGGAGGACATCGTGGCACTTGCAGCTCCCGGGCAAAAGCTCACGGGCAACGTGGATAATGTCATCACGATCACCGGCACGCTGGACGAGCCGCATGTCGTGGGCTATATCCACTTCACGCGCGGAAGCTATAACGGCATGCTGATCTCCGGCATGGACGGCGATTATTTCATGGAGGGGAATGACCTGCGGCTGCAGGACTTCCACATCTTCTCGCCCATGGTGGACATGGATCTGAACGGCATCCTGAATCGTGAGACTTTGGCGCTGGATATGAAGGTCGCGGCCAAGGAGGTCAATATGAAGCGGTTCCAGAGCAAGCTGCCCTACGAGGCCTCCGGGATCGGTACCTTTGCCGGAACCATCGGAGGGACGGTGGACGAGCCGACCTTTTCCGGGCTTTTGGATGCGCCGGAGCTGATCCTGAATGGGGTCAGCATCCGAAATGTGCATGGAAAGCTCCAGTATGACCATGGCAATCTTTATCTGAAGGAATTCGGCTTCTTGCAGGGAGAGGGGGCCTATGGACTGGAAAGCGTTTTCCATACGAATACGGAAGCCATTGACGGCATGGTCGCGGTCACGGACGCGGAGATCAGCGAGCTTTGCGCGTTGATGAACCAAGGGGAGATACCGCTTTCGGGCAAACTGAGCAGCACCATCGATTTGGGAGGGACACTGTCCAATCCGAACCTGCACGTGGTGGGAGAGATTCCTCAGGGCATTCTGGCGGGACATGATATCCACGCGGTAACGCTGGATCTGAATCTGCTCAACCACGTTGTCTATATCAATCGGTTCTCGGGTCTGCAGGGAGCATCCGGCCTTTTGAATGTCTCCGGCAACGTGGATTTGAACGGCCCGATGGATGCCCATGTTTCGGCGAAGGGTATCGAGATGGGGCTGTTGACAAGCGTTGCAGGGTCAACGGCAGATGTGATCGGCACCGTGGACATGGAGGCGGCGATCGGAGGATACCTTTCCAATCCGTCTGCCCATGTGGCAGTGACTGCCTTCCAAGGGGGCGTCAAGGGCGCGACCTTTGATCAGTTGCAGGGAAATCTGGAGCTGAAGAACGGACTGATCGATGTCAAGCAGATGGTCGTGCAGAAACAGGTGCTGGACCAGCAGTATCGGGCCAGCGCTTTTGGCATTGTGCCGCTCCGGGCATTGACGGCGAAGGGCACGGAGGAATTGAATGGTTATGAACAAATCAAGCTGCACGTTGAGCTGAACGATGCCGACATGAGCCTGCTGCCGGTTTTTTCGCCGCAGGTGGAATGGGCGCTGGGGAAGACCGATGGGAACCTGGAGATCACGGGCACGCTTGCGCACCCGAGGTTCAACGGCAGCTTCGGGATTCCCGACGGCAGCGTGAAACTGCGGGCGCTGGAAAAACCGGTGGAGCATATCAAGGTGAAGGCTGTCTTTTCCGATGGCAAGATGGTGCTGGAGGAGTGCACGGGCTATCTCGGAAAGGGGCAGTACCGTCTGGCGGGAAGCATGGGATTGAGCGGACTGACGCCCGTGGACTATGATTTTTCTCTGCTTGCGGATGCATTGGACATCCAGAGCGGGGCCTACCGCGGGCCGCTCAATGTGGAGCTGCATCTGAAGGAAGGCGAATTCTTCCAGCGGCGCCTGCCGAAACTGTCGGGACATATCAATCTGGATGACTGCGTGATTTCGGCATTGAGCGCTCCTGCCTCGGAAGGGGAGATGCCGGATGTGATTCTGGATCTTGCCCTGAATCTGGGGGACAATGTGCATTTCTACAATGCGTATGCCTATGATATGTATGTATCCGGCTCTGCACGCTTTGAGGGCACCACGAGGCATCCGAAGCCGTCCGGCACATTGTCGGCGAAGCGCGGCGCAACGGTTAACTTTATGAAGACTGTGTTCCGTGTCTATGAGGGTGAGCTGTATTTCAATCAGATCGGTTCTTTTTTGCCCAGCGTGAACTTTTTGGCGGAATCGCGGCTGAATCAGACGACGGTCACCCTGTCCCTGAAAGGCCCTCTGGACAAGATGGAGAAGCGCCTGAGCTCGAATCCCGAGATGAGCGAGACGGAAATCCTCAAGCTGCTGACTTTGCGAGAGGCCTATCGCGAGGGGAAGGGCATGGATGCCACGGACCTTTTGATGGCAGGGCTTCAGATGAGCGTGCTTTCGGAAGTGGAGAGCGCCGTGCGCAAAGTGTTCTATCTGGATCAGTTTACCATTGCCCGGGGAAGCGGTGCGGCATTCGAGCATCGTCAGGAGGGCGAGCGGACAGAGAAGGTTTACCACGTTACCATCGGAAAATATGTCAGCAACAAAGTGATGCTGCGGTACACGCAAGAAATCGGCGGCGAGCAGATCACCCGCTACGGTGTGATGTACGACTTGAACGATCATATTGGGCTGACCGTGGAGCGACAGGGCAAAGCCAATATCGTCGGCATGGAAGCGCGGATGAAATTTTGATGCGAAGCGGGCGTATGGGAGGTGAGTTTGTGCAGATGGAGGAATATCTCCGGGAGCTGAGTCATGTCAAGCTTTTGGAGCCGGAAGAGGAACAAGGGCTTTGGCTCAGGTATCGGCAGCAGAAGGACGAGGAGGCGCGCAGGCTCATCATCGAGTCCTATCAGCCGCTGGTCTTTCGGACAGCCCTGCCCTACCGGACGATGGAAAATATCATGGATGTAATCCAGGAGGGCACGGTAGGGCTCATTGAGGCAGTCGAGGGCTTTGACCCGTCACGAGGGGTGGCGTTCAGCCTTTATGCGGTGCATCGCATCCGTGGGCGGATGCTCGATTTCCTCGGGAAAGAGCATGCGGCGGATACGCCCTGCATGGACGCGCAGTATGGAGAGATGGGCCTCACATGGAAGGAATGTCTGGTCGATGAGGGCCCCTCGGTGCAGGAGCAGGCAGAGATGGATGAGCTTGCCGGACGGCTGCGCCAGGCCATGGAACGCCTGCCGGGGAAGGAGCGCGCCGTGTTGGAGGATATCTATCTGAAGAGCGGGAAAGTCACGGATGCGGCGGATCGTCTGCAGGTCAGCGCTGCTCACGTCTATCGCCTCCAGAAAACGGGTATACGCAGGATACGGGGGATGCTGTCGAAATTTATCCGGTATTGGTGAGAAATAGCTTGCCCTTTGGAGTGTCTTGCTATAAAATGTTAGGGAAACGCTGGTTCCTTAAGAGAGGGGGCTGCGGGATGCAGGATCGGAGAAACAGGCTTCGCGAGCATATCCGCGCCGCAAGGGAGTGGCTCGGACAGGCAGAGCATTCGCTGCAGCATGAAAAGGATGTGCAGGGTGATCTGAAGCTGATGCTCGCAAAGGCAGAGCTGAAGCGTGCGGAGGAAACCGGGAAGCAGGGGCGTGTCGGCGCTGTTTTTTTGCGTTTTGTCCCCCTTGTCGCGGCAGGTGCGATTGCCTTGGGCATGTTCTATTTCGCTTCGGGATGGAATGCCGAGCCATCGGTTTTGCTTGAGCCGTCTGCTGTTACAGCGGTGCAGGAGCCGTTGCCGAAGGATGGACAGACGCAGCAATCCGTTGGCGGGGCTGCGTCCGAGGCGGCCGCACCGCAGCCGGCCGAGACCGATGCGCCTTTGCAGATGGAGGAAATGCAGCCCTTGCCTGCAGCGGAACCGGTCCTGCCGAAAACGCCTGCGTGGCAAGTAGAGCCTGAAGCTGCGCCGCAACAGGCGGAGCCGGAACAGGCGCCTGTAGAGCAAAGTGGCATCCCGTCCAGGGATATGCAGCAGCTCATGCAGTCTGCCGGTCAGATCCTGCGTGCGCAGGAATAAACTCCATGCGAAACAGAGTTTCGCACTACGCCCTTACATGAAAACTAAGCTTATCTGCGCCCTTACGGGCTTGATTCGCTAATTTTTCATCGTAAAAAGAAAGATAGAAAAGTTTCCCAATAGGAGGTTTGACCTTTGAAGAAGACGACATACAGGTCGATTGCTTATGCGATTGCCCTGGCGGCTACGATATCCGGGATTCCCCACGGCGGCTATGCGGCGGAAAGCAATCCGCTCAAGGACGCTGTGTCGGCCGTTCCGAAGGACATGGCGACCATTGATTCCAAGAAGGATGATCCTGCGGCGGCAGAGTCTTTGGGCAGACCGGTTCCGGCAGATGCCGCGATTGTGGACGAGAAGGTGGGCAAGCAGATTGCCAACCAGGCTCCGGGGCAGCAGGCCGCAGGAGGAGCCGTATCGGATGCCAGAACCGAGGAGTGGGTGCGCTCTCGGCCGGAGGAGCGTGCAATCAGTGAATATATGCAGCCGTTGGAAGGTCTGACCATTGTCGATGTCCAGTTCGAGGGCGCGGGAGAGAAAACGCTTCCTACGGTGCAGCAGGCAGTCTCCCAGCATGCGGGCGATGTCTTTTCCGTCACGATGGCGGAGCAGGATCGTGCGGCGATTTACAATACGGGATATTTCTATGATCTGTATCCGACCTTTGAGCAGGTGCCGGAGGGGGTCGTCATCACCTATCATTTGCTGGAGAACCCCATTCTGGTCGATGTGGTGTTCACAGGGAATTCCGTGGAGAAAACAGCGACACTGAAAAAACTCATCACGGTGCCGCGAGGGGAGATCCTCAACAGTACCCTGCTGCATGACAATATTGCTGCTGTGCAGGAGCAGTATCGGAAAGACGGCTATATCCTCGCGAAGGTCGCGGATATGAACATGGCGCCGGACGGGGTGCTCACGTTGAAGATCAATGAGGGCATTTTGGAGGGCTACAAGGTAAAGGGCAACAAGAAGACGAAGGACAAGGTCATCCTGCGCGAGATGCGCCAGAAGGCAGGGCAGCCGTTCAATGCGAAGCTTGCGCGCCGCAGCATGCAGCGCGTCTACAATCTGGGGTTTTTCGAGGATGTCAACATCAAGATGAATCCCGGCATTGAGCCGAATGCGGTGGTCATGGAGGTCGATGTCAAGGAGAAGCGGACGGGATCTTTTGGTCTCGGTGCGGGTTATAGCAGCCAGGACGGCATCATCGGCATGATCAGCGTGAACGATTCCAATTTCCGCGGCACTGGCGATGCCGTCGGGATTGTCTTTCAGGTCAGCGGCAACGATACGGATGCCCATGGTTACAGCTTTTCCTATCGGAAACCGTGGCTGGACCGAAAGGAAACTGCGGGAACGATTCGGCTTTACAACCGTACCTACAAGTTCGGCGACTACGATACCAAAGGCGATCTGAAGGAACGGTACATGAGGAAATATTCCGGCGGCGAGCTCACGATGAGTCGTCCCAAGAGCGAGTATTCCACCAATTTTTTGACGTTCCGCAATCGCAAGGATTCCTATGTCAAACATGTCGACAGCGGAAATGCGGGCGACCGCAGCGGTGATAAGGCTTGGTTGAATTCCAATTTCGGCACGACGCGCAGCTTCATCTTTGAGCACGTGACGGATACACGCGACAACATCTATAATCCCACGGAGGGCGGCCGTGTGAGTCTGTCCGCGGAAATTGCGGGCATGGGCGGGGACTTCAATTTCCAGAAGTTGACCATCGATGACCAGCGATACCGCAGGGTCGGCACCAGCCAGGTCATGGCATTTCGCCTGAAGTACGGTTACGGGCGCGGGGATATCTCTGAGTTCAACCAGTATACTTTGGGAGGGCAGGATACGCTGCGCGGCTATCGGGACGATCAGTTCCGCGGGGATCACATGTTCTCAGGCACCATAGAGTACCGTTTTCCGCTGATCAGCAAAATGCAGGGCGCACTGTTCACCGACTGGGGCGGCGCATGGGATACGGGGATCCGTCCTAAGAACATGAAAATGAGCGTTGGCATCGGAGTGGCGGTCAATACGCCCCTTGGGCCGCTGCGTCTCGATTATGGTCGTGGTTCTCAGGGCGGGCGCGTGCATTTCTCCGTAGGCGGCGCGTTCTGATTATGATCCGGAAGCATGGTTCTTTCGCTGTTCTGCTGTCCGTCGTATGGCTGCTGGTTTTTCTGATGCCCGTATCCGCCGCCGAGCGGATCCTCGAAGTACGGTCCGAAGTCCATGCGCAGACAGGCTTGCCCGTCACGGTGCAGGAGCGCATGCAAAAAAGCGTCGCTGCCATTGCCGAGCAGCTGCTGTCGGGGAGGGTGCTTCCACTGCAGCCTGCCGAGCGCAGGGAGAAGGAGCGCGTGATCCATGAGGTCTTTGACAAAGTGCTGGTCGGATACTCTGTCCGCTCGGTGCGTATCGAGGAACAGCCGACTGCATGCGTGCATGTGGAGCTGGTTCCTTGGGATGATCTGGTGCAGGAGGTCCGGGTAGAGGTGCGGGTGGACGGCATGCCGCCGGAAGTTGAGCGCCTTGTGCGACGAGATCTTGCGGATGTGGGCCAAGTCTTTGAGGAGAGCCTTTCGGGGCTTCCTCTTGCGGCAGCGGATTGGACGAACGGCGTGCTGAAGAAACAGCTGCGCGGCTACATGGAGCAGCATTTGCCGGAGTTTTGGGCGGACTTCGATGTGATTCCGCAGACTGTGGCCCAGGTCACAATCTCTGTGTATCCAAAACTCCCTGTGATACGTTCGGTGGACTTGAACATGCGTTCGGATACCATTCCCAATATGTTCCTGCTCAATCATCGGACGCTGATGCAGGAAAAGACGGATCTTCTGGTCGGCGTTCCGGTAGCATTCGTGCGCAGGCACGAACAGGAGCTTGGTGCTCTTTTTGCGGACGTACTGGATCAGCAAAGTGATTTCAAGGCGCTGAGCATGACGACGCGGGTGACCATGGATGTGGGGGAACGCACGAGCCTCATGAGCCGGTCGGATTCGAAGATCTACCGGATCCGGATTATGGGCTGGGCGGATATCGGACGCGACAGGGACGCGAAGGATGATGTTGTCTTCCGGCTCCATGCGGGACGGAAATTGTCCTCCAGGGACGAGGCGTTCGTGCTGCTGGATCTGATGCCGCAGGACGTGGAAGGGCGATGGGCGATGGGCTATCAGCGGGAGGTGTTTCCCGAGACGGATGTGTCCCTGCGCTATGATTTTTCGGATGCCGGCATGGTGGCGGCGGGCTCGAGGCGCTTCCTGAAGGACTGGATGCTCCGCTATGAATATCATTTTCGCCCGCGTTTCGGCGAAACGGGGCTCCGGTATCGGCTGCATGATTTTCTGAGCGTGGAATATGTTGTCCGACGTAAGGATAACTGGCTGCGGCTGATCGGTTTTTTTTAGGGATTTCTTTGCGAATCCAAAGGAAATTCCTTGAATAACAAATTCTTGTCTGATATAATATACATGTTTTGATTCAGTGGATTGTATCCATGAGGCATAGAGAAGGAGATTGACGAAATGGTACAGTTGGAGAAAAAGCAGGTCAAGATTATCAGCATCCTCATTGCTTTGGTATTTGTGGGCAGCGTTGTGGCGCTGGCGCTCACACAGTCGGGCTCCGGCATTGCGTCTGCGGCAGGCTCTTCCAATGTGGGAGTTGTGGATTACCGCCAGATCATGGGGCAGCATCCGCAGCTGCAGACTGCGAATAATCAGATGCAGCAGGCTGTGACGGACGCACAGAAAGAGTTCGAGGAGAAATCCGCGAGCATGGGCGATCAGGAAAAGCAGGATTACTACCAGCAGACGCAGGAGCGCCTGCAGCAGAAGCAGCAGGAACTGCTTGAGCCGATCGAACAGTCCGTGCAGGATGCTGTGAAGAATGTGGCAGACGCGAAGGGTCTTGCCGTTGTACTCGATAAGAGCACGGTTGTGTATGGCGGTCAGGACATCACGCAGGATGTCATCAAGAAGCTTTCCAAGTAAGAGCCTGAAGGATCAGGGAAACACCGATGAGGGGAAAAAGTACCGAGCAGATTTGTGCTCGGTACTTTCTATGAAGGCGGCAGTTCGGGAGGTGAGCGGGCATCGGCGCACAAGATGAAAAAGCATCTTCACAGGCAGGCAGCCGTCATGTGAATGGACGCCGGAAGGCAATCTATGTGGGAGCCTTTGCCGCATTGTTCCTGATACTGCTTGGCGCATGGGGCGTCCGCAGCATTTTGCAGCCCGGGGAGAAGCCCGCGGAGGACCGTATGGCTTCCATTGCTTTGGTGGATATCCGCAAGGCAGTGGAGGCGCATCCCGCCATGGCAGAGCTTTCGGGGCTCCAGAAAGAAGAGAAGCAGCTCAGAGGGCAGCTCAGGGAGGCGCTTTCCTACCAGCCGTCCCCCATTGCTCCTCCGTCGGTTGATGGAAAGCCGTTTCAAGATGCTGTGTGGCAGAAGAATGCGCAGAATGTCATCGGCGCGGCGGCTGAGATCATGCGGGAAAAAAAGCGGGCGGCCGAGGCGTATCGCAAGGACTCGGAAGCATCCTACCGCGACAAGCGGGATGCACTGGATGCGGAATATCTGAACGCCATCCTGAATATCCAGCTCAAGCTGCAGAATCAGGACAATCTGCACTTATCGCCGGATACAGTGGCAGAGCTTGAAGCACAGCGGGACGCGCTCCAAAGAGAGCGCGGCGAGCGGCAGATGCAGCTTGCAAGGCAGTGGGAGCAGGAAATCATGGCGTATGCAGAGGAGGCAGTCCGCGAGCGCAAGGAAAAGCTTCGTTCGGAAGCACAGGCGTCCAAGGCTGTGCTGGAGGAAGAGGCTGTCACGAAGCAGGTCGATGCGCAGACGAGAAACGCAGCGGCTATGGACGCCGCGCTGCAGGTCGCGCAGGAGCGGCAGAAAAAACGGGAGCAGATCATGGAGTCGCTGCAGAAGACGACGCAGGAGCGCATCGCGCTGGAAAGCCATATTCTCAGCGATATCGCGGGACAGGCTGCGCGTCTTGCCATTCTGCACCACTATACCATGGTGCTGGCGGATCCCGCATTTACCTTGCGGGGGAGGCTCCCTTGGCAGAAATGGCAGGGTGCTCCGCCTGAAAAATACGCCAAAGTCATCGGAATCGGCACACCGGATCTCACCGATGAACTGGTGGAAGAAATCAAGAAATCGTTATGACACGGAAGGATACATGATATTGGGGAATTCCTGAAGGAAGGGTATTATGAAACTCAAGAGAAAAACATCGTTGCTGGCGGCAGGGCTTTTTGCCGCGATGATTTTAACGACCGGATGCGGCCAGGTCAAGGTCGGCTATGTGGACAATGAACGTCTGGCGCAGGCTCCGCAGCTGAAGTCCGTCATGGAGGACGGGCAAAAGAAGATGGAAGAGGTCCTCCAGAAGGCGGATGAAGATTTCAAGAAGAAGGAAAATGCGACGGACGAGGATTTCCAGAAAGCGCAAATGGAGCTTCAGCAGAAGCTTGCAAGCCTCAATCAGGCATATCTGACGCAGCTTCAGCAGAAACGAAATGCTGCGGTAGCCGATGTGGTGAAGAACAAGGATCTGGATGTCGTGATGGAAAGCTCGAAGATGGAGCCGCTGGTCATGAAGGGCGGCGTGGATATTACGGACGAGGTTCTCCAGAAGCTGCAGTGAGGATGGTAGGATAGCATGAAAAAGACACTGAAGGAATTGGCGGACTATGTGGGCGGCTATGTCGATGGCGATGCGTCCATCGAGATCACGGCGCTGGACAATATTGAGGGCGCTGTGTCGGGCTGCTTGATTTTCGCGGTGGAGCCGCACATTGAGGCGGCAAGGAAAAGCCAGGCATCCGCAGTCATGCTGTCGGAAGATGTCAAGGATTTTCCGCTGCCCACCATCCGGGTGAAGGAGCCGCGAGTTTCCTTTGCGAAGTTGCTGGATATTTTCACCCCGAGGCTGGAAATTCCTGAAGGTGTCAGCCCCAAGGCGCATATCGGGCAGGATGTCACCATCGGGGAGCATGTGAAGATCATGCCCTTTGCGGTGGTGGATGACCATGCGGTGATCGGGGACCATGTGACGATCTATCCGCACGCCTATATCGGTCAGTATACGCAGGTCGAGGAAGACACGGTGATCTATTCCGGCGCGACGATACGGGAGTATTGCCACGTCGGAAAACGCTGTGTGATCCATTCTTCTGCCGTGCTTGGCGCGGATGGTTTCGGCTTCACGACGACGGACGGTGTGCATACGAAGGTGCCGCAGGTCGGCAATGTGATCCTGGAGGATGACGTGGAGGTCGGCGCCCATGTGGGCATTGACCGTGCGGCGATGGGGTCGACCATCATCGGACATGGCACGAAGATTGACAATCTCGTGCATATCGGACATAACTGCAAGCTGGGCGCGAACTGCCTTGTGGTGGCGCAGACAGGCATCTCCGGCTCCACGATCGTGGGGGACAACGTCACGTTTGGCGGGCAGGTCGGCACGGTGGGGCATATCCGAATCGGGGGGAACTCCACCTATGCGGCGCGCTCCGGCATCATTTCCGACATGCCCGAAGGCGTGTTCTGTGCGGGATTCCCTGTGCAGTCTCATACGGAGTGGTTGCGGATGCAGGCAGCGATGAAGCATCTGCCGGAACTCAGAAAGAAACTGAAGCAGATGGAAAAGCAGCTTGCGGCTATGCAGAAGAAAGAGGGCTAAATTTGCTTGAAGCCTTCCCAGACGGGAAGGCTTTCTTTGTTTATCGTGGGGAGGAACGGATGGCATCGAATGAGGTATTGAGGCGGCTGCAGGTGCAGATCGATGGGCTTTCCCAAAGGATGCGCTATGATGCGAACGATCTGGACTATGAGACGCACTTGCAGAGAAAAAGAGAATTGCAACGGATTCTGGATACGTTGAAGCGAAAAGGGAAACAGGAGGGCTTTTCATGAGCATTATAAAAGAGAAAACGATTTCTAGTGTGGACGAATTGATAGCGCGCTATCCTGCGCTGACCGTGTGCAGACAGGATTTATGCGCGGCGGTGGAACTGCTGTGCGAGTGCTACCATGCAGGGCATAAGCTCATCACCTGCGGCAACGGCGGCAGTGCATCGGACGCGGAGCATATTGTGGGGGAGCTCATGAAGGGCTTTTTGCTGCCGCGCAAGCTGGATGCTGGGATGCAAAAAAAATTGGAGGAAATCTGCCCCGATGAGGCGGCATATTTCATGGAGAACCTGCAGGACGCGCTTCCTGCCATTTCCCTTGTGAACGAGACTGCGCTCAACACGGCATTCGCCAATGACCAGGCCCCGGATCTTTCCTTTGCGCAGCAGGTCCTTGGGCTGGGAAATGCGGGGGATGTGCTGCTGGGGATCACGACATCGGGCAATTCCACGAATGTGTTGTATGCGGTTCAGATGGCGAAGGCGAAAGGAATGAAAACGATTTCTCTCACGGGAAAACAAGGCGGAAAAATCAAGGGCATGACGGATGTTTCCATCTGTGTGCCGGAGGACGAGACCTATCGCATCCAGGAATATCACCTGCCGGTCTACCATATGCTCTGTATAGCGGTGGAGCAGGAATTTTTCGGGTGAGAAAAAAACGAGCTTATCTCGTGCCCTTCCCCGCGTGCCGCCTGCGCTATCCCCTCGCCTCATCTCTCACCCCCCAAGAACCCAAGTCACGAAGTAGATGGACAAGGGAATCGTGACGCAGGCGATGCCGATGAAGTCGATGCAGATGCCGGCTCTGATCATCGTTGTGATCGGAATGTAGCCGCTTGCGTAAACAATGGCATTCGGCGGCGTGGAAACCGGCAGCATGAAGCCGAGGGACGAAGCAAGCGCAATGCCGACGCAAACGGGAATCGGGCTCATGCCTGCGGAGACCGCCGCCGTGATCGCCAGCGGGCCAATCATGTTGGTGGAGGCAGTGTGGCTCGTCAACTCCGAGAGCAGCAGCGCCATGACGGAGAAAACCGCCACCATGGCGAACTGTGAGGGTTCACCTCCCATATTGTCCACAATCAAGTCGCCTACCCAATGGGAAAGGCCCGTCTTATACATCATGCCTCCCATGGCAAGACCGCCGCCGAAAAGGATAAGCGTTCCCCATTCGATGCCTTCCATCGCTTCCTTCCATGTCAGGGTAAACTTGCGCTCCGAGAATTTCACAGGGAGCAGGAAGAGCAGCAGCGCACCGGCCATTGCCGCGACTGCTTCGGGAAACAGCAGGTCATACATTTTGAGGATGGGAGAATCGGAGCCATAGCCCATGGAGAGAAATCCGGGGGTGACCCAGAGTACGACGGCAGCCATGAATGCGAACAGCGTGTTCTTCTGCGCGCGTGTCCAGTTTCCAAGTTCATCGATGCGCTGGCGGATGAATTCCTCAGCCCCCTCGATGCGGTCCACGTCCGCGGGGAACATACGGGAGAGCACGACATAGGCTACGATGAAATAAACGACCATGGCGATGGCGCCCCAGAGCATCCATTCAAAAAAGGAGATATGGATATCGCACATCTGATCCAGGAAACCGAGCATGATGAGGTTTGGAGGCGTGCCGATCGGCGTGAGCACACCGCCGATGGAGCAGGCATAGGCCGTCATGAGCATAAGTCCTGTCGCGTATTTGTAATCGCTGAGGTCGATCTCACGCCCGCTCGCTGCGAACATTTCTTTGATGGAGTTCAACAAGCCAAGGCAGATCGGGAACATCATGGCCGCAGTTGCGGTATTGCTGACCCATCCGGAGCAGAGTGCCGAGGCGAGGCCGATGGCAAGAAAGATCCTTTTCGGATTCGATCCCACCCAGGACCGCGACAACAGCCAGTAAGCAAAACGCTTGTCCAGCTGATGGCTCATCATGGCTTTTGCAAGGATAAACCCACCCATAAACAGGAAAATCATGGGATTCGCAAAGGAAGCAAAGGCCGTTGACGCCGAAACTACGCCTGTCATGACAGCCAGCGTCGGCCCAATGAGGGACGTTACGGGAATCGGCACCGGCTCCGTGATCCACCAAAGCGCAACCAGCACCATGATGGCAAGCAGTTTATGCGCCGCAAGCGTAATGCCTTCAATAGGTGTCATAAATACGAGAATGGCAAGCAATGGTGCGCCGAAAAGCCCTATGGTGCGCCGTTTCCTGTCGAATGCGCGCTCCGCTTCCTTGATGCGCATCGATTCTTTGTTGATCCGTTGCATGTGACAGCTCCTCTTCAATTCACAATCCTTTGCCTGGTTTCTGTGTAGTGCACGTCATTTTTTCGTCTGACGCAGGCAGGCGAAAAAAGACCCGGCAGTGGTGCCGGTGCGTGATACGAAACAGGTTCTAAGGGGGCTGTGCATTGGTGATTTCTCCCTCATGCAGCAGCCCCCTGCGAGACGACTCTACTTATTGAACACGGAAAGATCCAGAGCATCGAAGTCCGCAATGAGCTCTTTGACCCGATCGGCAATTTCAACTGCGCCGCCTTCTTTTCTGCTCTCCACGTTGAGGGGCATGTTGGGATCGTGCAGGGACATGCGCAGCAGCGCCCATCCGTCCGCAAAGACCAAGCGGACGCCCTCATAGGAAGGTGATGCGATCTGGATGCCCTTTTCTGCAGCGCGCTTTTCGAAGGTCTCCAGCACCGTTTCGCCATAGTCGCGGAAATCCTCCACGCCCGTGATCTTGAGGCGGTACTCGCGGCTTTCCACCGGATGGCCGAGCTTCTCGATGAGCGTTCCGAGGGTCTTGCCCTGCTTGAATGCCTTTGCCGCCGCAATGACCAGCTTGACCGCCAGATAGGCGCCGTCGTCGAGATAGTAGTTCTCGCTGAGCGCCCCATGCCCCGATGTCTCGATGGCAAGCGGAGACACGACGCCGGAGTGGTTCTTGCGGATGCATTCATTGATGACGTTCTTGTAGCCGCGCATATAGCGAAGATGCTTCAGCCCCAGCTCCTGCTCCAGGAATATGGTCAGCTCATCGGAGGTCACGGAGTCCGTGATGATGGTGCTGCCCGGATAGTCAGGCGCAAGGATGGCCGCCATCATGGCGATGAGCGCATTGCGGCTGATCTCTTCGCCCGTTTCCAGCACCGCGCTCATGCGGTCCACATCGGTATCGAAAATCAGTCCGAGGTCTGCCTTGCTTGTGAGCACGGCCTCGCGGATCGCTGCCATGGCCTGCTTGTTCTCCGGGTTCGGGATATGGTTCGGGAACCTGCCGTCCGGCTCCAGATAGCGGCTGCCGGAGGTATCCGCACCGAGCGGCTCCAGCACCTTGGAGGCGAAGAACCCGCCGGCTCCGTTGCCTGCATCCACCACGATGTGCATGCCCTTGAGGGGCTGCTCGCCGTCATTCAGTTCCTCGCAGATCTTTTTGCGAAGATGGCGCGTATAGAGCCCGATGAGGTCATATTCCGCAACGGTGGTTTTGGTGAGGTTTCCCTTGAGCTCCGGCGCGCGGCAGGCGCCTTTGAGGATCGCGGTGATATCCTCGTGTTCCACGCCGCCTTTTTTCGTGAAGAATTTCAGCCCATTGCGATTGTAGGGAAGATGGCTGGCAGTGATCATGATCGCGCCGTCCATATTCGTTTCGTCGAAAATCGTGGACATGAACATGGCAGGCGTGGAGGCCATGCCGCAGTCCAGCGGCCGGATGCCCGCGGCGGTCAGAGCTTCGAATATCGCCATTTTGAGCGTAGAGGCAGAGATGCGGGAATCATGTCCGACTGCGATGCGCAGGTCTCTTGGCGCTTTTTTCGTCTTTCCCGCAAGGAAATCCACGAAGCCCGAGGCGATGCGGTTCGCCGCCTCCGAGGTGAGATTGACCTTTTCGTCTGCGACGCCAGCCGTGGCCACGCCGCGGATATCGCTGCCGTTGGCAAGCTTCATGATGGCTCTTTCGTCCGCGATTTTCTGGTTTTGTTCACTCATAGAAAAACCCCCTTGTGATTTCGATTCCTGCTCTTTATCATATCACAAAAAAGCGTGACAATTCAATACATCATGAAGATTTATACGCGCGCTCGGAAAATCTGCTGAAACGCGATGCTTCCCGAACGCTCGATATGCAAAAGCCGTAAATATTTTACCTTTCTTTCAGCTGGTAAATATTCACGGCTTTCGGTATATCACATGTTATGAATTTGATGAATTGCCAATTCTTTAGGAACCACTGATTAAATGAGCTTTTGTCATTGGCGAAGGATTTTTCTGTCAGGCAAGAAAGATGCCGTGAAGTCGTAGCAGGGCTACGTCGAACGGCAAAACATTTCAATTTCTCCGAACAGGGCATTGATTTTTTCGTATTCGTCAATCCCGCTGCCACGGAAACATTTTGCGGAAAGAGAAACATTTTTCAGCGGCACATAGGACACACCGAAGTCCCAGCCCCGGTTGTTCTGCTCCACAGCGCCGTTGATCTCGTAGGTGGGGATCCATGTCGCCCACAGGCCGAGGCGCCGATAGGCGGCGTATGCGCCCCATGAGCCTTGGTTCGCCGGATTGGCTCCCTTGTAGTCAAGCTGCATGCTCCATGCCAGCCGCGGGTTGCGGCTGGGAAGCTGGCCGGAGGGTTCTGTAGCGCCGGGGTCTGTGGCCTCCAGTTGGTTCTTGCCTGATGTATTCCACGCCGCAGCACCGTGGAGACGCCAATTCTTGTCAAACCGCCAGCCAAGGCCCAGCGTCCAGATGTTCATATGGCTGGTTCCCAGCGCCGTCATGGTGTTCTTGTCGTTTGTGACGCTTCTGTTGTGGAAATGATGGTAGCCGACGCCCCATGTGAATTTCGCGTCTCGGTCGTTGTAAATCTCAATGCCCGTGGCGGCTGCACCGGCAACCAGTGCAGCCGTTAGTGTTGAAGCTAAAATCTTTTTCACACAGATACTCTCCTCGCATCTTCAATTTGACTTGGTCACATAGAGGACGGAAAGTTTCTTTTCGTCGCATGTCACATGGGTTGTTTGCATGCCGGCCTTTGGCAAATCGCCGCACTCCGTGCCCCATCCCGCTGCGCCGGTCCTTGCTGCCTATCGGAAATGGCATAGCGTTTTGCCGTACATCGGAATAGCATATGATATCACGTCTGACAACTGTCAAACAAAAAATTTTTCATGAAGCAAATCACGGCAAAATGCGATATACTATTCGTATTAACGTATCAATGGAGGCCGTTATGTTTGATTTTTTGGGGAAGTATATCAGCCGTCTGAAAGACGACGGGAAACAGGGCGTGGATCTGGAGGCTATCGGAGACGCGCCGGAGTCCTTTGCGGGGATTCGATACGAGAAAGAGAAGCGGATGGAGCGTGTGGGCATACTGTTTTTCCATGCCTCCGCCTTGGAGCCCGGCAGGGATATTTCCATTTATAAGGAAATCAGCAGCAGATACGATGTGATGACGACGCAAGTGGAAATTCTCATGGATGCGTACGGAATCGAGGATTTGGAGGATTTTGGCACGGTGATCTGCATCGTGGCCCATCGGGACGCATCCGCAAGCGCCGAGGCGTCTGCCAAGCTGGAGCAGCTCAAGGTTGTTTTCGAGGGGGCGGGATGGGAGCCTGTGTCCTCCGGTGACGAGGCGATTGGCTATCCTTCCATGACATTTCGGAAGGCGCAGGACAGCATGGCCTTGTCTGCCGATGGCTGGCTGCAGGAGGGAGCCCCTGCCCCGGATCGGGAAACTTTCCTGCAGGAGATGCAGAAGGCGCTTCCGGCGGATCATCTGGAGCAGATCACAGCGCTGTATGACTGCCATCTGCCCATGTGCTTTCTGCGGCACCTGATCCGCTATGCTGTGGATGGCGGAAAGCAAGGCAAGTCCTTCGACCGGTCGGATATGATTGCATATTTCGTCCCTGCGCTCCGTAGGAGCATCCAGCTCAAGGCCGTTCCCCAGAACATGCCGGCCTATGTGATGCAGACGAAACTGGAGCAGTGCAGGAGCACGGAGGAACTGGTTCGTGCGATCATCTATCACGGCAGGATGGCGGTTCTCGGCTATGCGGAAGAGCTGCTGAAGGGCAAGTCTGTACCGGAGGAGTACGTCAGGCATGCAGCAAAGCTCCTGTATGATTACGGGTGTACGGAGACCTATTTCCGCAGGCAGAACGGGGAGTCTGCGGAGGCATTCGGAAAGCGTTTTCGAGCGGAGATTGACGCGGCAGAGATGCGGGTCAAATCCGTTTACTTCAGGAAGGATTTGGGATGAAGAGGTAAGTTTAGTACCTGCTTCCAAGACAGGGTGCGGGATATCTGATATAATACATTGTTGTTGTAGAGAGAGGGGACTTTTTGCGTTTTGGGCAGGAAGAATCCTTTTTTTCACGAATAGCAGCCTTTGGTTTATTGGCTTCAGAGAGGATGAAGGCATGTATAATCGCAATATCACGCCGACCGTGGAGGGCGGCCTTTTGGCGGCCATCAGTGTGATCCTTGGCATCATGGCGGTTTATCTGCCAATCTTGGGCATGGCGGCGCTTCTGCTGTGGCCGCTTCCTGTGGCTGTGCTGACCGCGCGGCAGGGGCTTGGCAAGGGGCTCATGGTGCTCTTCGTGACAGCGGTGCTCATGGCGCTCCTCATTGAGCCAATGCTCTCGGCGCGCCTGGCTGTTTCCTTTGGCCCCGTGGGGCTGGTGCTGGGCGAACTGATCCGTCGGGGATGGAAGTCGGCATGGATCTTTCCGGCGACGATGGCAGTGTCCTTTCTGGCAAAGGGATTGGCTGTCGGGCTGGTGTTTTTGATTGCGGACATCAATGTGATGGACATGCAGCTTTCCCTGCTGCGGGAATCCTTCGATGAATCCTTTGCCATGTATGAGACGATGGGGGTGGATCAGCAGACGATTGACGAAGCAAAGGCCGGGGTGGAGCCTGCCCTTGAGCTTGTGAGCAAGCTCATGCCGCTGGTGCTGCTGATTCTGGCGGCAATGGATACGACGGCGTGCTATTTCATGACCTGCCGCGTGCTGCGCAGGATCGGCATGGATGCCCCGTCCTTTCCTCCCTTTTCCGAGTGGCGCCTTCCCTCTGTTTTCCTGTATATCCTGGGCTTTTCCATGGTCGGGCTATACTGGGGCGGGACACGGGAGATCACATGGCTCTATCAGATTTCCCTGAACCTTGATCTGGCGGCCATGGGGGCAGGCGTCGTGCAGGGAATTTCGCTCCTGTGGTACACGGCGGAGCATTATCGCGTTTCAAAGCTCCTGCGCTATGTCCTGCTTTTCATCTTGCTCACGAATGGCATTCTGCTTCAGATTCTGGCATTCACAGGGCTTTTCGATATGCTTTTTGACTATCGGCGCCGCTTTGGCGGGCAGCCGAGGTCGTAGAAAGTGAGGTGCGGGCTATGCCGCGGAATCTTTCCGCATGGATGGACTTGACGATCCATTTGGTGGTCATGCTGGTGCTGGTCGGAGTGCTTGCCTATTATAATTCCTATATGGGCGCGATTGCCGCTGTGGTCTGGGTGGCGCTGGCTTCCTTTGCACGGGAGCGCTGCAGGGATCGGTCCAGGCGGTTCGAGCGCTATTGCCGCGATGTCATCAGCAATGTCAGCGAGATGATGAACTATGCGGTGGAAAGGCTGCCGCAGGCAATCCTGATTGTGTCGGAGGATCACCGGCTGCAGTGGTGCAATGAGCGCATGAAGGAATATATCGGGCACATGCCGGAGCAGGATACGGATATCCGCGATTTCTGGCCGGGCGTTATCTTGAAGGCTGTATGGGGAACGGAAGGCGAGTATGTCTTCACGCATGAGGAAAAATATTTCCATGTGAAGCACCGCCCGATCAAACTGGCTCCCCACCAGCCGGAGCTCATGGCTCTTTTTGTGCAGGATGTATCGGGCGTGGAGCATCTGCGGAACGAGTATCTCATGAGCCGTACGGTGCTCATCTATATCCAGATCGATAATTATGATGAAGTCATGCAAGGACTCAATGAGGCGGAGCGCACGTCCCTGCTGCTTTCGGTCAACCAGCAGCTCGATGCCTGGATGCATGGGCTGGGCGGCTTTATGCGAAGGGTGTCGGACGATCTGTATGTGGTGGTGCTGGCGCGGCAGTCGCTGGATCAGGCAATGGGGGAGCGCTTTGATATCCTGGACAAGGTGCGGCAGCTCTCCAGTACGAACCGCCTTCCGGTGACGCTTTCCATGGGCGTTGCGGTCGCGGACTCCCAGACCATGGAGGAACTTGGCTCACAGGCGCAGGCAGGGCTGGATCTTGCCTTGGGACGCGGCGGCGATCAGGTAGCGGTGCAGATCGGCGGAAAGACGCAGTTCTTCGGAGGGCGTGCCAAGGCAGTGGAGAAGCATACGCGCGTCAAGGCACGTGTGGTTGCCCATGCGATTCGCGAAATCATGGAGACGGCCGATGAAGTCTACATCATGGGGCATCACAATGAGGACTTCGATTGCTTCGGCGCGGCGATGGGCGTTGCGAAGATGGCGCGGCAGCTGGATAAGCCTGTGCACATCGTGCTCAGCGACATGAACGAGGGCATCGACAAGTTCGCGGATCTGCTGCAGGGCAAGGAGGAATACGAAGGCATATTCGTCCAGAACGAGGATATCATGGACAGCACAGCGCTGAGCCCCCTGCTCTTCGTGGTGGATACGCATGTGCCGCATCTGGTGGCATCTCCCGCGCTTCTGGAGCGGGCGAGCCAGATCATCGTGATCGATCATCACAGGCGCAGCGAGCAGTTCATCAAGAATCCCATCATGGTCTATATCGAGCCTGCCTCCAGTTCCACGAGCGAGCTGGTCACGGAACTTCTGATGTATTTCGATGACGATCTTACGCTTTCGCGTTTGGATGCGACGGCGCTCTATTCGGGGATCGTGGTGGATACGAAAAACTTTGCGGTGCAGACGGGCGTGCGCACCTTCGATGCGGCGGCATATCTCCGGCGCAGCGGCGCGGATCCCGTCATGGTGCGGCATCTGTTCCGTTCGGATTATGAGACAACGGTGGCGCTGGCCAAGACGAAGGCGCAGTCGGAATACTATCAGGGAGGGCTCATCGTTTCCTATATCGCGGATATCCTGCCGAATGGGCAGATCATCGCGGCGCAGGCGGCGGATTCCCTGCTGCGTGTCGAGAATGTGCGCATGAGCATCGTGTGCTTCCAGCTGCAGTCGGATATCGTCGGCATCAGCGCGCGTTCCACGGGGGATCTCAATGTGCAGGTCATCATGGAGCAGTTTGGCGGCGGCGGGCATCAGAATGTTGCGGGTGCGCAGGTCAAGAACGGGAATTTGATGGAGATCAAGGAAAAGTTGATCGAGGTCAGCAGAAACTACATAGAGGAGACAGATCGAAATGAAAGTAATCTTGCAGCAGGACGTTAAGAAACTGGGGAAGAAGGGCGATATCGTCGAGGTATCGGAGGGCTATGGCAGGAATTTCCTCTTGCCGCGCAAGGCCGCAGTGCTTGCAAATGCGGAAAACCTGAACGTGGCAAAGGCGCAGGCCGGCTCTGTGGCGCGCAAGAAGCAGCAGGATACGGACGAGGCGAAGCTCATGGCGGCGCAGCTTGAGAAAGTGGAGGTCACCATCCCGGTGAAGATCGGCGCGGGCGGGAAGCTCTTCGGCTCCGTGACGGGCAAGGATGTGGCGGATGCGCTCAAGAAGGAGCATATTGACATCGACAAGCGGAAGATTTCCATTCAGGGCGAAGTCACAGGTACAGGAACCTATGAGGCGGTCATCAAGGTGCATCCTGAGATTACGAGCCGCATTCAGGTGAAAATCGTGGAAGGATGATCGATGGTTCGGTCTGCTTGGCAGTGGAAGAATGAAGTGATGGATGATGCGAAGAAAACTCGGTCTGCTTTTTATTTTGATTTTCTTGCCCGGAGGGATTTTTTTCGTCATTTACGATTGCTTCATCCGTGGAAAGACACTGGATCAGGCAATTGACACCTGCAGGAACTTTTTGCGGGAGAAATTTCCTTCCTTGTGGAAGAAATGAGTGCGCATAGGCGAAGACAGCTGTTTCCTTGATGGAAATGGCTGTTTTTTTCTTGCAGGATTTTTTTTAGGGATGTGGAATATAACAATATGTATATTCCGTTTGGATGGTGAATGTGATGATAAGTGAATGGGAGCTTTTTCTGCGGCTGGCGCTGTCGTGCGTCCTGGGGGGCATCATCGGGTACGAGCGTCAGTCCCGCAGGAAGTCGGCGGGCTTTCGCACGAACGTGCTGGTATGTCTTGGTTCCTGCCTGATCATGGTGCTTTCGGAGGCGCTCTACCAGAATGTGGAAGGGCGAACGAATGCGGATCCTGCCAGGCTTGCGGCGCAGGTCGTGAGCGGCATCGGCTTCCTCGGCGCAGGGGCGATCATGAAGGAGGGACTGACCGTCACAGGTCTCACGACGGCGGCGTGTCTCTGGGTGGTCTCGGGCGTAGGGCTTGCGGTGGGGGCAGGCTACTACGCCGGTGCGCTCTTCACCACGGCACTGGTGTTCGGCACGCTGGGAACCCTTTCCCGCATCGATGAGTGGGTGGCGCATGAGCGCAATCTGTCCCTGATCATCCACACGGAGGATCGGCCGGGGCAGCTCATGCATATCAGTGCCTGTTTGGAGGATCTGCAGCTCAAGACACGCGGGTTGAAGGTCAAGGCGGATGAGGATGAACTGCCGGCGGGGAAAGACGCAGGAACGCTCTACATCGAGCTGGAGGTCTACAATCACCGCGGGGTGAAGAGCGTAATCGTGGTGGATGCCATCAAGCGGATCGATGGCGTTTTGAGCGTGGACATCACGTAATAGCGAAGGTGTGCGGTATGAAGATTTCGATTTACCAGCGGATCATGCTTACCTTGGTGGGATGCACCCTTGCCGCGGTGCTGCTTTCCGGCTTCTTTGCGGTGCAGAGCATGCGGGCGGTGCTGGAGACGGCGGAACTGACGGAAAGCGGCGTTTCGACGGTAAGGATGTATATCGGCGCGCTGATTGTGTCGCTGGCCATGCTGGCTGTCGTGATGGTGGCGCTCGGCCACAGGCTGTCCAAACATCTCACGATGCCCATTCGTCAGGTGTCGGATGGTGTGAAAGAACTTGCGGCAGGGCACTTGGATACGAAGCTGGACATCCACACGGAGGACGAGATCGAGACCCTTGCCGATACCTTCAATGAAATGACGGATGATTTGAAGCACTATGTGGAGCATGTGGAGCAGGAGGCGGCGGAAAAGGAACGTGTGGCGACTGAGATGGATGTGGCGGGAAGCATCCAGAAGAACCTGCTGCCGTCTGTTTTTCCGCCCTATCCGGAGCATCAGGAATTCGATATCTACGCCACCATGAAGCCGGCGAAGAAAATTGGCGGAGATTTTTACGATTTCTTTCTGGTGGATGAAAATCATCTGATCGTCACGGTGGCGGATGTTTCCGGGAAAGGTGTGCCCGCCGCGCTCTTCATGGTCATCTCCAAGACCATCCTCAAGAACGATGCGCTCATGATGCGGACAGCGGATGAGCTTTCCTCTGTGCTGTCCTGCGCGAACCGCCAGCTGGCCGAGAATAATCGGGATCTGATGTTCGTCACGGTATTTCTGGGAATGCTGGAACTGACGACGGGGCGTTTCTCCTATGTGAGCGCAGGGCATACTTTGCCGCTCATTCATCGGCAGGGAAGCAGGGAATTCGAGTTTCTGCATCCGAAAAAGAACGGCATGGTGGGCGTCGTGGCGGATATGAACTTTGAACAGGATGAGATGATGCTGGCTGCAGGGGACGAGGTGTTCCTCTATACGGATGGCGTCACGGAGGCGGCGAACCGGGAAATGGAGCTCTTCGGGGAAAGGCGGCTTCAGGAAGCGCTGAATGAGACGCTTGACGGACGGGGATGCAGGGAAATGCTGGATCATGTGAAGGTCTGCATCGATGCGTTCGTGCAGGAAGCTCCCCAGACCGATGACCTGACGATGCTGGGGCTGCGGTATCGGGGAAGAAAAATTTTGCAGGAATAGAGGATTTTTTTTGTCTTTGGCAAATAAGAGAAACAGGGGGGATTCTGATGATCAATGAGGATATTTTGGATACGATGGTACGCACGGCAATCGATGCGATGCGCAATGCCTATACGGAGCATGGGGCACGGGCAGTCGGTGCCTGTGTGCTTGCAAGCGATGGAACGCTCTATACGGGCTGCACGGTGGACAATGCTTCACCCCAGCTTGTGATGAATGCGGAGGCTGTAGCCATTGCGCGCGCGGTGGCGGACGGCAAGCGGGAGTTTGATGCGATGGTGATCGCATCGGATACGAAAAAGCCCTATGTGCCATGCGGAACCAGCTGCCAGCTCATGGCGGAGTTCGATGTGCAGGAGATTATCATGGCGGATACGCAGGGCAACGTGGAAAAAGCGGAGCTTGCGGAACTCCTGCCGTACGCGGCAAAGCGCAAAGAGCTTCTGGGCAAGGAAAAGGTGCCGTCCTTCCGGTTTGAAATCGATGATGAAAACTTTTGACGGATGGGAAAACGGTAAGGCAGCCGCAGTTTGCGGCTGCTTTGTTGCATAGTGCATGCGAAGGATGTGATAGAGATGTATCAAGGGCGGAGATGGCGGGCTTTGGCCGCTTGGATCTTCCTGTGCTGTTTTTTTGTTTCCCTGCGCAGTGCGGAGGCGGGGGTGTGGAGATTGGACGGTTCGGAGCTGTCCGCGCCGCTGCGAAGTTTTCGTGTGGTATCTGATCCATGGGATAAGACACCGCGCGGTGCAGAGCCCTCCCGTGAGGGCTTGGACGGACTGTGCATTTCGGCAAGCGCACAGCCTTCTCAGGCGTCGCTTGTGCCGCTTTATCTGAAGCTGCGCGAACAGGCCGGCGAGGGAACCGAGCTTTATCTCGTGGATCTGCGGCAGGAATCCCATGGGTTTGTCAACGGGATTCCCGTGAGCTGGTATGAGCCGAAGAATCAGGCGAATTTCGGATGCAGCGCCTTTGAAGTGGAGATGCAGGACGGGCATCTGCTGGCAGAGCTCCCGGGAACGGTGCAGGAACTGGTTCCTCTGGGGAAAAGCGACACGGCGCTCTTCAGCAAGCGCACAGTTCCTGTCGTGAGCGTACAGACGGAGCGGAAAGCGGCTGAGGCGGCAGGCTTCCATTATGTGCGCTTTTCCGCAACGGACATGATTTGGCCGTCGGCGGATACGGTGGATGAGTTCATTCAGTTCTATCGGAGCCTGCCGGAGCACGCATGGCTGCATTTCCACTGCCATGCAGGGCATGGGCGTACGACGACCTTCATGGTGCTGTATGATATGCTCAGGAATCCTTCGATTTCTCTGGACACGGCCGCAGAGCGCCAATATCTGCTGGGCGGCTCGGATTTGTTGGCGGAAAGCTCCGGCGATGACTGGTATGCCGAAGTGCATCGGGAGCGTGCGAAGTATCTGCGCCTGTTCGAGCAGTACCGCAACGAGCAGCTGCCGCAGAACTTCGCCGTTTCGTGGAGCGACTGGCTGAAGCAGAGATGAAACAAAGGCCGCGGTTGTGATACCGTGGCCTTTGTGCTAAAATAGGGACAGCAGTTGACGCGTCGGCTCTCCCCTTCGGGAGGTGATGCCCATGACGACGTATGAAAAGCTGTCCATCGCGGCGGCGATTCTGACGTTGGTTGTCAGCATCATGACATACCTCAATAGAAAAGCCCTCTAGCCTAAGCCGAGAGCTCCCCTACAGCAACATCTGAGGGAAGCCGACGGGACAAACGTCAACTGCCCTTTGCCATGGATTATAGCATGAATGATTCTAAAATACAAGTCTGAGAAGGGGAGAGGGCATGAAAAGAGCAGGCCGAAAGGCGGTAATCCATGCAAGTTTGATCGTGCCGGATGCGAACGGTGCATTCGTTGTGCGGGAATCCTGCGCTATGCTGTACGGGACACACATCGAGGGCATTCTTCCCATGGAAGACTTCCGTCCGGATATGGCAGACGAAATCTATGACGCGCAAGGGAAGTATGTTTCCCCCGGGTTCATCGATATGCATATCCACGGCGGTGTGGGGCATGATACGATGGATGAGACGGACGAGGCGCTGCCTGCCATGCGGGCATTCCAGGCAAAGTCGGGGGTGACGGGTTTTTTGCCCACCACCATGACCTATGACATGCCTCGTATCCATCGTGCGCTGGAACGGATTCGCGGAGAGATGGGGAAACCGGGCGGCGCAAGGGTGCTGGGCGCGCACATGGAGGGGCCGTTCATCCACCCGCGGCAGAAGGGGGCGCAGTCCGAGAAATTCATCCAGAAAGCGGACTATGCGCATCTTGCGGGATATGAGGATGTGGTGCGGATCCTGACGGCTGCGCCGGAGACCATCGAGGATTTTCGCTTCGTGGAGCAGTGCAGGGCGGCGGGCATCATCGTCTCCATCGGGCACAGCACGGCGGATTACGCGACAGCGATGGAGGCCATTGAAACACATGATATGCGCCATATCACGCATCTTTTCAACGCACAGACGGGATTCCATCATAGGCGCCCGGGCATTGTGGGCGCGGCATTCGATACGGATGCGGTCTGCGAACTGATCGCGGACAATGTGCACACCAGTCCCACGGCGCAGCGGCTGACATGGCATGCCAAGCAGGGGAAGCATATCGTGCTCATCACGGACGCCCTCCGAGCCTGCGGCCTTGGTGACGGAGAGTCCGAACTTGGTGGGCAGAAGGTGCTCGTGAAGGGGACGCTTGCCACCTTAGAGGACGGGACGATTGCGGGCAGCGTCCTGACGATGAATGAGGGCCTGCGCATTTTCCGCGGGAATATCGGTGCGAGCATCCCCGAAGTGGTGGAACTGGTCACAAAAAATCCGGCGGAAGAATTGGGGATTTACGGAAAACTGGGCTCTCTGACGGAAGGAAAGCTGGCGGATTTTACCGTGTTTGACGAAGCATTTCGTATCGGATGCACGGTAGTGGATGGAAAAACAGAAGGCGGGAGTCCATGTTGCTTTAACACATAGATAGACTTGCATCCATGGCGTCCATATGGCGCTCCGAAAGTCTCTTGTCACAGACAGGGACTTTTTTTATGCGCGAAATTTCACATATGATACAAATATATCTCATATGTGATAATAATCGGGCAAATGACAGAAAAACAGGAAGAAAACACTCGAAAAATAAGAAAAAAGATTGCAAATCGAATATTATTCGTGTAATATCCTAATCAAACAGGAGATACAAAAGAGATTGATGGTCACATATGTGAAAGTGAAAGATGTTTCGGCGCCGATGACAAGATCTTTCACAGGGCTGTACCCGAGCAATCGGGAGAGAATGGAAATCGTCAAATGAAAGGAAAGGTGGATGCTTATGGTAGGGTGGCTGGTGCTTGTGGCCGTTGTCATGTGGGTCTTGCAGACAGCTCTGGGGCTGTGGCAGTTCCAAAGGTTCAACCGGCATGTCAAAGAGCTTCGGTCCATCGGCAAGGTGGCCATAGGAAAGGCCAGAGGACGCTTCCGAGCAGGAGCAATCGTGCTTTTCTGCATTGACGAGGACTGCAATATACTGCAAGGGGAAATCTTGCAAGGGCGGACCGTTTTCGCAGGATTCCGTCGGCTGGACCGATGGAATGGACGGAATTTGCTGGAGCTTTCGGAAAAGGATTGCGAGGGCGTGGATCCTCAGGCCAAGGCGGCGGTCCTTGCCGCACGCAGGGACTATGAGGACTACAGGAAGCTTCAGGCGGAACGCGCCGCAGATCAGGAGGCTGCATCAGGCGCAAGCCCGATGTCGGCCGGCGGCTGAACTTCATCAAATTTATCAAAAGGGGAGAGAACAACATTATGGATACTTTGATTTTCTTTGCACAGGGATTTATCGGCATGTTCAACAAGGGCGGCGAAACCCTTATGGGATGGGTGACGGGCATCATTCCGACGCTCATCTGCCTCTTGGTCGCGATGAACTCCATTGTTCGCATGGTGGGCAATGAGCGCATCGAGAAATTCGCGCATCTCTGCGCGGGCAACATCTTCACACGGTACATCGTGCTTCCGGTGGTAGGAACCTTCTTCTTCTGCAACCCGATGACATTGTCCCTCGGCAAGTTCTTGCCGGAGTTCTACAAGCCTTCCTACTATGCTGCCGGTTCGGCCTCCTGCCACACGCTGAACGGACTGTTCCCGCACATCAATCCGGGCGAGCTCTTCGTGTTCCTCGGCATCGCGAACGGTATCTCGGCACTGGGGCTTCCTACGGTGGATCTGGCGCTGCGCTATCTCCTGATTGGTATCGTCATCAACTTCCTGCGCGGCTGGATCACGGACTTCACGACAGCGATGGTGCAGAAGCAGCAGGGCGTGCAGCTCAGCAAGAAAGTGGTCGCGGTCAAGGCTTGAGGTTTGAGAAATCAGCATTTGGGAAAAAGTAAAGGAGAGAACTATCATGGCAGAATATAAATCCGTTGTTGTTTCCGCTGGCGCCGGTGGTTTCGGTGGTCCCTTGACATTGCAGCCGACGGAGAAGAAGAACAAGATCGTGAATATCACGGGCGGCGTGATATCGCCGGTGTCCGAGCGGCTGGCTGAAATGACGGGCTGTGAGCTGGTGGACGGTTTCAAGACGCGTGTTCCGGAGGATGAGACGCTGGTGGTGGTCATTGACTGCGGCGGTACGCTCCGCTGCGGCATCTACCCGCAGAAGCGCATTTTCACCATCAACCTGAATCCGACGGGACCCAGCGGCCCCTTGGCGGAGCATATCAAGGCGGATATCTATGTATCGGCGGTCAAGCCGGACAACATCGCCTTCGCGGACGGAAGCGCAGCGCCTGCGGCAGCGCCGGCAAGCGATGATTCCGGAAGCGCCATCAAGAAATCCTATGATACGAGCAAGAAAATCACCGAGCAGACCCACGGCAGCCTCATGGCGCGCATCGGACAGTTCATGGGCGGCATTGTCTCCATCTTCTATCAGGCAGGCCGTGATACCATCAACACGATGATCAAGACCATTCTTCCCTTCATGGCATTCGTCTCCATGCTCATCGGCGTCATTCTCACCACGGGCATCGGAGATGTGATCGCGCATCTTCTGGTGCCGCTGGCGGGCAATGTGGTAGGTCTTGTGATCCTGTCCTGCATCTGTTCCTTCCCGTTCCTCTCTCCCTTCCTTGGACCGGGCGCGGTCATCGCACAGGTCATCGGCGTGCTCATCGGCGTGGAGATCGGGCATGGAACCATTCCCCCGCATCTTGCGCTGCCCGCACTCTTCGCGATCAATGCGCAGTGCGCCTGCGACTTCATCCCGGTAGGCTTGGGCCTTGCAGAGGCTGAGGCAGAGACGGTAGAGGTCGGTGTCCCTTCGGTGCTGTATTCCCGCTTCATCACAGGTCCGATTTCCGTGGTGCTTGCATGGCTTGCCAGTTTCGGGCTCTATGAGGCTTGATGTTTGTTAGGTGAAAGGAGAATCCATCATGGCGAAAACAATTTACAACACAAAGGTCACAGCGCTTGGCGGTCAGGTGGAGGATTTCATTTCCGCAGCCAAGATGATCATCCTGTTCGAGGAATCGCTGGCTTTGCCGGAGCTTCGCGACTGCTGCGTGATGCACGTGGGCAATCAGGTGGAAGACACGATCAAGGTAGGAGATATCTTCAAGATTGGCGAGGAGCCCTTTGAGATTTTGGCCGTCGGATCGGAAGTACAGACGAATCTCACGAACCTTGGGCACATCACCATCAAATTTGACGGCGGCAAAGGCGAAGTCTTGGAGGGCAGTCTCCACGTGGAGGAAGCGCCCATCCCGGAGATCGCGGCAAATACGGAAATCAGCATTGAACGGTTGTGACGAAGTCGGAAGATGTCCCCCACGGACACAAGTGGGGGGACATCTCAGAAAGTTTATCATCGAATGAAAAGATAGGAGACGATCAATATGGCATCATGGCTTGATTTGGAAGGAAAAACAGCGGTTGTGACGGGCGGCGCGTCCGGCATCGGCAAGGCGGTGGCCCAGGCATTTCTGGACAATGGCGCGAATGTGGTGGTCTGCGATATGAACCCCCAGCAGCCGGAATTCGAGACGCATGAAGGCAGCGGCGAAATGCTCTATGTGGTGACGAACGTGACGGATGCAGGCAATGTGGAGGCCATGGTAAAGCAGGCAAAGGAGAAGTTCGGCAAGCTGGACATCCTCGTGAACAATGCGGGCATCAACATTCCCTGTCTGCTGGTGGACCCGAAGGATCCCCACGGCAAGTATGAGCTGAACGAAAGCGTTTACGACAAGGTGACGGGCGTGAATATCAAGGGCGTTTATCTCATGGCGCAGGCTCTGGGGCATGAGTTCGTGAAGAACGGAAAGGGTGTCATCATCAATATGTCCTCCGAAAGCGGACTGGAAGGCTCCGAAGGGCAGAGCATTTACGCGGCGACCAAAAATGCGGTCAATTCCTTCACACGCTCCTGGGCGAAGGAACTCGGCAAGTACAATGTGCGCGTCGTGGGCATGGCTCCGGGCATCATGGAGGCAACAGGTCTCCGCACCCTCGCCTATGAGGAAGCGCTTGCCTATACGCGCGGCATCACGGTAGACGACTTGCGCAAAGGCTATACCAGCACGAAGACCACACCCCTCGGGCGCTCCGGCAAGCTCACGGAGGTGGCGGATGCCGTGGTGTTCCTCGCGAGCGACCGTGCCTCCTACATCCACGGCGTCACCTATAACGTGGCAGGCGGCAAGACGCGGGGCTGATATGAAAGAAGGAAGAGATCATGTTAAGAGGAAAGCCGCATATTGTGGTGGTCGGCGCCGGTTTCGGCGGCATCAAGATCTGCAAGCTGCTGGCAAAGGAAGATGTGGAAGTGACGCTGGTTGACCGTCATAATTTTCACCTGTTCCAGCCCTTGCTGTATCAGGTTTCTACTTCGGTGCTTTCGACGGATGAAATCGCCTACCCGACACGGTCTTTTTTCCGCAAGTGCCCGAATGTCAATTTCTTCATGGCAAAAGCAAAGGGCGTAGACCAGAGTCGGAATGTCCTGCTGACCAATCACGGAGAGATACCTTACGATTATCTGGTGCTGGCTGCAGGCGCGACCACGAACTTTTTCGGAATGAAAAACGTAGAGAACCATGCCTATGGGATGAAGACGATTCAGGAAGCGGTCGCGATCCGAAATCATGTGCTCCATGAGTTCGAGCGCGGGGACAAGCCCTATCGCACGGCGGAGGATCGCAAAAAGCGGCTGACCTTTGTCGTGGTCGGCGGAGGCCCCACCGGCATCGAGGAGGCAGGGGCCATCGCGGAGCTCATCAACGTCCAGAAAAAGGAGTTCCATCATCTGGATTTCAGCGATGTGAGCATCAAGCTGATCGAGGCGACCTCCCATGTACTGCCCATGATGAGCCAAGATTTGCAGGACGAGGCAGTGCGCGTCCTGCGGGAAAAGGGCGTCGAAGTCATGCTGGATACGCAGGTCGTGGACTATGACGGAAATGTGCTGACGCTCAAGAGCGGGGAAAAGATACCGACCAGTACGGTCATATGGGCAGCAGGCGTGAAGGCCGTGGATTTCATCAGAAATTGCGGCGGCGAGTATGCACGGGACGGGCGCATTTGGGTGGAAGAAGATCTCCTGGTCAAGGGAGCCGTGAACCGGAATGTCTTTGCGATCGGGGACTGCGCGGGCTTCATGCACGGCGACATGAAGCGTCCTCTGCCGACCGTTGCGCCTGTCGCAACACAGCAGGCGGCCGTCTGCTGCAGCAATATCCTGAAGCTCATCCGGGGAGAGGATCGGCTGGCGAAATTCGTGTACAAAGACCTTGGCGCCATGGCCACCATCGGGCGTGGCAAGGCAGTGGTCAATTCCCCCAAAATGACAGGTTTTCTGGCATGGTGTGCGTGGATGCTCGTCCATCTGATCCGCCTTGCGGGAGCCCATGCAAATCTCACCGTGGCCATCAAGTGGACGTGGAACCTCATTTCCGGCATACGGTTGGGACGGATCATCACCAATATCAAGCTGGACAGCGGGAAGCTTTCGATTCCGAAGATGGAGGAGGAACATTCCCACGAGAAAAATGTGAATGAAGGAATGCCCGTGCACTTGGCTTGAATCGAATTGCATATTGACGTGAAAAACCGCTTTCTCTTGCGCAGAGAGCGGTTTTTCGTGTACAATGGGTATAACAGAAAACAGGAGGGGGCAGGGATATGCTGCCGGTAGAGCGCCGCATCCTGATCAAGGTTGCCAATATGTACTACATGGACCATATGAAGCAAAGCGATATCGCAGAGCGCATGGGAGTGGACCGGACTACCATCGGAAAATATCTGAAAAAAGCGTTGGGCAACGGCATCGTGAAGATCACGGTGGAGCATGATTCCTTTGACGAACTGGAGTCTGCATTGGAGAAGCGGTTCGGATTGAAGGAGGCCTATGTGGTCACAAGAAGCTATGATCTGTTGACCGTCAAACGCAATATGGCGCGGGCGGGCCTGAACCTCCTGAAGCGCATCGTGGATAACGGGCAGGTCATCGGAACGGCATGGGGAACCACCATCAGCGAACTGGCGAAGTATGCCGAGCAGGAAAAATTGCCGCAGATTAACGCAGATTTTGTCCCGATGGACGGCGGCCCGGAGAGCATTGACAGCGAGTACCATGTCAACACGCTTTGCTACCAGCTTTCCCGCGCGTTCGGGGGCAGGAGCCACTATATCTATGCGCCTGCTATCGCAAAGACCGCCGAGATCCGGCAGGCCATCGTCCAGGATGTGAATTACGAGAAGATTTCCGGCTTCTGGGAGCGGCTGGATATTGGGATCGTCGGTGTCGGCGCTCCGGTCAAATCGTCCAATCTGATCTGGGCGGGCAGTTTCGGCAAGGAGGCCATCGAATCCCTGGCACATACAGGTGCCGTGGGGGAAATCTGCTCCGTGTTCTATGACATCAATGGCCGCGCGGTGGAAACGCCCTTCAGCGACCGCATCATTGCCATCGAGCTGGACAAGCTGCGTTCGCTTTCCTACAGCATCGGTATGGCGGCATCGCGGGAAAAGGTTCCCGCCATCATGGGAGCCTTGCGGGGAAAGCTCATCAATGTGCTGATCACAGATGAGGAAACGGCGAAGATCCTTTTAAATGAATGAAAAAGGAAAATTCCGACCACACGGCGAATACTTTTATGAAACGAAAAGCGATGGATTCTCAGCCATGGACGAAGGAGATGGAGCGGAATGAGCGATTTGGTGCCGATGAGGGATTTGGAAAAGATCCGGGAGGAATGCCGCGGGTCGATCTCGAGTTATGCGGTTGCGGGGGCGGTGAATGCGGTCAATCCGATTCCCGGGATTGATGCGGGCATCGATGCGGGCATCTGCCTGAAGATGATGCTGGAGATCCGCGAAAGCTTCGGGCTGGACGAGAAGGCGGCAAAGAAGCTTCGCAAGTACGATATCCTGCTTCCCTTGGTGAAAAAAGTCTTTGACTATGCCACCAAGGAGGGGGTCATGATCTTGCTGAAGAGCGTGGGAAAGCGCTACCTCGGAAAGACCGCCGCGAAATATGTGCCGCTCGTAGGGCAGGGAATTGCGGCAGCCGCAGGCTATGGCATGATGAAGTATTTCGGGAATTCTTACATCGACGACTGCTATGAGCTGGCGAAGCAGATGCAGCAATATGATATTGAGGGCAGCTATCGGGAAATAGATTCCGATGACGAAAAGTAGAAAAGTAGTATGTGGAGAGGCGGGGAAAATGATGGTGACGCCGTCCGTGCAGTGGGAGTTGGAGGGAGAGCTGCTCCAGCTCCAGATGAAACTCGACAAGCTGCAGAAAAAACGGGAACTGACGCAGGAAGACCAAGAGCAGATGGAGGAGTATGAGAAGCGAAAGGCAATTCTGGAACGGAAACTGCGCTCAGATCGCATGAAAATGTGAAATGCAAAAGGGGCATTCCTCACAGCGAGGAATGCCCCTTGACTGTCAGTAGATCCTCCGCAGGCCGAACCAGTTCACCCTGTCATCCCAGAAAATCTGTACTTGGAAGTCATTCGCATATTTTGTTTCATAGCCGTATTGAGCACCTGGGGGCAGATAGCCGTGGCTGCTCGTGATGACCAGCAGCCCGTTGGAGAGCTCGCTGCTCAGGCGGTGCCATTGATCCTTGGTGTACCCGAGCATGGCGAAATTGCCGATGGAGACGTAGGAGAGATAGCTTCCGTCCGGGCGCGGCCCCACGAGCCAGTAGCCGCAGTTCTTGCCATGGGCACCCGAGGAGGCTGTGATCTCCCAGAGGTGCATGGTGGGGTTGCTGGTATAGACATCCCGCACATCGTAGTCCACGCCGGAGCCCACGATGCCGTCCGTATTGATGAAGGAAAGAAAATCCTTCGTCCCGTCTTTGCTCATGAGATGCAGCACATGGTTGATGATGACGAATTTCACATCCCCCGAGGTGGCGGTCTCGTCGTTGTGCCCCAGATAGATGTGATTGCCGAGGGCTGTCACCGACATGGCATGCACCGGCAGGCCGAGGGAAAGCAGGAGCATCAGGCAAAGGAAACATCGTTTCAACATGGGACATCCTCCTATCCATAGCAGTTGTTTGATTACACGAGAACCAACTCCGAGAGGAACACGACCAAGCAGCAGGTGGCTGAGACCTTGAAGAGACTTGCGCCGTACCACGCGGCAGCAATGCCGGCGATGAGGGCAAGGGCACCCGAGATCTGGCTTTGCGTCGCATCCAAAATCGCGGGGAAGGTCATGACGGCAAGCGTCACATAGGGGACATAGTGCAGAAAGGAACGCAGGAAGGGATGCTTGATTTCCTTTCGGATCAGTGTCAGCGGCAGAAGGCGGATGGCAATCGTCACAAGGCTCATGATCGCAATGTAGATCCAGATGTTGTGGGTCATGCGTCATTGCCCCCTTCCTGCGTCTCGTCCTCCCGTATCGGGAAGCAATAAGCCGCAACGCCTGCGATCAGTACGGTCAGCAGGATCGTGCGGGTACCTGCGGAAAGCTCCGTGAGATAGGGCAGATAGGAGGCAGCAAAGCTCAAAAGGAAGCTCAGCACCACCAGCACGCCGATGATGCGCTCCTTCCGCGCAGGCGGTATGATGACCGCGAGGAACATGCCGTAAAGGGCGACGGAAAGCGCACTGACCGCTGAGAGCGGAAGCGCGTTGCCTGCCATGATGCCAAGGGCCGTCCCCACGGACCAGCCGGGGAGCGCCATGAGCATTGCGCCGTAGTTGTAGAAGGGATTGAGTTTCCCCGGACGTGCGACGGTGATGCCGAAAATCTCGTCTGTCACATCGAAGCCGACAAAAATCCGATGGTAAAAGGGCGTATCGGGAGAAAATTTCTGGCTCACGACGGCGCTCATCAGGAGATAGCGGGCGTTGGCCACCAGCGTGATCAGCGCGATCTCCATATAGGGCGCGTCTGCTGCGATGATCGTAAATCCTGCATATTCGCCTGCCGATGCATTGTTGAAGAAGCTCGCCAGAAAGCCCTGAAACGGCGTGAGTCCTGCGTGCTGGGCGGCAATCCCGAGGGTGAAGGATACGACAAAGTAGCCCAGCCCGATGGGCATGCCATCCCGGATACCATCCCGCAATGCCTGTTGATTCGTTGTCAGAAATCCCATCTGCTCCGCAGGGGCATGCGGGATGGAATGTGATTCAGTCTGCAATCCAAATACTCCTCTCTTTCTTACTTGGAGTCATATTGGCATTATAACGCAGTTGTTCAGATTTTGCCATAGGCAAAATACACCTCTTTAAGCCTTGCAAGGGCTTTTTTCAAGAAGTATCTGATTCCACTTGTCTGCAAACGTGCAGACAAATTTTGCAGACAAATGAGAGCCGGGAAGGCAGGAAAATCGGGGGGCTGTGCAGATTTGTCTGCAAAACATGCAGACAAATGCAGACAAATTTTGCAGACAAAAAAGAAAGAAGCCGCGTCAGCACTGGCTTCGCGGCGTGTATCACATGTATGT
>CACZZN010000013.1 GCA_902785705.1 uncultured Veillonellaceae bacterium
ATGCGGTCTCCACGCTTGGCGGAAAGGGAATGGCTGACAATCTCATTGTTCCATAAATCCATGTAAAGGGTCAGTTCATGGTAGATGCCTTTCACATAAGCGGGAGGGAGGCAGATACAGCGGCGTGAGCATTTTCTCCGGCAAGATAAAATGCGGCGAGTGTGGCGGCTTCTTTGGAGCCAAGGTATGGCACAGCACCGACAAGTACCGCAGGGTCATCTACCGCTGCAACAAGAAGTACGACGGGCATAAGTGCCAAACGCCCCATGGGTAATATGCCGGTGGCATATTACCGAGGAGGAAATCAAGGCAGCCTTTGTCATGGCCTTCAACAAGCTGGTGACGGAACGGGCTGGCGCAAACGTCGCATCACGCTCCCGCGCCAGCACTAGCGCATCCTGCGCGTCGGAGAAGATTGCCACCAATGCCCGGCTTGTCCGGCAGACGCTCTGCGATACATCGGAGTTGGAGCAGGAGAAATCTTCCTTGGGGCAGGAACTGGCGGTGCTGGTGGAGATGACGCAGAATTGCATCGCTGAGAATGCGAGAATTGCCCAAGACCAAGGGGAGTACCAGAAACGCTACAATGGATTGGTGGAGCGGTACGAGAAGACCAAGGCACGGTTCGACGAGTTGACGGAGGCCATAGCGGAGCGGTCAGCCAAGGGCGAGAGGCTGCGACGCGAAGCTAGTCCCTTTAGGGGGCGGGGTTCATCAGGACGATTGAGGCACAACGGGAACCTGTGGCAGAGTTCGATGAGCGGCTCTGGGGTGCGATGGTGGACTATGTGACGGTGGGTGTGGACAAGCGGCTGACCGTGATGTTCCGGGATGGGACGGTGGTAGAGCATAAAGAAACAGTGTCTCTTACTTATTAATCATCATCTCTTTAATGAGCAATCGGAATTTCTCTAATGTGAGATTTCGGTTGCTTTTTTTTCGCCAAATGAAGTGTACCGGGATGTTTCTGTATTTTTCCGGGATTTCGTATTGCTCCAGAGCCTGCCCGCCAGCAAAACATCCTACCACAGAAGCCGGAAAAAGAGATACGCCCAATCCGGCACTGATACTGGCAAGGAGTGCTCCAAGGGAACGAAATTCAACGATTCGGTTGGGAAGGATATTTTTTTCGGCCAGTAAGTTCTCCAATGTTTGCCGATAACTGCACCCCGTAGGCAGCACGAGCAAGGGCATGGACAGTAAGTGTTCCAAGTCATGAGGTTCATTTTTTGCCGGACGAGCGAGAAGAACAAGTTTCTCATGGAAAACCGTAGTATGCTCTATGGCCGGATGGAGAATGCCGCCGGCCACGAATGCGCCGTCCAGTTCATAATCGCAAACCTTCTGGGCAGCTGTGCGTGAAACATAGGTTTCTACTGTCATTTGTACAGAAGGCTCCGCAAAGTGGAACTTTGTCAAAATATTCGGTAGAAATGTGATAGCCGCAGATTCCATCGCACCTATATGAAGACTGGAAGATATATTATCTCCCTCCGCAATGCTCGACCTTGCTTCCGAGGTCAAACGGAGGATTTTATCGGCGTATTCTAAAAGAACCGCGCCTTTTTCGGTCAGGGTCACTCCTTGCTTAGTCCTGTGGAACAACTCTGCACCGAGTTCTGTTTCCAACTGTTTGATCTTGGTGGACAAATTAGACTGTGCATAACCAAGTTTCTGTGATGCGCCCAAGAAACTGCCCTCAGCAGCTATGACCGAAAAAAATTTCAAGACTTGCAAATCCATCTTGACAATCGTCACCTCTTAATATATTATTTACATATATCTTGATATATGGTAATTATATCATAGTTAGAAGGGAGCTGTAAAGAGGTGCTTCCTAATATTGTCGGTATTGGTTCCTCCGATGCCGTTGGGCATCATAGCAAGGTGGCATGGGGGATGGCTTGTGTTATCTTGTCAGCAGTACTGTTCGGCTGGATGCCTTTTCTGGCAAAGCTTTTCTATTCCTATGGAGGCAATGCTTATATGGCATCGTTTGGAAGATTTCTGTTCGGTGCGCTGCTGTCTGCTCTTGTCTTGAAGATTCGGCGGCAACCCCTTGTCCTCAATACAGCAGGAACAAACTGGACAATCTTCCTGTTATCGGTGTTTTACGCAGCAACCCCATTGTTTCTTTACAAATCTTATCTATACGTTGGATCAGGTCTGGCAACAGCACTCCACTTTGCCTATCCTGTTTTTGTCCTGATTCTTATGGGGCTTCTGTTCCATGAGTCCTTTACATGGCAGGGAATGGGCAGCATGGCACTCTGCGTCATGGGAATCTTTTTGCTTTGTGATGCAGGTTTTGACGCAAGCCTCTTCGGGATGGCGATTGCAGTTTTTTCCGGTGTCCTTTATGCTGCATACATCGTGATACTCGGAAGAAGCACCTTGCTTAGGGAATCGGTTTTTGCGCTTACCTTTTGGATTTGCCTGCTTGCCGCGATGGAACTTGCCCTTGTTGCCATAATTACCGGAAATTTCCAGTGGAATTTGCCATGGCAAGCATGGGGGGCGGATTTCTGCCTGGGCTTGTTTTCTACTGTGATGGCATTGCCGCTGTTCCAACAGGGCGTTATGCTCTGCGGAGAAGTAAAAGCCTCGCTTTTGAGTACATTCGAGCCGGTCACAGGCGTTTTGGTTGGCATTTCTGTTTTTGGAGAAATTATGACAATACAGATCGCTGTTGGGATTCTGCTGATTCTTTGTGCCACGGCAGTTCTGTCTGTTCCGGCAGCAAAAAAACGTGATCTGTGAAATGAATGGGAGGAATGGATATGCGTTATCAGTATGCAACGGTTAAAGGCACAAGAATTTTCTACAGGGAATGCGGTTCCATTCGGAAGGTTTTCGTTATTTGATAAGGAGGGCAATATGGGAGAGCGTTTTTTCGTGGCAAGCTGTGTTTTTACGGAAGGCGAGCCGGAACTCAGCCGCAAGGTACAGACGTATGTGAAGGACAGGTTTTCTCTGCCAATCATTCGTTGCTGTGTAGCAAAGTACAAGGTGCAGGAGTTTGAAGAACGGATGGCTTGCGAATATTGCCACGGCAAGGGCAATGGGCAGTGCGTGCAAAAAGATGATATGCAGAAAATATATGTCAAGCTGCATGAGGCGAATATGCTGGTTCTGGCAGCGCCAATCTATTACCACGGCATATCGGGGCAGCTAAAATGCGTGATTGACAGATTTTATGCCATGCTCTATCCTGTTGCGCCGCCTGCATTGAGGAAGGTGAGCATGTTTCTAAGCTCCGGGGATGACAATATGTATGACGGAGCAAAGTTTTCTTATGAAGGAGACTTTTTGGGCTATCTCGGCTTGGAGGACATGGGAATCTTTACAAATCACGACAGAAATGTATTGCCTGCTATCAGAAAAATGGCAATGAGCCTATGAATTCAGCATTCTGCGGGTGTTCTTCGGAGTATCCGCAGATTTTTTGCCTTTGAGATTTTTTGAGGCTTGTTTTGTGCTATCATGAGGAAGTATTTTGATTTATCAATGAAAGGAAACAGAAAGCTATGGATATTTCGATAGCACATCTGGCGGTTATGGCTGCAACGATCGCGGCGGTTTTGAGAGGTGGGCTTTATGCGGCGCGTTCGGTGCGGTCGGCGGAGGGGTTCAGTTTGGGCGGGCGTTCTGCCGGCGTGCCTATGGTGGTCGGCAGCATTGCCAGGACTTGCATAGGCGGCGGGGCGACTATGGGCACGGCGCAGCTGGCAGGCTCTGCGGGCTTGTCGGCGGTCTGGTTCACTATCGGCGTGGGCATTTCGCTTTTTGTCATGGGGCTTATCTATGCTCGCCCTCTTCGCTATACGGGGCTTGAGACCATCACGCAGTACCTGGTGCAGAACTATGGCAGAGGGGCGGGCAAGTTTGCCAGCCTTGCCACATCTTTTGGCATTCTGTTCAGCGCGGTGTCAAGCATTTTGCCGGGGCTGGGGCTGATTGCTGCGCTGACGGGCTGCTCTTCGCTTGCCTCGTCGGGCATCTTGCTGCTGTCCGTGCTGTCCGCCGTGGCAGCCGGGCTGCTGGGCTTGTCCGTGTCGCCCGTCTTTATCGGCTTGGGCGTCAGCGCGGCATTGGTGCTGCTGGGGCTTTTGTCCGGCCGTCGCCGCAGGCAGGAAATCACCGTGGCGTGACCCCGGGAAAGGTCTGGCGCTTTTGGGAGCATGTTGTGATTTGGGGCTGGCACAATTTCCGGCGCATATTCTTTACGATGCTTGATGTTTTGTTCTTGGTGGTCCTCATGGCACAGTTATTAAATATCGGCAAATAAAAGAGGTGAGACTTTGAAGCGAATTGCTGTCTTGGGCGTGTTGCTTATGATGCTTTTGATTGTTTCGGCATGCTCCGAAACGGGAGCGATGACGGAGCAGAACAGCAAACCGTCGGCTCTTGCGGCTATAGCAACGGCAAATGTTAAGGAAGATATTTCCGTGGGGGAAACGATTTTGACGGGAAAGGCGGATAATTTTGATATGGAAACAAAAACGGTAAAACTAAACAGCGGCTATATCATGCCAATATACGGACTCGGCACTTACAGCCTGCATGGGACGACTTGCGTCAATGCCATGAAAGCGGCATTAAAGAACGGCGTCCGGCTTATCGACACGGCGAGCTACTACGGCAACGCCGAGGAAATAGGCGAAGCGATCCACGCTTCCGGCGTACCGCGAGAGGAAATATTTGTTATCTCCAAGCTCTATCCGAACGAGTTCCATAATGCTGATGCCGCCATTCAAAGCATCCTCCAAAAACTCGATATTGGTTATGTGGATATGATGCTTTTGCATCATCCGGGAAACGGCGACGCAGAGGCTTATAAGGTAATGGAGAAGTATGTAGCGGCGGGGAAAATACGTTCGTTGGGATTGTCGAACTGGTATATCAAGGAACTGCCGGAGTTTTTGCCGCAAGTGAGCATAAAGCCAGCCTTGGTGCAGAACGAAATCCATCCTTATCATCAGGAAAATGAGGTCGTGCCCTTCATCCAAAGCCTGGGCATTACGGTGCAGGGCTGGTATCCTCTGGGCGGGCGCGGCTACAATAAGGAGCTTATGACCGAACCGGTGCTGAAGGAAATCGCCGCCGCTCACGGCAAATCCTTGGCGCAAGTCATTTTGCGCTGGAATATCGAGCGGGGCATCGTAGTCATTCCCGGGTCATCGAATCCGGCGCATATCAAAGAGAACACGGAGATTTTCGACTTTGCTTTGACCGATGAGGAAATGGCAAAAATCAAGGCGTTGGATCGCGGTGAGAAACATGACTGGTATTGATAACCGAAACCATGGGCGGGTTTTATCCGGCGAATCCATGCGAAGTAATGGACGAGGATATTGCCGATATTTTTGGGCAGTCCTATCGGTGATTTTGGCGGGAATTGGCCCAATCTTTCATAAATCAATAATTGCTTGACAGGAGTGTATGACCATGTGGCAAAAGAATTATGAGTTTGGAACGGTGGAAGAAGCCATTGGCGCGCTCCCCGCCATCCGCCAAGAAGTCGGCGAGCATGCCGGGTGCGCCGATGCGCTCTTGCATATTTTTACGACCTCTATCGAAAAAAAGCATATTGTGCCTCTGCTGCAAGCCTTGGATGATGCGCTGCCATACTTGAAACGAGTCGGTTGCTCGGAATTTTCTTCCGGCGGCGGTACCCGTAGGCAAGGCGTGAAACTGAACTTTATGCTGACGAAAGAAGCTCATTTTTATGTGGAGGCCATCCCTGCCGTGCCGGGCGAGGAAGAAGCAGCCGCAGCTTTGCTGTCCCGCCGCATCAACGAAATCGATAATGTCAAAGGCGTGGAACTCTTTCCCGTAAATATGGCACTTGATGTGACGCATTTCATGGATTTGGCGACTGCGGGAAGGGAAGAGCTTCCAATATTCGGCGCCATGGCAAACATGATGTGGCAGTCCCTGTACGGTATCATCAAGGAAGATACTTTGTTTGTCATCGGTCGAGAAATTTTTTCCTCCGGTTTCTTGGCGGTAATCTATGCCGGGGAAACCTTAGATGTTTACATGGACTACATTCTTGGTTGGCAACCGGTGGGAAGGAAAATGGAGATTGTCCTCGGCGAGAAAAAATCCTTTGGCGAAAGTTGCGTCAAGGATATCGATGGGCGTCCGGCCATCGAAATTTATCAAAAATATTTTGGCGTGGAGTGGGACGATAATTTTATTGCCAACATCTGTGAGTTTCCGCTTATGGTAGAGCGCAACGGCACTTCCATATGCATGATTCCCTTGGCCAAAAGCGACCATGGCGAGCTTTATTTTTCCGGAACATTGCACGAAGGGGAAAAACTGTGCTTTTCCTACGGCACGGAAGAAGAAGTCCTCGGCTCGGCTTTGGCGGGGAGCGAACGGATGCAGCAATTTCGTCCCGAAGCGGTATTCCTATCCCTCTGCGGCAATCGCGTGAATTATTTGCGCGATGATGCTCACATCGAATGGGATTATTATCGTGCAAAATTCTCGGAACTTGTTTTTTGTCACGGGCATTACGAAATTTCTTATCAGAACCGTCGGGGAGGAGTGCTGAACAGCTCCTTTATTGCCGTAGGCTTGCGTGAGCGCAATGCAGATGAGAAGGCATTTGCCTTGCCGGATAAATCCTATTCGACAGTGCATCGGACAAAGGGCATCATTCCTCTCCCTTATCGTATGAGCCGCTTTCTCCATGTCGTGACCAAAGAACTATCTGAAATGGCCAAGGAGGCCGATGCGGCCAACCGGGCAAAATCAGCGTTTCTTTCCAGTATGTCCCATGAAATCCGCACCCCCATCAATGCCGTGCTGGGCATGGATGAGATGATTTTGCGCGGCACCAAGGAGGATGAGACATACGCTCATGCACTCGATATACAGACAGCGGGGAAAAGCCTTTTGGGGCTTGTTAATGATATTCTGGATTTTTCCAAAATCGAAGCCGGCAAGCTCGAGATAATTCCCGTGGAGTATTCTCCGGCAAAGATGCTCTATGATTTGGTAAATCTTGTTCAGAAACGCACCGAAGATAAAGGGCTTCTACTGGTCGTTGAAGCGGACAAGAATATCCCGGCAGTTCTGTACGGCGATGAGGTGCGCATAAAGCAGGTCATCACGAATATTTTGACCAACGCCGTAAAATATACGCTTCAAGGCACGGTGACGCTGCACTTTGGTTTTCGGCGAAGAAGCGATGCCGAGATTTCCCTGCTGGTTTCCGTGACGGATACAGGCATCGGTATCAAGGAAGAGGATATTGCCAAACTATTTTCCGCTTTTGAGCGCATTGAAGAGAAACGCAATCGCAATGTAGAAGGCACGGGGCTGGGCATGAGCATAACGCAGGAACTCCTCGGCATGATGGGCAGCCGCTTGGAGGTCAAAAGCGTCTATGGGGAAGGATCGACATTTTCTTTCTCATTGAAGCAATCCGTCATCAGTCACAGCGGCATGGGAGACTGGCGAAAAATACAAGCGCAGGAAAGAACGTCCTATCGCGCACGTTTCACGGCATCTCGGGCAAAAATCTTGGTGGTGGACGATACGCCTATGAACCTGACGGTTATGAAAGGGCTGTTGAAAGAAACTAAAATCAACGTGGACACGGCGGAAAGCGGGCGAGAATGTATCGCTAAAATCAAAGGCAGTGCTTATGATATGATTTTCCTCGACCATCGAATGCCCGATATGGACGGCAAAGAGACTTTGGATGCTATTCGAAATGCACCGGGCAAGTGCGCCGTCGATGTTCCCGTCATTGCCATGACGGCCAATAATGTAATCGGCGCGAGAGATGAATATCTCTCGCAGGGATTTTCCGAGTACCTGCTGAAACCGGTGGATTCTGCCCTGTTGGAAGAATTGGTCGAAAGATTTTTACCGCCTGAAAGGCTGGACATTTCGAATGAGGGTGCGGAAGATATCCCTAACGCCGTGGATGAGAAACCCGGAGAAACGCAAAACATTACCAATACGGATGATGTATTTTCCCGATTGGCGAATATTGCCGGAATTGATGCAGAATCCGCTGCAGAGTCGATGGGGAAAAAAGAACTTTATATCGAAGTAATACAGGATTTTGCCAAACGAGCCAAAGAAGCGGCTGCTTCTATTGAAACCTATTCAACAGACGGCGATATCGTTAATTATACCATCAAGGTTCATGCGCTCAAAAGTTCGGCACGGATTATCGGGGCGACCAAACTATCCGTTATGGCGGCTCATCTGGAAGAATTGGGCGATGCGGGGAATTTGACGGAAATTCGACGGCGTACCGGCGAGCTTTTGGCTATATACCGTAGCTTGGGAGATGATTTATCTTTCCTTGCCGAAGGAGAAGCGGAAGATGATGAAGGCGACAAAGGTGAAATTTCCTCAGAGCAGCTGGACGATGCCTTTATAACTTTAAGGGAATTTTTAGTTATGTTTGACTATGATAACGCAACGGAGGTACTGTCCATGTTATTGTCTTACCGTTTGCCGCAGTCTATAAGGAAAGACATTCAAAAACTTAAACAATACATCGCAAATTTGGAACAGGAACAGGCAATGTATCTTTTAGAAGAAATTTGTCGAAGGGAGGCAAAATGATGAAGGCTTCCTGCTTCCGAACGCTGTATATGCAGAATCCGTAAACATCTACCTTCGCTACGCTTGGTAAATATTAACGGATTCTAGTATAACACGTTTTAAATAACTTGTTGTTTCACGCAGGATAAATTTTCATGAACAAGGATGAGGAGCGCAGTCGTAGCAGAGTTACGTCAAGCGATCGAAGACACAGTTCATGGAAATTTAGACAAGTCAAACAGCAAGTTATTTGGAATGGGTTATACTAGTATATCTTACCGCATACCCAACGCAAGCATCGCATCAGAGAAACAATAGCAAATCATCCATTAAAATCCGCTAATCGAACCTAATCCTAAGACAAACAGAGTGAACACGACAGGTGGACATTAAAATGACACGCTTGGCAGCGTGTACATGGGAAATCCTTATGAAATAAGTGTTGACATTGTCTTTTGCCAATGCTAATATATGGAAGTGCCTGGTTGAACAGCATATTTTTTGATATGGGAGTGAGAGAGATGGCACTGGAAGCGTTGAAAGATGCTGACCGCGTCATCGGCATCAAGCAGGTAATCAAAGCTGTCAAGCGAGGAGCTGCGGTCAGTGTGTTTGTCGCAGATGATGCTGACGAACATGTGCTTCGGCCACTTTCGGAGCTTTGCATGGAAATGGGGATTTCCGTTGTCCATGCGGGGTCCATGCAGGAACTCGGAAAAGCCTGCAGCATCGAAGTCGGGGCGGCAGCAGCGGCCGTCTTGAAGAAAGCAGTTTGTTAAAAACTTTGCGGCTTTGCCGTGAGGTTATTAATAAATAATAAATTCTCAATATGAAGGAAGGAGGTGCATGTATGCCTACAATTAACCAGTTGGTTCGCAAGAGCAGAAAGAGCATGCAGGAGAAATCCACAGCACCGGCACTTAAGAATTGCCCGCAGAAGCGCGGCGTTTGCACGCGTGTCTATACGACAACGCCGAAGAAGCCGAATTCGGCTCTGCGCAAGGTTGCCCGTGTCCGTCTGACGAACAGCATCGAGGTGACCGCATATATTCCTGGCATTGGCCACAATCTTCAGGAGCACAGTGTTGTCCTGATCCGCGGCGGCCGTGTCAAGGATCTGCCGGGTGTTCGTTACCACATCATCCGTGGTTCGCTGGATACCGCCGGTGTCCAGGATCGCGCTCAGGCTCGCTCCAAGTATGGTGCGAAGAGAGCCAAGAAGAAGTAACACGGCTTCCTAATGTAATGTAGGAAGAAAAATGACAAGGAGGTAACACGATGCCAAGAAAAGGTGCCGTACCGAAGCGGGATGTGCTGCCGGATCCGGTGTATCATTCCAAGACGGTTACGAAATTCATCAATAAAGTGATGCTCTCCGGCAAGAAGAGCGTCGCTGAGCGCGTCGTATATGATGCGTTCGAGACGATCCGCGCCAAGACAGGCAAGGATCCGCTGGAGGTCTTTGAGACTGCCCTGAAAAATGTCATGCCGGTGCTGGAGGTTCGTGCCCGTCGTGTGGGCGGTGCGAACTATCAGGTTCCTGTCGAGGTTCGTCCCGACCGCCGCATGACCTTGGGCATCCGCTGGCTGGTCAACTATGCAAGGCTTCGCGGTGAGAAGACCATGGACGAGAGGCTTTCCGGCGAGCTCATGGATGCTGCGAACAACACAGGCGCGGCAATCAAGAAGAAGGAAGATACGCACAAGATGGCTGAAGCCAACAAGGCATTCGCTCATTATCGCTGGTAAGCGGCGACGTATCTGGGTTTGAATAAGGAGCGATAAAACAGTGGCAAGAGAGTTTTCCCTTGAAAAAACTCGTAATATCGGTATCATGGCTCATATCGATGCCGGTAAGACGACAACCACGGAGCGTATCCTCTTCTACACGGGAATCAACCACAAAATCGGTGAGGTTCATGACGGCGCTGCCACCATGGACTGGATGGTACAGGAACAGGAGCGCGGTATTACGATTACGTCTGCTGCGACGACCTGCCATTGGAAAGACCATCGTATCAACATCATTGATACGCCGGGCCACGTGGACTTCACAGTGGAAGTTGAACGTTCCCTGCGCGTACTTGACGGCGCCGTTGCAGTCCTGACTGCCCGCGGCGGCGTTGAGCCTCAGACTGAGACCGTGTGGCGTCAGGCTGAGAAATATAATGTTCCGCGTATGGCCTATGTCAACAAGATGGACATTACGGGCGCGGATTTCTTCAATGTCATCAAGATGATGCGCGAGCGTCTGCATGCGAACGCTGTTGCCATCCAGCTGCCGATCGGTGCCGAGGATACCTTCCAGGGCATCGTCGACCTGATCAAGATGGAAGCGATTGTTTACGAGGATGATCTCGGCAAAGTGGCGGATGAGATCGCGATCCCCGATGACATGAAGGAGCTTGCCGAGGAATACCGTGAAAAGCTCATGGAAGCCTGCGCCGAGCAGGACGATGACTTCATGGAGAAATACCTCGGCGGCGAGGAAGTGACGGAGGATGAGATCAAGAAGGTCATCCGCAAGGCGACGGTCAGCTGCAAGATGACGCCGGTGGTCTGCGGCACTTCCTATCGCAACAAGGGTGTACAGCCGCTTCTGGATGCGATTGTCGACTATATGCCGGCACCGACGGATATCCCGCCGATTCAGGGCGTGAACCCTGATTCCGGTGAGGAGGATCACCGTCCTTCCAGTGACAGCGAGCCGTTCTCGGCACTTGCATTCAAGATCATGACGGATCCCTTCGTTGGAAAGCTCGCGTTTTTCCGCGTATATTCCGGCACGCTGAAATCCGGTTCCTATGTGTATAACTCCACAAAGGGCAAGAAAGAGCGTATCGGGCGCATCCTTCAGATGCACGCGAACAACCGCAAGGAAATTGATGTCGTATACAGCGGTGACATTGCTGCTGCTGTCGGCTTGAAAGACACGACGACGGGCGATACCCTTTGTGATGAGAGCAAGCCGATTATTCTGGAATCCATGGAATTCCCGGATCCGGTCATCTCCGTCGCGGTGGAGCCGTCAACGAAGAACGATCAGGAAAAGATGGGCGTTGCGCTCCAGAAGCTTGCCGAAGAGGATCCGACCTTCCGCGTCCATACGGATCAGGAAACAGGTCAGACCATCATCTCCGGCATGGGCGAGCTGCATCTGCAGATCATCGTTGACCGTATGCTCCGCGAATTCAAGGTGGACTGCAAGGTCGGCGAGCCGCAGGTTGCCTATCGTGAGACGATCCGCAAGTCCGTCAAGGCGGAAGGCAAGTTCGTGCGTCAGTCGGGCGGTCATGGACAGTACGGCCATTGCTGGCTGGAGCTGGTACCGCAGGAGCCGGGCGAGGGCTTCAGCTTCGAGAACAAGGTGGTCGGCGGTGTCATTCCGAAGGAGTACATCGGACCGATCGAGGCTGGTGTCAAGCAGGCGATGGAGAACGGCGTTGTGGCTGGCTATCCGATGGTCGATGTAAAGGCGATCGTCTACGATGGCTCCTTCCACGAAGTCGATTCTTCCGAAGCTGCGTTCAAGATTGCCGGTTCCATGGCGTTTAAGAACGGTGCCGAGAAGGCAAATCCGGTTCTTTTGGAGCCGTATGTCAAGGTCGAAGTCACCGTCCCGGAAGAGTACATGGGCGATGTCATCGGCGACCTGAACTCCCGCCGCGGACGTATCGATGGTATGGAGCCGCGCAATGGCGTACAGGTCATCAACGGATTTGTTCCGCTGTCCGAGATGTTCGGATATTCGACGGATCTCCGTTCCAAAACTCAGGGTCGTGGGAACTACTCCATGGAAGTTGCTTACTATGATGAAGTTCCTAAAAATATTTCAGATGCCATTGTTTCCAAGAACAAGGGCGAATAAGGGAGGAAAATTTCAAAAATGGCTAAACAGAAGTTTGAAAGAACAAAGCCGCATGTTAACATCGGGACGATCGGCCACGTCGATCATGGCAAGACCACTTTGACGGCTGCCATCACGAAGGTGCTTTCCGAGAAGGGACTTGCCCAGTTCGAGGATTACTCCAACATCGACAAGGCTCCGGAAGAGCGCGAGCGCGGTATCACGATCAATACCGCACACGTTGAGTATGAGACAGACAAGCGTCACTATGCGCATGTTGACTGCCCGGGCCATGCTGACTATGTCAAGAACATGATCACCGGCGCTGCTCAGATGGATGGCGCTATCTTGGTCGTTTCCGCAGCGGATGGCCCGATGCCGCAGACCCGTGAGCACATCCTGCTCGCCCGTCAGGTCGGCGTTCCTGCTATCGTTGTGTTCCTGAACAAGGTGGATCAGGTGGATGACCCCGAGCTTCTCGAGCTCGTTGAGATGGAAGTCCGCGAGCTGCTTTCCAGCTATGAGTTCCCCGGCGATGACATCCCTGTGGTTGCCGGTTCTGCACTGAAGGCGCTTGAGGGCGATGCGGAGCAGAAGGCGAATATCCTGAAGCTGATGGATGAGGTTGACGCCTACATCCCGACGCCTGAGCGCGATACGGACAAGCCGTTCCTGATGCCGGTCGAGGACGTGTTCACGATCACCGGCCGCGGCACGGTCGCTACGGGCCGTGTGGAGCGTGGCGAGCTGAAGCTGAACGATACGGTTGAGATCGTCGGCCTCATGGATGAGAAGCGTTCCACGGTTGTTACGGGCATCGAGATGTTCCGCAAGATGCTGGACAGCGCTGTTGCCGGCGATAACATCGGCGCACTGCTCCGCGGCATCGACCGCAAGGAGATCGAGCGCGGCCAGGTTCTTTCCAAGCCGGGCACGATTCATCCGCACACGAAGTTTAAGGCTCAGGTCTACGTCCTGACCAAGGAAGAGGGCGGCCGTCATACGCCGTTCTTCACGAACTATCGTCCGCAGTTCTATTTCCGCACGACGGACGTAACCGGTGTGGTTCGTCTGCCGGAGGGCACGGAGATGGTAATGCCCGGCGATAACGTTGAGATGGATGTTGAGCTCATTACTCCGATCGCTATCGAGAAGGGCCTCCGCTTCGCTATCCGCGAGGGCGGCCATACGGTTGGCGCTGGTCGTGTTACGGAGATCACGGAAGCTTAATGTAAGTTTCATAGTTATGAAATCCTTTAAGGGCGACGCTCGCGTCGCCCTTAAATAAGGATTTTGTTTTGGGTGTCCTGTGCGATGACGTGGCAGATGGCTCGGCATGTACCGAGGGAACTGCTACGGAGAAATGTTTGGGCCTGGAGCCCGGACAAAAGGAGGAAAACACATTGTCAAAGAACCAGAAAATCAGAATCCGTTTGAAGGCCTATGACCATAAGGCTTTGGATCAGAGTGCAGTCAAGATCGTGGATACTGCAAAGCGGACAGGCGCAATGGTGTCCGGTCCGATTCCACTCCCGACGGAGAAAAACATTTATACGATCCTGCGTTCCCCGCATGTCAACAAGGATTCGCGTGAGCAGTTCGAGATGAGGACCCATAAGCGTCTCATCGATGTCCTGCAGCCGACGCAAAAAACCGTCGATGCGCTCATGCGTTTGGACCTTCCGGCAGGCGTGGATATCGAGATCAAATTGTAATCCGAGGAGGTGGATGAATTGTCAAAAGCAATTTTAGGCAGAAAATTAGGTATGACACAGATTTTTACCGACGAAGGCCAGGTCGTTCCCGTGACGGTTGTCGAGTCCGGCAACAATATCGTCATTCAGAACAAGACCGTTGAGAATGATGGCTACAATGCCGTCCAGCTCGGGTTTGGCGAGGTAAAGGAACATAGAGTCAATAAGCCGCAAAAGGGACATTTCGACAAGGCCGGAGTGAAGCCGGTGAAGTTCATTCGCGAAATGCGCCTTGCGGATGCATCAGAATATAACGTCGGTGATACCATCGGCGTTGACATATTTGCTGCCGGAGATTTGGTGGATGTTACTGGTACTTCCAAGGGCAAGGGCTTTGCCGGTGGTATCAAGCGTCACAACTTCGCGCGCGGACCGATGGGGCATGGTTCCAAGTCCCACCGTGAGCCGGGTTCCACGGGCGCTATGATCAGCGGCCCCGGCGGACGTGTGCTGAAGGGCAAAAAGTTGCCGGGACGTATGGGCGGCGAGCGTGTTACCGTGCAGCGCCTTACGGTCGTGCGTGTGGATGCAGACCGCAATCTCATCCTGATCAAGGGTGCGATCCCGGGACCGAAGAAGAGCTTTGTTGTGATCAAGAATACCGTAAAGCCGGGAAAGAAGTAATTTGGAAGGAGGAGTAAGATAAATGCCTACAGTAGCAGTTTACGATATGGCGAACAAGAAGGTTGGCGATATCGAGTTGAATGAAAGCATCTTCGGCGTAGAGATGAATGCAGGTCTTCTGCATCAGGCCGTTGTGATGCAGCTTGCGGCTCAGCGTTTGGGCACGCATGCAACCAAGACCAGAGGTTTTGTCCGCGGCGGCGGTCGTAAGCCATGGCGGCAGAAGGGCACGGGACGTGCTCGTTCCGGTTCGACGCGCAGCCCAATCTGGGTCGGCGGCGGCACGGTGTTTGGATCGCATCCGCGTTCTTACGCTTTCCGCATGCCTCGCAAGCAGCGCCGTCTGGCAATCAAGTGCGCTCTTTCCGATAAGGTCAAGAGCGGGGACTTCATCGTTTTGGAAAGCCTCGATTTCGATGCTCCGAAGACGAAGCAGGTCGTGAAGATGCTGGGAGATTTCAGCGTAGGGAACAAGGCGCTCTTCATCACCGGTGAGGAAGCGGTCAATGTTGAAAAGTCTGCCCGTAACATTCCGGGTGTGAAGGCAATCCATACCATGGGCCTGAATGTGTATGATATCCTGAATCATGATAAGCTTTTCATTACGAAGGATGCCATCACCCGTATTGAGGAGGTATTCGCATAATGGAAGCACGTGATATCCTGATCCGCCCGCTGATCACTGAGAGGACAACCCAGTTGATGGCTGAGGGCAAATACGTCTTCGTGGTTGCGAAGGCTGCCAATAAAATCGAGATCGCAAAAGCAGTTGCCGAGGTCTTCAAGGTAAAGGTCGAGAAGGTCAACACGGTCAACGTGCTTGGCAAGACAAAGCGCATGGGACGCACGAGCGGAAAGCGTCCTGACTATAAAAAGGCTATCGTGAAGCTCGCGGCCGGTGAGACCATCGAGTTCTTCCAGGCCTAAATCGGGAAAAGGAGGTAACAACAAGTGGCAGTAAAGAGTTTTAAACCATATTCTGCAGGCCGTCGTTTCATGACAGTCTCGTCCTTTGAAGAGATCACGACGGATAAGCCTGAGAAATCCTTGGTGGTGAGCCTGAAGAAGAACGGCGGGCGCAACCAGCAGGGCAGGCTGACGGTCCGCCATCAGGGCGGCGGACATAAGCGCCGCTACCGCATCATCGATTTCAAGCGCACGAAAGACGGGATTCCCGCGCGTGTGGCTACGATCGAGTACGATCCGAACCGCAGTGCGCGCATCGCCCTCCTGAACTATGTGGATGGCGAGAAGCGCTACATCCTTGCACCGAACGGCTTGAAGGTTGGCGACAAAGTAGAGTCCGGTCCGGAGGCAGATATCAAAGTGGGCAATGCGCTTCCGTTGAAGAACATTCCGGTAGGTACGATGATCCACAATATCGAGATGAAGATCGGCAAGGGTGGGCAGCTGATCCGCAGCGCAGGCACGGCAGCGCAGCTCATGGCAAAGGAAGGCGATTATGCGCTTCTGCGCATGCCGTCCGGCGAGCTCCGCAAGGTGCATGTGAATTGCCGTGCAACCATCGGGCAGGTCGGAAATCTGGAGCATGAGAACATCACAATCGGCAAGGCCGGCCGCAATCGCTGGCTGGGCATCCGTCCGGAGAACCGCGGCGTTGCCATGAACCCGAACGACCATCCGCATGGCGGCGGTGAGGGACGTTCCCCTGTCGGCCGCAAGCATCCTGTCACGAAGTGGGGCAAGTGTGCGATGGGCGCAAAGACCCGCCGCAAGAAGGCTTCCGACAAGCTCATCGTCAGAAAGCGTACGAAATAATCATAAAGACCGACAGGCAGCATAGTGATAACGCTGCTTGACGAAAGGAGGATCAACTTTGTCAAGATCGATTAAGAAGGGACCTTACGTTCATGAGAGCCTTATGAAGAAGATCGATGCTCTGAACGAAGCAAATGATAAGAAAGTCATCAAGACCTGGTCCAGGAGTTCCATGATCCTGCCGTCCTTTGTGGGACACACGATTGCCGTGCATGACGGCCGCAAGCATGTGCCGGTCTATGTGACGGAGGATATGGTCGGGCACAAGCTCGGCGAGTTTGCGCCGACGCGCACCTTCAAGGGCCATGCCGGTGAAGAGAGAAAGACATCACTGAAGTAATTTGCGAGAGGAGGAATCCTTGTGGAATCAAGGGCAGTAGCTAAGTATGTTCGCATCGCTCCGCGCAAAGTACGTGTTGTCATGAATCTGATCCGTGGCAAGAATGTGGCCGAAGCATTTGCGATCCTGAAGTTCACGCCGAAGGTCGGCGCTGACGCGATAGAGAAGGTTCTGCGTTCCGCAGTCGCGAACGCGGAGAACAATTTTGATATGGATGTTGACAAGCTCTACGTTTCCTCGTGCTTCGTCGACCAGGGGCCGACGCTCAAGCGCATTCATCCGCGTTCCCGCGGGCAGGCGTTCAAGATTTTGAAGCGTACGTCCCATATCACAGTCGTCGTCGAAGAAAGATAAAAGGGAGGGAAACAGTTTGGGTCAGAAAGTAAATCCGCATGGTATCCGTCTTGGGATTGTCAAGGATTGGGATGCCAAGTGGTATGCAGACAAGGATTACGCAACGAATTTGCATGAAGATATCAAGATTCGTGAAGAGCTGAAGAAGAAGCTGAAGGATGCCGGTGTGCCCCGCATTGAGACGGAGCGCTCCAAGAACCGCCTGAAGCTCACGATCCACACAGCAAAGCCGGGCATGGTCATCGGCAAGGGCGGATCGGGCATTGAGCAGATCAAGGACAGCCTGAAGAAGCTGACATCCAAGAAACTGGATATCAATATCGCCGAGATCAAACAGCCGGATATGGATGCCACGCTGGTCGCTGAGAACATCGCTTCCCAGCTGGAGCGCCGCATTGCTTTCCGCCGTGCTATGAAGCAGGCCGTGGGCCGCACGATGCGTCTTGGCGCGAAGGGCATCAAGATCGCTGTCGGCGGACGTCTGGGCGGTGCGGAAATCGCACGCAAGGAATTCTATCGTGAGGGCAGTATCCCCCTTCATACGCTGCGCGCCGATATCGATTATGGCACAGCGGAGGCGCATACGACTTATGGCCGCATTGGAGTGAAGGTGTGGATCTTCAAGGGCGAGGTTCTTCCGGAGAAGAAGCAGTCCCAGCAGGCTGCTGTTGAAGGGAGCGAAGCTTAATGTTAATTCCGAAGAGAGTAAAATATCGCAAGCAGTTCCGTGGCCGCATGAAGGGCAAGGCACATCGCGGCAATACGGTCAGCCATGGACAGTATGGTCTTGTGGCTCTTGAGCCGGCTTGGATCACGAACCGCCAGATTGAGGCAGCTCGTATCGCTATGACGCGTTATATCAAGCGTGGCGGACAGGTCTGGATCAAGATTTTCCCGGATAAGCCGGTAACGGCAAAGCCGGCGGAAACCCGCATGGGTTCCGGTAAGGGCTCGCCGGAGTACTGGGTAGCAGTCGTGAAGCCGGGACGCGTCCTCTTTGAGATGGACGGCGTTACGAAGGAGATTGCTCAGGAGGCTATGCGTCTCGCAGGCCATAAGCTCCCCATCAAGACGAAATTCGTGCTTCGGGAGGATACAAATGCAGAGGGCGGTGAAGTAAATGAAGGTGAATGAGATTCGTGAAATGAGCGCGGATGAACAAAGCCAGAAACTTGCTTCGCTCAAAGAGGAGCTGTTCAATCTCCGTTTCCAGCTTGCTACAGGCCAGCTTGAGAATCCGATGCGTATCAAGGACGTGAAGAAGACGATTGCCCGCATCAAGACAGTGCAGCGCGAGCGGGAGCTCAAGGCGTAATCGGCACGGACACGAATGAATGATATGCAGAAGGAAGGAGGCTCCCTGATGAGCGATAGAAATGAGCGCAAGACGAAGATTGGCAAGGTCGTCAGCGACAAAATGGAAAAGACGATTGTGGTTGCAATCGAGGAACTCGAGCAGCACAAGCTTTATAAGAAGCCGGTCAAGAGAACTGTGAAGTTCAAGGCACATGACGAGAAGAATGAGGCTCACGTAGGCGACAAGGTTTCCATCATGGAAACGCGCCCGCTTTCCAAGGACAAGCGCTGGAGACTCGTAGAGATCGTCGAGAAAGCAAAGTAATCTGACAGAACAACATTCAAAGAAGGAGGTCAAACGATGATCCAACAACAAACCATCCTGAATGTTGGCGACAACACCGGCGCAAAGGAAATCATGTGCATCCGCGTGCTCGGCGGCTCCTACCGCAAATATGCCAACATTGGTGATATTATCGTAGCAGCTGTCAAGTCCGCAGCACCCGGCGGCACGGTCAAGAAGGGCGATGTGGTCAAGGCGGTTGTCGTTCGCAGCGTGAAAGGCCTGCGCCGTCCGGATGGATCCTACATCCGTTTCGATGAGAATGCGGCTGTCCTTATCAAAGAGGACAAGACGCCGAGAGGCACCCGTATTTTCGGACCAGTAGCAAGAGAGCTTCGCGAGAAGGACTTCATGAAGATCGTATCGCTGGCTCCGGAAGTACTTTAATCGCAGGGAGGTGCTATTTTGTCACTCGTTAAGCTGAACGTGAAGAAGGGCGATACGGTCGTCGTATTGTCCGGAAAAGATAAGGGCAAGCAGGGAAAAGTCATCCAGGCGATGCCGAAAAAGGGCAAAGTTGTTGTCGAGGGCATCAATAAGGTGAAGCGCCATACGAAGCCGAATCTGAAGGCGCCTCAGGGCGGTATCCTCACAAAGGAAATGCCTCTCCACGCATGCAAGGTCATGCTGGTGTGCCCTGCATGCTCCAAGGCAACCCGTGTTGCCCATAAAGAGGTCAATGGAAAGTCCGTCCGCGCTTGCAAGAAGTGCGGCGAGGTCATCGATCAGACGAAATAAAATATAGCAGGAAAGGAGGAGACACAACTTGGATAGATTACAGGAAAAGTACCAGAAGGAAGTCATGTCCGCACTGACCGAGAAATTCGGCTACAAGAACGTCATGCAGGTCCCGAAGGTCGAGAAGGTCATCATCAATATGGGTGTTGGCGAGGCTGTGGGCAACCCGAAGGCATTGGATTCCGCAGTGAATGATCTTACGATCATCTCCGGACAGAAGCCGGTCCTTACGCGTGCCAAGAAATCCCTTGCGGCATGGAAACTCCGTCAGGGTATGCCGATTGGCTGCAAGGTGACGCTGCGCGGTGTCCGCATGTATCAGTTCCTCGACAAGTTCATGAATGTGGCGCTTCCGCGCGTGCGTGATTTCCGCGGCGTGAGCGCGAATGCTTTCGACGGACGCGGCAATTATGCGGTAGGTCTCAAGGAGCAGCTCATTTTCCCCGAAATCGACTACGACAAGATTGACAAGATCCGCGGCATGAACATCGTTATCGTGACGACGGCAAAGACCGATGAGGAAGCTCGCGAGCTCCTGAAGCTCATGGGCATGCCCTTCAGTGCATGAGAAAAGGAGGTAAGATACAGTGGCAAAGAAATCCATGGTTGAGAAGTGGAGCAAGGAACCGAAGTTTTCCACACGCGCGTATAATCGCTGCAAAATCTGCGGACGTCCCCACGGCTATATGAGAAAGTTCGAGATGTGCCGTATCTGCTTCCGTGAGCAGAGCTACAAGGGCGCCATCCCCGGTGTGACAAAGGCAAGTTGGTAAGAAGGAGGATATCGATTCATGGCAATGACTGATCCTATTGCAGATATGTTGACGCGTTTGCGCAACGCAAATTCTGTTTATCATGATAAGGTTGAAATTCCCGGCTCCAAGATCAAGAAAGCCATCGCAGAGGTCTTGAAGGAAGAGGGTTTCATCAAGGATTACACTTTCACTGAGGACAACAAGCAGGGCATTCTCACGCTGCTCCTGAAGTATGGTCCGCAGCGCGAAAAGGTTATCACCGGTATCAAGCGCGTTTCGAAGCCGGGTCTCCGTCAGTATGCAAAGCGTGCTGAGCTGCCCCGTGTTCTCGGCGGCCTGGGGATCGCAATCATTTCCACGTCCAAGGGAATCATGAGCGACAAGCAGGCTCGCAAGGCCGGTCTCGGCGGCGAGGTCATCGCATACGTCTGGTAATCGAACAACAGGAGGTGTAATTCAAGATGTCAAGAATTGGCAGGGCACCGATTGAAATCCCGGCTGGCGTAACGGTAAAGGTCAGCGAGGAGAATCTGGTGTCAGTGAAAGGACCGAAAGGCGAGCTTTCTCGCCAGATCCATCAGGATATGAAAGTAAACGTCGAAGGAAATGTTCTCACCGTGGTACGTCCTTCTGACGATAAGACGCACAGAAGCCTTCATGGTCTTTCCCGCACGCTCATCAACAATATGGTGGTCGGTGTAACGGAAGGATTTACGAAGACTCTTGAAATCAATGGTGTCGGTTATCGTGCGACGAAGCAGGGCAAGAATCTGAATCTTGCGCTGGGCTTTTCCCATCCGGTAATCGTTGAGCCGCCTGCGGGCATCAGCTTTGATGTGCCGTCCGCGACGTCCATCACGGTTTCCGGTATCGACAAGGAGCTTGTCGGCGCAATGGCGGCCAAGATCCGCAGCTTCCGTGAGCCGGAGCCGTACAAGGGCAAGGGCATCAAGTATGCTGGCGAGCATATCCGCCGTAAGGAAGGCAAGGCTGGCGCCAAGGGCAAGAAGTAAACCATTGATTTGAGAAAGGAGTGACTAGAGTGCTTCTGAAGGAAGATAAAAACAAGGCTCGTCAGAAACGCCATCTGAGAGTCCGCAAGCATGTATCGGGTACGGCAGCGCGGCCGCGTCTGAATGTATACCGCAGCCTGGCGAATATCTATGCGCAGATCATCGATGATGAGAAAGGCGTGACCTTGGCAGCGGCAAGCTCCCAGGATAAGGGATTCCAGAACTATGGCGGCAATATTGCTGCAGCAAAGGCGGTTGGCGAGGCAATCGCAAAGCGTGCGCAGGAGAAGGGTATCTCCGAGGTAGTCTTCGATCGTGGTGGCTATGTCTATCATGGCCGTGTGGCAGCATTGGCAGAGGCAGCTCGCGAGGCAGGCCTCAAGTTCTGAGAAGGAGGTAAATGAATGGCTAGAATGGACAACGAAACTCCGGAATTCGAGGAGAAAGTTGTATATATCAATCGAGTAGCTAAAGTCGTCAAGGGCGGCCGCCGCTTCTCTTTCAGTGCGCTGGTCGTTGTCGGCAACAGAAACGGCAAGGTCGGCGTGGGTCTCGGCAAGGCTGCTGAGGTGCCGGAAGCAATCCGCAAGGGCGTTGAGGATGCGAAGAAACATCTCATCGAGGTGGCTCTGAAGGATCGTTCCATTCCGCATGAAATGCTGGGAATCTTTGGTGCAGGCCGTGTGCTCCTGAAGCCGGCTGCAAAAGGTACCGGCGTGATCGCCGGCGGTCCGGCGCGTGCTGTGCTTGAATTGGCCGGCATCCATGACATCCTGACGAAGTCTTTGGGATCTTCCAATCCGAACAACATGGTGCGTGCTACCATGAAGGGGCTGGAGCAGCTCAAGCGTGCGGAGATCGTTGCCGAGCTTCGCGGCAAGACGGTGCAGGAAATCTTAGGTTAATAGGAGGCAAAGCAATGGCAAAAGTCAAGGTTACACTGAAAAGAAGCCTGATCGGCCGCCCGGAGACACAGCGTCGCACGGTGCGTTCCCTCGGACTTCACAAGACCAACTCTGTTGTAGAGCTTCCGGATAACCCGGCTATCCGTGGACAGCTCCACAAGGTTCGTCATCTGATTCAGGTGGAAGAGATCGCAGACTAAGTCAAAAGGAGGTGCAGCAAAGATGAAGTTACATGAATTAGCTCCTGCAGAAGGATCCCGCAAGGTGCGCAACCGTGTGGGACGCGGCCTTGGCTCCGGCAACGGAAAGACTTCCGGACGCGGCATGAAGGGACAGAAATCCCGCAGCGGCGGCGGTGTGCGCACAGGTTTTGAAGGCGGACAGATGCCTTTGTATCGCAGGCTTCCGAAGCGTGGCTTCAAGAATATCTGGGCGAAGACCTATGCGGAAGTCAATGTGGAGACACTGAACCGCTTTGAGGATGGCTCGATGGTCGATCCGGTGGCGTTGGTGGAATCCGGCATCCTGAAGAACGTCCAGGAGGGTATCCGTATCTTGGGCAACGGCGAGCTGAAAAAGAAGCTTACGGTCCGTGCGAATGGTTTCACGAAGAGCGCAGAGGAGAAGATCAAGGCAGCAGGCGGGAATGTCGAGGTGATTTGAGGTGCTTTCAGCGCTTTCCAATGTCTTCAAGATCCCGGAGCTGCGCGACAAGATCGTTTTCACACTTATTATGTTTGCTGTGTTCCGCATGGGAACACATATTCCGGTACCGGGCGTTGACCCGTCGGCGATTGAGCAGCTGTTCAACAATGGCAGCCTGTTCGGTTTGCTGGATTTGTTTTCCGGTGGTGCCTTCAGCAAGTTTTCCATCTTCGCCATGAGCATCACGCCCTATATCAACGCAGCCATCATCATGCAGCTCCTGACCGTGGTGATTCCCACGCTGGAGCAGTGGTCCAAAGAGGGTGCGGAAGGGCATAAGAAGACGACAAAGGTCACGCGGTACCTTACCGTTGTGCTTGCTTTTTTCCAGGCCGTGGGCATGTCCATCGGACTCAAGCAGGCAATCCTGAATCCCAATCCTGTGAATATCCTCATCATAGCGATTACGCTCACCGCGGGGACGGTGTTCCTCATGTGGGTCGGGGAGCAGATTACGGCACAGGGCGTGGGCAATGGCATTTCGCTCATCATTTTCGCCGGTATCGTGGCAGCGCTTCCCAAGAATATCGGGACGATTTACAGCTATGTGCAGGCCGGGACAATCAGCTATTTCAGCGTCCTGTTGTTTGGTGTCATCGCCCTTGCGATGATTGTGTTTGTTATCTTTGTTGAAACTGGTTTCCGGAGAATTCCGATTTCCTACACAAAACGAGTGGTGGGCCAGAGAGCTTATGGCGGCCATTCCAGTCACATCCCCATCAAGATCAATCCGGCGGGTGTGATTCCAATTATCTTTGCGTCATCCGTGCTGATGTTTCCAGTGACCATTGCCCAGTTTATTGAGATTCCCTGGGTAAGGACTGTTGCCAGTTATCTGGAGTGGGGGACACCGCTGCAGACCGCGATTTACGTGCTGCTCATTTTGTTCTTTACCTACTTCTATACTGCGGTTACTGTAAAGATATCGGATATGGCAGAGAATCTGAAAAAATACGGTGGCTTTATCCCAGGCATCCGCCCGGGACAGCCCACCGCTGATTATTTGGATTATGTCCTGACACGCGTTACGCTGGCAGGCTCCGTATTCCTGGCATTCATTGCTGTGCTGCCGAATATGATTGCAGGTATGACACATATCCAGGGTGTTTACTTCGGAGGAACCGCGCTGCTCATCGTGGTGAGCGTTGCGCTCCATACGATGAAGCAGATCGAATCCATGATTGTCATGCGGCACTATGAAGGGTTCATGAAGTAGATTTCCAGTAGGAGGAAAAGAAAAATGCATATCCTGTTGATGGGGCCTCCGGGTGCCGGAAAGGGCACACAGGCGGCAAATCTGGTCAAAGAGCTGGGTGTTCCGCACATTTCCACGGGCGATATGTTCCGTGCGGCGGTGAAGGAGGGCACTGAGCTCGGGAAGCAGGCGAAGGCTTGCATGGATGCAGGGAAACTGGTTCCCGATGAAGTCACGATCGGCATTGTCCGCGAGCGTCTTGCAAAGGATGATTGCAAAAAGGGCTTCATTCTGGATGGTTTTCCGCGCACGGTGGAGCAGGCGGATGCTTTGAATGGCATCCTGAAGGAGCTTGGGCTTGCGTTGAAGCGCGTGTTGAACATCAATGTTCCGGCAGCAGATCTTGTGGAGCGTGCGGTGGGCCGCCGCATCTGCAAGAAGTGCGGGGCGACCTATCATGTGAGTTTCAACCCGACGAAAAAAGAGGGTGTCTGCGATGATTGCGGCGGCGAGCTGTATCAGCGCGCCGATGATACCAAGGAGACGATGGAGAACCGCCTTTCGGTTTATGAGGCATCGACCCGTCCTCTCATCGAGTATTATGAAAAGGCCGGCATTTACACGGAAGTGGATGGCAGGCAGCCCATCAATCAGGTAACGCGGGAGTTGCTCCAGGCGTTGAACGCATAAGTAAAGGGGAAGCATCATGTCGAAACAAGATGTTATCGAAGTCGAGGGCAAGGTTCTGGAGGCTTTGCCGAACGCGATGTTCCAAGTAGAACTGGAAAATGGCCATGTCGTGCTGGCGCATGTCTCCGGCAAGATCCGTATGAATTTCATCCGGATCCTTCCGGGAGACAGGGTCACGATCGAGCTTACGCCCTATGATCTGACACGCGGCCGCATTACCTATCGATTTAAGTAAGAGTTACCCAGTGCACTGCTCGTTCTGCTTGTTGATGCTATTTTTGTTCTTATTTTTTGCGTTTTTTTCAAATTTCCTCTATGCAGACGGCGCGAAAGATGATACAATAACAAAATGGCACGAATAGGCAGACGAAAGGAGGCTTGCAGCAGAATGAAAGTAAAACCATCGGTAAAGAAGATTTGCGAAAAATGCAAGATCATCAAGCGCAAGGGCCGTGTTATGGTCATTTGCGAAAATCCGAAGCATAAACAAAGACAAGGTTGATCATTTGATAAAGAAGGAGGTGCTTGATTAATGGCACGTATTGCCGGTGTAGATTTACCCCGTGACAAGAGAATTGAAATTGCTTTGACATACATCTATGGAATTGGTCTGAAGACTTCTCAGAAGATCCTCTCCATTTCAGGTGTAAACCCGGACACGCGGACTCGGGATCTCACGGAGGACGAAGTTGTGAAACTTCGTGATGCCATCGATAAGAACGTTGTGGTGGAAGGCGACCTTCGCCGCGACCGTCAGATGGACATTAAGCGACTCGTTGATATCGGCTGCTACCGTGGACGCCGTCACCGTCTGGGCCTTCCAGTCCGTGGGCAGAATACCAAGAACAATGCCCGCACCCGCAAGGGACCGAAGAAACTCGTAGCAGGCAAGAAGAAGGACTAACGAAGGAGGTTTGACTGGTGGCAGTTAAGAAAGCAGCTCGGACAAAGAAAAAAGTCCGCAAGAATATTGAATATGGCGTAGCGCATATCAGCTCTACGTTCAACAATACCATCGTAACGCTCACCGATAAGAGCGGCAATGCACTTTCCTGGGCAAGTGCCGGCGGTCTCGGATTCCGTGGCTCCCGCAAGAGCACGCCCTTTGCTGCGCAGATGGCAGCGGAGGTTGCCGCAAAGGCAGCTATGGAGCATGGCCTGAAGCAGGTTGAGGTCTATGTGAAGGGACCCGGCGCGGGCCGTGAAGCAGCCATCCGTTCCCTGCAGGCAACGGGCCTTGAGGTCAATATGATCAAGGACGTGACCCCGATCCCGCACAATGGATGCCGTCCGCCGAAGCGTAGAAGAGTATAACAGGAGGTGCAGTAGTTAGATGGCAATTGATAGAGTACCAGCCCTCAAGCGGTGCCGTGCACTGGGGCTTGAGCCGGCTGTGATTGGTCGTTCCAAAGAATCCAAGCGCCAACCGCGCCGTACGAACCGCAAGGTCAGTGAGTACGGTCTGCAGTTGAAGGAGAAGCAGAAAGCAAAGTTCATCTACGGTGTGCTGGAAAAGCAGTTCCGTGGATATTATGAGAAAGCAAAGACGATGCAGGGCGTTACCGGCGAGAATCTGCTGGGGCTGCTTGAGCGCCGCATTGATAACGTGGTGTTCCGCCTTGGCCTCGCGAATACGCGCAAACAGGCCCGTCAGGTGGTCCGTCATGGACATATCACGGTCAACGGCAAGCGCCTGGACATCCCCTCTGCTCTGGTATCCGTCGGCGATGTCGTCGCTGTTGCGGAGAAGAGCCAAAGCAATGCCTTCTTCAAGGAGCTGAAGGAGACGAATAACGCGCTCTCCGCTCCGGCATGGCTGACGGCAGATCAGGACAAGCTCACGGGTACGGTGACGCGTTTCCCGAATCGCGATGAGATCGATGTTCCTGTCAACGAGCAGGCTATCGTCGAGTTGTACTCCAGATAATATCCTTTGGTATGTGTATGCCATTTTCTTAGAATATTTGAGGAGGTCAATTTCAGATGATAGACATCGAGAAACCGAAAATTGAGATAGCGGAGATCAGTGAAGACTGCCGTTACGGCAAGTTCGTCTGTGAGCCGCTGGAACGCGGCTACGGCACGACCTTTGGCAATAGCCTGCGCCGCATGTTGCTGTCATCGCTGGAAGGCGCCGCTATCACCTCCATCAAGATTGATGGGGTACTCCACGAATTCTCCACGATTCCCGGTGTCCGGGACGATGTGACGAATATCGTGCTGAACCTCAAGCAGCTCTGCCTCAAGATGCAGGGCAGCGAACCGAGAGTCATCCGCATTGAAGTGGAAGGCGAGAAGGAAGTAACGGCTGCGGATATCATCTGTGATGCCGATATCGAAATCCTGAACCCTGAGCTTCATATTGCAACGGTCAACGAAACAGGCAAGCTCAATATTGAGATGACTGTGGAGCGGGGCCGCGGCTATGTACCATCGGATAAGAACAAGAAAGCCGACGATGTGATCGGCGTGATACCCATTGACTCGATTTTTTCTCCTGTGCTGCGCGTGAACTATACGGTTCAGGATACGCGCGTCGGGAATGTCACAGACTATGACAAGCTGATTCTGGAGGTGTGGACCGATGGTTCCCTGCGTCCGGAGGAGGCTGTGGCAAAGGCTGCGGGCATTCTGGTCATGCACCTCAAGCTGTTCCAGAACATGGACGGCCTGCCGGAGGAAATGGAAGAGGAGGAGGCATCCTTCCCGGAGGAGCCGGTGGATGATACCTCCAAGGTCATGGAAATGACGATCGAGGATCTGGACCTCTCCGTTCGTTCCTTCAACTGCCTCAAACGCGCGAGCATCAACACCGTTGCCGACCTTTCGGCCAAGACGGAGGAAGATATGATGAAGGTGCGCAATCTGGGACGCAAGTCCTTGGAAGAGGTCAAGAAGAAGCTGGAGGAGCTTGGTTTATCTCTGAGGGAAAATAACGATTGATAGGAAAGAGGGAAATACATGAGCTACAGAAAGTTAGGACGTAATTCCGCTGCTCGCAAGGCTCTGTTCAAGAGCATCCTCACTTCCTTTTTCAGATATGGCCGTATCGAGACGACAGAAGCAAAGGCGAAGGAGCTTCGTGGGCTGGCAGATCATATGATCACGCTGGCAAAGCGCGGTGATCTCCATGCGCGCCGTCAGGTACTTGCCGATATCGCTGATGAGGAAGTTGTGCATAAGCTCTTTACGGAGATTGCGGGAAAATATACAGACCGTCAGGGTGGCTATACGCGCATCCTGAAGCTCGGCCCCCGTCGCGGCGACGCCGCTCCGATGGTTCTCATCGAGCTGGTGTAAGGAATCAAAATTGAATGGTACGGCCCTTGAAACCGATTGGCTTCAAGGGCTGTCTTTTTTCCAATGTACTTATGGAAACACTGATTCATGCAGCGTTTCCTTATGAACAGTTCCCAAAAGGAGGGTGATGGTTTTGAACGCAAGGAAAAAGGCGATGAGAGTCGGAATTATCTTCATTGCTCTCTTGATTGTGAGCGGACTTGTTCTCATGTATCGCGGAAACGATGCTGTCGTCATGGCAACGGAGAAAAAAGAAGGCATCCTGACGGCGGAGCAGGTCAAGATGGCGTTCGACTCCGTGAGCGGGCGCCTGATCAATGAGGCAATCAAGGAAGGGCAGATGGTCAAGAAAGGTGATATCATCATGCAGCTTGACCCAACAGATACGGATCTTGCGATAGAGAAGCTCAAGGCGCAGATTGCCCAGATGGACGCGCAGATCCAGTCCACCAGCGGTTCCAGGGGAATCAACTATCAAAAGGCAGATACCGACGAGCAGCAGAGCTTCCGGCAGATCGATCAGCAGCGTGCGGCGCTTTCGTCCGCGCAGGCAACGCTCCGCAATGCGGAGATTGACTACAATCGCAAGGCAGAGCTGCTTTCCGCCGGCGCGATTGCCCAGTCCGTGCTGGATGATGCGACCACTGCACTGAATGTCGCACGCGCCAACGCGGCGCAGCAGCAGCAGCTTCTGGACAAGCTACTGTCTGGCATACAGGACAGCGGCAATACGGACAGCCTGAGACTGCCCACCATTGCGCAGGAACGCGCTGCGGCGGACAATATGGCAAATGATGTGGAAGCGATGCGACAGCAAAAGCGGGCATTGGAAGTCCAGCTCAAGGAACTGGAAGTTGCTCGTGAGCGTTTGACGCTGCGTGCGCCGGAGGACGGCAAGATCTTGAAGATCCTTGCGAAGCAGGGGGAGATGGTTTCCCCGAATATGCCGGTCGTGCTGCTGGAAAGCAAGCGCTGCTATTATGACATCTACGTGAGCGAGAAGCAGGCCGCAGCCCTTTCCGAAGGAAGAGCGATCACGGGCACGACGGTGGCAGGCAGCAAAAAGGTGACAGGAACCATCCGCCTTATGATGCAGGCACCGGGCTTTGCAGACTTGAAGCAGTCCCGCGAGAAGGGACAGGCGGATCTGTCCGCGTTCCAAGTGCGTATCTATACTGACCCGCAGGACGGCGTCCTGCCGGGCATGACCATCGGGGTGGATGCAGATGAATTCACTGAAAGATGAGGTCAAATTCCTGTTCTCGGGACAGGGCATGCCCTATGAAAAAGTCTGCATTATGATTGCCATGGTCATCTCCGTGATTTTGTCGGTGCTGCTGAATGGGAATTTCGCAAAAGATGCGCCTGTGGCAGTCATCGATCTGGACAATTCAAAATACAGCCAGGAACTCATCACGAAAATCAACGCATCGGAGTATATGCAGGTCAAGGATATCATCTACATGCCGATGGAGCCTACAGAGCTCTTTTATCGGGATGAAGTTCTGACGGTCATTTATCTTCCGAAGGGGCTGGAGAAGAACCGCTATTCCGCGACCGACCGCTCCATCGGCGCTTTTTACGACAATACCAATACAGCGCAGACGGCGGATATCCAAGGAGCATTGAACGAACTGGTGGCACTGGAAAATGCGCAGGCCGGCATGGAGTCAGGCGCAGCGGGCGCAAGCCTGCGTCTCAACACCCGCAAGCTGTTCAATCCCGCAGGCTCTACCTCCAATGGTTCGACACAGGGATTCCTCTTTTTCTTTGGGGCGATGTTCTTTACCTTTGCAACGATCGGCATGGTGCCGCGTCTGCGGCTGACGCATCAGCTGGACAAAATCCTGCTGGAGGGAACGCCCTGGGATATCATCCTGCGGCTTGTGCCTTATGGCGCATGCTTGGTGACATCTTATTTTCTGGGGCTTGCGGTGCTGCGTGTCTGGGGAGATCTGGTCTTTTCGGGGCATTTTCTGGTCTTCCTGTTCCTGCAAATTTTCTTCGTCATGTGCGTGGGGATGCTGAGCGTCCTGTTCGGATGGACCGCGGCCAATCCGGGCATCGCATCCAGCCGCATGATCCTGTTCATTCCGGGCGGCTTCATTCTGGGAGGCGCGACAGGCCCCATGAGTCATTTTGCGCCCTGGGTGCAGGCATTTTCCCATGTATTTCCCCTGACATGGGAATTCCATTTCACGCGTGATGTCATTCAGCGTGGCGCGGGGCTGGGGGATATTTCCTCGGAATTCGGCGCATTCCTCATCTATATGGGAATCGTGGCGATCCTGTTCTGCCTGCGCTTCTACAGCGCTCGTAAGGCACTGATTCGGCAGAATGAGCATCAGACGCGGAAAGAAAAGAAGGAAAACGAGCATCGGGCGGCGAAACTAACAGAAGCATAGAACACAACAGCGATTCGGAAATCATAACAGTTCAGAATGGAGTGTGGTCATTGTGGGCGATGTTGATATCAGCAAGATTGAAAATATGTGCGATGTGGAGGACAAAAGCAATCTGTATGACTGGAAGAACCTGAAATGTCAGCGCATCCTTGTCCCGACCGACGGATCGGGGCAGGCCTTCAAGGCGCTCAATCAGGCCATCCATATCGCAGCGGTCTGCGATGCGGAGCTGACCCTGCTCATGACGGTAGATTTAAATGAGAATGTTTCCGCTTTTGAGCAGGTGAGTCTCAGCGGCTATGTGCCGACGGAGCTGAAGATGGCGGCATTCCAATTCCTTGCGGAGCTGATGCACGTCATTCCGCGTGAGGTGCGGGCGATTCCCAGAGTGGAAATCGGCGCGCCGGGAGAGGTCATTGTGGATCTTGCGGAGACAGAGGAATACGACATGATCATCATGGGAAGCCGCGGTTTTGGGACGTTCCGCAGCCTTTTGATGGGAAGCGTGTCCAACTACGTACTGCGCCATGCGCACTGTCCGGTGGTCTTGGTCAAGGGGCTTCCCGATGATTGGGATGATGAAGATAATTATATGAGTCGTTTGGATGAATAACATAAAAAAGGAAGGTACAGCGCATGGCGCTGGCCTTCCTTTTTACATGATTCTATGACAGTTTTTCAGCCATTCCTCATGCGCAGGGAATTGCCGATGATGAGCAGGGTCGCGGCGAGCATGCCGGCGAATGCGGTGAGAGGCAGGAGCAGGGGATCTTCAAAGATCGTCAGCAGACCTGTGGCGGGCGGTATCAGGAGCAGCCATGTGAGGTAGGCAATGCGGCGGTTCTGCAGGATAAGTTCCTGCGCCTTTTTGGCGATATCCAAGATCACGAGTATCTGCGGCAGCCCTTGCGGAAGGAGGATATCCGCCTTCCGTTCCTTCAGCGCGGCCATGCCCTTTTCTATGCGCATCTCTGAAAGCTCGCGCCGGATCTGCAGCTCGTTTTTTTCCAATTCCCCCATGTCCTCCTCGTCCTTGATGTCCATGAGGTTCATGGTGGAGACATCGCCGATGATTTCCTTCGGCGGTTTCCCAAGCACGATGGAGAGATCCGCCTCGGCAAAGGCTTCCTCGTCCAGCTCCGGGATGCCTGCCATCGCGATCGTGCAGCCGCGCGTGCGCATGAGCTGGACTTCCCGTGCCTTTCCGGCAGGTGTAAGATTGGCCCGCGCGGCTGCCAGGGATGCGGATTTCGCAATGGCAGAGGCGGTGCGCTGGCTGTCGCCCGTGAGCATGATGGTTCCGATGCCCAGCTTGGCAAGGCGGCGGACGGTAGAGGGAATGGCCGGCTCAATGGGATCCTCCAGTGCAATGATGCCCTTGGCGTTTTTTCCCTCGCAGACGATGAGGGGGATTTTCCCGCGGCAGGCAAGCTGGTCCACCTTTGTGAGCAGGTTGGCGCTGATGCGGGCCTTATTTTCCTGCAGCCATTTCGTGCGGCCCACGCGCAGTGAGGTGCCGTTCATCAGCGCTTCGACGCCGCAGCCCGGAATCTCATTGAATGCGGAGGCGGGATAGACGCGGATATCCCGCTCTGCTGCGGTACGGCAGATGACGCGCGCGATGGGATGCCGCGAGCCCTCCTCGGCAGAAGCAGCCAGACTCAACAGGGTGGACTGCAGGAGCCCCTCGGGGATCAGATCTGTAATGAAGGGGTCGCCCTCGGTGATGGTTCCGCTTTTTCCGACCACCAGTGTGTCGATTTTGCAGAGCCGGGAAAGCGCGCTTGGCCTTCCCACTGCGATATTCTCCTTTTCCGCATTCTGCTTCGCAAAATACAGGACAACCGGCGAGCAGACCGCATAAGCCAAGGGAGATGCCGCAATGAGCACGGAAAGCAGCACGATCAGCGCGGATACCAGTTGGTTCGTGCTCAGAAGCTCCCATCCTGCCATGCCGGAAGCCAGCAGGATATCTGCAAGCAGCAGATATTTTACAGGAATTGATTTTCGCATATGAGAATCTCCCATCTGAATAAATTCAAGCTACATTATCCCACACAAGACAGGGAAGGGCAATAGGAAATTTTTGCACAGGAGACATCCAAATGAAGAAAAAAATTCTATCGGGGGAAGGATTCTGAGTGATGGCGGAGAATAAACGAAAAGGTATCCATTGGGAGCAGGAAATGGAGGGATGCAATTGGTAACGGTACACGGCAACGCAAAGATCAATCTGACACTGGATATTCTGGGGACGAGGCCGGATGGCTTCCATGAGGTTGCCATGGTCATGCAGTCCCTTGCGCTTCACGATACCGTGGAGATGGAACGGACGGATGGCGGGATTTCCTTGGAACTTCTGGCCGAGAATATTTATGGCGGCGATACGCTGGAAGCAGATGAAAGCAACCTTGCATGGCGCGCCGCAGCGCTTATGCAGGCGGAATACGGCTTACGCGGCGGTGTGAGGATGAGGCTGGTCAAGCGCATTCCCATTGCGGCGGGATTGGCGGGAGGAAGCACCGATGCGGCAGCCGTCCTCCGTGGCATGAACGAGCTTTATGAGCTGGGTCTTTCGGAGCGGGAATTATGCCGTCAGGGAGAGAAATTGGGATCGGATATTCCCTTTTGCATTATGGGGGGGACGATGCTTTCCACGGGACGCGGCGAGGTGCTGGAGCGTCTGCCGTCCCTTCCCGAACTGCCTGTCGTATTGGCAAAGCCGCGCATAGCGGTGTCTACTGCATGGGCTTATCGGACTTATGATGCGGTGGGGGCGGACAGACACCCGGATAACGAAGCCATACAAAAAGAAATTGTGCGCGGAGACTGGAAAGCTGTTTCGTCCTTATTGTGCAATGTGCTGGAACGTGTTACTATAAAGAAGTATGAGATAATTGCGGACTATGAGCAGCTGATGCTGGAGCATGGCGCCATGGCCAGCATGATGTCCGGCAGCGGGCCCACCGTGTTCGGGCTTGCAGAGTCTAAGGAACGCGCACGGGCAATAGCGAATGCTTTGAGAAAGGAAACGGATGGGGAAATTTTCGTAACGCATACCGTTGGGAAAACAGTTTAGGAACTGGTAAGAAATAAATTTAAAATTTGTTTATGAACAGTTCCTTAGGGTGTATTGGACAGAATTGAGGGAGATGCTATGGACAACAGGTTAGCGCCAATCAAACTGGACAGCTATCAGCCGCTTCGGGAAGTCGTATGTGAGTCCTTGCGGGAGGCCATCCGCAAGGGAATCTTGAAGCCCGGGGAACGTCTGATGGAAATCCAGCTTGCTGAGGATTTGGGCGTCAGCCGTACACCTGTCCGGGAAGCCATCCGCAAGCTGGAACAGGAAGGCTATGTCATCATGATGCCGAGGCGCGGTACCTATGTTGCGAATATGTCCATCCGTGATGTCAATGAGATCTTTGAGATCCGCACCGCATTGGAATCCTTGTCCAACGGGATGGCGGCGGAACGCATCACGGAGGAGGAACTGGAGCGTCTGCAGCGGCTTTTGGTCATGATCGGCGGTCACATCAAGAGCAAAGATATGGACAAGATCGTGGAGACGGACATCGAGTTCCATGAGCTTCTGTACCAAGCCAGCCGGAATACACGGCTCATCGGCATCATCGCGAATCTGCGGGAGCAGCTTACGCGCTTCCGTACGCTTTCCATGTCCTACCCGGGACGCTTGGAGGCGACGCTGGAGGAGCATCGCGATATGGTGGAAGCCATTGCCAAGGGGGACGTGAAAGCAGCCCGCAAGGCGGCGGAGCGCCATATGGAGCATTCGGAGCAGACCTTGCTGAAAGCAATGGATGCGATGGAACATCAAAGGGAATCCAATAAGAGGAAGAAAAATCAGGAGGAATCGTGAAATGTCAGATTTGGTAACGGTGATCCTTGCGGCAGGGAAGGGCACGCGCATGAAATCCGCGCTGCCGAAGGTGCTTCATGCGGCCGGCGGAAAGCCTATGCTGCAGCATGTGCTGGATGCGGCGAAGGAAGCAGGCGCACGAAGGAATATCGTAGTGACCGGTTTTGGCGGCGATGTGGTAGAGCAGGCCATGCAGGGGCAGGCGGAGTTCGTCACGCAGGCGGAGCAGCTTGGCACAGGCCATGCGGTGATGCAGACAAAAGACCTGCTTTCGGATGAGACGGGGACGGTCATGGTACTCTGCGGCGATACGCCGCTCCTGACGGGCGAACTTCTGAAAAAGCTGTACGATGCGCATACGGAGGCAGGAGCAAAGGCAACGGTTCTTACGGCTGTCATGCCTGACGCGACGGGCTATGGGCGGATCATCCGCTCGGCGGACGGCAGCGTGGAGAAAATCGTTGAGCACAAGGATGCAAGCGAAGAGGAGCGCAAGGTCAGGGAAGTCAACTCCGGCATTTACTGCTTCGACGCAAAAGCGCTGTTCGATGCGCTTTCCAAGGTGACAAACGACAATGTGCAGGGCGAGTATTATCTGCCCGATGTGCTGGAAATTTTAAAGGACAAAGGCGAAAAGATATGGGCTGTTGCTGCGGATGACTATGAATGTACACTGGGCATCAATTCACGCCAGCAGCTTGCCTCCGCAGAGAAGATCCTGCGCCGTCGCAAGAATGAGCAGCTGATGGCGGATGGCGTGACCATCATGGATCCGGATACGACCTTCATTGATGCGGACGTAGAAATCGGGCGGGATACCATCATCTACCCCTTCACATGGATCGAAGGAAAGACGAAGATCGGCGAGAACTGCGTGCTGGGGCCGAACAGCCGCTTCCAGGATGCCATGATCGGCAGCGGCGTGACCGCGCATTTTGTCTATGCCCATGAATGCGAGATCGCCGATGGTGTGACCATGGGGCCCTATGTCCATATCCGTCCGGATACGAAGCTTTCCGAAAAAGTCAAGATCGGGAATTTCGTGGAGGTCAAGAATTCCAATGTCGGCGTTGGGACGAAGCTGCCGCATCTTTCCTATATCGGCGACTGCGATATGGGGGCGGGGGTCAATATGGGCTGCGGCACGATCACGGTGAACTATGACGGCAAGAAGAAGTTCCGCACCGTTGTGGGAGATAATGCGTTCATTGGCTGCAACTCGAATCTGGTGGCTCCTGTCACGGTAGAGGACGGGGCCTATGTGGGCGCGGGCTCTACCATCACCAAGAGGGTCCCGAAGGACAATCTGGCCATCGCACGCGCGCGCCAGACGAACATCGAGAATTGGCTGGACAAGCGCAAGTAGGACATAGGAGTGCTGCCCACCTTGCGGCAGGCTCGAATCTCTGTGTATGTGTAGTATGGGAGGCTTTGAACAAATGGCATTAGACAATGGAAATTTGTGCATCCTGACGGGGAATGCGAATCCGGAGCTTGCAAAAAGGATTGCGGATCATATCGGAGTCAATCTTTGCGATGCATATGTCGGCCACTTCAACAATGGCGAGACACAGGTCATGATCAGCGAAAGCATCCGGGGGAAGGATATCTTCATCATCCAGCCGACCTCACAGCCAGTCAATGACAATCTTATGGAACTGCTGATTATGACGGATGCCTGCAAGCGCGCGTCCGCGCACAGCATCACGGGCGTCGTGCCCTACTACGCGTACGCGCGCCAGGATCGCAAGACACGCGGCCGCGAGCCGATTTCAGCGAAGCTAGTGGCGAATCTCATGGAGACCGCGGGACTTACGCGAGTCGTGACCGTAGACTTGCATGCGGGGCAGATTCAGGGCTTCTTTGATATTCCTGTCGATCATCTGGCCGCTGCGCCGGTCATTGCGAATTACTTCCGTGCACAGAATTTTGAGGACATCGTCGTGGTATCGCCGGATCTTGGCGGTGTCACGCGCGCGAGGATCCTGGCGGATCATCTGCATGCTCCCATCGCTATCATCGAGAAGCGCCGCCCGAGGCCGGGATATGCCGAAGTCATGAATCTCATCGGTGATGTGGAGGGCAAGACCGCCATCATGATCGACGATATCGTGGATACGGCAGGCTCCCTCTGCGAGGGCGCCAAGGCACTCAAAAAGCTTGGCGCGAAGCGCATCTTTGCCTCTTGCTCCCATGCGATCCTGAGCGATCCGGCAGTGCAGCGCATTGATGAATCCTGCATCGAAAAACTGATTATCACGGACACGATTGCCCAGCCGCCCGAGAAGCAGTCTCCCAAGCTGGTAACGCTTTCTATGGCCGGCCCGATTGCGGATGTCATCATGCGCATCCAGTCCCATCGCTCCGTCAGCCAGTTGTTCCGGTGAAGCTCATATGGATGCCCTCAGCGTACGCTGAGGGCGTTTTTTTGCGGCTGAATGACGGCTGCCGGCATATTTCCCATATTGACTATTGAAGTTCGATACGTTACAATATGACCGTGTTCCCCTTGCGGGCGTGGCCTGTCTCGCTTTCCTGTTGCGTGGCAGGCACTTCGGAAAAGGAGGGTTGTTTTTTTCTGCTATGAAATCTTAGTGAACACAAGCCGCAGGCGAAGTGCGAACTTAGATTTCGTGTAAGGGCGTAGTGACGCGAAGCTAGTCCCCTTGGGGATGCGAAACACCGTTTCGCACGGAGTTTACTGAAAGGACATAGTTCCCAGCGCTGGTTCTCGAAGCGGCGACGGAAGCGCTTTGAGAAGACGAGGAAGAGGTTGTCGAGTTGTCAGCGGATGCCTCTCGGCTGTTCCGGTCGAAAGAACCTTGTTAAAACCGAAAAGTGATTTTCGGGACAAAGCAGGGGGAGGAAATCGAACAGGAATTTCTGATTTTGTGTTTTTCATAGGAATTGGAGGTTCAGTTTATGTGTGGTATCGTAGGTTACATCGGCAGCGGTGAGGCAGCGGAGTTCCTGTTGGAGGGACTTTCCAAGCTGGAGTACCGCGGCTATGACTCCGCAGGCATTGCGGTTTATGATGGATCGGACGTCCGCGTGGAAAAGAGCGTGGGGCGTCTGGCGGCTCTGCGCGACAAGATCCGCGAGGATATGCCGAAGGGCAGCCTGGGCATCGGACATACCCGCTGGGCGACCCACGGCCGTCCGTCGGACAGCAATGCGCATCCGCATACGGATTGCTCCGGGGATTTTGTCATTGTGCATAACGGCATCATCGAGAACTATCTGGGGCTGAAGGAAGATCTCATCGAGAAGGGGCATGCCTTCAAATCGGAAACGGATACCGAGGTTGTGGCGCACCTTTTGGAAGAAGTCTACAACGGTGATTTCGAGGCTTCCGTGCGGGAGGTCCTGAGACGCATCGAAGGTTCCTATTCGCTGGTGTTCATGTCGAAGAAGCACCCTGACCGCCTCATCTGCACGAAGCAGGACAATCCGTTGGTCATTGGTCTGGGCGAAGGCGAGAATTTCGTCGCTTCGGATATCCCCGCGATCATTGCGCGCACGCGCCGCACCTTTATCATGAATGACGGCGAGGTTGCCGTGGTGCGGAAGGATTCAATCGAGATCACGAACCGTCGTGGCGAGCCTGTGACGAAAAAGGTGTTTGAAGTCAACTGGAATGCAGAGGCCGCAGAAAAGGGCGGCTATGAGCATTTCATGCTGAAGGAGATTCATGAGCAGCCGAAGGCTGTGCGCGATACCATGAGCCAGCGCATCGCAAAGGATGGCTCCGCGATTGTCATGGACGAGCTGAAATGGGATGCGGAGTTCCTGAATTCCTTCAACAAGATTTATATTGTCGCCTGCGGCACGGCGTACCACGCGGGGCTGGTCGGGAAGTTCTACATCGAGAAGCTTGCGCGCATCGTGGTAGAGGTGGACGTTGCTTCTGAGTTCCGCTATCGTGATCCTGTGGTGGACGAGAATACCCTGCTGATCGTGGTGAGCCAGTCCGGTGAAACCAGTGATACCTTGGCGGCCTTGAAGGAGTCCAAGCGCCTTGGCGCAAAGACGCTTGCCATCACGAACGTGGTCGGCTCTTCGATTGCGCGGGAGGCGGATCAGGTGCTTTATACCTGGGCGGGGCCGGAAATCGCTGTTGCCTCGACCAAGGCTTATACGACGCAGCTGGTGCTCATGTTCATGCTGGCGCTTTACATGGCGGAAATCAAGAAGACGGTGAAGCCGGAGCGCTGCCGTGAGCTGATTTCCCTCCTGAAGAAGCTGCCTTCGCAGGTCAGCGAGACCCTTTCCGATGTGGAGCCGATCAAGACGTTCGCAAAGCATTACGGCTTCAATGAGGATGTGTTCTATATCGGGCGTTCCTTGGACTATGACGTGGCATTGGAGGGCGCGTTGAAGCTCAAGGAGGTTTCCTACATCCATGCGGAGGCATATGCTGCGGGCGAGCTCAAGCATGGCACTCTGGCCTTGATCATCGAGGGTGTCCCGGTCATTGCGCTTGCGACGCAGAAGAGCGTCTACGAGAAGACGCTTTCCAATATCAAAGAGGTCAAGGCGCGCGATGCGGTGGTCATCGGCATTGCGGCTGAGGGAGATGAAGAGCTGGAGAAATATGTGGATCATGTGATGAAGGTGCCGGAGACGGATGAATTGCTGATTCCCCTCCTGACCGTCGTGCCGCTGCAGCTTTTGGCATACTATGCGGCAATCACGCGTGGCTGCGATGTGGATAAGCCGAGGAATCTGGCGAAGTCCGTTACGGTGGAATAAACAATATCAAAGGAACTGGATTACAGGGAGGGCAGACGCTTTCCCTGTGATTTTGTTGTGGTCGATGGTGTGGAAGGCCACAATAAGGAACTGGACAATCAACGAGAAATGGGGCTTGGAAATCATTCGAAACAGCTATCCGACGGAAAAAAAGAAACAGAGGAAACAGGGGACGCAGCAGGGAGCAGCACAGGGGCAGCCGATGGCGGAGCTTCCCGAGGATGTGCTGGTGGGGCGAAACGCGGTGACGGAGGCCTTGAAGAGCGGGCGGGGCATCAATCGCATCCTGCTTGCGGACGGAGAAAGGGACGGCTCGGTAAAGACGATCGTCGCACTGGCCAGGGAGCGCGGCATTGTGACGGAATTCGTGAACCGTTCAAAAATCGAAAAGCTGGCAGCGGGACACCGCCATCAGGGCGTGCTGGCTCATGTGTCCCCCGTGGCATATGTGACGGTGGAGGAAATTCTGGAACGTGCCGCACAGGCAGGGGATCCTCCCTTTTTGCTGCTGCTGGACGAGCTGGAAGATCCGCACAATCTGGGGGCGCTTCTCAGGACAGCGGATGCGGCAGGGGTGCATGGCGTGCTGATACCGAAGCGCAGGAGCGTGTCGCTTTCTGCTACGGTTGCGAAGACTTCTGCTGGCGCTGTGGAATATGTTCCTGTCGCAAAAATCGGGAATATGGTGCAGACCTTGAAGATGCTCAAGGAGAAAGGGCTATGGGCAGTCGGTGCGGATATGGACGGCAGCCAATCCTACGACGAGGCGGATCTGACAGGCCCTATGGTGCTGGTCGTAGGAAGCGAGGGACATGGCATGAGCCGTCTTGTGAAAGAGCATTGCGACTTTATCGTGCGTCTGCCGATGGTGGGGAAAATCAATTCGCTGAACGCATCTGTCGCCGGGTCGATTCTCATCTATGAATCCTTTCGCCAGCGGGTGAGGAAAAAACAAGGGGTGTAATATGAGGCGAAGGGAGCATTATATCATTGACGGCTATAACGTCATCCACGCATGGCCGGAGCTGAAGGCGCTGCAATCCAATCTTTCGGAGGCGCGGGACAGGCTCATCCACGTTCTTTCAGAATATGGCGCTTATGAAAATTTGGATATTACGATTGTTTTTGATGCGTTGTTCACAGAGGATGAGGAACATACGGAAAAGCCGCATCAGCATTTTGAGATCATTTATACCGGTGCGGGGGAAACCGCAGACAGCCGTATCGAGCGCATCGCCTATGAATCGGTCAGAAGGGGGCGTGAGGTGCATGTGGTAAGCTCCGACGGCGCCGTGGAGAGCGTGATTCTTGGGGCAGGCGCCTATCGGCATCCCTCTGCGGAATTCCGGCGTGCTGTGCGAAAGGCCAAGAAACAGATACAGCAGGAGTATCTCGGGCCGGTGACATTGCCGCTGGTCCGAAACGAGGTCGGAGGACAGTTGGATGCGGATACAAGCGCAAAATTGGACGCCTTCCGCAAGCGGCGCGACTAGTGCACTGGCACACTGATATTTGAACAATCTGCACTGTCTATGCCGCCACCTGCTTCGTTATCGTCGCTTGACGTAGCTCTGCCCTAAAGGACTAGCTTCGCGTCGCTACTAC
>CACZZN010000014.1 GCA_902785705.1 uncultured Veillonellaceae bacterium
TCCAAAGTGATGTCAAAAAAATCAGATAGCCTTGTTCAATGGTTCATCTTTTATGTCAAATTTTTTATATTTCGTGTCCAATTTTTGTTGACAAGTGCAATGAATGGAAATACTACCTCCCCGAGGCTCCTCAAGACACTGAAGTTGCTGCCAAGCTTCAGAAACTCCGCGCCTCCCGTGCCGACCTCCGTCCCGAAGACATCAAGCTAATCGACAAAAGGACAGCGTATTTGATACAACCAAACGGCAGAAGAAAATCCTCGCAGTCCCTTGTTATATGGGCTTGCGAGGATTTGCAGGATTATGGAGTGGTTGCCTAAAAGCGCGGCTGCGGTCTAAACTGATAAGATTTATCAACCGTCGCCACTCTGATGGTCGCAAATCCAAAAGTTCCCGTTTGTATGGTACGAGGTTCCCGTTTGCAGGGTATTCAAATTGCCGGGAAAGCAGGAATTACGGCGTTTGTAGAGAATTACACTTCAGCTAAAGTATTTTCGTTGCGCCGAGGATAGCGAGGTGGCCACATGGAGGCAACATACGGGTATACCCCCCTTAGTTACGCACTTATAGAATTATTCGTGTCAGATAGTCCTGATTTTTCAATAGCGGAGGAGTTAATTCGGCAAGGGGCAGATGTGAACAATCAGGGAGATGATAAAAGCGAAAATGTACTTTCTGAGATATTGTACGGATATCACTCTAATTTCTCCGGTGATATGTCACTTGCTAAGATTATCAGCTTCTTTCTTGACCACGGCTTTGATGTAGCACGAAATAAAGGAAGGCATGGAGCGCAATGCTTATGTGCTTTGACGTTTTCGCCCTTTGAAAGAGAAATCATAGATGCAACAAAAATGCTATTGGATGCTGGTGCGCTAAATGTCCCTGTCGAGGATGATGAACCGGAAAACGCAACACCCATGAGCGCAATTGGTACAGAACAAAGTTTTCAAGACATAGGAGAAGGCAATCATTATCTCGGCAATATCTATGAAGCGGTGTATCAGATTTATGTTGCTTTGGAAGAAGGGAGATCCTACTCGGGTATAGAAAGTTTTGAGGCTGTCATAGGGAAAAATATACTTCGCATTATAGCTGTGGGAGATAATATTGACTCTATATTCACATCGGTAGACTTGCCTACATCCAAACATAAAAATTGCTTCTATCATAACCTCTTTATGATTTTTGATGGCGGATATCTGATTTGTACAAAATATGCCTCTTATTGGGTGGATACGACACCGATAAATGAAAAAACCGTAGACGTATCCGAATTTTTCTTCCGGATTATCGGGCATAAAATCTGTCAGATAACCTTTGACCACAAATCTATAAAAAAGGGTGTTACATGCTATGGGCAACCTGTTACTACTTTTCACTTCGATAATGATGTCAAGCTAACTTTTTCAATTAATTTTGGTGAAGTCGAAAAAGATGATTACTGCTCGTACTATTATTACGATGATATTTGAGGAGGCTGATGGCGATGGAAATTCGTGAAGACAGTCGTTTGGCACTCACCATGAAATGGGCACTTACTCATTATGCACCTGAAATTGGCTGGACAATAGATGGAAAACACGCCAGCGAAGATGATGTTGTAAAACTGATTTCCAAGGCATATAAGCAGTTCGACACAGAGATTGTCAAAAGTGCAATTGCATATTGCAGGGAAAATTGGAATGTGAATCTTTCCAAAGAAACTCGCCACGGAATGAATAAAAGGGTTATTGAATATGAGATCGCGTTGTCAAATAACAAAGATACGGCAGATTTTACAATGGAAAACACCTTTGAAAATGCACATTTTTATTGTCTGCTTGGTGAATTATACGATAACAAAGGCGATGTTCAATATGCGAATTACTGGTATCAAAGATCGGCATTGCTTGGTTTCCCGGAGGGTGAGGGGAAATTGGGGATTTCCTATCATCGTGGATACGGGATGACGGCCGATGATTTAAACGATGCCGATATCGAAATGGCAATTCATATGAGAAGTGATAAGCAAGCACTTTTTTGGTTGCGAAAAGCTCAGAATGACGGTTGGGAAGAAGCCGCTCGTTATATAGAGCAAGTAAAAGAAGATATGGACGAGCAAGAGAAAAAAGAAAATCGTACTCTTGATGAAATGATTGAGGATGCCGCGCACGGATCAGGAACAGAGCAGATGTTGTTAGCATCTTTGTATGAATATGGAGACGATGCAAAGGGAATTCCTGTAGATTACGAGGAAGCCGTGTATTGGTATGATAGATCATTATACGGTGTAGTCGGCGAATGCGATGTATGTCTTCTGATTGCCGATATCTTGGAAAATAAAATAGGTGATAAAAAACGTGCTCTTACATATTATCGAAGAGCCTATCTTATGGATAATGTGATTATCTCTGATGATGAGCGACAAAAAATATCCAACAAAATAAAATCCATTACGAACGAAATTTTTCCTGATAGGGATGAGAAACTTACCACGTTTAGCGAAACGCTTAATGCAGGGCAACTTTCCGATGGCGATATAAAGGCATTGGCAGAGATGATAATGGAGTATCCGCCTGATCCAATTTACGAAGAAAGGTCCAAGGACGATGAGAAAGATATATTACTACGACGTATTCCAAAAGCTAAGACTATCGTAGACGCTGCCTTTGCTGGCAGGGGAGTCGGAGAAAATGCATTAGGTGTCTTTTATGAAACTGGTGTCATCTTACCCATGAACTTTAACAAAGCCGAGTATTGGTATCTATGTGCTTACACGGATGGGTATGACACAGCTTATGAGAATTTAACCAGGTTGCTGCTTAACAGAAGGAAAAAAGACGAGTGGATGAATCTTGTTATTCTGGCTGCCAGAGATGGTATTGAGGATGCAAAGAAGATATGCGATAACGTAGGACAAAATTGCATGAAAACTGGTCCGGTGGAAACGAACATGTTCGAATATTATGCGCCAGAGAAACTGATTTATAAAGACGCAACCAAGGAGCAAATCGAACTGCTGGAGCAATTTGTTCTGATTAACAATGAGCGTCGAAAAAGGGATATTTTATTCCAGCTTGTTCCTTCTACGACCGATGAATATGTTGATGCCTTTCTAAACGGAGAACCGTATTCATCAGACGCTACCATTGATAAGCTGATGGATACTGATGATTGGCAGGATCGCAAGAAAATTATTTCCGAGTCAGGAATCGAAGTAAGTGATGAAATATTGCGGAGGGTTCCTTATATGCCATTGAGTGAAGAAGAACAGAAGGGTATCTTCTTGCATGGTTATAAGGCACACAAACGCTCACCCTATAGGCAACACGCTTTCTCAGAAAGATGGAGCGAACTGACAGAAAAAGAAAAAACCGTAATCAGAGTTATGGATGCTGATCATCGGCTCACTTTCGATATTGCCAATATTATAGTGAATGAATACAAGAAAAGACTCGAAGAGAGTGAGCAGGAAAAGCAACCTTCAGAAAATGAACAAGCTACTCTCGATGAGGAACATTCTTTTTGGCTGGACTATGGGAACAACAGCCGTTACATGAAGCGACAAGCCTACGCAGCATTAAAATTGGAGGATGAGAAAATCACGGAGGAAACCTTGCGTCAGGCCGGAGCAAACCGTTTGCTGAACCTTATCAATATGGAAATCAATCCAATACTACGCCCACTTGTTTCTTGGGCAGCTACGCTTCATTTTGAGCGCATGGTTGAGAGATTTAAGCAAGAAACCTAATAAAATAGGGGCACCGATAACAAAAAATCGATGCCCCTATTTGTCATGTTTTCACGAAATAGTATCTAATAACGAATGTTATGTTTGTTTTGTCCTCGACTTCTTTTCCCTTCTCACGATTGGCGGCACGCCCAATTCCTCCAGATGTATATTAAATTCTTGCATAGTGCAGCCAGGAAATACACTCATTACAAACATATAAGCATTTTCGTCACGTTTATTTTTGTCAAAATCCAGAGCCGAAAGTCGCAGTGCAGTCTGAGTTTCATCCAATGTCAACCCCAAGCCAACGGCCATCGCCGTGTAGGAAGGAAGTTTAAATTTGTGCTCTCCTTTTTGGACTCTGTAGTAATCGTTAGCATCTAAGAGTGTCTTTTCCTGAAATACGGTGACATTCCAGTGGGCGTTTTCCATATACTTGCGCATTCTTTGAGTGGTAGTTTCGGCAACCAACTGATAGCGACTGAACTGTTCCTCGAATTTCATCAAGGTCTCTTTTGCCCGGTTATACTCATCAATGTTCTGTGTATTGGCATCAAAGACTGGCTTGCTCTCATATTTTCTGTCTGCCCGGAGCATACACGTGGAATAGCCATCCGCACTGGGGGTGCCCACTAATTTGTATGAGAAATCGAGGGTGCATTCCGATAGATGGCTTCTGGCATAATCTGTGAGGGCAAAGCCGTTTGGCTTCGCCATTTTTACTTCCGGCTTTGCCTCTATCTTTGAATCCTTTTACCTTCGCATAAAACTGGGCGAAATCCATATAGACTTCCTCGGACTGATGTGCTTCCAGTTCCTCGATGACTGCATCAATAAAACTCTTTCCCCGCACATATTTCTGATATTTTCTTTCGGCTTTGGGGTCGCGAGGATTTGTTTCCGAGAGTTCGGCAAACTCCACTTCATTGTAAAGATTGGAATTGGCGGTGAAATAATCGCTGTGCTTCAGCTTTTCAATGGTGGGCGCATCTATGCTGCCTCGCCGTTGAAGCGGCTGGTAGACTGCCCACTCTCGGTACATGAATTCTTCCCGCTCAAAGATACGAGAGCCAATCCTGCACTCGCCCTTCCGTTTCTCGCTGTAAAGGGTCTTGGAGCCGATGGCAAAGGCGGCATACACTTCCGTAATGAGGTCTATCTGCTCCTTGGAAATCTCCCGGCGCTTTTTGCCAAGGGAACGCTTCAACGGCTCCCACATATCCGTAGCGTTAATGAGCTGGATCTTGTTCCTCCGTTCCTTCCGCTTGTTCTTGGAAAGGATAAAGGCGTAGATGCCGATATCCGTGTTGTAGAACAGCTGGGACGGCAGGGCGATGATGGCCTCAATGAAGTCGTTTCGGAGCATATAGTGACGGATCTGGCTCTCGCCGCTGGTGGTGTTGCCGGAGAAGAGGGGCGAGCCGTTAGTGATGATGGCGGCGCGGCCTTGCCCTCTGGTCATTTTGGCGATGGCGTGCTGCATGAATAGGAGCTGCATATCCCCGGTGGCCGGAAGCCCTGCTCCGAATCTGCCTCGAAATCCCTTCTTGGCCTCGTCTCGGACAGCTTTCTCCACTCCGTCTCCCGCATCCTTGCCGCCCCAAGCCAGCCCAAAGGGCGGATTAAAGCCTTTCTCCAGTTTCAATGCAAAATTTCCAGTAATCACAATGCTCTCACCTCGATTACCTATACTCCAAGTCACTCTGTTGCTTCACAGCATGCTCTTCTGATGTGATACAGTGAAGCGCAACATACTGAACTATGATGACTCCAATTACTACCATCTTTCTTACTTGGGTTATTGGCAATGACAAAGCGCATGGGGGTATCCGAGAAACAATCCTCCATCATGGTGTCGGCAAAGCAGATATTGTCGGCCTTTTGCCCCTTGATGAGCATATCCGCAAGGCAGATGGCGTAAGACTCCGGGTTGTTCTCCTGCCCAAAGAGACGGATATTCGCATCAGGATTCATGCGCTTGATGAAATCGTGGGTCGTGGAGAGCATCCCGCCCGTGCCGCAGGCCATGTCCAGCACCGTGATTTCTTTTCCTTCATTAAATACATCATCACAGCCCTCGGCAAGCAAAATGCTGGACAAGAGGCGAATGACCTCGCGGGGCGTGTAGTGGTCGCCGGCCTCGGCATTTTCAGAAAAGCGGCGGATGATTTCTTCGAACATATAACCCATCTTGTGTCCATCGATGGTTTCCGGGTTCAAATCCAGTTCCGAGAACTTTTTCACGACACCGAGCAGACGATTGTTTTTGTCTAAGTCCTTGATAATATTCTCAAACTTCAGACGCTCTATCAGGATCTCCTTGATATTGGGGGAGAAGGACTTCACGTAAAATTTGAAATTGGTCACGATGGCCGGAGCCTCGTCCAGCAAATCCGCGAGGGTAAAGTCGGAGGTATTGTAGAATGGGAAGCCGGAGAGACGCTCCAGCACCTGGGGAGGCGTGGCCTTGTTCTTCTTGTATTTTGCTACCACTTTGTCCTTCCTGACATTGCCGTCCTTGTCCTTGGTGGCCAAGGCACATTCCAGCCGCCGGATAATAATCATCGGGATGATGACTTCCTTATATTTATCCGCCTTGTAGGGGCCGCGCAAGGTGTTGGCAATGGAAAACACCATCTACATGGAAATAACATCTTCCTCAGAGTTTAACGAAGAAGCGATGAGCAAGGACATAGACCATATTTCGGTAATATCCAATAACGAGATGGTCTTTCATTTTGTCGATGGAAGAGAAATACGACACGATTGGCAGAAACTGGTGCGTTCTCGTCCGAAACATACCGAGGAATACAAGGAGCATATGCGAAGGCTTGCTGCAGAACGCTGGACTGATGAGGAACGCAAACGTATGAGCGAAATGATGAAAACGATGCGGAAGGAGGAGAGCCACCGATGGCGCAAAGAACAGTAACCACCATTCCCGCAACAATAAGCAAATATACGGCGGCACCCATTGACAGCAAGGCCAGGAGAAAAGTGGCTGGATATGCCCGGGTTTCCACCGACCACGAGGATCAAGTTTCGAGTTATGCCGCACAAGTTGACTACTACACCAAATATATCAAGGGGAGAGAAGACTGGGAATTTGCCGGGATGTACACGGATGAAGGAATCTCCGCAACATCGGTCAAGCACAGACTCGGATTTCGTAAAATGATTGACGATGCCCTTGCCGGTAAAATCCAATTGATTATAACGAAATCGGTGTCCAGGTTCGCGCGCAACACAGTAGATTCCCTCACCACCATTCGGAAATTGAAAGAAAATGGTGTGGAGGTTTATTTTGAAAAAGAAGGGATCTGGACGTTTGATAGCTCCGGCGAATTGCTATTGACCGTGTTATCGTCAATTAGCCAAGAAGAGGCGCGGAGCATATCGGAGAACACAACCTGGGGACAGAGAAAAAGGTTTGCCGATGGAAAAGTGAGTGTTCCATTCAAAAGATTTTTAGGATATGACCGTGGTGAGGACGGTAACCTCGTGGTGAACCCAGAACAGGCAAAAACGGTCAAGCTGATCTACAAACTTTTTCTTTCCGGGCTTTCGTATAAAGCGATTGCCAAGGAACTTACCAACCGCCAAATAAAATCTCCGGCGGGAAAGGATACATGGTGTACGAGTACCGTAAAAAGCATTTTGACATCCGAGAAAATGAAGGGCGATGCTCTGCTCCAGAAAAAGTTCACTGTAGATTTTCTGACCAAAAAGCAAGTCAAAAACGAAGGCCAAATCCCGCAATACTATGTGACCGCCAATCATGAAGCCATCATTGATCCTGCAACATTCGATTTTGTGCAGGCAGAGATAGAACGACGCAGGACGGGGAAGAAATACAGCGGCGTGACCATATTCTCCAACCGTATCAAATGCGGCGAGTGTGGGAATTGGTACGGCACAAAGGTTTGGCACAGTACCGATCGCTATCGTAGGGTTGTCTACCAATGCAATCACAAGTTCGAGCACAAATGCTCTACTCCCCATCTGGTCGAGGAGGAAATAAAGCTGGCGTTTGTCACGGCATTCAATCGGCTCTATGATGGCAAGGATGACCGTCTCGCAATTCTCCGGCTGGTGCAGGAGGAGATTTGCGACACAAGGCTCCTTGAATCCGAGCAGCAGAAACTGGCCGATGAGATGAGTGTCTTGGCTGACATGGTACAGAACTGTATCGGCGAAAACGCCCGCATTGCCCAGAACCAAGCCGAGTACCAAGAAAGGTACAACGATCTGGTCAGCCGCTACGAGGCTGTGAAGGCAAAGCACGATGCCACAGTGGAGGCTATCCAAGCCAAGAGGCTCAAGGCGGAGACGCTCGAGGCCTTTGCCAAGGCTCTCCGCAACAGGGACACGGCATTGACGGAGTTCGATGCTGGGCTTTGGGGAACGCTCGTGGAGTATATGACCGTCTACGGCAAGGGAGATATCGGAGTGACATTCCGGGACGGTACAGAAATTCGCATACAGTAGGCATTGGCGCAGGGTTACGACTCTGCGCCAATTTTTTTATTTGTTTTAGCAGGAGTGGAGGGGATGATGGTAGAATATAAAAAGGTTAAGCAGGAAGGAGGAGTTTCCGTGCGAAAGGTACGCATCACGGTCATGCGAAAGGCTTGCTACCGGGATTTGATGGAGAAGTATGAGAACCCCATCGAACACGCCTGTGACATGGAGGAAGGGCAAGTGTTCGTGGCTGATGGTTGGCAACGTCCCAATGGCTTGTGCGAGAGCGCGTGGGAGTCAATGTCCCCATTCGTCATGGGGCTTGCCCACGGAGCGGAAGGCTTCTATGACGGCTGGATGAGGAATCCTCGTTCGGCGATGATTTCCTGCAACGATGGCTTTCGCCCGGTGAGTTTCCTTTTGGAGGCGATAGATGAGTATGGCTGCTGAAATATTTGATACTGCGTCATGGTCTAAAGAAAAATTATTGCAAACAGATGGTGATCTGGAATTTTTGGAAGAAAAACTGAACAAGTGGCAATCATTGGCTTATCATTGGACGATGGCGCGACCAAGAAAAATCTTTTTGACAAACGCTATTGATAAAAAAATTGACGAAGGCGATACTCTGCGAGAATGGCTTGATGTAATATACACGCCTTTGGAGGCGACAATTTTGGCCGCCGCTATTACAACATGGGAATGGATAACCCCTTTGTTGAACGGAACCGATTGTCATACAGGTGATGTGCACTTGGCAATTAGCTTAGTTGATGTTGAAATGGTTATGCCTGATGGAATAGATGGCTCTTATACAGATATTATCAAGCCAGATACGCGATTGTTTTCGCACGATGTTACATTGTTGGACATCATTAACATTCTGGACAGAGAAGTTGCCAAACATCTATATGAGGAGTGAGCCGTATCTGGCCGTCACGGTGGGGGGATCCAAATGAATCCAGTGACTGATGTTATAGAGTTTCGATTAACAGGTTATTGTTATGGCCCGGATACCTTTCCTATACCGACCGTGGAAATATATATAAACGGCGAGAATTTTCGCCATAAAACTCGTGACGTAGAACTTCCTTTTGCTAAAGCAGAAGGTAATCCTGGAATAGCCGGTCATGCAACAATCATGCCCAGAGAATTATACGAAGCCTTACATGATGATTATTTGCACGATGATACCATATCGATTCTGGGCTGTGGGTGTGGAGTTATTGAATGCTGGCCACTTGATGTAGCTGTGGATGTTGGTGAAAAAACGGTAACGTGGTACGGATTCAATATGTGCCATCGAGAAAATTGGGATTATAGCAAATTAGGAAGATTTGTCTTTGACAAAAAGCAATATTTCCAAGAAGTTGACAGACTACTAATTCTTGAAAACCAGGGGCGGGAGATAACCAAGAATTTCCAAGTTGCTTTTGATGTTCAACAACATGGTTGGGTGAAGATGCATATGAGTTTTGGAAGTAAAAAATGTATCACCAATTTATCCTACATATACTCGCCATTCGATGATTTGCTGAATATGCTAAAAAGAATAGAGTCGGGCAGTAATCTTGAACAGATTTCCATAGACGAAGAGGGCGTTTATACGAAAATCAATGTGGCAGAAACAAATAATGTGTTGAGCATAACGGTTGTGCAGGAAAACGCCGATGATACCCCCGACAGTCATTATTTCTGTAAAACCTCAAAGGAGAACTTTATACTGGCATTTAAATGGGCATTTCAGATATTAGAAGATGACGGCTTCGATCCAAATTTCTGGGACGAACACAATCCCGGCTATGCTTACGACGAGGAAGATGAAGTCAATCCACGTGATGTGTTGGAATCATTCTGGAAGGACGAGTGGTTTCAAGTTTTGCGTGAGCCGTAAGATGAATCTGTCTTACCAAATGCAACCATTCCCAATACCGGCAAGGCTTGGCGATACTCGCAAACGGTATGCGACCACCTTGAAAAATTTTGAAACCAGTCAAACGGGAACGCCGTTTGATTGTATCAATTTTATCGTTTTGTTGGATCCCTGCATGGGCAGCGGTCATATCCTTGTGTATGCCTTCGATGTATTGGTGCAGATTTACAAGGATGCCGGTTACAGGGAAAAGGATATCCCCGAGCTTATCCTGAAACATAACCTTTATGGTCTCGATATTGACGACAGAGCCTATCAGCTGGCCTATTTTGCCGTGATGATGCGGGCATGGAACTACAATCACCGCATACTGGTGAAGCGCATTGAGCCGAACCTCTGCGCCATTCAGGAGAGCAACGGCCTTGGCAAGTGGTCGGAGCTGAATATGGATATGAGCGGCACCCAGCAGTTGAATCTCGAAAGCCAGTTCGTGCAGTTGGCAGATGAACTGATTGAGAAGTTCCAAGATGCCAAGGAATACGGCTCGATTCTCGATGTAGAGGAAAAGAACTATGGCGCACTGCTGACTTATATCAAGGAATTGCAGGAAAACAGCGTCCTTGACCTGTCCATGGCGGCTTGGCTGCATGAGGTAGGCGAAAGACTGCCGGGGCTGGTAAAACAGGCGCAGATAATGGGGCAGAAGTATGATATAGTGGTCACGAATAACCCAAGTAAGAAAGATGGTAGTAATTGGAGTCATCATAGTTCAGTATGTTGCGCTTCACTGTATCACATCAGAAGAGCATGCTGATGTCAATATAGGTAATCGAGGTGAGAGCATTGTGATTACTGGAAATTTTGCATTGAAACTGGAGAAAGGCTTTAATCCGCCGTATATGGGTAGCAACGGTATGAACAAAGGGCTTCTGAACTACATCCGAGATAAATTTCCTGACAGTAAAAGTGATTTTTATTCCATTTTTATAGAAATATGTTTGAAGAACATGATAAAAGAAAATGGATATGTGGGAATGATGACATCATATACGTGGATGTTTCTCTCATCGTTTAAGAAGTTACGGAAAAATGTTTTGGAAAATAACCATATTGTAACACTGGTTCAACCAGAGTATCATTCGTTTTTTGAAGAAGCCAATGTGCCTATCTGTGGATTTGTTGTGGGAAATATCAAATGTGATTATATTGGTGAATATGTAAGATTAGAGGAATTTACTGGGGCAGATAATCAAGAGCCAAAATATTTAGAGGCTGTAAAAAACAAAAAATGTGGGTATCGCTATTCTGTAAATCAAAAGAACTTTCTGGTTATACCAGATATGCCCATAGCATATTGGTTATCTAATAATATATTTAAAGACTTTGAAAAAACTTTGATGCAATCTGTATCAGATTTGAAACAGGGATTGATAACCGGAGATAATGACAGATTCTTACGTAATTGGTATGAGTGTTCTACTGAAAATATTTCTTGTGATGAAGGCGATAAGAAGAAGTGGCACTTTTACCATAAGGGCGGACTTTTCAGAAGATGGTATGGGAATATTTCTTTGGTCGTTAATTGGGATAATGATGGATTTGACATAATAAACTTTAGAGATGAAAAAGGTAAGCAACGTTCTCGCCCTCAAAATATACAATATTACTTTAGAGAGGGATTTACTTGGACAGCACTGACAATAGCTGACTTTAATGTTAGATATTTGCCAAAAAACTCTATTTTTGATGCAAAAGGTTCCTCTGGTTTTGTTCATGATAAAGGACAATTATTATATGTTATTGGTTTTTGCAATACAAAGGTGTGTAATAACTTTCTTAGTGTAATTTCTCCAACTATGGATTATAATGCAGGTGTAGTTGCAAAAGTACCATTTGTTTATGATGGGGCAAAGAAAAATCGTATTGATGAAATTGTTAATGAGAACATGGAAATATCAAAATCTGATTGGGATTACTTTGAAACATCTTGGGACTTTAAGCGTCATCCCCTAATTCCCCTCCCATGGAGGGGTGGCGCCGTAGGCGACGGGGTGGTCACAGAAAGCACCTTCTCGGCAGGAGACCACCCCGGCCTAACGGCCACCCCTCCACAGGAGGGGAATGGGAAACGCTTCATTCAGCACTATATGTCCTTGCCGTATCTAATTCCCCTCCCATGGAGGGGTGGCGCCGTAGGCGACGGGGTGGTCACGGAAAGTACCTTCTCAGCAGGAGACCACCCCGGCTTGACGGCCACCCCTCCACAAGAGGGGAATGGGGGGAGGCTGGCTGATTGTTACGAAGCATATAAGCAAGTAACGAATAAGTGTTTTGACACACTTAAAAAAAACGAAGAAGAACTCAACCGTATTTTCATCGACATTTACGGCTTATCGGACGAACTGACCCCAGACGTAGCCGACAAAGATGTAACCGTAGCCCGTATCTACGACACGAAAGAGGAAATCCCCGACAGTATGAAGGGCAACAACTATGTCCTGACCCGTGAGGATGTGGTGAAATCCCTTATATCCTACGCCGTGGGCTGTATGTTTGGCCGCTACTCCCTTGACGAGCCGGGGCTTATCTGTGCCGGAGGGGAATTTGACCCGTCAAAATATGAAACCTACCACCCGGACGAGGATGCCATCATCCCCATTTGCGACGATGAATACTTCGAAGATGACATAGTGGAGCGTTTCTGCATCTGGCTCAAGGCTGCCTTTGGCGAGGAACACTACCGGGAAAATCTGCAATTCATCGCTGACGCTCTGGAGGGCAAGGGCACTCCGCTGGAGACGATCCGCAGCTATTTCCTGAGTGACTTCTACACCGACCATTGCAAGCGCTACCAGAAGCGGCCTATCTACTGGCTCTTTGACGCAGGGAAAAAGAACAGCTTCAAGGCTCTGGTCTATATCCATCGCTATGACAAGGACACCATTGCCCGTATGCGTACCGGCTATGTCTACAAGCAGCAGGAACTCTACAAGACCCGCATCGAAACCACCCAGAACCGCATCGACACCGCCGCCAGTCAGGCTGACAAGAACAAATTTAAGCGTGACCTGAAAAAGCTCCGGGAGCAGTTTGACGAAATTCATGTCTACGAGGAAAAAATCCACCACTACGCTGACTTGCGGCAGGAAATCGACCTCGATGACGGTGTGAAGCACAACTACGCCCTCTTTGCGGATATTTTGGCCAAGATAAAGTGAGGTGGTGAGTGATGGAGAATAATATTATTGCTTACCAGAAAAGTGAGCATATCATAGACGATATGCAGCATATGATTGATGTTGCTCAAAGAAAGGCATACCAGTCCATAAATCTGGTGCTGGTGCAGAGAAACTGGCTGCTGGGAAAAAGAATTGCCGAAGAAGTCATGCAGGGGGAAGACCGTGCGGAATATGGTGCCAAGGTAATCAATATGCTGGCAAAAGAGCTGACCCAAACATGTGGTAAGGGATTCACCAGAACCAATCTGTACAATTTTTACTCCTTCTATCAGTGCTTTCCTGAAATTGTCCACACAGTGAGTGGACAATCTTCTCAGGGGCTTCTTTCATGGTCACATTATCGCACCTTGCTTCAAGTTCATGACCAAGTAGCTCGTGACTGGTATGCCAAGGAAGCGGCGGCAGAAACATGGAGTGTCCGTACCTTGCAACGGAATATTAGTTCCCAGTATTATTACCGTCTGTTACAGACACAGAAAAAGGAACTGGTCAAGCAGGAAATGATGGAGAAAACCAAGCCTTATCAGCAGGACAAGCTGGAATTTATCAAAAATCCTGTCATAGCGGAGTTCCTTGGTTTATCCAGCAATACGGATTTTACCGAAAGTGAACTGGAAAAGAGCATTATCGGCAATCTGCAAAAATTCTTGCTGGAACTTGGCAAGGGGTATGCTTTCGTAGCCCGTCAGCAGCATATCCGAACGGAAAAAGAGGATTATTACATCGATTTGGTGTTCTATAACTACATCCTCAAATGTTATGTACTTATCGATTTGAAGACTACCAAGGTTACGCATCAAGACATTGGACAGATGGATATGTACGTTCGCATGTATGACGAGCTGAAATGCAGGGAAGACGATAACCCTACGATTGGCATACTGCTTTGCACAGATACCGATGAAGATATTGCCAGATTTTCTATTCTGCATGGCAACGAACAACTTTTCGCAGCCAAATATAAAGTATATTTGCCTACGGAGGAAGAATTGCGTTCGGAAATAGAAGCCCAAAAGACAATTTTTTATCTTCAGCAACAGGAAAAGAATCAGGAGTAATCCATGGATATAGCAGAAATTGTGCAGGAGTTGAATCGGAGATTTGCCCTGCCGCTAAAAGAATACTATGAACGGCACATTATCTTCTGGCATGACCCGGAGGAAGAATTTGCCGAGGAAATTGAAACGCTATCGCTGGATAATGCCACGGTATTGGTACTCACAGGAAAGAATCAGTTTTTGATCAAAAAGATACTTTCCCATGATGACCTTACCAACAACTATCTGGTGTATGTGCCCTTTGATTATGAATCATTGGAGGATAATTGGCTGCTGGATATTGAAATTGCAAGCGGCAGCTTCCGTGCTGACCTTATATCCATGTGGATGGATGAGGCGGAAATCCCGGATGAGCTTTCCTATCGGAAGCTTTTGAAGCAGTACCGGAAGTTTTTCAATGCACGGGAACGCAGACAGCAGTTTATCCATGTTTGTGATGGTGAATATACACAATCAAAAATCATGCTTGGCATGATGGCGGTGCTGGTAAAGAGCAAGAGCATTGAAGTGGGCGATATACTGCGTGCAGTACTTACTGCCGGGACGGTTATGGAGGAAAATGAGGCTTATCAGAAGCTGGGGAGTTTCAACCTGACAGGCGTTTTCTGGTCGATGGTACGGCAGATTACCGGCTATGATGAAAAGGAGGGAAGTAACCTCTCTCGTTTACTTCTCTATTTGTTTGTAACAGCGGCCAGCCGTGTACTGCCCAGTCGGGCATTCAAGGAAATCGAATCCCTTAGAGGCGATGGTTTTGAAACCTATGCCTTTGACTTTATATCGGAATGGATGCACGGTGTGCGAAGAAGGGAATTTCAGCCGGTAGCACAGAGGGTGGAAAAATCCTTGAATTTTGCCCATCGTCTAAAGGGGTTATCGTTGGATGAACTAGGTAGCTTTGACCTGCTTCCCTGTGTTGATGGGGTAATTTTACAGCGGCTTTTGCAGGACTGTCTTGATAACCTTGCGGCCACAGAGAATATCTGCAAAGTCTGTGAGCGGCGCCGGAGTGCTTTCTGGTACGATGAGTGGGAAAGCCTGTATGAAGGGCTTTGGCAATATGGCAATATGCTTGCCTTTGCCGAGGAACATCGGACTGGCTTCCATCTGACTAATCCCAGAGAAGTTTGGGAGGCTTATACCGGGAACTACTATCGCATGGATAGCTACTACCGTAAATTCCATGCTGCCTTTGCTAAGACTTTGGGAAGAAACCTGCCGGAAGTTTTGGATGATGCTTATAAGCAGCTGGCTGTAATGGTGGAAAATCTTTACACCAATGACTATCTGGCGAAGCTTTCCGAAAATTGGACAAAGAATATAGCGCATGATTTAAGAGAGTTTGGCAAGATACAGGAGATTCCCCAGCAGGCTGATTTCTACAAGACTAAAGTGGCTGGCACAAAGTACCGCATCTTTGTCGTAATATCGGATGCAATGCGCTACGAGGTGGCCGCAACACTCGCTGATGAACTGGCAAGAGAGATTCCCAGTGAAGTGAACCTTGGAAGCTGTCAGTCCATGTTCCCAAGCATCACGAAATTTGGCATGGCTGCCTTGCTGCCCCATGAAAATCTGTCTGTGAAGCTGGACGGCAGTGGCAATTTATCGGTACTCGCAGATGGACAGTCAACGGATGCCGGTAATCGTGATGCGATACTGAAGGGCGCAAATCCCAAGAGCGTTGCCCTGAAGGCATCGGAATTGAACCTGATGAAACGCAGTGAGCGCACAGCGAAGGTCAAGGGGATGGAAGTAGTCTATATTTACCATGACACCATTGATGCTGCCAGCCATACCGATGATAAAAAGGTCTTTACGGCTTGCCATGAAACGATTGATGAATTGAAAAATCTCGTGCGTATTATCATCAATGAGTTTGGCGGTACCAATATCATCCTGACTTCTGACCATGGCTTCCTGTATACGGGCAGGCCGCTGGCAGAAGATAGCAAGGCAGGCAGCGGTCTTGCCAAGGAAAATATTGTTGAGCTGTCCCGGCGCTATGTTATTACAGACAAGGAGGCCGAGGCAGACCATCTTTTGGCTGTGAATTTCATGCCGGGTAATGGTGATTTCAAGGGCTTTGCGCCCAAGGAACAGATAAGGCTCAAGGTAAAGGGCAGCGGCATGAACTTTGTCCATGGCGGTGTAAGCCTTCAGGAAATGGTGGTTCCAGTTCTCGAATTTAAGCATGTCCGCGCCGATTCGGCTGCCTTTAGAAAGAATCGTAAGCAGTACGCCATGAAGCCTGTACAGGTCAGACTCCTAAGTTCCGGACATAAGGTCAGCAATATGGACTTTGGCTTAAATTTCTATCAAGTCGAGGCCGCAGGTTCCGGCTTTGTACCGGCAAACTATGATGTGTACTTTACGGATGCCTACGATAATGCCATCAGTGATGTGCAGCGCATCATAGCCGATAAAATCAGCCCGGAAAGCACAGACCGTTCGTTCCGCGTGAGCTTCAACCTCAAGGCAGGCGATTATAGCCGCAGTGCCCAGTATTTCCTCGTTATCCAAAATGCAGAAACAAGCGAAGTGGTACAGAAGGTCGAGTTCCAGATTGATACGGCATTCCAGAAGGATGAGTTTAACTTTGTGGAGTGAGCCATTTTCTACTGAAACCACCGTGTATCGAACGGTATGCACGGTGGTGCGAGAGGATGGCGGCTAATTAGAAAGAAGGTAGTAAAATGTGCCAGAGTGCTCTTGAAATACCGGAAGCGGTGTACGACATCAAAATGAATAAGGTCATATCAATGATATAGGGCCATTAGTGGAGAAGTCACAAGAAACTGGCTTTTATGTAAGTCCAAAGGTAAAGCAGTATTTTCTCGAAAAAGCTAATTCTATGGGAGGGGACATGGGATGAACGCGAGCAGCCGGAGCATTGAGATCGTACGCTTGCTGATGCACGAGGCAAAGACACAGGGGGAACTGGCGGAAGCAATCGGGGTAAGCACGAAGACCATATCGAGAGAACTGCCGCATGTGGAAGCTTTGCTGGGGCGGTATGGCATGAAGCTGGCGAGACGCTCCGGCACAGGCCTGTCTGTGGAAGGGAACGCGGAGGGAAAACAAAAGCTGGCGGAGGAGATGCTCCGGCAGGAAGTTCAGTCCTCCTATACGCCGGAGGAGCGGCGCTCCATCATCATCAGCCAGCTGCTCAAGAGCAAGGAACCGATCAAGCTCTTTTCGCTTGCGTCCAAGCTCAGGGTGACGGACGGTACCATCAGCAATGATCTGGACAAGCTGGATATGTGGTTCCGGGAGCACCGGCTGCAGCTGGTGAGAAAACCCGGATTGGGGATCAGCCTGTCCGGGACAGAGCGGGATATCCGGCGGGCCATGGTGCATTATATCTATGAGAACATCGACGAGGGCGAGCTTCTGCGTTTGGTGCAGGAAAATCTGCAGGCAGGCAGCGAAGGGAAAACGGGGCGCGCCGCAGCCTCGGATTATCTTTTGGATCTGGTGGACCGTACGATTATCCGCACGTTGGAAAAGCTGCTCCATGCGATGGAACGCACCATGGGATATCAGCTTTCGGACCATGCGCTGATCGGCCTGGTCGTGCATCTTTCCCTTGCGGTGCAGCGGATCCGAAAGCAGGAGGACATCAAGATCGATACTGCGTTCCTGGAGGAGCTTCGTTCCAAACGCGAATTCTCGCAGGCATCGGAGATTGCGGCCCACATGGAGGAAATCTTTGACATATCCGTTCCCGAGGATGAAATCGGATACATCACGATGCACCTGCTGGGGGCGCGCAATCGCTTCCGGGAGCAGGCCATGGGCTCAGTTTCGGTCATGGACAATTATCATCTGGTCAAGCTGGCGAAGTCCATCATGCGTACGGCGGCCAAGGAAACGGGCAGCAATATCGAACGGAGCCAAAGCCTGCTGGCAGGGCTTGTGAATCATCTGGGGCCTTCCATCAGCCGTATCCGCATGCATATGGATATCCGCAATCCCCTGTTGGCGGAAATGAAGGAGCACTATCCGGAGCTTATGGAGCTGGCGTCCAAATGCGTGGCGGATTTAGAAAGGGAATTGCAGACAGAGCTGCCGGAATCCGAGATTGCCTATATCGCGATGCATCTTGGGGCGGCTTTGGCGGAGGTCAAGCCGTTCAGGAGCGTGGAGCACCGTATCGCGGTGGCATGCCCGACGGGCATGGGGACTTCCAGGCTTTTGGCAAGCAGGATACGCCAGCAGTACCCGAATCTGCGCGTGGTGGACCAGGTGTCAACGCTGGCGGTCAATGCGGATGATGCGGCGCGGATGGAGGTCGAGTTCATCGTCTCCACGGTTCCGATTGCCCATGCGCCTGTGCCGGTGGTGGTCGTGAGCGCTCTGATGAATGGTGCGGACTGCCAGCGGCTGGAGCAGGAAATCGCGAGGCAGAATGAGAGCTTTTTGCGCAAGGCGGCAGAGGATCGCCCGAAACCGCCCTTTACGGAAGCCCTGTGCCGTATGGCGGATTACAGCGGGGCAATCCTTTCCCTTTTGGAGCATTTCTTCTTTTGGGAGGAGGAGCTTCCGGACATCATGGCGGCGTGCAGGGCGGCGGGCCGGTTGGCGGCGGACGATCCCGGTGCGCAGGAGGGCATAGCGCAGGGCTTGATGGCGCGCGAGGAGCAGGGGAATACGGTCATTACGGGAAGCCATATGGCGCTGCTTCACTGCAAAAGCCGCTTTGTGTCCTGCCTCTCCGTCGGCATCCTGCATTTCGGGACGGGATTCGCCTATCCGGAGGGCGGGGAGCTGATCCGGACAGCCATTGTATTGCTGGCGCCGGAGGACAGCTCACCCTGCGATTTGGAGACGGCCGGCTGCCTCGCCTCTGTGCTGCTGGACCGCTGGGGGCTTATGGAAGTGCTGCACGCGGGCGATGAAGAGCAGATACGGCAGGAATTGGTGGGGATTTTCCGGGATTTTTACCGGCAGAAGTATCAAGAGATGTTTGGAGCATGAGCCGGATCGGCAAGGAACCATCGCAGATCGTGCAAAAAAAGCTTGCAAAACATCAAAATGTCAAATATAATAGAATAAAAGTCAAATGGTCAAGGAGCTGGAGCAAAATGGCTGAGCTATTTTGCTCCAGTTCCCAAGGGATGAGGGTGAGTGAAATGAGCAATATTGCGGATTTGATCGAGGAATATATCCTGCGTCAGCTCGCGCAGCAGCAGGATGGGAAAGTGGAACTGCGACGGACGGATATTGCGGATCAGATTTCGTGCGCGCCGTCCCAGATCAGCTATGTGCTGAGCACGCGCTTCACGCATGACAAGGGGTTTGTGGTGGAGTCCCGGCGCGGGTTGGGCGGTTATATCCGCATTGTGCAGGTTCCCTTGAAGAATCTGGTCTATGAGGATATGCTGGGGAAGATCCATGAGGATACGACCTTCGGCGAGGTGCAGGGCATGGTACGCTATCTGATGCAGCGTGAAATGATCACGAATCGTGAGGCGGCGCTTGCGATGCAGGTGGTGACAGGTGTATTCCAGTCAAAGAGCATGGCGATCGAGGAACGCATCCGCATGATCAAGTCCCTGTTCCTGACGATGAAGAATTTTTCGCCGACGTAGCAGAGGAGGATCGATCAATGCTTTGTGAGGTATGTGGCAGGAATGAAGCCACGGTGCATATTATGCAGGTAGGCCCCGATGGGAAATTCGAGAAGAGTCTTTGCGCCCAATGCGCGATGAGCCTTGGGGAGCAGCTTTATGAACCCCTGCAGAAAAAGGATTTCTCGATCAATGAATTCCTTCAGGGGGTGCTTCGCGGGTCGCAGCCCAAGGAACAGACACAGATCGGGCCCATGCGGATCTGTCCGAATTGCGGCATGCGTTATGAGGAATTCCAAAAGACGGGACGCATCGGCTGCTCGGAATGCTATCAGGTCTTCGCACGGCAGCTGGAGCCCATTATCCGCAGGGTGCATGGCGTGAATGTCCATCATGGACGGATGCCGCGCCGATCGGACGGGCAAATGGAGCTGCAGCATGAGATCGTGCAGCTCCGGGCAGGATTGCAGCAGGCCGTCGCCTCAGAGGCCTATGAAAAGGCTGCGGAGTATCGTGACAGGATACGGGAATTGGAGCAGAAGCTGAAGGAGGAGCAGCATGATGGATGATCTTTACCGCAGCCCTTTGCTGGCGTGGCTGTCTCCCAAAGGCCCGGAAGGCGATGTGGTGATTTCCAGCAGGGTGCGTCTGGCGAGGAACTTCGACAGGATGCCGTTCCCTGACCGTGCCGACGCAAGCCAGCTCGCGGCAGTCAAGAAAACCGCATCTGCGCTGCTTCCGGCCATCGAGCAATCCACCGGGCAGGTTTTCGATCTGGTGGATATGGACAGCATCCATCCGATGGAACGGGAAGTCCTTTGTGTCAAGCATATCGTCAGTCCGAATCTGATCCAGCAGCCGGAGAACCGTGCTGTCTTCATCAGCGATGACCGCTGCACCAGCATCATGGTCAATGAGGAGGATCATTTGCGCATTGCCTGCATGGAGGCGGGACTGGAGCTGGGCCGTTCCCTGCAGCGTGCCTTTCAGATCGATGATGTGCTGGAATCCCGCATCGATATGGCATTCGATGAGAAACTCGGATACCTGACTTCCTGGCCGACAAATCTTGGGACGGGGCTTCGGGTGTCCGTCATCATGCATCTGCCGGGACTTGTGTTCACGGACAATATCAACAATATCATCAACTTTTCCCCGCAGCTCGGTCTCAGCGTGAACGGCCTGTATACCGATGGGCATCAGGTCATCGGCAATATCTTCCGCGTCGCGAATCAGCTGAGCTTAGGCTCTACGGAGGAGGAAATCGTTTCCAATATGAAGGATGCGGTGCAGGAGATTGTGGATCAGGAGCGCCGGGCACGGAAAGCCCTGGAACTGCATGACCGCCTCCGCTTGGAAGACCGGGTGTGGCGCGCCTATGGGGAAATGCGCTTTGCGCGAAGGATGAACAGCGGAGATGCCCTGACCCTCATGAGCAAGCTTCGACTGGGGGTCGATCTTGGCATTGTGGACAATCTGAGCGCGGAATTTTTCTCCGAGCTGCTGATTGTGAATCGCGAGGGGTACTTAAAAAATCTGGCGGGCAATAACGACATGCCGAAGGAAGAAATCTATCAGCTGCGGGCAGAGATCATGCGGGATGCTTTGCAGAGCTATGCGGTCCCGCGGAGGTGAATCTATGAACTATCAAAATCGCTTTACGAATCGGGCCATCAAGGCCATTGAGTACGCCCAGTATGAGGCGCAGAATCTGGAGCGGGATTATATCGGCACGGAGCATATCCTGCTGGGACTCCTGCATGAGCGGGCGGGCATTGCGGCGCGCGCGATGGAAGCGCAGGGCCTCGACTTTCAGGAAGTGCGAAAGCAGGTGGAGCGCCTGCAGGTGGATGATGAGGAGTATACGGCGGATAATCCCTACTATACCCCCGCCGCCAAGCGTGTCATGGAGATGACGGTGCAGGAGGCGCAGGAACTGGGGCACAACTATATCGGCACGGAGCACATGCTGTTGAGCCTGCTGCATGAGCAGGGCGGGGCGGCCTATCAGGTGCTGCGTTCCATGGATGTGGATGTGGACGCACTGCGGGAGGCGGTGCTTTCCTATGTCGGGAAACCGCAGTGGCGCGAGATGCGCGGCACCGGCAAGGAAAAGCAGCAAAAAAGCAAAACGAAGACGCCGTTTTTGGATAAATATGGGCGCAGCCTCAATGAACTGGCGAAGCAGGACAAGCTGGACCCCGTGATTGGCCGCGAAGCCGAAATCGAACGCGTGATCCAGATCCTTGCGCGCCGTACGAAGAACAATCCGATTCTGCTGGGGGAACCGGGCGTAGGGAAGACTGCGATTGCCGAGGGGCTTGCCCAGCGTATCGTGCAGGGAGCCGTTCCGCACATCCTGGTGAACAAGCGCGTCATTTCCCTGTCCACATCGTCCTTGGTGGCAGGCGCGAAGTATCGCGGGGAGTTCGAGGAGCGGCTGCAGAACATGGTGCAGGAAATCCGGAAATCGGGAGATGTGCTGCTCTTCATTGACGAAATCCACACCCTGGTCGGAGCAGGCGGCTCGGAGGGATCCCTGGATGCGGCGAATATCCTGAAACCGGCGCTTTCCCGCGGGGAGATCCAGATCATCGGCGCGACGACCTTGGATGAATACAAGAAGTATCTGGAAAAGGACGCGGCGCTTTCCCGCAGATTCCAGACCATTCTGGTAGAAGAGCCGTCCACCGAGGATGCGTTGAAGATTTTGTTCGGACTTCGGAGCAAATATGAGGAATTCCACCATGCAAAGATCGAGGATGAGGCGCTGGAAGCAGCGGTGAAACTGTCCAAGCGGTACATCAGCGACAGGTTTCTGCCGGACAAGGCCATCGATCTCATGGACGAGGCATCTTCCAAGGTGCGTATGCGCACGGTATCGCAGCCTGAGCAGCTGAAGGAGATCGAAGAGCACCTGAAGACACTCAGCTATGAGAAGGAAGCTGCGGTCACGGCGCAGGAATTCGAGCATGCGGCGCATATCCGGGATGCGGAGCAGCAGATGAAGGCGGAACTGGAAAAAGCCCAGAAATTATGGGAGAAGCAGGAGACCTCCTATGTCACGGTGACAGCCAAGGATATTGCGGATGCCGCATCCCTTTGGACAGGCATCCCGGTGCACCAGATCGCGGCGACGGAATCCGAGCGCCTGCTGCATATCGAACAGGCGCTGCAAAAACGCGTCATCGGGCAGCAGGAGCCGATCCGCGCGCTGGCAAAGGCCATCCGCCGCGGGCGTGCGGGACTCAAGGACCCGAAGCGGCCGATCGGCTCCTTCCTGTTCCTTGGGCCTACCGGGGTCGGAAAGACAGAGCTGGTGCGTGCGCTTGCCGAGAATCTCTTTGGGACGGAGGATGCCATTCTGCGCTTTGACATGTCAGAGTATATGGAGAAGTATTCCGTTTCCCGCATGATGGGCGCGCCCCCGGGATACGTGGGGTATCAGGAGGGCGGACAGCTCACGGACGCAGTGCGCAGGAAGCCCTATTCCATCATTTTGCTGGATGAGATCGAGAAGGCGCACCCCGACGTGTTCAATGTCCTGCTGCAGGTGCTGGAGGACGGACGCATGACTGACGGCAAGGGCCGCACGGTGGATTTTTGCAATACGGTCATCATCATGACCTCCAATGCCGGTGCGGAATTCCTGCGCCCGGAGCGGCAAATGCTCGGATTCTCGACGGGCCTGCATGCGGGGGAAGATTATGAGGCCGGCAAGGCGAAGGTCATGGAGGAAGTGCGCCGTATCTTCAAGCCGGAATTCCTGAACCGCGTGGACGAGCAGATCGTGTTCCACTCCTTGGGGCGTGAGGAACTTGCAGAAATCGTGGACCTGATGCTGAAGGATATCCGTGCACGGCTGGCGGAGAAATCCATCCAGCTGGAAATCAGCCCTGCGGCAAAGTCCTATTTAGTGGAGCAGGGGACGGACTTCAAATACGGAGCGCGTCCGCTGAAGCGCGCCGTGCAGCGGCTGATCGGCGATGAGATCGCGGAGAGGCTCTTGTCGCAGGTGTTCGAGGCGGGAGATACTATCTACGTGAAAACGGCGGGCGATGGGCTGGACTTCGTGAAGAAGCAGCAGAAAACGACGGACATCACAGAATCCATGCTTGTGGGAGAGGCAGCAGATGCAACGGAAGAATAAGCTTGCGCCGAAAAACGTATCGAATAGAAACGCCTAATCTTCGTTTTTTTCTTGACACACCCGAATCAATCGTGCTATACTATGCGAGTATTCAGCACGCGCCGAAGTGGCGGAATTGGCAGACGCAGCAGACTCAAAATCTGCCGTTGGCAACAACGTGCCGGTTCAAGTCCGGCCTTCGGCACCACCTTTGGAATAAACCTCACGTTTTGTGGGGTTTTTTTGTTTGCAGCAAGATTATGGTAGCTAAATCCATGTGGTTATGGTAAAATAAATATATAGTTTGAATTGTTGAAAAAATCAAGGAAACACTGATTAAAGCGGTCGTCCAGATTAGCGTGGATTGCTTGTTCCTCCCAAGGAGACAAACCGCAGTCATAGTGGTGCTATGTCGAGGATTTGTCGACGCAGGGAGGACAAGCAAGACGCGTCAAGTTTCCTTAAATCTGCCGTCAAAGAGGTGAGCGGGTATGCGGTTGGATTTTTTGGGCGCGGCGCGTACGGTGACAGGTTCCTGCTATTTATTGGAGACACAGGATCGGAAGTATTTGATCGACTGCGGTATGTTCCAAGGGGCAAAACGTATCCGGGAGCTGAACTATGAAGGCTTCCCGTTCCATCCGGGGCAGGTGGACTGCGTTCTGCTCACGCACGCGCATATCGATCATTGCGGCCTTTTGCCAAAGCTCTGCAAGGAGGGCTTTACGGGCACCGTCTATGCGACGAAGGTGACCTGCGAGCTGGCGCGTATCATGCTGCCGGATTCTGCGCATATCCAGGAGTCGGATGCGGAGATATCCAACCGCAAGGGACAGCGGCGCGGCGATATGCCGATCCAGGCGCTCTACACGGTGGACGACGCATGGGCGGCGTTGGAGCACTTCTCTCCCGTGCCCTACGGACAGCGCATTTTTATTTCGGAAAATGTGGAAGTGGTTTTCCGTGATGCGGGGCATATCATCGGCTCCGCGATTCTGGAGGTCTACGTTACAGAGAATGGGGAGACGACAAAGCTGGTCTTTTCGGGGGATTTGGGACAGCCGAACCAGCCCATCATCAAGGATCCGACACTCATCAACGGCGCGGATTATCTGATCGTGGAGTCCACTTATGGAGATCGGGTGCATCAGATCTACGACAAGGAAACGTCATTGCTGGAAATCGTGCAGGATACGATGGACCGCGGTGGAAATCTTATCATACCATCCTTTGCCGTGGGGCGCACCCAGACCTTGCTGTATTATTTCTACAAACTTTGGCAGGAGGGGCGGCTGGACGAGGATATCCCCATCATCGTTGACAGCCCCCTTGCGATTGCCGCGACACGCATCTTTATGCAGAATACTCAGGAATTCGACGACAATGCGATCCGGTTGCTGCAAAAGCATGGGGGAATCCCCCAGTTTCCGCAGCTTCACGTCTGCGAGACCGCGGCGGAATCCCGTGCGCTCAACTCCGAGCAGAGCTCGGCGGTCATTCTTTCCGCCAGCGGCATGGCAGATGCGGGACGCATCCTGCACCATCTGAAGCACAATCTCTGGCGGCCAGAGTCCGCGGTGCTCTTTGTGGGCTATCAGGCGGAGGGGAGCATGGGACGCAGGCTGGTGGACGGCATCAAACGGGTGCGGATCATGGGCGAGGAAGTTGTGGTGCGCGCGAAAATCCAAATGATGGATGGTTTCTCTGCTCATGCGGATATCAACCAGCTTACGGATTGGATATCCCACGTGCAGGAGCCCGCACCTGCCCAGGTGTTCATCGTGCACGGCGAGAGTCCTGCTCAGGATGCCATGAAAAAGCATTTGGAAGATGAGCTGGGCTTGGAATCGTATATCCCGTTCCGTGGCGATGCGGTGCGGATCCAGGGAAGGGAGTTCGAGATCGAGACCTCGAATATTCCTGCCGTGTCCGTTGAGATGGAAATGGAGGAAATTTTCCGGAATTTCGATGCGGAGTACCGGAGCTTCCGCAAGCGGCTCATGCATCTTGCCATTCGTCGGCCGGAGCTCATGGAGCCCATTGTGAAGGTGATGCAGAAGGGGCAGACCTATTTCCGCAAGCTGATAAAACCTTTCAACATATAGGAGCATAAGATGCGATAAAACTTTTTTTGAAAACGCATTGACATCCTTCTACGGATTATGGTACGCTATGGAAGTATCTGGGCGGTCCGCTGAGTGAGCCATGTGTCGGAAGATGCTCGCCATGAACGTCTGAGTAAGGAGGATGTATAAAAATGAACATTATCGAGGCATTGGAGAAGGAACAGCTCCGTTCGGACATTCCCGCGTTTGGTCCTGGCGACACGCTGCGTGTGCATGCGAAGATCGTCGAGGGTACGCGCGAGCGTATCCAGGTGTTCGAGGGCGTTGTGATCGGCCGTCAGGGTACTGGCGTGCGTGAGATGTTTACGGTTCGCCGTATTTCCTATGGTATCGGCGTGGAGCGCACGTTCCCGGTTCATTCCCCGCGTATCGACAAGATCGAGGTTGTCCGCAGGGGTGTTGTGCGTCGGGCGAAGCTCTACTATCTGCGCAAACTTACGGGCAAAGCGGCTCGTATCAAAGAGAAGCGCTGATTTCGTGTTCGTCAGGGACTGCAGAAGCAGTCCCTGTTTTGCTATGAGTGCGAGGAGGGGCAAGATGAGTTCTTTGGGAGAGGAAGCGCGTGACTGGGTCGTTTCTATCGTAGTGGCGGTTGTGCTGGCTTTTTTGATTCGTACCTTTATTGTGGAGCTTTACATCGTGGATGGCCCGTCCATGCGTCCGACGCTGGAGAGCCATGAGCGTCTGGTGGTCAACAAGTTCCTCTATCGGTTCCGTCCGCCGGAGCGCGGCGAGATCCTGGTGTTCCGCTATCCGCGGGATCCGAGCAGGGATTTCATCAAACGCGTGATTGCCGTGCCGGGAGATACGATTGAGATCCGGGATACCCACGTGTATGTGAACGATCAGATGATCAACGAGCCGTATATTTTGAATCCGACACGCACGGAGTATCCGAAGGCGACAGTGCCGGAAGGGACGATCTTCGTGATGGGAGACAATCGCGGCAATTCAGAGGACAGCCGGTTTGTGGATGTGGGATTTGTGCCTTTTGAGCTGATCAAGGGAAAGGCCATGGTTGTGTTCTGGCCGTTGGATAAATTTATGTCGCTGCCATGAGTTGCTTGCAACGGAAAGGGAAATATTGTATATTTAAGGAAACGCTGATTAAATGAAGTCGTCCAGATTGGCGTAGACTGCATGTTCCTCCCAAGGAGACAAACCGCAGTCATAGTGGTGCTATGTCGAGGATTTGTCGACACAGGGAGAACATGCAAGATGCGTCAAGATGGACGGCTGAATTAATCAGTGTTTCCTTAGGTCTATACCTGAAGTTGGGGGTTGATGAGTTTGAAATATATGAGTGGAAATGAGCTGCGGGAGGCTTATCTGCAGTTCTTTGCGGAGAAGAAGGGGCATCTGCGGCTGCCGAGCGCATCGCTGATTCCTGAGAACGATCCTACGCTTTTGATGATCGGCGCGGGCATGGCGCCTTTCAAGCCGTTTTTTACGGGGAAGATGAAGCCGCCCCGCACGAGGATCACGACGTGCCAGCGTTGCGTGCGCACGGGGGATATCGAGAATGTGGGACGCACGGCGCGCCATCAGACCTACTTCGAGATGCTGGGCAATTTCTCCTTTGGAGATTATTTCAAGGCGGAAGCGATTCCCTGGGCTTGGGAATTCTTGACGGAGGTCGTGGAACTGCCAAAGGAGAAGCTCTGGGTCACCATCTATCCGAAGGATGACGAGGCAGAGAAAATCTGGCTGGAGCAGCCGGGATTCCCCAAGGATCATATCGTGCGCATGGAGGACAATTTCTGGGAAATCGGGCCGGGACCCTGCGGGCCGGATTCGGAGATCTACATCGATCTGGGAGAAGAGCGCGGCTGCGGCCTTCCGACCTGCGGCGTGGGATGCGACTGCGACCGCTATCTGGAAATCTGGAATCTGGTGTTCACCCAGTATGACAGGACAGAGGACGGGCAGTACAATCCGCTGGTGAACAAGAACATCGACACAGGCTGCGGTCTGGAGCGTCTGGCATCCGTGCTGCAGAACAAGAAGTCCAATTTCGAGACGGATCTGCTTTTCCCGATCATCGAGTACGCTTCCAAGGTATCGGGGGTGGCATACGGCAAGGACGAGCAGAAGGATGTTTCGCTGAAGGTGATCGCGGATCATGCGCGCAGCATGGCCATCATGATCATGGATGGTATTCTGCCGTCCAATGAGGGACGCGGCTATGTGCTGCGCCGCATTTTGCGCCGCGCGATTCGTCATGGCCGCATGCTGGGCATCAAGGGAAAGTTCCTGGAGGGCGCGGTGGACGCGGTCGTGAAGATTCATGAGGGCGTTGCGGACTTCGAGGAGCTGGTGAACAAACAGGACTATATCAAGAAAGTCATCAGCTTGGAAGAGGATCGCTTTGCGGCAACACTGGCGCAGGGTATGGAGCTTCTTGGCGGGCATATCGAGGAATTGAAGGCTGCGGGCAAGCAGGAACTGGAGGGCGCCATCGGCTTCCGGCTCTATGATACCTATGGCTTCCCTTGGGAGCTGACGGACGAGATCCTGCAGGAGCAGGGAATGACGCTCGACAAAGAAGGCTTCGACCGGGCGATGGCGGAGCAGCGGGAGCGCGCCCGTGCGGCTCGTGCCGAGAACCAGCGCGTGGCCGTGCCGGATCTCAGCAGCATCGATACCAGCAAGCTGGCGGTGGATCCCGAGGCGAAGGAAGCGAAGGTGGTCGCCATCTGGAAGGACGGCCGTTTGGTCGAGGAATTGCAGGACGGCGAAGAAGCAGGCATCATTCTGGACAGGACACCGTTCTATGCGGAGGGCGGTGGACAGGTCGGCGATGCGGGCATCCTCACCAGCGAATTCGGGCGCATCCAAGCGGTGAATGCGAAGAAGCTGCCGGATGGCACGGTATACCATATCTCCTATGTGGAGGAAGGTATGCTGAAGCTCGGTGATACGGTAAAAATTGCGGTGGATCTGGACAAGAAAATGTCCTCTGCGCGCAATCACACGGCAACCCATTTGCTGCAGGCGGCGCTCAAAAAGGTGGTAGGTGAGCAGGTCAATCAGGCAGGCTCTCTGGTGACGCCGGATCGCTTGCGCTTTGACTTCTCAAATTTCGAGCCGGTGTCAGAGCAGCAGCTTGCCGATGTGCAGGAGCTTGTGAACGAGCAGATCCTGAAGGGCACGGATGTGGAGATTTCCCACATGCCCTTGGATGAGGCGAAGAAACTTGGCGCTATGGCGCTCTTTGGCGAGAAATACGGCGATGTAGTGCGCGTAGTCCAGGTGCCGGGATTCAGCATGGAACTCTGCGGCGGTTCCCATGTGCGGAATGTAGGACAAATTGGCATTTTCAAAATCGTGAGCGAGACGGGTGTTGCGGCCGGGGTGCGCCGTATTGAGGCGATCACGGGACGTGCGGCGATGGAATATGCAAGAGAGCAGCAGCATATTTTGCAGAAGGCGTCCGCGCTGCTCAAGACCCGTGCGGAGGATCTTCCCACGCAGTTGGAAAAGCTGCTGGCATCCCAGAAGGAGATGCAGAAGCAGCTGGATGAAGTACACGAAATGCAGGAAAAGGCAGATGCACAGAAGCTTCTGATGGCAGTACAGGAAGTCGGTGATTTGCAGGTCGTTGTCGGACGTGCGAATGCGACGGGCATGGAAGAGCTTCGCAATATCGCAGATGTCGTATGCGGCAATCTCAAGTCAGGCGTGGTCGTTCTTGCGGCGCCGCAGGGGACGGATAAAGTGAGCCTTGTGGTGAAGGCGGACAAGGGTGCGGTTGCGAAGGGCATCCATGCAGGAAAAATCATCAAGGAAGTCGCAGCAATGGTGGGAGGCGGCGGTGGCGGCCGTCCCGATATGGCGCAGGCCGGCGGCAAGCAGCCGGAGAATCTCCCGAAGGCTTTTGAGAAGGCGAATGAGATGATCCGTGCGCAGGTGAAATAAATCGGGGAAGTGGAGAATGGAAGAAGCCTTCTTGCGAGGGCTTCTTCTTTTTTGGAAGGAGGGTATTTTTTGGAAGTTGACGTTACCGAGAAATTCAAATATCTCGTGAAATACGGGTTGGTCAGTGTTTTAGCGCTGGCGGCGCTGGCGGCAGGCGGTCTGTGGTATTACCAGAATCAGCAGACCACCCTCCGCATTTATGATGCCCGGGTCAACAGCACGATGGTGGGGGTGAAGGCGCTGGCTGGCGGAAAGCTGGGAGAGCTTGCCGTTTCGGATGGTGAGCATGTGGAGGCAGGACAGCTGATTGCGCGCGTTGAGGTCAGTGTGACAGAGGAGCAGATCAGGCAGCTGGAGCAGACCGTGGAGCTTGCGAAGCAGAATCTGGCGCAGGTCCGGCAGGGACAAACGGTCACGGTGCCGGTACCCGGCGGGAGTTTCGCCGCAAGCGCAGCCGCGCAGGCAGATGTGGCGCGTGCACAGGAGCGCATGAATCGGATGCAGGAACTGTTTGAGATGGGCGCCGTCAGCGCCAATGCACGCGATGCAGCTGCGGCGGATTATCAGGCGGCTGTCGCTGCTGCGTCCAGTTACTCTGCGCCGAGCGTTTCCTATCAGACCATGACGCAGCCCAGCGCGCCGGAAGTGATCCAGAGCGCAGAGCTTTCCGTGCGTCAGGCAGAGGCGGCATTGGAAAATGCGAAGAAGGATGCAATGGCCACGGAAATCATGGCGCCGGTGGCGGGAACGGTCTATCTTGCCGACGTGCAGGAGGGCAGCGAGATACGTCCGGGGCAGGTCATCGTGAATATCGGAGACGGGGACAATATCTGGCTCGAGGCGCGTGTGACGAAGGAACAGCTTGCCAAGCTGCATCTGGGACAATTCGTTTCCTACGATCTGGAGGGGCATGAACTGCAAGGCACCTTGATCGAGATTGACGAGAAATCGGAAGGCCATGGGGAAACAGCTGCCGGTGCAACGGAGGGAAGCGCTCCGCAGCAGGAAGAGGACGATGGGAAAACCCGTGTCAAGATATCGCTTCCGTCCAATGCGTCCTTTGATTACAAGCCCGGCATGAAGGCCACGGTGCGCGTCAAGCAGGATGTATAGCCTGTAGGCCATCGAAGCAACAGCAAATTTTTTTTGGAAGAGAACTGTGATACGGAGGGATGATACCATGTCCATACTTAGTGAGATACTGTCTGCCAACGAGTCGTTCTGTGCTGCCCCGCCCATGGACTACACACAGGAAGACCACAGCCGCAGCAAGCTGCCCCAAAAGCAGGTGGCCATCATTACCTGCATGGATACCAGACTGGTGAATTTCTTGGAACCGGCGCTTGGACTGTCGAGGGGGGATGCTAAAGTCATCAAGACGGCAGGAAATTCTGTCACGGGAGTGTTTGACGGCACAATCCGCAGTCTGATGGTGTGCATCTATGAGCTGGGCGTGAAGGAAGTATTGGTCATAGGCCACCATGAGTGCGGCATGGCCATGACTACGTCCCAAAGCCTCACAAGCGCCATGCTGTCTCGTGGCGTACCCAAAGAAGCGATACACATGATCGCCAAAGAGTTGCGGGAATGGGCAGACGAGTTTCACCACCCCGAGCAAAATGTCATCGATACGGTGGAAGCCATCCGTCTCAATCCCCTGATTCCGCAGGATGTACCCATCCACGGCATGATTTTCCATCCCCGCACGGGCAAACTGGATGTGATTGAAGACGGATACGAGTATGCGGGGAGCACTGAACTGCCATGAACACTGTCATCTACTATTACTCGGCAACGGGGAATTCCCTCTATGCGGCGCGATTTATCGAGGAGCGATTGCCGGATGCGGAACTTCGCTCTATCCCGGAGGAAATGGCGGCAGAAAGGCTTGAGGTACAGGCTGACCGCATCGGCTTTGTATTTCCGCTTCACTATCTTTCCTTGCCGCTGCAAGTGGAAGAGTTTATCGAGCGGCTGTCACTGAAAGAGTCTCCCTATATCTTTGCCGTTGCCACTTGCGGTGTTCCGTATTGGGGCAGACCGTTTCTTGATATGGATGAAATCCTTGCCCGGAAGGGGCGGCATCTTCACGGAATGTGGTTTCTGCGTTTGGTATCGAACTATTTGCCGCTTCGAGATACGGCGGCAGAATGGCGTATCAACATACGGGCATGGTTTGCATATCGTAAACTGCAGAATATTGTCAGGTCGATCGAAAACAAAGAGCATCACGCTACTTGGCAGCTTTTGCGGGATATGTGCCGTCGTTACCACGAGGAATGGCGTGACAGACAAAGAAGTATCGACGAGAATTTTTCCTGCGACACCGAAAAATGCACTTCCTGCGGGCTGTGTGAACGAATCTGCCCAACGAGGAATATCGTGCGTCCCGAAGGGCATCCCGTTTGGCAGCATCGATGCGTGGAGTGTTTGGGCTGCCTTCATTGTTGTCCGGCAGAGGCTATTGACTACGGCGGCGTGACCAAGGGACGCAGACGTTATCGTCATAAGGAGATAAAGGTAGCGGATTTACTCCATGATTTCAGCAATGCCTGAGGAATTTATTTTTCGACAGTTCCATAGCCCTTCAAGCGAAAAAAGAACCGCAAGCACTGTTGGTGCCACTATATGATTGAAGCTGCAGGCGGCTTTTCTTATGCCTTGAAGAACAGGATGAAAGATTATTTCCCCATATATTGAAAATATGTCTCGCGCATTTCATCCCGGGTCTTCGAGGCCGGCCATAGGTCTCCGAGAGCCCCTTTTCGCATGGCTGCCGCGAGGTGGGCGAAAAGCGTGGGATTGTCTTTGCCGAGCTTTGCAATCAGTTCCTTGACGGTCTGACGGTTGGTTGTGCCGTCAATCGGACAGGGCGAGCGTACAGGTCGGAAGTCATGTGCCCGGACTGTCTCGATGATTTCTTGTTCGCGGAAATAGACAAGGGGACGGATGACCGTCAGATCCATACGGTCGAGGTAGGTTTTTGGTGTGAAAGTCGTGAGCTGCCCGGAATAGAGCAGGCTCATAAAGAAGGTCTCCACGGCATCGTCCAGATGGTGCGCATAGGCGATTTTGTTCATGCCGTGCCGTTTCGCATAGTGGTTGATGGCGCCGCGGCGGAAGTAGGAGCAGGTGAAGCAGGCCTTCTTTCCGCTTTGGCTTCGGATCGCCCCTGCGATATCGACTTCGTGCGATGCAAAGGGAATATGGAGGCTGCGGCAAAAATCCGCAACGTGCTCGATAGCGAATTCCTTGGAAAACATGGGGTCGATCGTGAGTGCGGACAGTTGGAACTGTTTTTTCAGACGCTCGCGCAGAACGGCAAGCGCATAGGCAAGAAACATGCTGTCCTTGCCGCCTGACATGCCGATCAGGATGTGGTCGCCATCGGCAATGAGGTCGAATTCGACCACCGCGCGCATGAGCTTGCTGAAATGGGACTGGGGTAGACGGATCTTCATGGAAACACTCCTCGCTATGTGATATTCCTATTGTAGCATATTTGATGACACATGGATGGCAGGCATAAAAACCTTTTTATGGTTTTCTTTGATTTTGGACAAAAGGGGCAGGAGTTTCCCGAATTGTGCAGAATAATTCAAAACAGGGAATTGTTGTCGCTGAAAGTCTTTGTGGCTTTCACTACGAAATCTTAGCGAGCACAAACCGCGACGCTCTGCGAAGCAGAGCCGGCCCTTTCGGGAAGGCGGAGTGGGAGCTTAGCTTTCGTGTAAGGGCGAAGTGCGGAACACCGTTTCGCACGAAGTTTGGAAAGGAAAGGAAGAGTTTTTATGGAAATGCTTATTGGGTTTATCGTGTTGCTTGCCTGCTTGGTGGTGGGCGTGCGGCATGGCGGCATTGGTCTTGCCGTAATCAGTGGCATCGGTCTTGTCATCTTTACCTTTGTTTTTGGTTACAAACCGGGCAAGCCCCCTGTGGACGTCATGCTGATCATTATGGCGGTGGTCACTTGTGCAGGTTTCCTTCAGACCTCCGGAGGACTCACGGTTATGCTGAAGTATGCTGAAAAGCTGTTGCGGAGCAATCCGAAGCATGTCACGATTCTTGCACCCCTCACGACATGGTTTCTCACCATACTGTGCGGCACCGGACACGCTGTCTATACTCTTTTCCCGATTATCTACGACGTGGCAATCAAGCAGGGCATCCGGCCTGAGCGCCCCATGGCTGTTGCCTCCGTGGCATCCCAGATGGGGATATGCGCTTCTCCGGCTTCGGTGGCTGTAGTTTCGATTGTGGCTTTCCTTGCGGCTGCGGGCAGTGAGTACTCCCTGCTCCAAGTGCTCATGGTTTCCATTCCCGCTACGGGACTGGGCGTGTTCTTTGCTGCTCTTTGGAGTTACCGCCGGGGCAAGGACCTTGAGAAAGACGAGCGGTTCCAGGAGTTCATCAAGGATCCCGAGAACAAGGCCTATGTTTACGGCGACACCGAAAGCCTTTTGGATAAGGAACTTCCCAAGGAATATTACCGGGCAATGTACATTTTTTTGGCGGGTATTGTGGTGATCGCTATTCTCGGCAATGCTTCCTCCATATTCAAGCTCACGGGAATACAGCTTTTGCCTCAGTTCCCTGACGCAAAGGGCGCTATGAAGGCAATTTCCATGGTTCAGGTCATTCAGATGGTCATGCTCTTCGTGGGTGCCACCATACTTATGGCGTGCCATGTGAAGGCCAAGGATGTAGGCAACAGCCAGGTTTTCCGTTCCGGTGTCGTGGCGTTGGTTTCTGTCTATGGCGTCGCATGGATGGCAGATACCTTTTTTGCGCATCATATGGGTTTCTTGAAGGAATTTTTGGGCAATGCGGTGCAGAGCTATCCGTGGGCTTATGCAGTGCTGGCTTTCCTTACATCCAAGCTGGTGAATTCCCAGGGCGCAGCCATTGCGATTGTCGTTCCGATGGCCTTGAACGTGGGCATGGATCCCATCCTTGTCCTGTCCTTCATCTCGGCATGCTACGGTTACTTCTTCCTGCCGACGTACCCCTCCGACCTTGCCTGCATCGGGTTTGACCGTTCCGGTACGACGCGCATCGGCAAGTACATTTTGAACCACAGCTTCATGATTCCCGGTCTGATCGGTGTCAGCTCGGGTTGCGTTGTGGGATATATCGTGGCGCATGCGATTCTTTGATACTCGGTTTTATTCATGAAAGCAATAAAGAGCAGTCCGGACGGGCTGCTCTTTTTCGCTTTCACTTAGCATGCTTTGCGGTACGTCCTGCGTTCAGGGCAAGCGTATCTTGGCAAAAGTCGATGAAGGACTGTGCGGCTTTGGAGATATAGCGGTCCTTTTTCCAAGCCAGCCCGATATCGACCGTAATGGGCTCAAGCAGCGGGAGCGCCTTGACGCCCGGCGTATCCTCCGCGACAAAATCCAGCAGGAAGGCAATGCCGACGCCATTTGCCACAAGCCCTTTGATCGTGACAATCTGGTTGGATTCCAGTACGATGTTGGGCTTGATGTTGATGGCCTTCAGCTTTTGCTGCATGAGCTCCCGCAGGTAGGAGCCTTCCTTCAGCATGATGATGTCGTTTTTCTCGATATCATCCGGCGCGATATACTTCTTGCGCGCCAAATCGCTCTTTTCCGGCACGCATGCGACCAGATGGTTGCGGGACATGGGCAGGAGCTGCAGCTTGGGGGAGGCATCGGAAATGATGATGATGCCGAAGTCCAATTCATCGCGTTCCAGCTGGGCGCGAATGGAAATGGAACCCTCCTCGTAAAGATACACATCCAGATGGGTGAATTTCCGCTGGAAACTGGAGAAGATCTTGGGGAAAAGATAGGCGCCCATCATGGGAGGAATGCCGATTTTTATCGTACCTTTCTGGAGCTGCTTGTAGTCATTGACCTCCAGTACAGCATCCTGAAGATTGCTGAGCGCAAGCTCCACGCGGTTCAGAAAGACCGTTCCTTCCGGGGTCAGGGAAAGCTGCTTTTGGCTTCTGTCGAACAGCTGGATTCCCAGTTCGGCTTCCAGTTTTTTGATGGCTACCGTGATATTCGGCTGGGAGACGCGAAGCCTTTCCGCCGCACGCGTGATATTGCGCAGCCGGCTTGCCATTTGGAAGTATTCGAGTTGCCTGAGTTCCATAATCTCACTTCTTTCCGATGAATTTGCATCACGCAGGAGATTCGTCTGCCATACGGATAAATAAAGATTATCTTGCCGTTATGATATCATATTTCATATAAATCTATGATATCATAATAGAAAATTATTGTAAATTCCTTCGACAGGATTTGCAGAAAAATTTCGGGACTTTTTTTATTCTTTGCAAATCGTGGAAGGATTTTTTTATATCGTGTTGAAATCATAATAGTGATGAGGAGCATGCAATAAGGTTGCATGCTCTCGACTGTTCGGCAAGGAGGGTGTGTTTTTTTCGCGAAGGGGATGTTGCAATGAATCTGCAAAAGAAATCGATTCTGTTTTTTGACGTGATGCTTCTCATTGTGTGTATTTTCTTGGGGGTTCTGGGGTACCGCTCAGCCAACCACGGCTTTGAGATTGCCTTGGAGGATAAGGCGAAGTCCGATATTCGGCAAACCCTGGAGATTTTGGAGCTTTCCTACCCTGGGGAATGGGTGGCTGTTGGCGGCGAAATCTACAAGGGCAAGCAAAAGCTGAACGATGCTTTTGACTTGGTGGATCACTTGGGAGCTCTCACGGGAAACAATGTCACCATCTTTTGCGGCGATACTAGGGTCGCTACGACTTTTGTATCAGACGGGAAGCGATCCGTCGGGACAAAGGCGGCGCAAAACGTCATTGACATCGTCCTGTCGGAAGGAAAGAATTACGTCGGGGAAGCGGAGGTTCTTGGAAGCAAATACTTCTGCATGTACGAGCCGATCAAAGATACTTCGGGAAAACCGATCGGAATGCTCTTCATGGGAATCCCGAAGGCGTCTGTGGACGAGCTTCAATCGGATTTCATCAGCTCTACCGTGGTCACTACGCTGATTCTCGTGGTCGTCATAGGTTTTATCGTGATGTTTGCAGTAAGAAAGGTACTGCAGCCCCTTGAGCACGTCAGCGACGCGATGCAGAAGATGGCCGATGGGGATCTCAGCCACGAACCGCTTGAGGTAGTGAGCGATGACGAAGTGGGGCGCATGTCGGAGAGCACCAACCACATGCAAAAATCCATGTCGGGGATTTTGGAGAAGGTCGTTGAGTCTGCCCAGCAGCTTGCGGCGGCCAGCCAGGAACTCACGGCGAGTTCGCAGCAAACTGCGGAGAACATCGGCCAAGTCCTGTCGAATATCGCAAAAATCGCGGGGGAGACGAAGGAACAATCCACCACCCTCGGTGAGATCAATCGTACCTCCGCCGATATGCAGGCGGATATGTCGGCGATGCACCAAAGCTCTGAGAGCATGCAGCATGCTGCGGAACAGAGCCGTGCCGGGGCGAAGGACGGGCATGAGGCGGTTGCCAGCGCAATGGGCGCCATGCAGAAGATGGCGGAGCAGATGACAGCGAGCTCTCAGGTGGTGGAATCCCTTGGCGAGCGCTCTAAAGAAATCGGGAAGATCGTGGAGGCGATTTCCGGAATTGCGGAACAAACGAATCTTCTCGCGCTGAACGCCGCGATCGAAGCGGCAAGAGCAGGGGAAGCCGGAAGGGGCTTCGCCGTGGTCGCGGACGAGGTGAGGAAACTTGCGGAACAGTCCGGCACGGCGGCGCAGGATATTTCTTCCATCATCAAGGGAATCCAGGATGACACAATTCGCGCGATGCAGGCCATGGAAAAAGGAAACGCGGAGGTGCAAGCCGGAACCAGGATCGTGCAGAATACAGGAGAGGTATTCTCCAAGATGGAGAAGTACATAGACACCCTCTACGACCAGATCCAGCAATCACTCAGCCGGATGGAAGCTGCGGCGAAGGAGAGCGGAGCCATTACGGACTCCATACAAAAGGCCAGCGAATTCAGCCGCGCCGTCACGGGAGACGCCCAATCGGTGTCCGCCACGACGGAGCAGCAGTCGGCTATGCTGAACGACATCACCGATGCCAGCGAATCCCTGGCAAGGCTTGCCCAGACGCTGCAAGATCACGTCAGCAAATTCAAGCTTCCGAGAAAGAGATGATATATCGCAGACGAAAAAGGGCGTGGTTTTTCTCTCGCGAGTGTCCAACGAGCCTCCCCGACAGGGCGAGGCTCGTCTTTTATTCTTTGCAAATGTGTTATGCTGCAACTTCCCGGCAGGCTTCTCGGAAAAATTTTCTGGAACTTTTTCTGTATTTGTGGTAGGATTTTTCTTGTACGTATGGAATTATACAGAGAAGAACTGTAGATTTTGATTCCTGTGCAGGGGATTCTGCACGGCGAGCGTCTGGAAGCAATCTCATTTTAGTAATTTTCCCGAACGCGAGTATAGGAGGATGTTACATTGGAAATATCAACAGTCATAGGTGTCATACTGGGTATTATCTCGGTATTTGTCGGCATGATCCTGAAGGGAGCTCCATTGACTGCCTTGAATAATCCGGCTGCGTTCCTGATTATCATCGGCGGTACATTTTCCTGTTTGTTCATAGGATTCCGCATGGAGCAAATGAAGAATTTCCCGAATCTGATCAAGATGACGTTCCAGGCTCCGAAGCTGCAGGAACAGGCGGAGCTGGTGCGGCTGTTCATCGAACTTTCACAGATTGCGCGCCGTGAAGGTATTCTGGCGTTGGAGAGCAAGGTGCAGGACATCGATGATCCGTTTTTCCGCACGGGACTCAGCATGGTCATTGACGGTATGGATCCCGAGTTCGTGAGCGACGTATTGGATGCGGAGCTGGCGGTCATGGCGGAGCGCCACGCAGAAGGACGTTCCATGTTCACCCAGGCAGGTACCTACGCGCCGACACTGGGCGTGCTGGGCGCCGTGGTCGGTCTGATCGCGGCATTGGGCAACCTGAATGATATCGATAAGCTGGGACATTCCATCGCGGCGGCATTCGTCGCGACGATTCTGGGTATTTTTACGGGATATGTGCTTTGGCTCCCCTTCGCGAACAAGCTGAAAATCAAATCCGCCCAGGAAATCGGGCAGAAGCGCATGATCATCGAAGGCATTCTTTCGCTGCAGGCCGGTGATTCGCCGACCGCAATCGAGGCAAAACTGATGGTATTCATTCCGCAGACGGCTCGCGAGGGAATAAAGAAGGAGTGATTTGATGGCGAAGAAGAAACGTCCTGCTCCCCATGAGGAAGAAGCGGGCGAGGCTTGGCTGCTTCCTTATTCGGATTTGATGACGCTGCTCTTGGCGTTGTTCATCAGTCTGTTTGCTATTTCGCAGACGGACCAGACGAAGATGGCGCAGATGGCGCAGGCGTTCAGTGCAGCCTTTAACATGGGCGGGCCTTCCTTTTTCGATCAGGCAGGGCCGAGCGTGAGCCAGCAGCGTGAGCTGATGTCCGATGAGGATCAGGGCAATCAGGCATATCTGGCGGAGAATCAGACACTGGAGAAAATCCAAAAAGAGATGGAAGAGTACATTCGGCAGAACAATCTTCAGGATGAGCTGAGCACACAGCTGGAGGAAGAGGGCCTTATGATCCGCATCAAGGAAAGGGCGCTGTTCCCCTCCGGTTCGGCTGACCTGGTGCCGGAGTCTGAGCGCATCGGGCCGATTGTGGCAGGGCTTTTGGCGAGCATTCCTGAGCGCGTGCTGATTTCCGGGCATACGGATACGGATCCCATCAGTACGGCGGAATTTCCTTCCAACTGGGAATTGAGTTCCGTGCGAGCAATGACGTTCATGAAATATCTGCTTTCCATCAATAACAAGCTGAACCCTGCGCGGTTCAGTGCGATCGGGTACGGGGAGTACCGTCCGATTGCGAAGAATGACACGGATGAGGGCAAGCAGATGAACCGCCGTGTAGAGATCTTGATTGCACGCAGTCTGAGATTCAATCCGAATGAAGGGGTCAGCAAGGCTTCGGAGGCGGATGTGGTTGTGAAATGAGAAAAAGCCGGTTGTGGGGAGCTGTGCGGCAATGAACGGTACAGTTTCCTGCAGCCGGTTTTTTGGAGATTGGATATGGTGATAGGCATAGGGACGGATATCGTGGATATCGCACGCGTGGAGAAGGCTGTGCAGAGCAGCCACTTCCGTGATCGGGTCTACACCGCGCGGGAGCAGGAATATTGCGACAGCAGGGGCAGGCAGGCAGCGGCCTCCTACGCGGCGCGGTTCTCCGGAAAGGAAGCTGTGCTGAAGGCTTTTGGCACAGGGCTTCGGGGCGGCTCGCTGCTTGATGTCGAGATACTGCCGGATGAACTGGGATGTCCGCGGGTAAGGCTGCATGGATATTATGAGGAATTGGCTGTCAAAAGCGGAGTGAGCAGGATACATCTATCGCTGAGCCACGCAAAGGAATATGCGACAGCGCAATGTGTGTTGGAGGGGTTGGAATGAAATTATCCTTGGTCAAGGAAATGCGGGATATCGATCGGCGTTCCGTCGAGGAATATGGGATTCCCGAAATCGTGCTCATGGAAAATGCGGGACGCAGGACTGCCGAGGCGGCGCTGGAAATTCTGGAAAATGTGAAGGGAAAGAGCATTTGCGTGCTTGCGGGAAGCGGCAATAATGGCGGGGATGCCTTTGTTGCTGCGCGTCATCTCGCCAATATGGGAGCGCGGGTGAAAGTCTTTTTGGCCGGGAATGTGGCGCATATCACGAAATCGGCGGCCATCAACCGGGATGCCGTGAAACATATGGAGATCGAACTTCATACCCTGGAGGGAGACCGAGCTTGGGACCGCCTGCAGGTGGTGCTGCGCTTTGCAGATCTGGTGATCGATGGTATTTTGGGGACCGGCTGCAAGGGAGAACTCCGCGAAGATGTACTCAAGCTGGTCAGATTGGTCAATGCGGCAAATAAACCGGTGGTGGCCGTGGATATCGTGACAGGGGTCGAGGCCGATACAGGACAGGTGAAATCCGAAGCGGTGCAGGCAGCCTGTACCGTCGCGCTGGGGGTGCCGAAGCTGGGGCATTTGCTGTGCCCAGGAGCGGCATTGACCGGCAGACTGCTGGTGGATGATATCGGCATTCCGGCCAAGCTGCTGGAGGAGGGGCTCAACCAAAATATACTGGACGCTGCACTGGTCAGCTCGCTTTTGCCTCCGCGTGCGATGGATGTGCATAAGGGGAACTGCGGGCGGATACTGGTCATTGCAGGCTCCAGAGGCATGACGGGGGCTGCAGCGCTGGCATCCGAGGCAGCTTTGCGCTCGGGAGCGGGTGTTGTCACTTTGGCTGTGCCGGAAAGCCTGCATGATTTGATGGAAATGAAGCTGACGGAAGTCATGACGCAGCCGATCCCGGAAATGAAGAAAGGCATCATAGGAGGAGACAAGGCACTGGCAGCGCTGCTCCAGATGACGGATGGCTACGATGCGGTGCTGATCGGGCCGGGACTTGGCAGGGACGATGAGACGGGAGAGTTGGTCAGGAAGCTGGCCGGATTTGTCGAAATCCCCGTGATTTTGGATGCGGATGGAATTTTTGCTTACCATGGCTATGCGGAGCAGCTGAAATCCTGCAAGCAGGTGCCGATTCTTACGCCCCATCTGGGAGAAATGGCGTCCTTCCTAGGGGTGACCGTGGAAGAGCTTCGCGGGTCGCTGCTTGAGACGGTGCGGGAGGCGGCAAAGGAATATCAGTCGGTTTTCGTCGTGAAGAGCGAGTGCACGGTGATCGTCTATCCGGACGGAGAAGCATTTTTCTCGCCGACGGGAAATCCCGGCATGGCGACGGCCGGCAGCGGCGATGTACTGGCAGGTACGATTGCAGGACTGATCAAGCAAATGGAAAGCGGGGTCGCCCCGCTGGCAGGCGTGTATCTGCATGGCTTGGCAGGAGACTTTGCGGCGCAGGAAATGGGGGAGGGACTCATAGCCTCCGATATCCTTGCAAAGCTGCCAAAGGCTCGTGTGGAAATTGATCAGAATCGATGATGGGTGAGTACTATGAAATTTGTTTCTTGGAATGTCAACGGACTTCGGGCTTGCCTAAAAAAAGGCTTCATGGAGTCCTTCCACCGGCTCGACGCGGATATTGTCGGGCTGCAGGAAACGAAAATGCAGCCGGGGCAGGCAATTCTGGAGCTGAATGGGTACCGCCAGTACTGGAACAGCGCGGAGAAAAAAGGCTACTCCGGTACGGCAGTTTTTTCGCGTGTGGAGCCGATGGCTGTGACGTATGGAATCGGCGTCGAGGAGCATGACCATGAGGGGCGTGTGATCACGCTGGAACTGCCGGAGTATTATTTTGTGACGGTGTATACGCCAAATTCCAAGCGTGAGCTGGAACGCCTGAGCTACAGGATGGAATGGGAAGACGCCTTTCGCGCCTATCTTTCGGGACTGGATGCGAAAAAGCCGGTCATCGTATGCGGCGACCTCAATGTGGCGCATAAGGAAATCGATTTGAAAAATCCATCCTCGAACCATCACAATGCGGGATTTACGGACGAGGAACGCGGCAAATTCACGGAACTTCTGGAATCAGGCTTTGTGGACACTTTCCGCGCCCTTTATCCCGACAGGACGGGGATCTACACATGGTGGTCCTACCTGCGCAAAGCCCGTGATACGAATGCAGGATGGCGCATCGATTACTTTGTCGTATCGGAGCGCTTGAAGGAGCGGATCGTGGATGCGACCATCCACAATGAGATCTTTGGCAGCGATCACTGCCCCGTAGGACTTGAAGTGGATTGAGGTTATCATGATGGTTGAATTTTTAGCGCTGATGTCGGAACATCTGAGCAGCGCCTTTGCGTTGCTGGGCGTGTTGCTCATGATCGTTCTGGGCCTTTGCCTGCGCCGTGTCAGGATGAGCACCAAGACACTGATCGTGGTCGCGCTCATGCTGGCGCTCACGATTCTTTTGTATCATCTTCGCATCTATCATTTTCCGCAGGGCGGTTCCATCACGGCAGGCTCTATGGTGCCCTTGCTGCTCCTGTCCTATCGCTACGGTCCCGGCATCGGGGCATTGGCCGGTTTTCTGTGCGGGCTGCTGATTATGATCCAGGATCCCTTCATCCTGCATCCCGTCCAGGTGCTGTTCGACTATCCTCTGCCCTTCGTGGCCATCGGGCTTGCCGGAGCACTCTCAAGGCATCTTATGCTCTCGACGGCACTGGCTTTTCTGGGAAGATTTCTCTGCCATTTCGTCTCGGGGCTTGTCTTTTTCTCATCCTACGCGCCCGAGGGCATGTCTCCTGTGATCTATTCCCTGACGGTCAACGCTTCCTTGATGATTCCCGAGTGCCTGATCTGCTGTCTCATTCTTAAATTGCTCCCCGTCCGGCGCTTGCTGTCCGCGATGGGGGAATAGGAACAGAGGTGTAGAAAATTTCAGCAAATCCTTGACAAGAAAAATTTCTTATGGTATCGTTTTGAGTTACAGAGAAAATCCGTGGGCGAACTATGCGCAAAAATAGAAAGGAAATGAAGCAAGGTAGAATGAAATTCCATATGCCTTGCTTCTTCATGTTTGCAAAAAACCGGACTTTCACCGTTTGCAGATTGTTTGTCATATTTGTTCTGAATTGGATGGGTAATGTATCAGGCTAAGGAGTGAAGGCGTTCATGTTTAATCCTGTGTCGGTGGGCAAAAGAACCAGGTATAGTTATGCGAGAATCAAGGAAGTCATGGAGATGCCGCATCTGCTGGATATCCAGAGGAATTCCTATCAATGGTTCATCGATGAAGGGCTGAATGAGATTCTGAAGGATATTTCTCCTATTTCGGATTTTACGGGGAATCTGGAATTGCATTTCAAGAGCTTTGCGTTGGGGGATCCCAAATACGCGCTGGATGAGTGCAAGGAGAGGGATGTGACCTATGCGGCTCCCATTCGCGTGAATGTCCAGCTTGTCAACCATGAAATGGGCGATGAGGTGAAGGAGCAAGAGGTTTTCATGGGGGACTTCCCACTGATGACGGATACGGGAACCTTCATCATCAACGGAGCGGAGCGCGTCATCGTCAGCCAGCTGGTTCGTTCCCCGGGCGCGTATTACGGCGAGACCATCGACCCGACGGGCAAGAAGCTCTACAATGCGACGGTGATCCCGAACCGCGGAGCATGGATCGAGCTGGAAACGGATACGAACGATATTGTTTCCGTGCGCATCGATCGCACGCGCAAGATGCCTGTCACTTATTTCATTCGCGCACTGGGCTTCAGCACCAATGAAGAGATTTTGGCACTGTTCGGGGATGACGAGCGCATCCGCCTGACGCTGGAGCACGACAATGAAGTGGATTCCAAGGAAAAGGCGCTCATCGAGATCTACAGGCGCCTCCGTCCGGGAGAGCCGGCGACCGTGGAGAACGCGCAGCAGCTTTTGAACGCACTGTTCTTTGACCCGAAGCGCTATGACCTTGCAACGGTGGGGCGCTACAAGCTCACCAAGAAGCTCGGCTGGAAACGCCGTATTCTGGGCAAGGTACTGGCGGAGCCCATTGTGGACCAGGAAACGGGCGAGATTTTGGTGCCGGCGGATGAGATCGTTACGGAATCCATGCTGGATGCTATCGATGCAGAGCGCGAGAAACAGATTTTCGGCGTGGAAGACAATACGGATATTCCCGGCATGAGCGGACGCAAGCAGATCATGCTGCATGTGAGGAATGGCGAGGGCGGCGTGCTGCGCATGCTCTGTTCGTCGACCCTTGATATCCATGCCGATCGCACCATTGCCATCAGTGATATCATCGCGTCCATCAACTACCTGCTGAATCTGATGGATGGCGTCGGCTCGACGGATGATATCGATCACCTGGGGAACCGCCGCGTGCGCTCCGTAGGGGAGCTGCTGCAGAATCAGTTCCGCATCGGCCTGTCACGCATGGAGCGCGTTGTGCGCGAGCGCATGACCATTCAGGATTCCGATATCATTACGCCCCAGGCTTTGATCAATATCCGTCCGGTGGTTGCGGCAATCAAGGAGTTCTTTGGCTCCTCCCAGCTTTCGCAGTTCATGGATCAGCACAATCCGCTTTCGGAGCTTACGCATAAACGCCGTCTTTCCGCACTCGGACCGGGGGGCCTTTCCCGTGAGCGTGCGGGTTTTGAGGTGCGCGACGTGCACAATTCCCATTACGGCCGCATGTGCCCCATCGAGACGCCGGAAGGTCCGAACATCGGTCTGATCGGCTCCCTGTCGAATTATGCGCGGGTGAACCAGTTCGGCTTCATGGAAACACCGTACCGCCGTGTGGATAAGCAGGCGCAGCGTGTGACGGATGAGGTGCGCTATCTGACAGCGGATGAGGAAGACGTGCTCACCATTGCGCAGGCCAATGAGCCTTTGGACGAGAACGATTGGTTCGAGAATGCCCGCGTCACGGCGCGCTACAATGAAGAAACCATGCTTGTGCGGCGCGAGCGCGTGGACTATATGGACGTTTCGCCGAAGCAGGTGGTTTCCATCGCGACGGCCATGATCCCGTTCTTGGAAAATGATGACGCGAACCGCGCACTCATGGGCGCGAACATGCAGCGCCAGGCAGTTCCCCTGCTTCGCACGCAGGCCCCGTTGATCGGCACCGGCATGGAATACAAAGCGGCGTGCGATTCCGGCGTCATGATCCTTGCGAAGAGCGCTGGCACCGTGGAGTCTGTTACGGCGGATATCATTGAGATCCGTCGACCGAATGGCACGCTGGATCGCTATAAATTGCAGAAATATCTGCGTTCCAATCAGGGCACCTGCATCAATCAGGTCCCCATCGTCTACAAGGGTGATGAAGTATTCGAGGGTCAGCCCATTGCGGACGGCCCCGCGACGGATCACGGCGAGCTGGCGCTGGGCTATAATATCCTTGTGGCCTACATGCCTTGGGAGGGCTATAACTATGAGGACGCGATTCTGCTTTCGGAGAATCTGGTGAAGCGCGACCTCTATACCTCTATCCATATCGAGGAATATGAGTGCGACGCTCGTGATACAAAGCTCGGGCCTGAGGAGATCACCCGCGACATTCCGAATGTGGCGGAGGAGGCTTTGAAGGATCTCGACGATGAGGGCATCATTTCCATCGGAGCGGATGTGCGTCCCGGGGATATCCTTGTGGGCAAGGTCACGCCGAAGGGCGAGACGGAGCTGACCGCTGAGGAGCGGCTGCTGCGTGCCATCTTTGGCGAGAAAGCGCGCGAGGTGCGCGATACTTCTCTGCGTGTGCCCCATGGCGAAGCGGGAAAGATCGTCGATGTCAAGATCTTCACGCGTGAGAACAATGATGAACTGCCGCCGGGCGTCAACCGTCTGGTGCGTGTCTATATCGCGCAGAAGCGCAAGATTTCCGTGGGCGACAAGATGTCCGGACGACATGGGAACAAGGGTGTCGTTTCCCGCATCATGCGTCAGGAGGATATGCCGTTTCTGCCGGACGGCACGCCGGTGGACATCGTGCTGAATCCGCTGGGTGTTCCTTCCCGCATGAATATCGGGCAGGTGTTGGAGACCCACCTCGGCATGGCAGTGCGCCTTTTGGGCCAGCAGATCAAGTCGGGCGACCCGACGGTGCAGGCACGTCTCGAAAAGGCAGGGTACGACTTTGAAAAGAACGGCATGCCAAAGCCGGATGTGGCAGGAATCCATATCGCGACCCCTGTCTTTGACGGCGCTCGCGAGGAGGATGTCTTCGGGACCATCGAGGCAGCGGGACTGCCGGCAGATGGCAAGACGGTCCTTTATGACGGACGCACGGGAGAACCCTTCGAGAACCGTGTCACCGTCGGCTGTGTGTACATGCTGAAGCTCCATCATTTGGTGGACGACAAGATTCATGCGCGCTCCACGGGGCCGTACTCCCTTGTCACGCAGCAGCCGCTGGGCGGCAAGGCCCAGTTCGGCGGGCAGCGCTTCGGAGAAATGGAGGTATGGGCGCTGGAGGCCTATGGTGCCGCTTATACCCTGCAGGAGATCCTGACGGTGAAGTCGGATGACGTGGTAGGCCGTGTGAAAGCCTATGAGGCTATTGTCAAAGGCGAGAACATCCCGGAGCCGGGGGTGCCGGAATCCTTCAAGGTGCTCATCAAAGAGCTGCAGTCCATTGGCCTTGATATCAAGGTGCTTTCCGAGGATGCAAAGGAAATCATGATACAGGATGAGGAAGATGAAGACGACAATATCAATGTGAGGGCAGAGAGCCTGGATCTTGATGTAAAGGGCGTCGAGGGCGCATCAGCACCGGCCGCCGTATCTGCCGAGTCCGAGTATGAAGGCTCTTCCGGCGATGATGAAGAGATCAGCGTGGACAGCGATGAGGATATTATCGCTGAGCTTGGGAGCCTGGAGGAATCCTTTGAGGATATGGACAACGGGAATGAGGAAGAATAAGAAGGGAGTGGCATCTCTTTGCTGGATGTAAACAATTTTGATTCCATGCGGATCGGCTTGGCGTCGCCGGACAAGATCCGTGAGTGGTCCTATGGCGAAGTCAAGAAGCCGGAAACAATCAATTACCGTACCTTGAAGCCTGAACGGGATGGTTTGTTCTGCGAGCGTATCTTTGGACCGACACGTGACTGGGAGTGCCATTGCGGAAAGTACAAGCGCATCCGCTACAAGGGCATTGTCTGCGATCGCTGCGGTGTCGAGGTGACGCGCGCAAAGGTACGTCGCGAGCGCATGGGCCATATCGAGCTGGCAGCTCCCGTTTCCCATATCTGGTATTTCAAGGGAATTCCGAGCCGCATGGGTCTGATTCTGGACATTTCACCGCGTTCCTTGGAGAAAGTGCTGTACTTTGCTTCCTACATCGTGCTGGATGCGGCGGATTCCGGCTTGGCAAAGAAACAGCTTCTTACGGAAGCGGAATACCGCGCGGCGCGGGATAAATATGGCGAGGGTTTCAGAGTTGGCATGGGCGCCGAGGCGATCAAAGCCTTGCTGGATGAGCTGGATCTGGATGTCATGAGCGAAAGCCTGCGCAAGGAACTGCAGTCGGTCAGCGGGCAGAAAAAGGTGCGCGCGATCCGTCGGCTGGAGGTTGTGGAGGCGTTTCGCAAGTCCGGCAACAACCCATCCTGGATGGTCATGGATGTGGTTCCGGTCATTCCCCCGGAACTTCGTCCGATGGTACAGTTGGATGGCGGACGGTTTGCGACGAGCGACCTCAATGATCTCTACCGCCGCGTCATCAACCGCAATAACCGTCTGAAGCGGCTTTTGGATCTCGGTGCGCCGGATATCATCGTGCGCAATGAGAAGCGTATGCTGCAGGAGGCGGTGGACGCCCTCATTGACAATGGGCGTCGCGGGCGTCCGGTCACGGGACCGGGGAACCGTCCGCTGAAATCCCTCTCGGATATGCTCAAGGGCAAGCAGGGACGCTTCCGCCAAAACCTTTTGGGGAAGCGTGTGGACTACTCCGGGCGCTCTGTTATCGTGGTCGGGCCGGAGCTGAAGCTGCATCAGTGCGGCTTGCCGAAGGAGATGGCGTTGGAGCTTTTCAAGCCTTTCGTCATGAAGAAGCTTGTGAGTTCCGGCGGCGCGCATAACATCAAATCCGCAAAGCGCATGGTGGAGCGGGCAAAGGCTGAGGTTTGGGATGTGCTGGAGGATGTCATCAAAGAGCATCCGGTGCTCCTGAACCGCGCGCCGACGCTGCATCGTCTCGGCATTCAGGCATTTGAGCCGGTGTTGACCGAGGGGCGCGCACTGAAGCTGCATCCTCTTGCATGTACGGCATACAACGCGGACTTTGACGGCGACCAGATGGCGATCCATCTGCCCCTTTCCGCAGAGGCACAGGCTGAGGCACGTATCCTCATGCTGGCGGCAAATCATATCCTTGCGCCGAAAGACGGCAAGCCGATCATTGTTCCGACGCAGGATATGGTGCTTGGTTCCTACTATCTCACCATCCTGCGTCCCGGCGCGATGGGCGAGGGAAAAGTCGTCACGGGTATCGCGGAGGCACTTCTGGCCTACCAGCAGCATGAGCTGCACCTGCAGGCTGAAATCAGCGCGCGCATCGAAGGCTACGGCATGGTCAAGACTTCTCTGGGGCGCATGATCTTCAATGAGATCCTTCCGCCGGAACTGCGCTATTTCCGTAAGGATAAAGAGACAGGGGAATGGCGGCTCGGCATCCTCATGAACAAGAAAGAGCTTGGGCGTTTGGTTGCAAGCTGCTTCGACCATTTTGGCGCGACCAAGACCGCAGAGGTCATCGATAATGTCAAGAATCTCGGTTATCATTTTGCCTGCATCGCGGGCATGACGGTGGCGGTTTCCGATGTCATCGTGCCGCCGGAGAAAAAGACCATCATCCAGTCGACGGAAGAGATCGTCAACAAGGTGGAACGCCAGTTCGGGCGTGGTCTGATTACGGAAAATGAGCGCTACAAGAAGGTTATCGACCTTTGGAACAAGGCGACGGATGATGTGGCAGACGCCATGATGGACAACATGGATGCTTTCAATCCTATCTTTATGATGGCGGACTCCGGCGCGCGAGGCAACAAGCAGCAGATGCGCCAGCTTGCCGGTATGCGCGGCCTCATGGCGGATCCGTCCGGCAAGATCATCGACCTGCCAATCACCGCGAATTTCCGCGAGGGGCTGTCTGTATCCGATTACTTCATTTCTTCTCATGGTGCCCGCAAGGGGCTTGCCGATACGGCGCTCCGCACGGCGGACTCCGGCTATCTGACGCGCCGCCTTGTGGATGTGGCGCAGGACGTGATTGTGCGCGAGGATGACTGCGACGTTTCTACCCTGAATCTCATCCGCGAGCGTGCACGACTGGCACCGTCCACCTTTGACGCGCTGGAAGTGCTCAATGATATCCTGCTGGGACGGCTTTTGGCTGCCAATGTCGTGGATCCGGAAACCAAGGAAGTGCTCTGCGAGAGGGACAGCGTCCTGGATGAAGAGGCGCTGATGACCATCGGCGAGCATTCGGTTGCCGAAATCATGGTGCGCGGTTCTTCCATCACAACGGACACAGCTGTCAGCAATGCGATGGTGACAGAGGTCATCAGCCTTGGCGAGCCGGATGAGGCTGCACGGGCAAAGATTCGTGAGACGATGGTCCATGAAATGCTGGGCAAGGAAGTCACGAAGGATGTGGTGAACAGCGAGGGCACGGTGCTGGTGGAAAAGGGCGCCCATCTCACGGAAGAGAGCATCGATACCGTACTGGACAGCGATGCGAAGGAACTGCGTGTGCGCAACAACAATGTGCGCGGCATCGAGGTGGAGGCCATCAAGGAGGGCAATGGTATCATTGAGTCCTTGGAGGATCGTATCACGGGTCGTGTGCTTGCGGAAGATATCATCGATCCGGAGACCGGAGAGAAAGTTGCTTCTCTTAACGACAGCGTGGACAGCGAGCTGGCGAAGAAGATCGCCAAAGTACGGGAGCGTGTTTCCATCCGCAGTGTGCTGACCTGCAAATCGCAGTTCGGTGTCTGCATCAAGTGCTATGGCCGCGATCTGGCAAATCAGTCCGAGGTCGAGGTCGGTGAGGCTGTGGGCATCATCGCCGCGCAGTCCATCGGCGAGCCGGGCACGCAGCTCACGATGCGTACGTTCCACACGGGCGGCGTCGCGGGCGACGATATCACGCAGGGTCTTCCCCGCGTCGAGGAGCTTTTCGAGGCCCGCAAACCGAAGCACAATGCGATCATCGCGGAAATCGAGGGTACGGTTGCCGTTGAGGATACAGGCAAGGGAATGCGCAAGGTCACGATCACGCCGGAGGAGGGAGAATCGCGCGAGTATGCGATTCCGTACGGTGCGCGCCTTGCCGTCAGGGATGAGATGCACCTGAAGCCGGGCGACAAGCTCACGGAGGGTTCCGTCAATCCGCATGATATCCTGCGGGTCTGCGGCCTGCGCGAGACACAGCGCTATCTGGTCTATGAGGTGCAGAAGGTCTATAAATCCCAGGGTGTTGAGATCAACGATAAGCATATCGAAGTCATGGTGCGCCAGATGCTCCACAAAGTCAAGATCGAGGAATCGGGCAGCACGGATTTCCTGCCGGGTGAATACATCGACATCAATTCCTTTGAGGCGGCCAATACCAAGGCCATAGAGGAAGATGGAGAGCCGGCGGTGGCGAAGCCGATCCTGCTGGGCATCACGAAGGCGTCCCTTGCAACGGATTCCTTCCTGTCGGCCGCGTCCTTCCAGGAGACAACGCGCGTGCTCACCGATGCCGCCATCAAGGGCAAGGTGGATCCGCTCATCGGGCTGAAGGAGAATGTCATCATCGGCAAGCTCATTCCTGCCGGTACGGGCATGTCCCGTTACCGCGGGCTGAAGATTATCGATAACGATCCGAAGCCTGTGGAGGAAGAAGTGCCGATGGCCGAAGAGCCTGTTGAAGCATAACATTACTAAAACGCTGATGGAACAAAGTCCGGACGGCTTCGTTTCATCAGCGTTTTCTTTGTTGCATTTCCGCCTCGGCGGTAATCATGTCACATAGTTTTTTCAAGGCGAAGGAAAAAAGCCGGCGAGTGGAGAATATATTTTTTGAACAGATAGGAAATGGGAGGCAATGCAAATGAAACTGGCAATTCTGGGAACCGGCTTTATCGTGAAGGAAGGTGCGCTCACAGCGCTCAAGGATGTGCCGGAAATCGAAACAACCGCAATTTTTTCCCGCCCCAAAAGCAAAAGTGTGGCGGAAGCGTTGGCTGCGGATTACTCCATCCCAAACGTTTATACCGACTATGACGAACTTTTGGCCGATCCCGACATAGATTTTGTCTATGTCGGCCTGATCAACAGCGTTCACTACGAGTACACGAAGAAAGCCCTTTTGGCGGGGAAAAACGTCATTGTCGAAAAGCCCTTTGCTTCGGCGGCTGCCGAAGTGCGGGAGCTCAGAGATTTGGCGCTTGCCAGACACCTTTACGTTTTTGAGGCGGTGACGATCCACTATTTGCCGAATTTCTATGCCATCCGTGAATTCTTGCCCAAACTGGGCACGATTCGCGCTGTGGTGGCAAATTATTCCCAGTATTCCAGCCGCTATGACAAATACTTGCAGGGTGAGGTACTTCCGGCCTTTGATCCGCAGCGTTCCGGCGGCGCGCTGTATGACATCAACATCTACAATCTGAACTTCATCATCGGTCTCTTTGGTGCGCCGGAATCCGTAAACTACACGGCGAATCTGGGCTTCAACGGAATTGATACATCGGGAGTGGCTGCGCTGACCTATCCCGGCTTTTTTGCCCTTGCCATTGGCGCCAAGGATACCGCAAGTCCGGGGTATATCACGATTCAAGGAGAAAAAGGATGGATTCGCGTAACGGGTGCACCCAATGAACTGCGTTCCTTCGAGACGCATCTTCTTGGTACGGGCGTTACGACCCATAACGAACTGAACCGCTATCCCCATCGCATGGTGCATGAATTCCAAGAATTTGCCAAGATGTTCCATGAAAAGGATTACGACCGCATGGCCAAAGGACTTGATGTCTCCGTGGCTGTGCTGGAAACGGCAGAAACCGCACGAAAGCAGGTCGGCATTGCTTTTCCTTGCGATGGGCAAGCGAAGTAACGCGGCGACACAGGGAGAACGTGATGAATCCCAAAAGCTCATCTCATACGTTTTCCCGATCAAACTTATGGATGATGATATCACTGCAGGTCAATTCGTCGCGTGGTGCCATATTCTTTTGGCGTTTGATACCTTTGTAACATCTGATATGACAAAAGTAAGGAGGAGGCAGTTATGGCCGCATATTATGACGGGTGCCCCCGCTGCGGGAGGAAGGACTTTGGCGTGATTCTGCACTGCAAGCGGTGCAACACGGATTTCTGCACAAAATGCAAGGGAAAACGGCGGCTTTCCGATGGCACGGAATACGAGTGCTGTCCCCGCTGTGGCGCGGAACTCGATGACGACGACACTATCGTGGAGGTTGTCACGGAGAAGGAAAACGCAAGGAATCGGGATCGCTGACCAGAACGATTGTTAAATGGTGGCGAGCCGGGGAACTGCTGCCGCACATAAAAAGGGGCAAAGTATTTTCCCGTTGGCAGAATCATATGATGTGTTCATCGGAAGAGAAGAGAAATCGGAGGAATGAAATTCGTGGTACGGGATATTGTGAGGGATGAATCTTTCCTCGGTCAAAAGTCAGAGAAAGCCACCAAAGAGGACATTGGCGTTGCCGCCAATCTTTTGGACACGCTCAAGGCTCATGCCCATCATTGTGTGGGGCTTGCCGCCAATATGATTGGTGAACAGAAGTGCATTATCGCCGTGAAAGATGGAGAAACTTACCTTGTCATGATCAATCCCGAAATCGTGAAGAAATCTGCCAAGCAGTACAAAGTAACGGAAGGTTGTCTGTCCCTTGACGGAGAGAGGGAGACGGTTCGGCATGATTGGATTGAAGTCAAGTACCGTGACATGGACTTTCGGAAACAAAAGCAGAAATTTTTGGGATTTACGGCGCAGATTATTCAGCATGAAATCGACCACTTGAGCGGCATCTTGATTTGAGGAGGAGGAAATGAATATCGCTGTATATCTCGGCTCCGGCGAAGGCAAGAGAGAAATCTTTCGGCAAGCGGCGCAGGAATTGGGCGCATGGATTGGGCGAAACGGCCATGTCCTTATTTACGGCGGCAGAGAGTGATGGTTTTTTCGTCCGGCTTTCCATCAAAGTATTTGTCCAATACTTTTTGAAATATGTCACAATCAGGCTCTGCCAAATGGAAAAGCGTCATGGATGAGCAAAGTTTGAGATTGTCGGGATACCCCATGATGGCATCAATATCATTGCTCGGCAAATCCAGGAGGGCTTGGCTGATTGTGAGCAAGCGAGTGCGGAGCAGATTGTTCCGAAGGTAAGCACGAGCCTCATCCAAGTCGGCAATACCGTAAAACTTGGCGGTGGGGCTAAATCCCAACGCTTTAAGTTGCGGGAAGATATACCAAATCCAATGGGACGACTTATGTCCCGCCTTGATTTCCTCGAGCGCAGTATGGTAGTCCCTTTCTTGTGCCTTGAGGAATCTCGATAAATCGTATGCCATACGGACCGTCCTTTCGCATCGTGGTTTTCTACGCATAGCATAGCACAGGAACGTCAGCCTGCCAATGGGTTAAGCCATATTTGCACACATATCGCTGCATGGTGCACCCACTTCGATAAAATTTTTGCACCAGGTGAATACTTTTCAACGATTGCTTGGCACAGCATCACTTCAAAAGGGATGGTGGATACTCGATAATGATACAATCTAGCGAGAAAATTCCGAAAACCCTTGAGAATCAAGGATTCTGGCTCGAAATCAGGAGGGGAATGTAACAAAAAGGTAACAGAAAATTTGTCGAGAGGAAAATGTGTCTGACCTGAAAACGAGCAACTTTATAAGAATCCCAAAATACTTTTCCAGGTTATCCTTCGTTCAAAGAAGGAGGATAATTTCCACGGAGCAGGCGGCAAATTGCTTTGAACCTCCTTCGTGGTTTGGGCATGAGGTGACAGAGGACATGAGATTTTCCTACGGAACTTTGGCACGAGGGGACGGCATGGAGATCGTGCGACAGATTTTGAATTCGATGTACTTTTGCACCTTTCAAAATACTGAAAATTACTGATGCGGAGGTAAGATATATGGCTACGAGCAGCGCAAACATTGGCTTTGAGAAACAAATTTGGGATGCGGCCTGTGTCCTTTGGGGGCATATCCCTGCCGCGGACTATCGAAAGGTCATCGTGGGACTGATCTTCCTCCGCTATATCGGGCATGCCTTTGAAAAGCGATACAATGAACTTGTGGCAGAGGGGGAAGGCTTCGAGGACGACCCGGATGCCTATGAGGAGGACAATATCTTCTTTGTGCCGGAAGAAGCGCGGTGGCAGACCATTTCCGCTGCGGCGCACACGCTGGAAATTGGAACGGTGATTGACAATGCCATGCGAGCCATTGAGGCGGACAACAAAAAGCTGAAGAACGTGCTCCCGAAGAACTATGCCAGTCCCGACCTTGACAAGCGGGTACTCGGTGATGTGGTGGATCTCTTCACCAATATGGACATGGACGATACGGAGGAGAGCAAAGACCTTCTGGGGCGCACCTATGAATACTGCATTGCCCAATTTGCCGCCTATGAGGGCGTGAAGGGCGGCGAATTCTACACTCCTGCCAGTATCGTCAAGACCATCGTGGCGGTTCTGCGTCCCTTTTCCAATTGCCGAGTATATGACCCCTGTTGCGGTAGTGGCGGTATGTTCGTACAGAGCGCAAAATTCATTTCCGCTCACAACGGCAGGCGTGGAGCAATTTCCGTCTATGGGCAGGAATCCAATGCGGACACTTGGAAGATGGCGAAGATGAACCTCGCCATTCGCGGCATTGATGCCAATCTTGGGGCATATCAGGCAGATACCTTCTTCAATGACCTCCATCCAACCCTCAAGGCCGATTTCATCATGGCGAATCCACCCTTCAATCTCTCCGGCTGGGGACAGGACAAGCTCAAAGAGGACAAGCGTTGGAAATATGGCGTACCTCCGGCGGGCAACGCCAACTATGCTTGGATTCAGCACATGATTCATCATCTTGCGCCCAATGGGAAGATTGGCTTGGTACTTGCCAACGGCGCACTTTCCACCCAATCCGGCGGCGAAGGCGAAATCCGCAAACGCATCATCGAGGATGATCTCGTGGAAGGCATCATCGCCATGCCGACACAGCTTTTTTATAGCGTGACCATTCCCGTAACCCTTTGGTTTATCACGAAAAACAAAAAGCAAAAGGGCAAGACGCTGTTCATTGATGCCCGCAAGATGGGTTATATGGTGGACAGAAAGCACCGGGATTTTACGGAGGAAGATATTGATAAACTCGCGAGTACATTCGCCGAGTTTCAAAACGGCAGTCTGGAAGATGTCAAGGGGTTCTGCGCCGTGGCAGACCTCGAAACGATTGCCAAGCAGGATTATATTCTGACACCGGGACGTTATGTGGGTATTGAGGAGCAGGAAGATGACGGGGAGCCTTTCGACGATAAAATGAAGCGACTGACGGGAGAACTTTCCGGGCTGTTTGCAAAGTCCCATGAGTTGGAGGATAAGATTCGTAAGAATCTGGGGGCGATTGGGTATGAGGTTTGAGGGGGTGCGATGATGCCATATACAATCGAAACGATACGAAAGAAGGCTGTGCCTATAGCAAAAAATCACGGCGTTAAGAGAATGGGACTATTTGGTTCTTACGCCAAAGGCGAAGCAGGAGAAAAAAGCGATATTGACATAATGATTGAAAAGGGAAAAATCAAAGGATTATTCGATTACATGGCTTTTGTGTTAGATTTAGAAGATGAATTTGGTTGTCACGTTGATGTTGTGACAGCCGAAATACAAGATCGCGACTTTTGGGAATCCATAAAAAAGGATGAGGTTTTACTTTATGAAGAGTAGTGAGAAGGTCATACTCGAAAAGATGATTGGCTATTGTGATGATATTGTATCGTTTCTAAAAAAATTCAATGATAGCTATGAAATTTATCGCTCAGAAAAAATGTTGCAATACGCTTGTAATACCTGCATAATTCAAATTGGAGAATTATCGGCAAGATTGTCCGATGATTTCAAAGAGAGTCATAAGGAAATACCATGGAGAATCGTAAAAGCCACACGAAATTTCTACGCGCATGATTACGAAAGAGTAGATCTGGCTGTTATGTGGCAAACGCTGACAAATGATATTCCTGAACTTAGAAAAAAACTCCTGAAGATATTGCAGAGTATGCAGAAAGAATCTGGGGGCGATTGGGTATGAGATTTAGTACATTATCAGCAGAAAAATACTGTAAATTTGTAACAGATGGGACACATGACTCTCCCGAAGCCCAAAATACAGGCAGATATCTTATAACATCAAAACATTTAAGGAGGTATGAAATAGATTTTTCATCTGCAAAACTTATATCCGAACAAGATTATAAAAAAGTAATCGAAAGAAGTTTTGTTGAAAAATGGGATATTTTGTTTAGCATGATTGGAACGATAGGAAATCTCTATATTGAAACGAACGACACCACAGATTATGCTTGTAAGAATATGGGCATTTTTAAGTTAGGAGGCGACGAAAAGAAGTCAAAGTGGCTATACTATTACTTGCAAGCCCCAAAAATTCGAGAATATATTTTATCTGTTTCAAGAGGTTCAACACAAGGATACGTTCCACTTAATGCTTTGCGTTCGTTACCTGTTGAATTTCCAAACGATAATGAAAGAGATAAAATCACCAATGTTTTGTGGAATATCGACCAGAAAATTAAAATCAACATAGCGATAAACAAGAATTTAGAGAGTCAAGCACAGACGATTTTCGATTCGTTTTACGAACAGGCTGAAAACGAAGTGCCATTTACTTCGATTATTCAAATACTC